>CAVOIX010000109.1:0-44818 GCA_963695945.1 uncultured Acidobacteriota bacterium | reverse complement strand
ACATCGTAATCCATCAGGGATGCGCTCGCTTTGATTCCCGGTGCAAGATGCGCTGCGAAGGAATCACCCCATAGAAGCGCCGTGGGGAGTCCCCGTTTTAAGAGCAGGCATTGATCGCCTTTCCAATCCGAAGGCTCTTGATCAGACATCAGGAAACAACTTCTTTCGTTGTATTCCGCGAGCCGATCCTGGTACTGGAGATGGACGTAACCAGGATACCGGCTCCTTTGGGTGGGTACGACGAGGGCAGCTGCGAGGGATGAAGATGTTCATCCAGCTGTTTCAGGTACAACTGGGATGCCGTTGCCGGTCTCTCGAGGCTCGTAGGTAGCGATGAGCTTCCCGACGAGGAGCACCCGGTTGACGGACGATCCCCGGCTGCTCTTGCCGGGCCGTGCTGATTCGGTCGGCGTGTTCTTGCTGCGAGTCCTGTTTGGGTTGTTCTCACCGAACCCGCAGACAGCGATCAACTTGCCCCGCGTAAGCATCGCGGAACTGCGTGACGCAAGCCGATAAGCGCTCCGAGCAGGCGATCGTTTCCCGCCTGCGGAGCCATTTCCCGAAACACGGGATTGTGGCCGAGGAGGGAGGTGGAAATGAAAGCGATTCGCCCTTCCGCTGGCACGTGGACCCGCTCGACGGTACCACCAATTTTGCCCATGGCCACCCCTGCTTCGCAGTTTCCCTCGGGCTGGAGGAGGCGGGCGAGCCTATTGTGGGCGTCATTTTCCAGCCGGTGAGCGGAGAATTGTTCACAGCGGTCAAAGGCGAGGGCGCCTACCTCAACCAGAAGAGAATCGAGGTTTCCCGAATTGAAAGCTGGCCACCAGCTTACTCGCCACGGATTCCCGAGCGTGAAGCGGGCCCAGAATCCGAATATTCATTACTATTGGGATTTCACTTTGCATTCTCACGGGGTGCGCCGCGATGGTTCGGCTGCTATGGATCTTGCCGCCGTGGCTTGTGGCCGATTTGAGGGCTTCTGGGAATTCGGGCTGCATACGTGGGACGCGGCCGCGGGTATCTTGCTGGCGCGCGAGGCGGGAGGCATGGTGACTCAGTTCGACGGCCGTCCGTACGGCCTCGGCGACAGGGAATGATGGCGTCCAACGGCCGAGTGCACGAAGAAATGAAAGCGGTGGCGGCCAGTGTCGCCGAACGCGCGGCGACTCGCGAGCCGCTGACGTAGCGGTTCGGCCCAGCGCGGCGGGTTGGTCTCTTACGAATCTGCTTATTCCGGTTTTGTGCACTACCCTCTAAAACCCTGCATTGACGCAGCTTCCAGCCGATGCTAACCTCGATAGAGTAGCTTGTATTAACTGAGGGATGATGGGAAACAAGCTTACTTTTCCCGTACCGGGGAACTCGGGAGATGGCGATAAGCTCTATCTCGATGGCTCGGCCGATGGCGTCGAGGTGGGATTGAGCAGTACTCCACGGAGTGCCAGGCTGGAACCACGCTCGGCTTGGCGTTCGGGTGATCGCTTCTCCGTAAACGACGAACGATCTGGCTGGACGCTCTTCCGAGCGCCTTTCACGGCCTGCGCATCGTACAAATTTCAGACATTCACCACGGTCTTTTTCTCCCCAAGGAATGGCTCTCCGCGGCAGTCCGCCAGGCCAATCGTCTGAATCCGGATATCATCGCGCTCACCGGGGACTTCGTCACGTACTCGCGGCGCAATATCGGGCCGGCGGCGGAGCTACTGGGGCGTTTGCGGGCGAAATACGGAGTCTACGCGGTACTTGGCAACCATGATTTCCGCGTCGATGCGGGCGCCGATCACTCAGGCATTGAGCCGCCAGCACATCGATGTATTGCGCAACCGGCACGTCCCGTTGCGTTTTGGCGGTGAGTCGGTCTATCTGGTTGGCGTTGACGATTACGGCTACGGAGCTGACCTGCGGCGGGCGATCTGCGGAGTTCCCGGCGGGGTCGCCACGGTCCTCCTGGCGCATAACCCACGCGTGATCCATCTGGCTTCCCGTAATAACGTCAGCCTGGTGCTCTCCGGTCACACCCACGGCGGCGAGCGAACTTGCCTCTTCTTGGAACGGTCTACGGTCGCTCGCCGGAGCGGTTGCGCTATAAAATCGGCTGGGACCGCATGGGCGGCACGCAAATTTACGTGAGCCGCGGAATTGGCACGATCGTTCTGCCGTGGCGACTACGCTGCCCGGCGGAAATTACGCATTTGGAACTGCTACAGGGCGCTTCCAGCGCTTCCCACTCGGCAGCCGC
The DNA here is from genome assembly GCA_963695945.1 of uncultured Acidobacteriota bacterium. Lineage (GTDB taxonomy): Bacteria > Acidobacteriota > Terriglobia > Acidiferrales > UBA7541 > Palsa-360. The sequence continues at coordinate 42,576 of CAVOIX010000109.1, read as the reverse complement.
GGATTGATTCTCCAAAACCATGCGAGCCGTTGACCTGATCCGCCGCAAGCGGGACTCGGGAAACTTGCTCCCGCCGAAATCCAACAGTTCATTTCCGCGTACACCAAGGGCGACGTTCCCGATTATCAGATGTCCGCATGGCTGATGGCCGTGGTGGTCCGCGGTATGAGCAGAGCCGAAACCGCGGCGCTCACGGAGGCCATGCTCCACTCAGGCCAGATCCTGGATTTCTCCGACCTGGGGCGGGTGCAAGGTCGATAAACACTCCACGGGCGGCGTAGGGGATAAGACTTCGCTGATCGTTGCGCCGATCGTGGCGGCCGGTGGCCCGAAAGTTCCCATGATCAGCGGCCGCGGCCTGGGCCACAGCGGTGGCACGCTCGATAAACTGGAATCCATTCCCGGATTCAACGTCAACCTCACGCTCACGGAATTCCGGCGCGTCTTGGCAACCTGCGGCTGCGCCTTGATCGGGCAAACGGCCGAAATCGCGCCCGCCGATAAGAAAATCTACGCGCTGCGCGACGTCACTGGAACGGTGGAAAGCTCCGCGCTCATCTGTGCTTCCATCATGAGCAAGAAGCTGGCCGAGGGCATCGACGCGCTGGTGCTTGATGTGAAGACCGGTTCGGGCGCGTTCATGAAGAGTCTGGACGACGCCGCTCAACTGGCAGAATTGCTGGTCGAAACGGGAAAGCGCATGGGCAAGAAAGTGGTTGCGCTTCTGACCGACATGAACCAGCCGCTGGGACGCAAAGCCGGTAATTCCATGGAGGTTGAGGAATCAATCGACGTGCTGGCGGGCGCCGGCCCGGCGGATCTTCGCGAACTGTGCGTGGAACTTGCGGCGTGGATGTTTTTCCTTGGGGAGCGCGTGAAAACCTTGGAAGCAGGCAGGAAGCTGTCCGCGGATATGATTGCCTCCGGACAGGCGCGTGAAAAATTTCGAGAAATCGTCGGGCTGCAGGGCGGCGACGTAGGCGTAATCGACGATCCGCGGCGACTGGCCCGCGCGCGGCAGACTCGCGAGGTGGTCAGCACCGCTCGCGGCTTTGTAGCCTCGATCCAGTGCGAACAGCTCGGCATGGCCGGCGTGGTACTGGGTGGTGGCCGGGAAAAGAAGGAAGACCAGATCGACCCCACGGTCGGCCTGGAATTTCACAAGCGCATAGGCGACTTGGTTGAGCGCGGCGAGCCGCTGTGCACGCTGCACTACAATTCCGACACCCGCCTGGCCGAAGCGCTGCACCTCGCGGAAACTGCCTACCGAATCACGCCAAAAAAGCCGGGATCGCTTCCTCAGCTCGTTTATCGAATCATCGGCGCGTAGGGAATTGCGTCCTTTGATGATTGCAAATCCTGCACATCCGAATTTACACGTCACCAACTCATTCCGCGGCGTGCTAATGTGACGGGCATTTCCCGGGCGTGCCGTCGGGATGCGAGGTGACGTCGAATGGGCCGATTTACTGGCGTGCTGGGGTTGCTGACGATGCTTGGACTGGCTTATCTGTTCTCCAACAACCGGCGCGCCATCAAGCTGAAACTGGTCGCTTGGGGACTGGGACTGCAGATCGCCTTCGCCTTTCTGGTTTTTTATTGGACATTCGGGCAGATGCTATTTTATCGCGCCGGAAATGCCGTGAATCATCTGCTGGCTTATGCGTTTGTGGGCTCGGAATTCGTATTTGGTGAACTCGGGAAGCAACGTTCCTCGATCGGATTCATTTTCGCGTTTCAGGTTTTGCCCACGATTATTTTTATCGCTTCGCTGTTTGCGCTGCTCTACTACCTCGGTGTGATGCAGGTAGTGATTCGCGGGGCGGCATGGTTGATGCAACGCGTCATGGGCGCGAGCGGGGCGGAGTCTCTGAACGTTGCCGCCAGCATCTTCATGGGGCAGACCGAGGCGCCACTGACCATCCGTCCGTTTTTGCCGGACCTGACGCAATCCGAATTGATGACCATCATGACCAGCGGCATGGCGCACGTTTCGGGCGGAATCATGGCGGCGTACATCGCGTTTGGCGTGGAGGCGCGGCACCTGTTGACGGCGGTGATCATGACCGCGCCCGGTACTCTACTGATTTCCAAAATGCTGGTGCCGGAAACCGAGCAGCCGAAAACGATGGGCGTCGTGCACATGGAGCACGTGGAGCATGACGCAAATTTTCTGGCGGCCATCGCGCGAGGGACGGGCGAGGGCCTGGCGATGGCGATCAACGTGGGGGCCATGCTGATCGCATTCCTGGCGCTGATCGCGCTGACCAACGGTATCATGGGGGAAATTCACGGCTGGCTGGCCTGGTTTCCGACCAGCCTGCAACAGATTTTTGGATGGGCGTTTGCCCCCGTGGCGTTCGTTATTGGCGTGCCGTGGCATGATTGCGTGCAGATAGGAAATTTGCTGGGCACGCGGATGGTGGTCAACGAACTTGTCGCATTCTCCATGCTTGGTCCGATGAAGGGCACGCTCGATCCGCGCACATTTACGATCGCTACATTCGCATTGTGCGGGTTCGCGAATTTCAGTTCGATTGGAATGCAGATTGGCGGCATCGGGGCGCTGGCGCCGAACCAGAAATCGCAACTGGCGAAACTCGGGATCCGCGCCATGCTGGCCGGGACCATGGCCAACCTGATGTCCGCATCGATTGTGGGGATGTTCCTGAAATGAGTGCGGCCCGAACAGCAAAACCAAAACCGAGCCAGGACTTTGCGCACGCCGAGGCTGCGGCGAAATTCATTCTGGCGAAGACGAAACTGCGCCCGCAGGTCGGCCTGGTACTGGGCAGCGGCCTGGGTGCCTTCGCGAACGAAATTCTGGGTGCGGCGCGCATCGAGTATAAAAATATTCCCCATTTTCCGCGCTCGACCGTGATCGGACACGCCGGGCGCATGGTGATCGGCAACGTGGCGGACGTGCCGGTGGCCATCATGCAGGGCCGTGTGCATCTCTACGAAGGCTACTCGCAACGCGAAGTGATTTTCCCGATGCGGGTGGTGGCGCGCATGGGAATTCGCGCCGTGATCCTCACCAATGCGGCTGGGGGCATTAATCGCAATTTCAAGCAGGGGTGCCTGGTCGTTCTGCGCGATCACTTGAACCTGCAGGGAACGAATCCGCTGATCGGGCCAAATGACGAAAATTTCGGGGTGCGCTTTCCGGACATGACGCGGGTGTACTGGAAGCCGTACCAGGCTGCGGCCCTGCAGGACGGAAAACGCATGGGCATCGAAATCGCCGAAGGCGTGTACGCCGGGCTGACGGGCCCGAGTTATGAAACGCCGGCTGAAATCCGCTATCTGCGCACCATTGGGGCGGACGTGGTGGGCATGTCCACCGTGCCGGAAGTGATTGCTGCGGCGCATCTGGGAATTCGCGTGCTGGGAATTTCGTGCGTCACGAACATGGCTGCGGGAATTCTCGATCAACCGATTACGACCGAGGAAGTGATGGAAACGGGAGAACGCGTAAAGGCGGATTTCGTGGCGCTTCTGCGCGCCGTGATTCCACGCATCAGTAAGGACTTGCCATGAGTGAAAACGATGCTGGACAGGATGTGTTGATCGCCGCGGCGCGGAGCGCGCGCGAGCTTGCGCACGCGCCGTTTTCCAATTTTCGCGTTGGCGCCGCAGTTCGGGCGAAGTCCGGCCGGATTTTTACCGGTTGCAACGTTGAAAACGCCACGTTCGGTCTGACTTTGTGCGCGGAAAGGGTGGCGATCTTCAAGGCTATTTCCGAAGGCGAGCGCGGCTTCGACGCCGTCGCGGTGGTAGCCGATACCGAAACGCTTACGCCTCCGTGCGGGTCCTGCAGGCAGATTCTGTGGGAGTTTTGCGGCGATGCGGAAGTGGTTCTGGCGAATCTGAGGGGGGAAATCGAACGCTATCGCATGTCGGCGCTTTTGCCGAAGCCGTTTGATTCGTCATTTCTTTAGGCGTGATTTGTGTTTTGTAATTCGTGGATTGCATCGGGGTTTGAGCCAGTTTTGTTTTTGATTGGTCTCAGTGCTGAGACTCGATTTAATTTTTCCGATATGGATGGCTTTCATCGAATCGCTTCAGGAGAAAACTGCCGGCGGGACGCCGGCGCTGCGAAAGCTTTGTTCGAAGTTTGGATACGTTGCGGAGAGTTGCGATTTTCCATTTGAAATCTCAAATTTGAAATCACCACTGCCGGTACGCCTGCCCGCCTGGGAATCACGCGCCACGAATTACGGATCACAACTTACGAATCCCGTTGCACGGAGCGCTGGCGTTGCAATCGCATGGCGGCGATGCGCAGCGTATCGGCCACGTTTTTATTGCCGGCCATGAATTTCAGATCCAGCGGCTTCAGGTGTGGCAGCAGGTGCAGGGTTACTTCGAGCGGAGTTTTGGGATTGAACATCAGCGCGCGGAAGATGGTGTAGTTCTTCGAAATTTGCGGTTGCCGGCGATCAGACGCAGGGTTTCGTCCGTCAGGCTGGCCATGTTGGCGAAGGATTCCACTTCCTGTTCGGACAGCTGCGGAGATTGCAGCACGGCGCGCTGCACCACCTTGCAGGGATCGCGAATCAGCAGGAGCCGTTCGCCGCGTCCGCCCTTGAGCGCCAGTTGCACGCGGTCCACCACTTTCAGGCGGGACAATTTTTGCAGCAACGTCTCGCGCTTGGCGGCGTCCGGCTCGGCTTCCTCCAGGCCTTCGACGAATGCCTCGACAGGTTCGAGTTCCTCCTTCTGCAATTCAATCAATTGGCCACGCTGCTCGCCGTTGATGACCGCCGATGCAATCAGTTCAGCGACCAGCGCCGGGGAAGTACTGAGGCGGTCCAGGTCCTCGAACAGGTCTTGAAGAGCGGTGACCGAGAGATAGCGGATGACCGGCCGAAGGGTCTCGATGGGGCAGGTGAAATTATGGGCCAGCGCGTCGGCCACGCCCGGCCGGCGCGGAAATTCAGCGGCACAGTAGGCGAACATCTCGGGAGCGGCGCCTGGCTTGGCGAGTGCGGCAAGCACATATTTCAGCGGTTGGGTGAGCAGAACGGCGGCGGCTTTTTCGCGGACGGCGGCATCCGGATCAGCGGCAAGGATGCATAGGGTTTCAATGCGGTCCTCGGGATCGAGCAAAGCCGCTTCGGCGCAAATGGAAAGCTTTCGCTCCACGGCCGGGTGGCCCGAGCGAATTTCTTCGCGCAGCGCGGTGCTAATTTCCGCCTCCTGCCGCTCCCTTCAGAGCGTCACGCGTGAGGGTAACCTTGCCGGCATGGCCCGGCGGACCAATCGGGGCGAGCGCCTTTCCGTTTAAATCCAACATACACGGCGCCCGCATCCTTGGCGGTAAATTCGAAATGGTCGGTGGCCGAGAAGAAATGCGTTTTCGCCGGCTCTCATGGTGCCGTCGAAGACGACATCGTTGTCCGCCACGACGATGACTTTGGTCTTTTTGCCCGTCTCGATCTTCAGCTTGATCGGATCGTTCGCGGTAGAAACGGGAGCTGCAGTCGAAGCGGGATCAGCTGCGGTGGCGAGCGTGGTGGCTGCGGTTGCAGCTGCAGGAACCGGCGCCGCGGCGGCACTGCTGGAATTGGGGGCAGCGGGATCAGCGGCGGTGGGCGGAGTCGCGACGTTGGAGCTGGCGGACGATGCGGTTTCGGGGGATGCAGCGGCGCTTAGTTCAGCGGCCTGCGCCGCCCGTTTTGCGGCGCGCCAGGCAAGAAATCGCCGCGTCCCGAACCAGCCTCCGGCCAGGAGTGCCGACGATGATTGACGGCGCCGATGATCCATGCTAGCCAGGGTTGTTCCGGCGTGACCACCGGGAGGGCTTCCGGTCCAGACCGGAACGCTGGGGCGATCTCCGACAGCCAAAATATATTCCGCGACAATGTTTTCCTCGTCCAGACCGAGATACCGGGCAACGGCGCGGACAAACCCGATTGAAGACGCCGCCGGGGAGCTGGTCCCACTGTTCGTTTTCAATGGCCTGAGAAAGCGTGTGGCAATGCGGGTCGCGACGGTAATTTCGTCCAGAGTGACGCCGCGCATCTCCCGTTCGCGTTTCAGACTTTCGCCGAAAGTGCCTTTGGTCATTTTTCCTTTAGCGAATCGGTGGTCTCAGCGAATATAGGCGGGCGGCGCGGGAGTGTCAATCGAACGGCGAGTTCGCAGTTGTCCAATTTTTAAAACCTTCACGCGGAAATCGATGTTCCGTGACGATTTCCTTTCCAGCAACAGTCTACGAAGTCGTGTTGCACGGATTGTTCAGGAGGTGCCTATAATTTCTTGTGCCCCAACACCTTCCGACGGACGGAAGGTGCCCGCGATCGACTCTGGCACCTAAGGTTTTCAGTGACCACGACTGAGAATTTTTCGGGCATCGAACGGCGCCGCAATACCGCAGTTCGAGGAGAACAACGCGAGGCCGGCGAAATCGCTGTTTTCCACGAATTGGGCAAGGCGCTTACCTCCTCATTGCAGCTGGACCAGGTCCTGCGCACCATCATGGAAAAAATCGACGAATTTCTGCGCCCGGATACGTGGTCGCTGCTGCTCGTCGACGATGTCAAGCAGGAATTATATTTTGAACTGGCGGTAGGCAAGGGCGCGCAGGCGCTGAAGGATGTTCGGATCAAAATGGGGCAGGGCATTGCCGGCTGGGTGGCGCAGCACGACGAAGCCGTGGTGGTGGCGGACGTCAGCAAGGACACGCGCTTTTTCTCCAAAATTGACGAAAAAACAAAGATGGAAACGCGGTCCATCGTGGCGGTCCCGGTGCGCTACCGCGACCACTGCCTGGGCGTTATCGAACTGATTAATTGCGTGGAGCGCGAAGGCTTCATGGAGCGCGACCTGGCGTTGCTTGAGGCTCTTGCTGATTTCGCGGCAATTGCCCTGGAAAATGCGCGCCACGTGAAGCGCATTCACGAACTGACCATCACCGACGATTGCACCAGCCTGTATAACGCGCGGCACATGGATTTCATTCTGGAAACGGAAATTTACCGCTCGCAGCGTTATGGCTACGAGTTTTCCGTGGTGTTTATCGACCTCGATCATTTCAAGAGTATTAATGACACCCATGGCCACCTGGTTGGATCGAAGCTTCTGGCCGAAGTGGGGCAGGTGGTGAAGAGCGCCTGCCGCCGAATCGATTTCGCCTTCCGCTACGGTGGCGATGAATTCGTGATCGTGCTGCCGCAGGCCACCAAAGAAAATGCGTTTGTCGTTGCTCGCCGCCTGCACAAGCTGATTGGCGAGACCAACTGGCTGAGCAACGAAGGGCTGGACGTCCATTTCACGGCCAGCATTGGCGTGGCCTCCTACCCGTCCGATGCCAAAACCAAGGTGGAACTGTTGCACTTGGCCGACGAGGCCATGTATGCCATCAAAAACTCAACGCGCAACGGAGTGGCTGCGGCCAAAGTCGGCGTGTTGCCGTAAGAGACGCTCTCCGAGCCGCGATTTCCACAGCAATTCCGGTGCCTTCCTTCTGTAACTCCTTGTTCACCATTGATTCACTCCGTATGCCATGCTAGTCTCAGCGCTTCCCGGTGACACGCCGTGGTGTGAATGGAGTGGAGGTCCCGGAGAGCCGAGACGAGGAGCGCATGTCCAACGAAGCATTGGGGATGATTGAGACCAAAGGATTGGTCGCTTCGATCGAAGCCGCGGACGCCATGGTCAAGGCAGCCAACGTCATCCTCATCGGTAAGGAATATATCGGCTCAGGATATGTCACGGTGATGGTGCGCGGAGATGTGGGCGCGGTGAAAGCCGCGACCGATGCTGGAGCGGCTGCCGCGCGGCGCGTCGGCGAACTTGTTTCCGTGCACGTAATCCCGCGCCCGCACGAGCATGTGGAGAAGATCCTGCCCGGTGGCGGTGCGGCTGCGGTGAAGAAGTAGAGGTTTGACGCCAGCCGCGTTCCGCTCGGCCGCGATTTTGCTGTGGCCCGCGTCTTCAGGCGCGGGGATTTTTTTAGCTCGCCATCGTCGGAACCCTCGCCGCTGAAGTGGCGAGCTACCGTAGCCCGAATCACCGCAGGGCACGTCGTCTAGATCCGGCAATGATGTTTGTAGGAGAAGGTAAAGCGTTTTGAGCCTGCGCGATCGCGACCTGATCTCCATCCAAGAAGCCCGCGAACTGGCGGCCCGCGCCGCCGCCGCACAGAAAAAATTCTCGGCATTTTCCCAGGAACAAGTTGACGCCATTGTGGAGGCCTGCGCGAAAGCGGCCGCGGAGAATGTGGAACCGCTGGCGCGCGTGGCGGTCGAAGAAACCGGCTTCGGAAATGTTCCCGATAAAATCGTCAAGAACACGCTGGCCGCCGTGCATGTTCTGCGAGCGATTCGGGACATGCGCACCGTTGGTATTTTGCGTGAAGATCGTGAAAAGGGAATTGTGGAATTGGCCTCGCCGATCGGTGTGGTCGCGGCGGTGATTCCCTCCACCAATCCAACCTCGACGGCAATTTACAAGACGCTAATCTCCATCAAGGCTCAGAACGCCATCGTGTTGAGCCCGCATCCCTCGGCCATCAAGTGCATTTGCCAGGCGGCAACGCTGCTGGATCGAGCCGCGCTTACAGCGGGCGCGCCCGAAGGGTTGATCCAGTGCATGCAGCACACCACTCTGGAAGGGACGCGCGAATTAATGCGGCGGTCCGAGGTGGGCGTAATTCTGGCCACGGGCGGCACCGGCCTGGTGCGTGCTGCTTATGGTTCGGGTAAACCGGCGTATGGCGTTGGTCCCGGCAATGTCCCCGCATTCATCGAGCGCACCGCGGATGTACGCAAGGCAGTTGCGGACATCATCGCTGGAAAAACTTTTGATTACGGAACGATCTGCTCATCGGAGCAGGCCATCATCGCGGAAGAATCGGTGCGCGAGCGCGTGCTCGAGGAATGCCGCCGGCAGGGCGCGTACTTCCTTTCGCCGGAAGAAATGGAAAAAGTTGCGCGACTTGTATTTTTACCGGGATCGCACACGCCGAATACTGGAATTGTGGGCCGTGCGGCGACGGTGATTGCGGGGATGGCTGGACTCAAGGTGCCGCCGGCGACCCGGGTTCTGATCGCGCGTCTCGCGCCGGAACAAGTGGGGCGCGACTTTCCACTCTCCGCCGAAAAATTATCGCCGATTCTGGCATTTTATTCCGTGTCGAACCTTGCGGCGGGAATCGCCCTGTGCCGCCGGCTGCTGGAATTTGGCGGGCTGGGACACACTTGCGCGATCCACTCGCAGAATCGCGCCGCAATTCTGGAATTTGGCGCGGCCATGCCGGCATTTCGCGTAGTGGTGAATAGTGCATCGGTTCATGGCTCGATCGGCTATTCGACGAACCTGTTCCCGGCGATGACGCTCGGCTGCGGCGCGCCCGGAGGAAATATCACTTCGGACAATATCGGTCCGCAGCATTTGATGAATGTGAAGCGAATCGCCTGGGAAGCGCGTGGCGTTGAGCACCGGACAGTTCCTGCGGATCAGCGCCTGGCGGGGTCTACTTATTTAAGCGAGCCGATAGCTGTCCAGGAAAAGCTGAGCGTGTCGGCGCCTGCGCCTGTGTTGGCGCCTGTGACTATGTCGACGCCGTTGACTGTGTCGACGCTGAGCGAGCCACCTTCGGCTGACGCGAAACCGAAAGGCCAGAAGGAAGAAACACACGAGGCCGTGGCGACTGCTGCTGCGAATTCCACCGTCGCCGTCGATCGGGCTGCAATTGCCCGGGTCATTGAAAATGTCCTAGCCGCGCAGGGAATCGCGCGCGGAAGCGGATTCCCGAAGCCCGTATCTGCGCCAACTGCAGGGGTGTTGGCGCCTGAATCCGTGCCTGGGACGTTCCCGGCGGCGGAGCCGGAAGCAGCAACGAGCCCGTCGTCCATCGCCGCCGAAATCGCGGACCGCTTTTTTGGTTCGTCCGCAAAGTCAAAAACGAGTCACGGGGAAACGTCTACTGTATCGTTGCCTCCAGTGGTAAGCGGCGCTGGTAGCGTTCCTGCCTTTGCAAAAAAGGTTGAAGCTCCGCCGAAGGCGGCAACCGAAGTGCAATTCTTCGTCAGTGAAAACGATGTGCGCCGCGCGATGACCCGCAGCGAAAAAATCTTCATCGGGCGCAAGACTATCCTCACCCCTTCCGCGCGCGATCTGGGGCTGGAGCACGAAATTTTCGTGGAAACCGAATCAGGATCGATCCGCTGAGTCGTGCCGCTACTCGCCTATGTATCTTGCAGGTGGCGGAATCGGGAGCGCGGCGCTCGCGAAGATCCGAAAATCGAGCTAGAATAGCGGACGCCCATGGAGTCGCCAAATCTGAGGGAGTCACTCACGGACGCGATCCGCTACTGGGAACCTTTACGCCTGGCGTATAACGGCGTGCTGGCAGTCATCGTACTGGCTGATTTCTGGTTGGATTACCCGGCTTCCAGAACAAAATTCTCGCTCGATGCGGTGCTGTTGGTTGTGCTGCTGGCGGTTCTGGCCAATGTGGCGTACTGCGCGGTCTATCTGGTGGACATATTTGTGCAGGCGTCGGGATACCGCGATACCTAGCGAAGAGCGCGATGGATTCTGTTCGTCATCGGATTGTTGTTTGCTGCGATACTGACTCGGTTTTGGGCGGCCGCCCTGTTTTCGTCTCCGTCGAATTAAAAGTAGGGTCCAAAAAATTTCGTGCCTGCGCGAAGGGACGTGTTGCGATGAGAAAGCTGGCCATTTTGACGATGACGATGGCGTGCGCATTTCTGCTTGCGCAGGGGGTGGCGGCGCAGACGTCGGAAGTTCATGTGCTGGCTTCCAACGGCATCAAGGCTGTGCTGGAGGACTTGCTTCCGCAGAGCGAGCATGCGATTGGCCACAAGATCTCGGTGGAGTATCGTCCGACGGCCGCTTTGAAGAAGGAAATTGACGGCGGCGAGCCATTCGATGTGGTGATCGTCACAGTGGAAAGCATTTCGCAGCTCAGCAAGGAAGGCAAGACCACCGGCGGAGACGGAACGCCGATCAGCCGGGCGGGCGTGGGCATTGGCATTCGCAAGGGCGCACCGCGTCCGGATATCAGCACGCCTGAAGCGATGAAGCGCGCGATGCTCGCCTCGAAGGCGGTGGCATACGGTCCGGTGGGCGCGAGCTTTCCCTATATAACGCACATGTTTGAGACGCTTGGAATAGCCGACGCGATGAAGGCCAAAACGCAATTTTTCGATACCTCCGACGGCACGAACGAAGCCGTGGCCGAGGGGAAGGTTGATTTCGGCATGACGCTTGTCAGCGAGATCCTGCCGGCGAAGGGTGTTGAACTTCTTGGACCGTTTCCTCCCGAGTTCCAGGGTTACGTGCGATTTTCCGCCGCTGTCAGCTCCGCTTCCAAAAATCCCGAAGCGGCGTCCGCGCTCATTAAATTTCTGGCCGGACCGGATGCGCTGGCGCCGATCAAGGCTCGCGGCATGGAAGCTCACTAGTGACGCGGCCCGCATAACTCGAGCAGAATTCGCGCCGAAGGCTTCTGGCCGGCGCCAGAATCCGCCCCACCGCCGTTGATCCTTGCATGATAGAATCGCCTCAATTCGGCCTGAATTGCCTATGGGTCCCATGATCGAAGTTCAATCCTCGCGGTAACAGGCGTTCAGGGATTCGCGAATCACGAAGCTTCAGGGAGACGATCCATGAATCGATTCTGGAACGCGCTGGGAATCCTCATTTTTTGCGCCGCCCTGGCGTATGGAGCCACCGACGCGACAATTACCGGCACGGTCAAAGATCCATCCGGCGCGCCTTTCCGCGGCGCGTTTATCCGCGCTCAGAATGTTCAATCCAAAATTTCCATAAATGTTTTGTCCGACAGTCAAGGCCGCTACCGGATTCAACATCTGGCGCCCGGCGAGTACCAGATTCGAGTTACGGCCATCGGATACAAGGCTGATCCTCCCCCGGCGGTGAAACTAGCCGAGGGCAATTCTTCGTCTTTCGATTTCGCGCTGCAGCCGGGGACCGTGCGCTGGAGCGATCTTTCTTTGTACCAGGGCAAGACGCTGATGCCGGAGGGCAAAGGCAAAGAGATCCTGACCGGCAATTGTTTTGCGTGTCACGGATTTCAGACGCGCATGGCCGGTGTAAAACGCGACCACGACGGCTGGACGCAGGCCGTCAACTACATGCTCACCACGCGCCACGCGCGCCTCGGAAATCACATCAACGAGCAGGATGCCGCGGTGCTGGCAAATTATCTGGATGACGCCTTTGGCGCGGAAGCGAAGCTGCCGAAATCGCCGGTCGACATGCCCGGATATAAGGCCACGACTCGCCCGGTGAGCGACGATGGGCTGAAAATCACGTATACCGAATACGAAATGCCCGGCCCCAACCGCATGCCGTTCAGCGCTGCCCCGGACAAGGATGGCAAATTGTGGATTCCGGACATGGGCTCGGCAAACACGCTTGGATGGCTGGATCCGAAGACCGGCGCGGTGCAGGAGTTTACGGCTCCCAATTCTTTCGCGGCGGGGATTCATTCGGCGGTTCCCGCGCCCGATGGTTCGGTGTGGATCTCCGAACAGGCCGCAAATAAGGTGGGCCGGTGGGATCCGAAGACGAAACTCATCACGGAATACCAGGATACTTACACAAAGGGTCTCGAAGGATACGAAGACGGCGGTTCCAAACACACCGTGCGCGTGGATTCGAAAGGGCGAGTGTGGGGCACGGCGGTATTCGCGAACCTGACCGTGTATGATCCCAGGAACAATGAGTTCTCTCATTTTCCGGACGTGTTTTCTCCGTACGGCGTGGAACTCGATAAGAGCGGCAATGTGTGGTTCGCGGAATTTTATCCCGAGGGAAAAATCGGGATGGTCGACGCCAATACCGGCAAGGTCACCAAATGGGCTCCGCCGACGAAAGGCGGCTGGCCGCGCCGCATCGAGATAGACAGTGAAGGCATGGTCTGGTTCGCGGAATACCAGGGTGGCAGGATCGACCGGTTCGACCCGAAAACCCAAACGTTCAAGGTTTACGAATTACCCGGCCCGCGCGCAACTCCCTACGCCCTGGGCATCGACCGCAATCACAACATCTGGTATTCCTCCGACGAGATGGATGTGATCGGGCGACTCAATCCAAAAACCGGCAAGGTCACCGAATTCCCGTACGCGCATTCCGAAAACACGATGAAGGAATTCTTTCTCGATGCGCAAGGACGCATGTGGTACGGTTCCGCCCCGAACAATGAAGTGGGATATTTCGTTCCATCCGATCTGGATTGATGGATTTCATCAAGTTGCCCAAGACCAGACGCGGATTCATCAGACTATAAATCGATGTTTACACCTGAACATCCGGGCGTTATATACTTTGCCCAAAATATTTTAGTTCGGCAGAAATCGGGATTCCCGGGGAGTGATCTGATGCGACGGCCTTGCTTGCATGTTCCGTTGGCGTTCGCGGTTGTCTTTTTCTGTTCGTTCGCTTCGTGGGCTCAGACGAAACAGCCTTCGGCGGCGCCTCCGGCCCCTGGCGCCTTTAATCCGCACGATTTGTCGGGTCTCTGGAGCCAGGACCACCCGCGCACGGCGCCGGTTGTGGATCGCTACTGGAATTATGAATTCAGCAAGGAACCGCCTCCGATGACGCCCTGGGGGCAAGCGCAGTTTGACGCGGCGAAATCGTCCTTCGGGCTGCACACGTATCCGCTGGCCGAAACCAACGATCCTCTTTATCACAGCTGCACTCCGCCGGGACTGCCGCGAGTGTACCTGCATCCGTTTCCCATGGAAGTCGTTCAGATGCCGGCGGAAATTCTGATCCTCTTTGAGTATGACTCGCTGCGCCATCCGATTTACATCGACGGCCGGACGCACGATGAGGCTCTCGGACCGCAGTGGATGGGCGACGCGATCGGACATTGGGACGGCGATACCCTGGTTGTGGACACCGTAAATTTCAACGACAAGACCTGGATCGACCGCGTCGGGCATCCGCACAGCCAACAACTTCATCTGGTCGAGCGCATCCGCCGGGTTGACCACAATCACCTGACCGATGACATCACGGTCGAGGATCCGAAAGCCTATACTAAACCGTGGACGGCGCATCTGGATTTTGTGCTGCGGCCCACCTGGAGTCTGGGCGAACAGTTCTGCGAAGACGAGCACAGCTTTGAAGATTTCGATAAGACTGGATCGGGAGCGAAATGACCGCGGTTTGTGAGGCAGGAATACGCGGTATAACTGGGTTATCGGGCATCGACGAACGCGGACGAATTGGTTGACGCTCGTATGCGCACGATGGGATATTTTGAGCCCGCCGGTTCTCAAGCGCTAATCGATCGGTAATCGACGCTCCGATTGGATCCGAAATTCGTGGAGGTTTGCTAATGAAGAAACTGGCGCTGTTACTGGCTCTGGGTATCATCGCTGTTTTCGTTTCGGGTCCGCTCATGGCGCATCACGGTGAGGCCAATTACGATACGGACAAGGTGGTATCCGTGAAGGGCGCCGTTTCCAGCTTTGAATTTATCAATCCCCACACACTGATTACCGTGGACGTTAGAAACGACAAAGGCGAAATCGAGAAATGGAACTGTGAGGCGCGGAGTCCGGGGATGCTGGTGCGCGTGGGCGGCTGGGACAAAAACACATTGAAGATCGGCGACGTGATCACGGTGTTCGGTTACCGCGCCAAGAACGGATCGCAGGTGATGCGCCTGCAAAAGCTCACGCTCGCGGACGGCACACTGAAGGATAATCTCTAAGCCGCACGTTCCATTTAAGTCTCGTCGTCACCGCTCGCTTTTCGGGCGTCGCGATTGCGCTTCGACACGATTTTCACTTCTTCGCTTGCCTTGTCAAAACTCGAATACAACTTGACCGCATCGAACTCCCCCGGGTTATGATCCTCTCCAAGTTGAATCTCAAAAAGTAGGTTCGAGCCTGGGAGGATTTTTCCAGATGCGAATTCATCCGCTCGGCAGAATACTGGTGTTGGCGCCCGCGATGGCTTTTCTGTTTTTCCCGGTGGCTTCCGCGCAAACCAAGCCGGCCTCCAATCCTCCCGATGCCGCAACGATGGACGCTTCGCATGACCTGTCGGGTGTGTGGTTTGACGATCGTCCCCGCCCGGTCACGACCAATGAGCGATATTGGATTTATAAGTTCAACCAGGAGGAACCTCCGATGACAGCGTGGGGCTTGGCGCAATACAAAGCTACCAAGTCTTCCTTCGGAGAGCGGTCGTATGCTCTAGCGGAAACCAACGATCCTCTTTACCACAATTGCGCGCCTCCCGGCCTGCCGCGCGTGTATCTGCATCCATTTCCGATACAAATTGTCCAGGAGCCGGGCGAGGTGATCATCCTTTTTGAGTACGATTCGATACGTCATCAGATTTTTACCGATGGTCGCCCTCATGACACCAGCCTCGGCCCGCTGTGGATGGGCGATGCCGTCGGGCATTGGGAGGGAGACACGCTGGTCGCGGATACCACGAATTTCAACGACAAGACATGGCTCGACCGCATCGGCCATCCTCACAGCGACGCTCTTCACCTGGTGGAGCGCATCCGCCGCAGGGATCACGATCATCTGGTGGACGACATCACCATCGACGATCCCAAGGCGTACACCAAGCCGTGGACCGCGCACATCGAGTTTTTGCTTCGGCCAAAATGGACGCTGCAGGAGCAGTTTTGCGAGGACGAGGAAAGTTTTCAATCGATGGACAAGGATGCGGCAGCGCCCGCGAAGTAGAAGTTTGATCCCTGATGAAGAATTTTGAGATGTTGAAGGCGAGAAACGATCGCGATGATATGATTCCCTGAACTGAACCCCAGGATATTTTTAGCGCGGGGAGGATGTCTCGACATGCGGAAGCGCGCGATGTGGCTTGCTCTGGCGTTCGCAACCTTATTGGGTTACCCGTCCGCGGCACGCGCTCAATCCAAGCCTTTATCCGACGCAGCGAAGACTGCTTCCGCTTCATTCGATCCTCATGACTTATCGGGCGTATGGTTCGACGATCATCCGCGCCTGATTACCGTCATGCAGAGATACTGGGCTTATAAGTTCACCGAAAGCGAGCCGCCGATGACCGCCTGGGGACAGTCGCAATTCGCTGCCGCCAAGCCTTCCTTTGGACCGCACGCGTTTCCGCTGGCGGAAACCAACGATCCGGTTTACCACACCTGTGTTCCGCTGGGATTTCCGCGCATTTTTTTGTACCCGTTGCCGATGCAGATCGTTCAGACCACCGGCGAGGTCATTCTGCTTTTTGAATATGACTCACACCGGCATCAGATTTTTACGGACGGGCGCACGCATGACACCAGCCTCGGCCCCTTGTGGATGGGCGATTCGATCGGGCATTGGGAGGGAGACACGCTGGTCGCGGACACTTTGAATTTCAACGACAAAACCTGGCTGGATCGCATCGGGCATCCGCACAGCGAAGCGCTGCACGTCGTCGAACGGATTCGCCGCGTGGACCACGATCATATGGTGGACGATCTGACGATCGAGGATCCCAAAGCGTATACGAAGCCCTGGAACGCCCATTTGATGTTCGTGTTGAAGCCGAAGTGGACCCTGGCCGAAGCATTCTGCGAAGATGAGGAAAGTTTTGCGGGAATCGATCAGGACGCGGCTGTCCCGACGAAGAAATGAGAGCGGCTGCGAAGCCATCGAGGGTGGCCGCCGGTCGAGCCATTGAATTTGAATTCGGGGCGGGATTCTGGAATGCGAAATTATTTGCTCCACGCTGGCCTGGTGCTTGCCTTCGCTTGGGGATGTTCGTCCGCGCTGTTTGCTCAATCCAAACCGCCGTCTGCGGCATCGAAAGTTCCCGAAGCGTTTGATCCGCATGATTTGTCGGGCGTCTGGATGCAGGACCGACCCCGGCTGGGCAAGGTTGTGGAGCGCTACTGGATCTACGAACTGACGCCCGAAGAGCCGCCGATGACCGAGTGGGGCTTGGCGCAATATCATGCCGCCAAGTCTTCCTTCGGCACCCATTCCTTTCCCATCGCGGAGACCAACGACCCGATTTATCGCGGTTGCACGCCCACGGGATTTCCTCGGGCATTTTTTCATGCCTTCCCGCTGCAGATTGTCCAGACTCCCGGCGAAGTGATCATGCTTTTTGAATGGGATTCGATGCGCCATCAGATTTTCACCGACGGGCGCGCGCACGATACCAGTCTCGGCCCCTTGTGGATGGGCGATTCGATCGGACATTGGGAGGGCGACACGCTGGTGGCGGACACCGTGAATTTCAACGATAAAACCTGGCTCGATCGCATCGGGCATCCGCACAGCGAGGCGTTGCACGTGGTGGAGCGCATCCGGCGCGTCGACCACGAGCATCTGGAAGACGAAATCACGATTGACGACCCCAAGGCCTATCGCCAACCCTGGAGCGGCCGCATCGTTTTTGCCCTGAAACCGAAATGGACCCTGGCGGAAGAATTCTGCGAGGACATTCAAAGTTTTGACGACATCGAAAAACAGGAAGTTACGCCCGCTAAATAGCGACTTTAGGATTGACAGATCTCTAATTGAGGTGGGATATTTCCCTCAGTCACTTTCCAGATCCAATGACCCCGGGTAATCGTGTGCCTTACTTGATCTGGCATTCGCAGGAGGTTTAGAAATGAAGAATCTGGCGCTCTGCCTGACCTTGATGTTCGCCGCTCTTTTATCTTCGACGCCAATCCTGGCGCACCACGGGGAAACGAATTACGATACGGAAAAACTGGTTACCGTTAAGGCCACGGTGACGAAGTTTGAATTCATCAATCCCCACGCGCAAATCTATCTGGAAGATAAGAACGACAAGGGCGAAGTGGAAAATTGGACCTGCGAAGCGCGCAGTCCGGCGATGCTGGTCCGCAATGGGGGATGGGACAAGACCACGCTCAAACCCGGCGACGTCATCACCGCCGTCGGTTTCCGGGCCAAGAACGGTGCATACATCCTGAGGCTGAAAAAGATCATTCTGGCGGACGGCAAAGAGCTGCCCGATCTTTAGAAGCTATGGAAGCAGAAGGGAACTGGGGCCAGGTAATTCCGCAATCGCGCTTCAATCTCAGTTGCGAGGGTGGCGAATGAACTCCAGGCTGGCAAAATCCGTCTTGTTGATCGCAGGTCTTATCCTGGTTTGCGGACCACTTTGGGCCCACCACGGAAATTCGGCTTACGACGAGGAACATTGGATCACGCTTTCCGGCACGGTGACGGAATTTGTGTGGGCCAATCCCCATTGCCAGGTTTTTCTGGACGTAAAGGACGATAAGGGCGCGGTCGTTAACTGGGCGATCGAAAGCCAAAGCCCCGGAATCTTACGGCGGAATAATTGGGTTCGCACGTCCGTCAAGGCCGGGGACCAAATCACCATCACCCTTGCTCCCGCCAAGAACGGCGCCCCCGTGGGTTTTTCCGGAAACAAAGACGGCAAAATCGTTTTTTCCGACGGGCGCGTGCTGAAGATGGACATCCGGTAATGAAGATGGGGAGTGGCGGAATGGCGGGAGGAAGGTCATGAAGCGCAAACGCCGGTTGAATTTGCTTATGTGCGCGATCGCTGCGCCGCTCGCCGCGCTGGTTGCTTCGTCCCTCGTGGCGGCTCAGGCTGCTCCCCAACAATCTCTTTCAAAATCCGCGCCGGCTCCGAAACGCGACCTCAATGGCGTGTGGCAGCTTCAGGGAGACGGCAGCCAGCAACCCATCGCCGCCGACAGGGACATTCCCCCGATGACGCCGTGGGCCAAGGCGAAATTCGACGCGGAAAAACCGGGCTACGGAGCGCGAGGCGCGGCCGGTGGAAACGATCCCATCCTGCAATGCGATCCGATTGGTTTTCCTCGGATTATGATGATGCCCACTCCTCTAGAACTGCAGCAGGTTCCCGGACGCATCCTGGAATTCTGGGAGCGCGAGCACGAGTGGCGCCCGATCTGGATCGACGGACGATCGCTTCCGGAGGATCCCGATCCCGCGTGGTACGGTTTCGCGGTCGGACATTGGGACGGCGATTACACGCTGGTCGTGCAATCGACCGGGTTTCGCGAAAGCACCTGGCTCGGGCCCACAGGCTATCCGCACAGTGAGAACATGCGCATCACGGAGCGCTACCAGCGTGTGGACCGTGAAACGATTCTTTACGACATGACGATTTCCGACCCGACGGCCTATACCAAGCCAATCGTCGGACCACAAAGAACGTTGAAGCTGAAACACGGCGAAGAAATCGGCGAGTACCCGTGCGTCTACACGGAAGAGCACGAGTTCACACAGCGAATTCGCGAACCGGCAACGCCCAAGCCTGTGAAATAACTTCGGGATAGGCTTCAGCCGATCAGGTTTAAATTAGCGTCAGCCCAAACTTCAGCGAAATGAAAAAAGCTTGCAGGAAAAATCCCACCGCAAAATACGGACTCGCACTTCTCGCGGCATTTTCCTTTGCGACATGCCCTGCCGGCGCTCAGCGGTCTGAAGTTTCAAAATCCGCTCCGGCGCCAATACCAAAGCGAGACCTCTCCGGCCTGTGGCACTACCAGAGCACCGGCGCTTCCGAGCCCGTTGCTCCCGACAATCTCATTCCACCGATGACGCCCTGGGCCCGGGCGAGATTTGACGCGGAAAAGCCCGGCTACGGCCCGCGTCGCACTCCCGGCGGCAACGATCCAATGTTGCAATGCGATCCGACCGGTTTTCCGCGGATCATGTTTATGAACACGCCCTTTGAATTTGTGCAGCTATCCAACCGCGTTATCCAGTTCTTCGAGCACGAACACGAGTACCGCACCATCTGGACTGACGGCCGATCCCTGCCAACGGATGCTGACCCTACATGGTATGGATATGCGGTTGGCCACTGGGAAGGCGACGACACATTGGTCGTGGAGTCCGCCGGCTTTCGTGACAGCACCTGGCTCGGATCCACAGGCTACCCGCACAGCGAAGCGATGCGCATCGCCGAGCGCTACCGCCGCGTGGACCACGATACCATTCGCTATGACATCACCATTACCGATCCGATGGCCTACACCGCGCCCATCGTCGGCCCTCACAGAATCATGAAGCAGCGGCCACACGACGAAATGGTGGAAGAAATTTGCGTTCACTCGGAAGAAAAATCCTTCGCTGATCGCGTGGCCAACCCCGCCGTTCCCAAATCATCGAAGTAGCCGCGAACCAGGAAAACAATTGAGTTTCGCGCATCCGCGCGGGCAACCTACGAACGGCTATCAGGGGAATGATCCTTGAGGGCCAGCACCGCCGGGCCACGCGGAAGTCTGGACATGCTCGATCCAGCTGTCGATCAGGTCGACTTGATTTTAGTAGCGTGTGTTGCCGCGCGATCCAGCAAGAGCAGATCCAGAGCCGTCGCCAGTTGATCGGCAGTCGAAGGCTTCAGAATAAAATCGCGAACTCCCAATTGCTGCGCCTTCACCTGATCCTCCGGGCGCACGTAGCCGGAGGTTATGATTACTGGCATTTCCGGCCGGATGGCCATCACCTCGCGGGCAAACTCCAGGCCGGTCATTCGCGGCATCGAAAGGTCGGTGACCACCGCATCGTAATCTCCGGGATGTACGCCAAAGTCCTGCAGCGCCTCACCGGCATCGGTAAATCCGGTCACCTGAAATCCAAGCCGGGTGAGCATGCGCTTGGCAAAGAATACTAGAGCCTCTTCATCGTCGAGATACAACACATGCCCGTGGCGGGCGTGCTGGCTCGTCGGTGTTGCTGGCGCGGGCGAAGTGGCGGGCTCGGAAGCGGCCGGAAAATAGAGATAGAATTCCGTGCCCCTGCCCACATCGCTATAAACGCCGACGGCGCCGTCATGGCTGGAAACGATTCCGTGGACGACCGAGAGGCCCAGTCCCGTGCCTTGCCCGACCGGCTTGGTGGAAAAAAATGGATCGTAGATTCGTGCGAGGGTCGCTTTGTCCATCCCGCAGCCGTTGTCGCCCACACACAATCGCACGTAGTGTCCAGGCTGCAGTCCGGGAGCGCGCCCGACGTCGCCTGGCCCCACCTCGCAGCTGTCGAGCCGCAGGTCGATCACTCCGCCGCGATCTCCGATTGCGTGCGCCGCGTTCGTTGCCAGGTTGACGATCACCTGGTGAATCTGCGTCGCGTCCACGGCCGCGGCGGGCACTTCAGGCTGGAATTGCATTCTGATTTCGATATTAGCCGGTAGAGTGGCCCGCACCAGTTTCATAGCCTCTACCACCACTGGCTGCATGGGCTGCACTTCCCGTTTCTGTTCTTTGGGACGGCTGAATGACAAAATCCGGCGCACCAGATCAGTGGCGCGCGCGCCGGCTTTGGCGATCTCGGTTAAGCTTTCCTGCGCCGGATGGTCCGCGGGCAGGTCGGCGATTGCCAGTTTGGCGTTGCCGTTGATCGCCAATAAAATGTTGTTGAAATCGTGGGCGATTCCTCCGGACGACGTACCCAGGGACTCCAGTTTCTGTGAACTGAGTTGCGTGGCCTGGGCTTTTTTGAGGGCCGAGATGTCCTGGTTCATTTCCAGAACCCGAACGGGCTCTCCGAGGGCATTCCGATGCAGAATCCACTTGCTGGCAACCGAAACACGGCTGCCATCGCGCCTGCTGTGGATTAACTCACCTTCCCAGGCCCCACGTTTGAACAAGGTTTCCTGGATTTGCTGGAGAGGCGCGGGGAATTTGGTTTGTAGCAATTCATGGGAACTGGAGCCAATCGCCTCGCGCTGCGAATAGCCGTAGAACTGTTCCGCGCCACGAGTCCAGAGAACGATGCGGCTTTCCATATCCAGGGCCAGAACGGTGGCCAGACTCAAGAGAGAAGCCTGCTGCCGCAACTCCTCTTCGGCCTTCATGCGTTCGGTGATGTCCCGCAGGATTACGGTGAATACCTTCTGGCCCGCGATTTCGACGTGGGAAATGGAGGCCTCGATGGGGAACTCCTCCTTGTTGCTTCGCAAGCCGTAAATCGAACCCATTTCCGACATTTTTCGCCGCGTCACGTGGGTTTTTCCGAATTCGCGGATGTGCCGGCCGTGTGGCGCGCGGAATCTGGTGGGAATAAATCGCTCCAACGACTGACCGATCACGTCTTGGGACTTGCAGCCAAACATGATTTCCGCCGCGGGATTGAACAACGTGATGCGCTGTTGCTCGTCCACGGTGATGATGGCGTCCATCGCTGAGCCAATCACTCCCGCAAGGCGCGCTTCATCTTCCTTGATGGACCGTTCGATCCTGCGCCGCTCGGTCATGTCGCGCGTGACCTTCGCAAAGCCGTACTCGCGACCCTGGTCGTCGCGTAACGGCGTGATGACCACGTTGGCCCATAGTCGTGAGCCATCTTTCCGATACCGCCAGCCTTCTTCCTCGAAACGGCCCACCGAACGGGCCACTTCCAGCTCCCTTTGCGGTTTGCCGTCGGCGATTTCCGCCGGGGAGTAGAATACCGAGAAATGTTTTCCCACGATTTCTTCGGCTTTCCAGCCCTTGATGCGTTCCGCCCCCAGATTCCAGGTGGCGATGTTCCCCTGGGTGTCCAGCATGAAGATGGCGTAATCCTTCACTCCGACCACCAGCGTGCGGAAGTGGTCCTGGCTCACCTGAAGCTGTTGCTCGTGGAATTTCTTTTCCGTAACGTCTTCCAGAATGCCGTGCCACAGCACGCTGCCGTCCTGCTCGCGCTGGGGCATGGAATGCCCACTGATCCACTTCAAGGTTCCGCCCGGAGCGGTAATTCGGAATTCATCGCGCCAAAGCGTGAGTTTTGCGGCAGATTCAGCGATGCTTTTTTGCACGCGCGCCAGGTCCTCGCGATGGATCGCCTTGAACACCGCTGAGCCATCCCGCGCCAGCTCTTTGGGAGATATGCCGTACATCTTTTCGATGGAGGAACTGGCATATGGGAAACGGTTTCTGCCATCCGGCCACTGCTGGAATGAGCAGATCACTCCCGGCGCGCTTTCGGCCACCTTGGCGAGTTGTTCCCGCAGCGCCAGGCTCTCTCGCAGTGTTTTTTCCGCGTTGCGCTGTGTGCTGCAGTCCCGAAACACCAGCACGACTCCCAGTACTTTGCCGTTGGCATCGGTAATCGGAGCGCCGCTATCGGCGATCGGTGTTTCCCGGCCATCCTTCGCCACCAGTATCGTATGGTTTGCCAGCGCCATGGACTTTCCTGAGCGCAGGATCGCGCTGGCGGGATCCTCGATCGCGCTGCGACCGGTTTCGTCCATAATGCGGAATACGCTGGAAAACGTTTGACCCGTGGCCTCGGTCGTCGTCCAGCCGGTTAACCGCTCTGCCTCCGCATTCATGTAGGATACGCGGGCATTGCCATCGGTGCTGATCACGCCATCGCCAATGCTCGCAAGCGTGACCGCTTGAAGTTCCTTAGTGGCCTGCAGCGATTCATTGGCGCGTTGCAATTCCACGGTGCGGTCTTTCACACGAGTTTCCAGTTGAACGGTTAACTCGCGCAGTTCGCTTACCGCCTGGCGTGCTCCAGCGAAATCCTGTCCCAGCAGCAGGAGCCCTACCAGGCTGATTCCCAGGGCCAGTGCGCTTCCCGCGACGATGACCGTCCTGGTGGTGACGGTGCCTTGCCGGGCGCGAAGAATCCGCTCTTTCAGAAGCGCGTTTTCCGAGCTGTCCATTTCGGCGACGATAGCGCGAATGCCATCCTGAACGGCCTTGCCCCGCCCCGTGGCGATGATCGCGTCGGCGGCTTCAAATCCCTTGGTGCGCCGCACGTCGATCACTTGTCGGAGATTGGAAACACGCGTTGCAACCTGGAGTTCGAGCGCGCCGAGGCTTTGTTGCTGTGCAGGATCGTCGGCGGTCAATTTGCGAAGATCGCTCAAATTCGTGTTGAGCGTGCGGAAGGCTGCACCTGCCGGCGCCAGGAAGTTTTCGTTGCCGGTGATAACGAATCCGCGCTCTCCGGTCTCGGCATCCGTGATGGTGGAGAGCAACTGGCGAAGGGCGGAAATTACTTGATAGGTGTGCTCCACCCACTCGGCGTCTGCGCGCGCGAGCGTCATGCTGTGGTAAGACATTCCCCCCACAAAAATGAGAGCCGCCGATCCGAGCGAAAGACCGATCCAGACTTTGCGTTCTAGGGCGAACGACTGATGCTCGTGCGACTGCGAGTTCAAACTCCGGCGCGCGTGGTGGAGAGATTCAGAAAGCACACTGACCAACACACCAATCAGCAACAAGGTCGTCAATCGCACATAGTCGACAGGGTTTTCGATCTTGAAACTGTGAACGGGAACGGCGATGAAATAATCGGAAGCCAGTAAGCCCAGGCCGGTCGCAAGTAGACCTGGGCCCAGGCCTCCGAGGTAGGCGCTCACGGCGATGGGCAGCAGGAAAACAATGGGAGCCGGTTGGCTCCCGAAATATCCGGAGAGCGCCAGATACAGGAGCAGGGTGCCGACGGTCATCGTAACTGCTAGCACATAGTGCAGCGGGCCCGGCCGCCGATGGGCGAACCAATGAACGGAAGCAGGGGTGCCGCCTGCCGCTGTGCCCGTGCCGGATGGATTTCCAGTTTCCTTGTTTTTCATGGTCCTACGAAGCTCCTGCGAATGAACGGTAAAATGCGCGCTTGCCGTGCGGCGCGTGGCTTGCAACTGGGAAGGGGGATGCCAACAGATACAAACGAAAACCAAGAAGGGGAATTTAATTATGGCTCAAGGAAGGTAGAAAGCAAGGATGCCGAGCGATAGTGCGGCGAAACTGTCAAGATTGGACAAAAAGTGGGGTAGCGTAGAAGCCCTCAGAGGTACCGGCAGACTCTTCAGCAATCAAAACGCGAACCCGCCGCGCCGGCAAAATGCTATCTGCGGTTACCAACCCATTTGACCCATGCGCTTCAGGATAATCGCGCTGTAGTGATTCATGCGCTCGGGCCGGCGCTTCAGGGGAGCCGGAAGAATTGCCGCGAGCCGTGCCGCCTCTTGCCGGCCGATATTCCGGGCCGCAGTTTCGTCGTAGTAGCGGCACGCCGATTCCGCGCCATAAATGCCCGGGCCCCATTCGACCACGTTGAGGTATATCTCCAGAATGCGCTGTTTGCCGAGGACGAATTCGGCCACCGGCACCAGTGTGGCCTCTGCGCCCTTGCGAAGAAAAGAGCGGCCCGTTCCAAAGAATAGGTTTTTTACCAGTTGCTGGGTAATGGTGGAAGCTCCGCGAGTGCGATCGCCCTCCAAATCGTCTTCGGCAGCGATTTGGATCTCGTGCCAATCGAATCCATGGTGCAGGTAGAAGCGCGCGTCCTCCGCGGCGATTACGGCGTGCTGAAGATCGGCCGAGATTTGGCTGAGCGGAATGAATTTGTAGCGTTCGCGATACGGCGTGCGGTGAATCCAGGCCTGCAGGTGGCGCTCGATGTGCACCGCGGTTGTCGGTGGGTCGATCCACCGGGCGGCCACAAGGATCAGCGCAGCCAGCGACCAAAGGAGCGCCACGCCGATGACAAGCCAGCGAAGCAAAGGTCGGAGCAAGCCGTTCCGGCGCGGAGTCGTAGTGTGTGTGTCCGGCAACGCAGTCACGGTTCAGAATCATAGCGCGGGCGGGGTTGCCGCCGATGGAGGATCTTGCGTCCGCGAAAAGAGAGCGCTGCGCTCTAACGCAGGCCACTCGGGACAAAGTCCTTCGCTCCTGAATCGCACGGAACTGGCCGCAAGAATAAAGTGCGATTGGACCCGGCTGCTTTGGCTTTAGCTAAAATTCTCAGTCATCGACAGTCCAACTTCTCGGGACTGGCTCAGATTGGTGCGATAATCTGTGCGCGATGGGTTCGCTTTCCACGGACGAAGCTCGGTTTCACTGGCGGACGCAGGCATATGCCGCATCAGCCGCATTAGTCTTTTTTGCTGCGCTAGGAATTGTCCAGGCAGATATTTCGCTTCTCCTCTATGTAATTGTCATCGCAGTTCTATTCGTAAGCGGAATCGCGTTGGTAATTTACGCTGCGATTAGCAAGAGCCACCGCCGCCGGTCCATGCGGCAACTTACGACGGTGGCTATCCTGTCTGCCGTTGCTTTGGCCTTATTCGCGTTTGGGCTCGCATACCCGATCGCAATCCGCACGGCGGTTAGATGGACGATAGGGTCCGGCACTTACAAAGCCCGGGTTTTGGCGCAACCGCCGCTGCGAAACGGGGAATTTCAGCACATCGAATGGGATGGGTGGGGAATGTTTGCACAGGACACGTCTGTTTATCTTGTTTTCGATCCGACCGACGCCCTTTCTGCGGCGGCGCGAAGCCATCAACCAGGCAAGTTCAGTGGCATCCCCTGCAAGGTCCACCTCGTAAATCGCCTGGAACGCTATTGGTACACCGTTTTATTTTACACGAGTGAAACGTGGGACTCTTGCAATTGAAGCGATACCCGGTTTAGAAGCCAAACGTGATCACTCCTGAGAAACGCGGTGGTCTCGACGGGTCGACGCAACGTTGACGTTTCGGGCTGATTAGATGACGTTGTCGGCTATTTCTTTTGCGGTACGTGCTTTTCGGATCGCCCTCCGCCAAAGACTTGCATGGGATCTTCTTGCGTCTGCGTGAACCCGGCGGGGATGTCAAACAAGCCGCTATCGAGAGGAGAATCCGAGAACGTCGTCACCTGCGTGGTCATTTCCATGAGCGCGTTGGGATCGGCGTTCGGATTTGGCGGCGGTGCGCCAGCCTCATTCGAAGAAGTATCCTTGTCTTTATCCTTCTTCTTGCCGAACAAGCTGCCGAGACCCTTGAGCGCAGCCGCTGAGGGACTCGTGGGCACTCCCTCGTCCGAATTACTGGATTGTGCGGACGAAGCGTTCGACGCCTGCTGCTTCTGTGCGCCATTTTGCGAATCTGCGGTCAGAGGCTTCCCATCGGGTCCAAGCGCGACAACGGTCATGGTGACGTAGGACAGCATCGGAAAACCCTTCATCGCGTCAGAATTCTTTTGTAGCTCCGCCATGCCTTCCGACACTCGTGGATCGGCGATTTGAATGTTGGTCATCGCCGGCAATTTCATCCAATCAACATCTTGTGCCATGCGACGGTAGAACTTTGCGAACTCAAGGTAGCCGGTTACGCCCGGGGCCACGAAACTGTCCACGTTCATCGACATTGTGGCGGTGCCAGAGTTAGGCTGGCCCGGCGGAGGCGCGTCGGGACCGGTTGCGGTCACCTGCATGGCCATATCCATTTGGACCTTGGTTTCGTTCGTGGGCTGGTTCAGGATCACGCGATTGGAGGTGCCGGGCGTCACGTGGAGCGTGGGAGTGACCTTGACCTGCGCATCCTTCATCTCCTGCGCCTGCTGCGGATTCTTCTGTGCGTTCTCCTGCATTTGCGCCTGCATCTGTTGCTGCGCTTGCTGCATGGCGGCCCTGATCTGTTCGAAGGTAGCCACGCCATAGGTTTTCTTGTTCGTATCGATGGCGATCACTCGTTGGCCCTCGATATCGATGATCTGGATCGTTCCATCCGAGTTGTCGGTGCGCAGGCGGCCGCCCTTGACATAGTGCGTCGTGGCCGTCGGTTCGAGCATCTGCTTTTCCTGCTTCTTGGCGTCTCCACGGGCAAAGATGGAGGCAACTTTCATCAATTTGATCAACGATCCGCCGGTGACCTGCGATGTTTCGGTATATCGAAAGTCGGCGCGCGCTGGAGCGATCGGGCCCAGCAACAAGCCCAGCGATAGGGAGGCCGCCATGCCTCCTCGAATAATTTTCATGATTTTTCCCTCCGTGGAGCAAACCAGTAGCCTCAGATCCTACGCTTCCGCTCGTGTCGATACAACCCGTTAGCTCAAAGGGAACGGTCCCCGTGGAAAAGGCCAGAGACGTTGCGGTGATGAGAAGTTCTAGCTCGGATCAACGTCGCGCATGAACACGCACATCGAGTCAAATTGTGCTTCAACACGATCCCGGCATCTATCTGCGGCGGTCACCGCCATTGCGTAGCGCCCTCCAGTTGTTCGCTGCCAACGCCTCCCCTATACTCGGCTTCTAAGTCTTCGAGGCTCTCGAACAGATGCGAAACAGCGAAGCGCAGCTCTATGCGCGGTGGTCGCTTGCGGCGGCGGGGATGCTAGCCCTGATCGTCGCGGGCGTGTACGCGCGAAATATCTGGCTGGCGAGGATCGCGGCCCGGAAGGCGCCGCCTGCCGTGCCCGCTTCCGTGGAGCAGCGCTCCAACGAATTTTCATATTCCAAGGTCGAAGGGCAGCGAACGATCTACACCGTGAGGGCCTCGCGCACCACGGCATTCAAGGTGGGCAACCGAAATCTCCTCGAAGACGTGGCCATCACTGTGTTTGGAAAAAAAGGAGAGCGCAACGATACACTGCGCACCAAGGCCTGCGACTTTATTTCCAACACCGGCAGGATCAGCTGCGCAGGCGAAGTTCAAATCAGCTTGCAGGCCGCCGGGACGCCTTCCGCAGGCGCGAACGCCATTCAGGTGGCGACGTCCGCTCTTACTTTTGACCGCGATTCCGGCGAGGCGCGAACCGACCAGCCGGTAACCTTCCGCTGGCCGCAGGGAGAAGGCCGCGCGGTGGGCGTAAGCTACGATTCGAATAATGGAACGCTCGGACTGGACCACAATGTTGAATTGAATATTTCTCCTACCAGCGCCGCGCTTCCCGAAAAAGCGGCGGCAACGGACCCTAAGATTGTTCATGTGTCGGGCGATCGCATGTCCTTTCAGCGCGATGCGCGAATCGTGGAAGTGGATGGA
Organism: uncultured Acidobacteriota bacterium; assembly: GCA_963695945.1. Taxonomy (GTDB): domain Bacteria; phylum Acidobacteriota; class Terriglobia; order Acidiferrales; family UBA7541; genus Palsa-360. The sequence continues at coordinate 13,854 of CAVOIX010000109.1, read as the reverse complement.
AATGTTCATACGCAACAGGGTGCGGACGAACTGCACGCGGAGAAATTATTGCTGGAGCTGGACGCCGAGTTTCAAGCGCGGCGATTTGTGGCCAGCGGCCAGCCGCAATTGCGCGATCAGAATCCCCAAGGACCGATCGCGCTCAGCGCCGATGAAATTGTTTCGCGGCTGCGTCCCGATGGATCGATCGAATCCATCGTGGGGACGGGCAACGTGCACGGGACGCGCAACACGCCGGTCGGCGGAGATGGCATCGAGGCCGGACGCCTGGAGTTGGATCTGGCCACAGCGGACAATCTCCCCCAGCTTCTGACGGCGGGCAATGGCGTCAAGCTCACATCCACCAGCGCGGCATTTAACGGGGGCACGCGGCACGTCGAAAGCGACGCGCTGGAAGTGCACTTTTTGAGTGACACCAGCACCGGGGAAACATCGATTTCGAGCGTCAACACGCTGGCACCGGGGAGGGTCGATTGGCAGAGCGTGGCCCTGGTGAACGGCAAACCGGTGGCGCAATCGACGCGCATGGCCGGCCAGCGCATGAACCTGAAATTCGATGACCAAGGTCAGCTGCAGCAACTGGAGAGCATGGGCGGCGTGGAAGTCACGCGCAAACTGGGAGACGCCCCCGAGGAAACCTCGGCGTCGCGTGACCTCACGGCGAAGTTTGACAAGACCGGCGAATGGTCGGCGATTGACCAGTCTGGAGATGTCCGCTTCCATGATGCGCAGCGCTCCGGGCAAGGAGATCGAGCGCACGTCGATCACGCCACGAACACGATTACCCTGGACGGCTCGGTGGTTTTTGCCGATGCCATGACGCGCACCACGGCGCAATCGGCGTCTTTCGCTCCATCGACGAATCGTCTTCGCGCGGATGGCCGCGTGCAGACCACGGATTTGCACGCCGGCCAATCCAGCATCTCGAATTTAGCGCCAGAAGCGGCGCATATTTCGGCTGAACACCTGGTCGCGGATACGGCACGAGGGCATGCCGTGTATTCCGGGAAGGGCCGTTTGTGGCAAGGGGCGTCGGTTCTTGAGGGAGACACCATCGAACTGGATAGCCCGACCCATGTCCTGCTGGTAAAAGGGAACGTGCGCGGAGTATTCCCACAAGCAGCCTGGAGCCCGAAGCCGGGCGAGGGCCCCGGGCAGGGACAATCTTCGAGCAAATCCGCCAGGCCGGGTTCGAACAGGCCGGTGGCCCAGGCGGCACGTTCATCGCCGCAACTGGGCCATGTGCGGGGAGGTTTGTTGACGTATTGGGAAACCGAATCGCGCGGGCGGATCGAGCAGGATGCGCGGGTCGATTCCGAGCAAGGCTCGATCCAGGCCAACCAGATCGATCTTTATTTTTCAGATGGTGGTGCCGCAAGCGGCAGCAAGCAATTGTCGCGTTCGGTGGCCAGCGGGGACGTGACCGTGCGGCAGGAGGATCGCCGCGGGACCTCGGACCGGGCGGAGTATACGGCTGCAGAAGGCAAGTTTGTGCTTTCCGAGGGTAAACCAACTCTCCATAGCTCAAATGGCGACACCACCACCGGGCGTCAATTGACCTTCTATTTTGCTGATGATAGGATCCTTGTAGATTCGGCGGATGGTTCGAAAACTGTGACTCTTCACCAGGTCGAGAAATGACGTGGCATGCTCAAGTTCCAGGCCGTCGAACTCAGCAAATCGTACCGCGGGCGCAAAGTTGTAGATGATCTGAATCTGGAGATCAGTCAGGGTGAAGTGGTAGGGCTTCTGGGGCCGAACGGCGCTGGGAAGACGACAACGTTTTATATTATGGTAGGTTTAGCCCGGCCGGATTCCGGGCGCGTCCTCCTGAACGGGGACGATATTACCGACCTCCCCATGTACCTCCGGGCCCGCAGCGGGATCAGCTATTTGCCGCAAGAACCTTCGGTTTTCCGGCAACTTACGGTCGAAGAGAACCTGATCGCGGTCCTGGAAACGCTGCCGCTCACTTCGGAGCAGCAACGCGACCGTCTTGAGGAGCTATTGGCGCAGATGAAGCTGGAAACGGTGAGATCCAACGGCGCTTACACCCTGTCTGGAGGCGAGCGACGGCGCCTGGAAATTGCGCGGTCACTGGTGCTGGAGCCCGCTTTCATCCTGCTGGACGAGCCCTTTTCCGGGATTGACCCGTTGACCGTAGTCGATATCCAAAAGATTATCAGCGAATTGAGTCGCGAGGGCATCGGGGTGCTTGTCACGGACCACCAAGTGCGCGAAACTCTGAGTGTAACCAATCGCGCGTATATCGTGCAAAACGGCAAGGTGCTGGCCGCCGGAACGCCGGATGAGTTGAGCCGCAATGCCGAGGTGCGCCGGGTTTATCTAGGAGACCATTTCCGGTTGAATTGACGCTTATGAGCTGGCTGCAGCCAAAACTTCATCTACGGGTCGCGCAAAAGCAGATCCTCACGCCTGGTCTGGTCCAGATGGTGAGTGTGCTGGCGCTGAATCGTCTCGAACTGCGGGAGATGATTAACCAGGAGATGATCGAGAATCCGGTTCTCGAGGAATTGTCCGAAGAGAGCGTTACCCCCGAAGACTACAGCGACGAAACCTTCCTGAAGGCGGAAACCGAAAAAATTCCCGAGGTCGAGCCGCCCAGTCCATTCGAGGATTTCGACGTTGCCTCGTTTTTTAACCAATATCTCGACAGCGGCGGTGGAAATCCGGAGAGCGGCGAATCGGAAGTTATCGAGCGGCCGTCGTTCGATAAATTCCTTTCCTCGGCGCAAGGGCTGACCGAACACCTGTCCTGGCAGTTGAGCGTAACGGTTTGCAACGACGTGGTGCGCGAGATCGCCGACGCCATCATCGGAAACCTCGACGAGAACGGCTATCTGAGCGCCTCGCTGGAAGAAATTTCGCAAAATGGAAAGTACTCGATGGAAGACGTCGAGGAAGCCCTGGCGGTGGTGCAGGAATTTGACCCGCTGGGCGTGGCGGCCCGCAACCTGCGCGAGTGCCTGATGATGCAGCTGCGCACTCTGGACGGACAGAATGCGCTGGCGATCCAGATTGTCTCGGAATGCTTGCCGAAGCGCCCGCTGGCCGCGAGCGAGACGGAGGAGCTGAATCCGGAGACGCCGCTGGCGCGTTTGCTGCAAGCCAACCAGCTGAAGGAAATTGCCCGCGCGCTGAATCGTCCGGTGGAACTGGTGAAGCGCGCCGTGGACGTGATCAAGAAACTCGATCCGCGTCCTGGCCTGCGCTACAACAAGACGCAACCGCGGCTGGTGGAGCCCGACGTTTATTTCCGCAAGGTGGACGATCAGTGGCAAGTCTTCATGAACGATGATGACGTGCCGCAACTGCGGCTTTCTCCCGTGTACCGCCGCCTGCTGGCTCGTGACGCCGCTGACCGCGAAGTGCGAAACTACGTGAAAGAACGCGTCACCGCGGCGATGCAATTGATGAAGAGCATCGAACAGCGTAAGCACACCATCCTGCGAGTTTGCCAGATTATTATTCAGCGGCAATTTGAATATCTGGATCACGGCGCCGATCACCTGAAACCCATGATGATCAAGGAAGTCGCTGAGGAAGTGGGCGTGCATCCGTCCACGGTCAGCCGCGCGGTATCAAGCAAGTACGCGCATACGCCGCAGGGAGTTTTGGAGCTGCGATCGTTCTTCTCCGAATCGGTTAACGGTCCCGAAGGCAGCAACATGTCGCTGCAGACTTTGAAGCGCCTGGTGAAGAAAGATGATTGACGAGGAAGACACCGCTCATCCGCTCACCGACGACCTGATCGCCAAGAAACTCGACGATGCCGGAATCCATGTGACCCGCCGCACCGTGGCGAAATACCGCGAAGATCTTCGTATTCCAAGCACGCACCAGCGCCGGGTCAAGGCGTAGGCCGGCGCCCGCGTGAAGCGCCGGAAAGCGCGCGACGCCCGCCAACTGGTGGTTCTCACCGGTCTTAGCGGATCGGGCAAAAGCACGGTTCTCAAGACCTTCGAGGATCTGGGTTTCTACTGCGTTGATAACCTTCCCGTTGCCTTGATTCCCACCTTCAGTGAATTGCATATGCAGGCCGGCGGGGCCATCCAGCGCGCGGCGCTGCTGGTGGATGCGCGCGAAGGCGGCCAGCTCGAAAAACTGCCGGAAATCCTGCTGCAATTGCGTGGCGAAAATCCCGTCACGCTGGTCTTCATCGAAGCCAACGAAGATGCTTTGCTGCGGCGATTCAGCGAAACGCGGCGGCCGCATCCGCTGGGGCATGACCGCCCGGTACTGGAAGGCCTGCGGCGCGAACGCGTGCTGATGGAGCCGATCCGTAAGCTGGCCGATGTGGTGATTGACACCACCAAATTCAACGTTCACGAATTGCGCCAGTTCATCATCCGGTGGTTCCAGAAGACGGACCGGCGGCCGATGATGGTCTCGCTCGTGAGCTTCGGATATCGCTACGGACTTCCGGCGGATGCGGACCTGGTATTTGACGTGCGCTTTTTGCCGAATCCGCATTTTATTCCGCAAGCTGCGCAAATATCTCGGGGCGCGATCCGCGCGTCGCGCGCTACATCCGCTCGTTCCCGCAGACCGGGGAATTTCTGCGGCGCGTGGAAGGCTTGCTGGTGTATCTGATTCCGCACTACATTCGCGAAGGGAAGAGCTATCTGACGATCGCGTTTGGATGCACGGGCGGGCGGCATCGCTCGGTAATGATGGCGGAGGCGGTGCGCAAGACGCTGCACCAAAAGGGTTACGCATCCAAGGTCGTGCATCGCGATCTGGCAAAATAATGTTTACTTTCACCGGGCTGGCGCGGGGACATTGGCAGCGGAAGCTCCCCAAAGCCGTCCGCGCGGAAGGCCGGGCTTGGCAAAGGCGAAACGCAATTTCGCGGCATGGCGTTCGAGACGCATGTGCAGGATGTGGCGCGGCTTGCTGGCTTGACAAACGTACGGGCGATTCGTAGCGTACCTACGCGCGCGACGTTCATTTTTGCGGGGGATCAGCGACTTCTTTGAAGAAGCGAGAAGAACTCGGCCGCCTATTGCGTTATGTGATGCCGTACAAGATACGGCTATTGGCGGGTGTCGTGTGTCTCTCCGTGGTCGGGCTGGGCGAAGGGTTGATCGCGCTGATGTTCGGCCCCATTTTTGACCGCGTGCTCAATCGCAATGCCCCCGACAATAAACTGTTATTGATAGAAAACCCCTTCACCCACCAGGCGATTTACTGGAATTCATTTCTGCCGTCGCGGATTCACAGTGTCGGCACGCTTTTCTCGATCGTGATTCTGACGGTATTCATCGGGAAGGGCTTTGCGGAATATCTGGGAAACGTTTTAGTGCAGTTCGCGGGCATTGCCGGCGTGACGGACCTCCGAAATCAGGTCTACGCCAAGGTGATTCGCCAGCCCATCGGTTTTTTTCAGCATCATCAGACCGGGCGCCTGCTCTCGACCGTAATCAACGATGTCGAACGCGTCCGCAGCGCGTTTTCCGAGTACCTGGCCCTCGGCTTCCGCCACATTTTCACGCTTTTTTTCCTGGTAGCCGTGCTGCTGGCGACCAGTTGGAAGATGACGCTGGGTTCGATGGTGCTCCTGCCGATGGTGGTCTGGCCGGTCCGGACCCTGGGCAAGAAGATCCGGCGATCCACCGAAAAAATTCAGACGGGCATCGGGGAGCTGTCGCAAATCCTGGAAGAAACGGTCAGCGGCAACCGCGTGGTGAAAGCCTTTGGAATGGAGGATTTCGAGATCGGCAAGTTCCGCGAATCGGCGCGGCGTTTGCTGCGTGAGAACATGCGCTGGATCCGCGCGGCCGTGGCCACGTCTCCGTTGATGGATTTACTGGGGGCGGTGGTGATCGTGCTGGTGTTAATGTACGGTCGCGTACAGATCAAGATGGGCGCGATGACGGCGGGAATATTCGTCACCTTCATTTACGCATTGTTCAAATCGTACGAACCGGTAAAGGGATTGGGCACGGTCTACCAACAATTCGAGCTGGCGTTTGGCGCCACCGCCAAGGTGTTTGAATATATCGGCAGTACCGAAGAGCCGGCGGTGGAACCGAATTTGAAGGCGCTTCCGCCGTTCTCGCGCGGGGTGGAGTTCGATCGCGTGGGATTTGGCTACGATCCGGAGTTGCCGATTCTGCGCGATATTTCGCTGCAGGCGCGGGCAGGAGAAGTCATCGCCATTGTGGGATCGAGCGGAGCAGGCAAGACCACCCTGGTCAATCTTCTGCCGCGCTTTTATCCGGTGACGTCGGGCTCGCTGCGCATCGACGGGTTGGACGTGCGTCAAGTGACTCTGCGGTCCTTGCGTGAACAGATGGCCATCGTTACGCAGGAAACCATCCTGTTTAATGATACGGTCTGGAACAACATTTGTTACGGGCGTCCGGGGCTGCCGAAAGATCGCGTGGAATCCGCGGCGCAAGCGGCGCTGGCGCACGACTTCATCCTGGAATTGCCGCAAGGTTACAATACCATCCTCGGAGACCGTGGACAGCGCCTCAGCGGCGGGCAGCGGCAGCGCATCGCCATCGCCCGGGCGATTCTGAAAGACTCGCCCATCCTGATCCTGGACGAAGCGACTTCCGAGCTCGATTCCGAATCGGAAATGCTGGTGCAGCGTGCTCTTTCCAACCTGATGATGGACCGCACCGCGTTCGTCATCGCGCACCGCCTCTCCACCATCCGGCGCGCGGACAAGATCATCGTGCTGGAAGACGGTTCAATCTCGGAAACGGGCACCCATCAGGAATTGCTGGCGCGTGGAGGAATTTACGCGCGCCTGTACGAAATGCAATTCGCGGACGTGGACGACGCGACGACTCCCGCGCCAAAGGCAGATCGATGAAAGCAACCTCGGCAATGACTGGAATTTATTCGATGACCGGTTTCGCGCAGGCCCGCGTCGAGCGCGAGGGCGCCTCCGTACGGATTAACCTGCGAAGCGTGAATCACCGGTTCCTCGATCTTCATCTGCGCATGCCGGACGGGTTCGAAGTATTTGAAGCGCGCATCCGGCAAGCGATCCGAAACCGGCTGCGGCGCGGCCATGTGGATGTGAATATTTACTACGAGGCAGGGGGCACCGGCGCGATCGAACTGAACCAGGAAATGGTCGAATCCTACATGAAGGCGGTGGAGCGATTGCGCGAGCAATACGGAGTAAAAACCGAGCCGGACCTGGTGGCGCTCTTTCGGTTGCCGGGCGTGGTCGCGGCGCCGGGATCGACGAGCGATTTGCGGACCGAGGAAGAGCAAGAACGGCTGGGGGCGCAAGTGGAAACCTGCCTGGAGCAGGCGCTGAATAAACTGGAAGGAATGCGCCGTTCCGAGGGCCAGTCGCTGACGACGGAAATGCGCGGGCTTTTGGATCAGATTGCCGCGCGAACGGCGGAAATCGAGGGGATCGCGGAACGTGTGCGACCGGCCATCGCACGCCGCCTGACGGAACGCCTGACCGATCTTCTAAAGGGCGTGCAGTTGGAACCGATTCGGCTGGCGCAGGAAGCTGCGATGCTGGCCGAGCGCAGCGACGTCAGCGAGGAACTGGCCCGGCTGCGCAGCCACGTCGAGCAGTTTCGAGCCTTGCTCGCCGGCGCGGGCGAAGCGGGAAAGAAGCTCGATTTTCTATTACAGGAAATGCAGCGCGAGGCGAATACGTTGCTGTCTAAAACGCCTGGAGTAGAATCGGAAGGCCTCGCGATTACAGGGCTGGCACTCGAAGTAAAATCCGATATCGAGAAACTGCGGGAACAAGCGCAGAACGTCGAATGACGCTCGTACAGGCACAGCAGCCTCTGGTGTTCATCGTTTCCGGACCTTCGGGTTCGGGTAAATCCACCCTGGTACAGAAAATGCTCGAAGTGCCGGGCACCGTGTTTTCCGTCTCCTCAACCACGCGGCCGCCGCGGGACACGGAAAGCGCCGGAAAATGGTATGATTTTGTATCCGAAGAGGAATTCGATCGCAGAGTTCGCGCCGGGGAGTTCCTGGAGCACGCCCGAGTTTTCGGAAAGCATCAGTACGGCACGCCGCGCCGCTGGCTGGAAGAGGCGCAAAGCAAGGGTCTGGACCTGGTGCTGGAAATTGACGTACAGGGCGCCGAACAGGTAAAACAAAAGCTTCCGCACGCGGTGGCGATCTTTATTCTCCCGCCGGCAAAGGAAGAGCTGGAACGGCGACTTCGGGCGCGCGGGCAGGATTCCGACGAAGCGATCAAGCGCAGGCTGGAACGCGCCGGACACGAAATTCAGCGTTATACGGAATACGATTTTCTTGTTGTGAATGATGATATACAGCGTGCCGGACGCGAAGTTCAGGCGATCACCGTGGCCGCTCGCTGTCTACGCAGTTGTTTGAGTGAACGAGCAAGCAAGATTCTGGAATCTTTTGGAGGATAACTTTCTCATGACGCCCGAAAGTCAGGCACCGGACAGCAAGTTTGCATTTGTAGTGGTGGCGGCGCGCAGAGCGAGGCAGCTGATGCTCGGAGCGTCACCGCTGGTCGCAAATCCGCGCTCGCAGAAGTCCACTCGCGTCGCGGTTGAGGAGCTGGGGGCCGGCGTCCTCGAATATCAACTGCCTGAGATTCCCGGCGATTTGCTGGACAAGGACGGCAAGCGGCGCGAGAAATAGCGCCGCGAAACGCTCATGCGCGTGGCACTCGGAGTTTCCGGCGGAGTAGCCGCTTACAAGGCGGCGGAACTGGTGCGCAAGCTCCAGCAGGAAGGCATCGACGTGCAAGTGGTGATGACCAAAAGCGCGCAGGAATTCATCACGCCTCTTACCTTCGCCGCTCTGACCGGACAAAAAGTAATCACGGAAATGTTTGGCGGCGAATCCGCCGGAGCTGGCGCGAATGTGGAAAGCGCCATCGAGCATATCGCCGTCGCGCAGCGCATCGATCTGCTGGTGGTCGCTCCAGCGACCGCGAATGTGATGGCAAAAATGGCGCGCGGTGTTGCCGATGATTTTTTGACCACGCTGTACCTCGCTACCACCGCGCCTGTGGTTGTCGCTCCCGCGATGAACGTCAATATGTGGGAGCACGCGGCGACCCAGGAAAATGTTGAAACTTTGCGCGCGCGGGGTGTTCATGTGGTCGCCGCCCGAAGAAGGTTATCTGGCCTGCGGCATGACCGGGGCGGGACGGCTGGCAAGTGTCGATGCCATTGCCGGCGCGGTGCTCGCCCGGTTGGGAATCGCTCACGATCTGGACGAAGAAACGGTTATCGTCACCGCTGGCCCTACCTGTGAAGATCTGGACCCGGTGCGGTTTCTGACCAACCGCTCCTCGGGAAAAATGGGCTACGCGTTGGCGCAGGCCGCGGCGCGGCGCGGCGCGAGCGTAATTCTGATTAGTGGTCCGACGCGGCTTGACCCGCCGCAGGGCGTGCAGTTTGTTTCCGTGCGCAATACCGAGCAGATGCATCGCGCGGTGCTGGAACATTTTCCGCGCGCGACATCCTTGATCATGGCCGCGGCCGTGGCCGATTATCGCCCCGCGGCGCCCGAGACCAAGAAGATGAAGCGTGTGGGTGGGCGTTTGAACCTTGAGCTCGAACCCACGGTAGACATTCTGGCGGACGTGGCGCGAGAAAAAGGCGATCGCCTGCTCATCGGCTTCGCGGCCGAAACAGAGAATGTCGCCGCGCACGCTCGCAGCAAGCTGGAATCCAAGCAAGCCGACCTGATCGTGGCCAATGATGTGACCGCCGAAGGCGCCGGATTCGATCACGACACCAACGTCATCACCCTGTATTTCCGCGATGGCAGCGAGAAAGCATTTGCGCGCATGCCCAAGATCGACGCGGCGCACCGCATCCTCGATGAGTTGCGGAACTTGCGGCAAGCGCTGCGGCAAGCGCCGGCGACGCAGCGGGTGCTCTGATCTGCTCGATGGGCTCCCCTCCTACGCAAACACCACGTGAAAAACTGGAAGCCTGGCTTCGTTACTACGAAGATCTGAACCTCGGTGCGTTTTATACCGACCGGAGAACCATGGGAAAACGCTCCATAAAGACAGGGACGGCGAAGAGGACAGCCGCGATGCCCGCGGTGCCCGCAACGACCGCGGTTGCAGTTGCGCCGCTGCCCAAGATCGCGCCGCCTGCGCCGGTGTTGCCAATTGTAAATGCGGAGTCGCTGTTTGAGGCCGTCGATCGCGTGGAGAACGATTCCCTGGAACGCATCCGCGAAGACCTTGGCGAATGCACGCGCTGCCGCCTGCACAAGCAGCGCAACAAGATTGTCTTCGGCATGGGAAATCCGCGCGCCGAGCTCGTCTTCGTAGGCGAAGGCCCAGGTCACGATGAAGACGTACAGGGACTGCCGTTCGTGGGCCGCGCTGGAAAATTATTGACGCAGATGATTGAGGCTATGGGACTGCAGCGGGAGCAGGTTTACATCTGCAACGTGGTGAAATGCCGGCCACCGGAAAACCGCAAACCCGAGAATGATGAAGTCGCCACCTGCTCACCCTACTTGTTCCGGCAACTGGATGTCATCGGTCCGAAGGCCATCGTCTGCCTGGGAGCAACCGCGGCGCAGGCGCTATTGAAAACCACGGATTCCATCTCGCGATTCCGCGGAACGTGGTTCGATTATCGCGGCACCAAGCTGCTGGCCACGTACCATCCGGCCTATTTGCTGCGCAACCCGGCGGCGAAGGCGGAAGTCTGGAAAGATCTGCAAAAAGTTATGGCCCATCTGGGGCTCGAGCCGAAAAAAGCTTCGCGCTGATACGCGGAGCAGGCCTTCAGGGCGTGGAATCAGATTCCGGCGGGATCGATTCTCATCTAACAAAATTCCGCAGGCTGAAGCCTGCGCCAATTCGCTGAAAAAACCCTTTTCGGTTTCAACTGCTACACTAATCCGCGCACATGCCTCCCACCTATTGCGAAGTCGCGTTGCCGGTTCCGCTGCGATCTCTGTTTACCTATGAGATTCCGGTTCATCTGGCGGGATCGGTGTGCGTTGGCAGTCGCGTGCTCGTTCCGTTCCGCAATCGCGCCATGACCGGAGTGGTGGTAAATGACTCGGTCCGCAGGCCCGACCCTAAACTGGTAAAAAATCTGCGCGAAATCGTCGAGGTGCTTGATCCCGTTCCCGCGCTTCCGCCAAATCTGGTGGAACTTGGGCGTTGGGTGGGCGGCTACTACGTCGCGCCGCCGGGAGAAGTGTTCCGCGCCATGTTGCCGCCGGAAATCGATCTGCGGCACGAACGTGAATACCTGATGACGGAGGCGGGGCGCGCGCGCCGAGGGCACTTGGACGCCGGGGGAAATCGTAGCGAATCGGAGGTCGCCGAGCTGGCGCTGCTTTCTCTGATGGAAATCGAAGGACGGCCGGTGCGCGCGGATCGCGTCCACAAATTGCCCGGCGGAGAAGCGGCTGCCGAGCGCTTGCGCCGGCGCAAGCAGCTCGAATCGCGCGAGGTGGCGGTGCGGCGCCAGGCGCGCATGCAGAAAATCGTCGCGTGGAACGATGGGCGTTCCGAACATTCCGCTGCTGACATTGGTTCCTCTCTCCCCGAAAAAGAAGCGCGCGTCTTTCATGTACTCGCCGAGGAGCGCGGTCCATTGCCGTTGCCGCAGCTGGCAAAACTCGCCAGGGTTTCGCGGCCGCTCATTGAACGCATGGTCCGGCAGGAAAAAATGAAATGCTGGGAAGAGCCGCTCACGGTTGAAGAGGATTTGTTCGACGCCGACTACACGCCGCCTTCCAATATTTTGAATGCCGATCAGGAAAGGGAATTGGGAGTCATTCGCGGCTGGCTGGATGCGGGCGCGTTCACCACGGGGCTTCTCTACGGAGTCACGGGCAGCGGAAAAACGGAAGTGTACCTCGGCGCGGTCGAGGCAACGCTCGCGCGGAACAAGACCGCGCTGATTCTGGTTCCGGAAATCGCGCTGACGCTCTGGTGCGGAAGATTATTTCGCGCGCGATTCGGCGCGGGGGTCGCGGTCCTGCATAGCGCTCTGCCGGAAGTGGAACGCGCGCGGGAATGGTGGCGCGTGCGGCGCGGTGAGGCTCCCGTCGTGGTGGGAACGCGCTCAGCCGTATTCGCGCCGCTCGAAAATCTGGGCTTGATTGTGGTGGATGAGGAGCAGGAGGCCAGCTATAAGCAGGAAGAGACGCCGCGCTATCACGGAAGAGATGTGGCCGTGGTGCGAGCCAAGCTCGAAGGTGCCGTCGCTCTGCTCGGGTCGGCCACGCCTTCGCTCGAAAGCTTTCATAATGCGCGATCGGGAAAATATCAGCTGCTACAGCTCGATTCGCGCGTGGAGAACCGGCCCATGGCTCCGGTGGAAATCGTAGACCTGCGAGAGGATTTCAAGACCACGCACCGCGCCGAGCCCATCTCCTCGAAGCTTGGCGCGGCCATCTCCACACGACTCGCCGAGGGCACCCAATCGCTGATCCTGATCAATCGGCGCGGGTATTCGTGGTTTGTGATTTGCCGGTCGTGCGGGGCCGGCGTGCAGTGCGAGAATTGCAGCATTTCGTTGACGTATCACAAGGCGCGCGCGCGGCTCGAATGCCACTACTGCGGATTTTCGCGGCGCGTTCCCGAAACCTGCCCGAAGTGCAATTCCGAGCACGTTTATTTTTTCGGCGCGGGCGCGGAACAACTGGAAGAAAAACTGCGCGAGAAATTTCCCGCCGCCAAGGTTGCGCGCCTGGACCGCGACTCAGTGCGCACCAAGCGCGCCTACCAGCAGGTGCTGGGCGATTTCGCCACCGGGAAGATCGACATCCTGGTGGGCACGCAGATGGTGGCGAAGGGCCACGATTTTCAGCGGGTAACGCTGGTGGGTGTGATTTCCGCGGACTCCCAACTCAGTCTGCCGGATTTCCGGGCGTCGGAGCGAACGTTTCAGCTGCTGACGCAGGTCGCCGGACGCGCGGGCCGGGGAGACTTGCCGGGCCAAGTGCTGGTAGAGACGTACTATCCAGAGCACTACGCCATCCAACTTGCCGCGCGGCAAGATTATCTGGCGTTTCTGCCCGAAGGCAACGGGGTGCTGCGCACCGGCCAGAGCATCGATCTTGAGCAGGTCGCCGAGGATGGCAGGAGGGCCAAGAACCACCTGCCCGAGGCCAACCTGCGCCTGGTTGTCTCGCTGGCCAGGCGGTACACCGGCCGGGGGATGCTGTTCCTGGACCTGATCCAGGAAGGCAACCTGGGCCTGATCCGCGGCGTGGAGAAGTTCGACTACACCAGGGGCTACAAGTTCTCCACCTACGCCACTTGGTGGATCCGGCAGGCCATCACCCGGGCGATGGCCGAGCAGTCCCGCACCATCCGCCTTCCGGTGCACATAGTCGAGGCCGTCAGCACGCTGGCCCGGGTGCAGCGGCAGATGCTGCAGGACCTGGGCCGCGAGCCCACCCCCGACGAGGTCGCGGCCGAGCTGGACCTGACCCCGGAGAAGATCACCGAGGTGCAGAAGTACGGCCGCGAGCCAATCTCCTTGCACACCCCGCTCGGCGAGGACGGCGACAGGGAGCTGGGCGATCTGATCGAGGACTCCGACGCGATCCAGCCCGGCGAGGCGGTCAGCTTCACGATGCTGCAGGAGCAGCTGCACCGGTGCTGGGACGCTGGCCTTCCAGGCGCTGCTGCGCGGCGTCCTGGCGGGTTGGGCTGGACGCCGTTAATCTAATACCCTACGACGACCCGAGCGTGTCGGGGTCACCCTGGAGCGATCTGCGGAGTCCGAGCGCCGATGGAGGAAGCCACGACACCCGTCCCGATCCAAGCTCCTCCGGGACTTCCTCGACTGACCTGCCCGACGGCCATCACCCCAAGACGTAAACCAGCAATACCCGTCCGCCCGGCTCGGGCGTGGC
>CAVOIX010000108.1:0-5820 GCA_963695945.1 uncultured Acidobacteriota bacterium | reverse complement strand
TATTGCCGGTATTCAGTCATTGCTGGTGCGTCCTTGAGGGCATCCATGCAAAGGGAAACTTCGTCATCTGCGAGGCGGAATCGCAGTGAGCTGGGATTTACGCTGGTCGAACTGATCATCGCGACCGCTATTTTCACGATTATCGGCGCCGCCACGCTCTCACTTTTCGCCAAGCACCAGCCTATCTTTAACCAGCAGCAGAACCTTGCGGAAGTGAATATCGCGCTGCGAAACGCGGTGGCGCAAATCCAGCTCGATGTGGCCAATGCCGGCGCCAATTTTTACACCGGGGTCAACATTCCCAATTACCCGGTCGGCGTGGTGGTCTCGAACAATGTGGTCGCCTCGGGCGGGGACTGCCGTTCAGGATCGCCACTGCAATACGGGATCAATTGCTTTGACAGCATGAGCATCATCACCGCGGATTCCGCGACCGCCCCTACATTTCCCAGCAATGGCAGCGGCGGCTGCGCGGTAAGCAGTGGAACCACCCTGTACCTGGCGCCTCCGGGCAGCACGGGATACGCCACGGCTGCTGCGGCGACCGCGGCTGCGGCAAATTTTCTCAGCGGAGATCAAATCCTGCTGGTGAAGAATGACGGCTCTCAATATACGACCGTGAAACTCACGGCGGCCGGAAGTACCGCCACGGTTAGCGGCAATCGATTTGTGACCCTGGCGCACACCGCGACAACTTCTCCTACCGTCAGCGGCGTAGTCTATACGGGGTACAACACCGCGGCCAGCGGCAATGATCCCTATAACATGACGACGAACGTAAATTCCATGATCGGTGAACAATACTGTTCGACCGATTTTGCGCTGCGGATCACTCCCATCCAGTATCAGGTGGATCGGACGGATCCGACCAACCCGGTGCTCACGCGCACCGTGGCGGGGCTCACTCAGACGCTGTCGCAGAAAACTCTGGCGACACAGATCATCGGATTCAAAATCGGGGTGTCGCTGTTCAACAGCACGACGGACACGGATACGACCGTTTATAATTTCGACGCCTCCAGCTACAACAACGGCAGCGCCGTCGCTTACAACTACACGCTGGTGCGATCGGTAATGGTGTCGCTCATCGGGCGCACCACACCGACCACGTCTCCGGCCTATAAGTTCCGCAACTCATTTGACAGCGGAGCCTATGAAATCCAGGGTGTCTCGGTGGTAATTAATCCTCGCAATATGAGCATGACCGATTGAGGTTCCCAATGAATCGAAACAACCAATTGAAATTCAAAAAACGGCGGGACCGCGGAGTTGCGCTGGTTACGTCGCTCCTGATGCTCAGCCTGTTTACGGTGATGACCCTTTCGATGGTCATTGCCACAACGTCCGACACGTTGATCGACGGCTATTACCGCAACGCGCGCGCGTCTTTCTACGCCGCCGATTCGGGTCTCAACGTTGCACGCCAGTACTTGCTGAACCAGTTCACGTCGTCAGTTCCGAATCCCTATACCGCCTATAGCACCACTGCGCCGATTGCCTCGGGGCGAACAACGATCCTGTGGCCCTGAACAATACGACGACTGGATTTGGCGCCTACCAGTCGGTGCTTGGTTCGCAAACAGGATCCTGGAAGGGATCGTTCAAGGTGGATTCGACGAACACCACGCTAAGCTCTCCGACCTGCACCATTCACTACACCAGTAACACCGGGACGCTTCCGACTTGCACCAATGCCGGCAATGGTTCCGCGACTTTTTATTCCTACGCCTATCCCTATAAGCTCACGGTGATTGGACAATCGAACAGCAACGAAACCAACACCGTCGAAGAGCAGGGTACCATCGTGCTCACGGTTACCATCAATAGCTCGACCTCCACCAACACCAACTTTGCGGGTTGGGGCATGTTCATTGATCAATCTCCCATCTGCGACGGTTCGTACCTGGTGCCCGGAACCATTACCGGCCCGGTCTTTACCAACGGCGCCTGGAATTTCGGAACCAGCGGTTCTTATATTTGCCCCCGACCAGGTGGGCAGCCACTCCCCGAATCTTGGGTATCAGTTTGGCAGTTGCATCCGTCTCCCAACTCCAGCTATACTTCCGGATCGCAGACCATTCATCCGACTTTTCAATCCGGCGTACTGCTCAACCAGGGTACGATTACGTTGCCGCGGACTCCTTCAACCGGAAGCGCGCCATCATTGACGGCGAGGGCGTGAACGATACCAATCCCACGAACGCGGAATTAAACGCGAGCTCAAGAATGTCAGCGCTGCGGCCTATCCAACAAGCGGCGCTTCCAGCGGGGTATATCTGCCCTATCCACTTCCGCAGGGCACCGGCTGCCCCTGCATGAACGGAGGCGGCATCTACGTGGAAGGCAATGCCGCGGTAACCGTGACAGCCAGTGGGGCAACCGCCCAGGTGTATACGATCGTACAGAGTTCGACGACTACGGTCGTGACCATTGATACTGCCGCGAACGGCGGCATCGGCTCGACGAGTATTGTAAGCGGCGGCAACACGAAAACTCTTTTGGGCGTGCCTCAGCAGAAGAATTCCAGCGGCACGGTTGTGCGAAACGCCACACTCCTCTACGTCGACGGCAACATCACGGCCCTGAAAGGCGGCGGACAGGGAGTCGGGACGATTCAGGACGTTACAGCGCTCAACGTCGTTGCCTCGGGCAGCGTCACCATCACCGGCGATTTGCTGTATAAGAATGAACCGGTTACCCTGACCCAGAGCGGCTCCACTCCCGCCGATACTCTGATCCCCGCCAACAATCACGGCCAGACGCTGGGAATTTTCACCGCCAACGGCAACATCAACCTCGCCAATGCCCAGTCCAACGGCAACCTTGAAATCGACGCGTCAGTCGCGACGATTTCGCAGGGCGGTTCGGGTGGTCTGGTGAACACCGGCAGCTCGATCAACACGCTGACCATTGTCGGAGGCCGTATTCAGAATACGATTCAGAACATCGGCGCTACCACGCGAAACGTCTGGTTTGACCGGCGCTACGCGCAAGGCGGCTTCGCGCCTCCATGGTTTCCCTCTACCACGGTAACGACCACCACGACCTTCACCACGCCCGTCCCGGTGGTCAGCGCAAACCGCGTCTCCTGGGTAAATACCACGGCTCAATAGATCGAGCTGACCTCCATCTGTAATTTCAGACCCGGCCCGCATGGGCCGGGTTTTTCTTTTTCCAAACTGATTCCGATGCCATGTTCCGCGGCGAAAACGATAAAGAAACTCAGGGGCCCGGCCGTATGCGCGTGGAAAAAGGCGCAGTGGATGCCGGCACCGCGCATGCGAATTGCACCGGCCATTGCGGATCGCTGGACGGGTTCCGGCACAGGGACGTCAAGTTCCCAATCACGCTCCCGAGGGTGATCGGCCCGTCCAGTGGTTCCGCATAAATCTGATAATTCTGCGTGCTGGCAACGGCCAATCGCTGCAAGGAATAGGCGCCGTCAAACTGTGCGGGTCCCGGATCCCCGCAACTCCAACCGGCCAGCACTGCGGCGATCACCCGGCCGGTGGCATTGTCCAGGGCAACTACTTGGGCGGGGAAGATACCGCTCACCCCGGCAGGCGAAATGGGCAACGCGAGGGGATTTGCCGGCAGCACGCGCCCGCTGATCGCACCGATATGTATCGAGTCTCCCGGGTCGGGATAGAGGACCCGCAATCCCGTCCGGTCGTCGTCCGCCAGGGGCGCGTCGGGGGATTGCGCGGTGGGCCTTGCGCCCGCGATTTGCCCCGGCGACGCGGCGAACGGAAACATCATCGCGCCCCACACGCCGGAATGATTGAAGCCGAAGGAATGTCCGAGTTCGTGAATCAGAATGGATTCCAGGTCGTAGGCATTCGGATGCGACGGAAGGGCCTCGGGGGTCGCGAAGGTGGTATTAGCGTTCCCGGGCAGCAGCAGCGTATCCGCGTCCAGGATCTCTCCGACGAAGGTGGAGGGCGGCGTAGAGGGGGAAAGCCGCTGGCCAATCGTATCCGCTGAAACCACGCGTGTGAATGCCAGGACGCCCAGCGTAAATCCCGGATCATTCTGATCGAAGCAGATGGAGTTGATTCCGTCGGATGAATCGCACGCGCCGGTCGTCGCTGTCTGTTGCAAAGTGCCCAGAGTTGACGGCGTGAGCAAACTCCCGGAAACGCCGGTCCACACGGCGAGCGATTCCTGGATGACGTTTTGAATTTCATTGAGTTGCCCGTCCGGCGTCAAATCAGCCGTCAGGATGGTCACCGGATTTGTGCCGAGCGAAGTGCTCCATTGGCGGTTAATCGAGCCAGGCGTGGAAACGTCGAAGCGCGTGAGCTGCGGACAGGCGGTTCCGCCTGACCGCGCTGCAGACTGGGTCATGTCCGCCACGATCGTGCCCAGATCGTATGCCCCGGTGGATGCGGCGGTGATCTGCAGCAGGAACAGGCCGGCGACGGCCATGGACGTGAGACTTCGAAGTGCGTGAGGCTTCCCGGGCCGACGGCGCCGAACTGTGCTCATCTCGTTTTCCCCTGGCTCCGCGCAACTGCCGTAGCCATCCGCGCGCGAAATTCCTCGATTGGCATCCGGCGAATTCCTTCCGTGCGAAACTTGCGCGACTCCGCGTCGAATACAGCGAAGGCGCTCGAATCCTGCGTTACGGTTTCAGTGCCGGTTCGCGGATCGCGCGATACCCGGAAAGTTCCCTCCACCCAACCGGCGATCGCGAATCCCCCCGCGCGCGAGGGTTGCAGAAACAAGACGGCCTCGTCACCGGGGTTGAATCTGGGCGTGCCGTCCACCGTGGCGGTCAGGTGTCCGGCGCGCCCGCCTGGCAACCGCACGGTAATTTCCCCGGGCAATTTTCCTTTTATGGTTTCGACGACTTCCAAACTTACCAGCGTCCAGATCGAGCCGTTTTCCCAGCGCGATTCGGTGCCGGCGCAGCGCACGCGCGCCACGGCGGCTGATCCGGCTGCCAGTTGATCGAGGCTCAACCGTGCCAGCGTTGTCGCGCGTACTGCCGGAAAGAAATGCGGCAAGAAAAACAAAGCTGCGAGTATCAGCAAGACGCATCGCGCCGGGATTCGCATTTTGATTTCGGTTTTCAATTCCATCATTGCACCTCGATGACGCCGGTTCCGGCGGCCTTGTCTCCCTCTGGATTTTGAACGAACAGAGTCCGCGGGCCCGGAGCAGCGTTCGCGGGCACTCGCAGCGTCAAGTGCAGGATCCCCAATCCCAATGGTTCGCGATTGCTGACCGTGATGTCCGGCGTTGGCGGCCCGCTGACTGCGTATTGGAACGCGGGATCCAGGGCGCTCACGGAAAACACGCAGAGGTCAGCCGTGCGCGCTCCCGAAGCCGGCCGTTGGATCACCACCGGACTACCGCCAAGGACGCAAGAGGCCGTGGGTACGGCGTAGGGGCCGATTTCGCCGATTGTCAAATTCACATTTCCCGGAGCGCCCGATCCGCCATTGGTGCTCAGTTCCACCACGACGATGTCGTTTCCCGGGCTGCTTGGCGCGCTCGGCGTTAGGAGGATCGAGGCTGCTCCTGTTCCCGGCGCCACTACGCTGAAGGCTTCCATGTTGGAGAGTGAGCTGTCAGGATTTTGCACCTGGACGGAAACGTTTCCTACCGATGCCAAATCGGCCGCGGCGAGCGACGTGACGCATTGCGTAACGTCGCCGCAAGACGTACCGCGGGCCGTGCCCGCCACCAGAATGGTGGATCCCGGACCCGGATCGGACGGCATAAAGTTATTGCCGGTGATCAGCAATGTGAAACCCCCGGCCGAACCCTGATACGCGCTCGTCGGGCTCAGAGAAAAAATCGCCGGCCCATTTA
>CAVOIX010000107.1:0-16525 GCA_963695945.1 uncultured Acidobacteriota bacterium | reverse complement strand
CTCTATGTCCTGCTTCAAACCGTTACGTATTGCTAGGGAAATAGCCTCATCAAAGGAAACTTCCGCGGACCACTGCGAAATGGGGTCGTCGCTTTCGATGCTTTCATACAGCCGGATGTAAACTCCATCCACCGCGTCCATCAGGGCCGCGGCGCGGGCGACCAGCAGGTTCGTCAATCCTGGCGCGGCCCCCGTCGTGATCACCGCGGCGCGGTTTTTTTGCTGAAAACGTTTGTCAAAGCGCAGTTGCTCGGCCTTGAACGGATTGCGCATCAGGTGCGCGCTCAGGTCGGTGTAATGCGCGCGCAGGCGCAGCGCCGCCCGCAGGACGATCTCATTGAACACCGACGCGCTGGCGTTGACGATCAGTTGCGAACCCCGTGCGGCACGTACGATGCCCCAGAGGTTCCGAGCATTGACTTGCACGACGGGAATTGTGCTTTTTTTGCCGAGGAAGCGGCGAGCGCGGTCGAGGTCGCGGTCTCCGCAAGTCACTTGATGGCCCTGCCGCTTGAGCAGGTGCGCCAGATAAGAGCCGGTCGCGCCGGTCCCCAGAACGAAGATGCGCATCGGGGGAAAACTCTACCACATCGGTGGCAGAGGCTTCAGCCTGGGGGTGTTGGTTTATGCCAGGACTAAATTCCACAGGCTGAAGCCTGCACCACTTGATCTCCCCTCGTCTGTAGTGGAAATGCGCCGCGCAATGCACGACAATAGAGCCTCGAAGCACGCGGGCGAATTCCATGGAACCAGAAGACAACGAATCGAAACTCTTCAGTCTCCCGGAGGCGGAGCGCGCCCGCCGGCAGGTTGAGCCGCTGCTGGTCGATGCCATGCAGGGGCACCGGCAGATGTCAGATCTTGAGGAAGGCCTGAGTGCGATCGCCAATCGCATCCAGATCATGGGCGGCGTAACCGTGGATTACGACGTCGCCGCCCGCATGCGCGCCGACCTGAACCAGGTGGTGGCCAAAGTGAAGGACGCTCTCGACCAGATTCAGGCGACCGGCTGCATCGTGAAGGATCTGGATTCCGGCCTGGTTGATTTTCCTTCGGTTATCAAAAACGAAGAAGTCTATCTGTGCTGGCGTTTGGGCGAAGACCGCATCCGTTTCTATCATCGCCAGGACGAAGGTTTTTCCGGACGGAAGCCGATCGATCCGGACGACACCGGTCCCGAGCATCCGATCCAATAATTGAAAAGCGCCAAACGTGAGTGGCCGTCAGCTCGGCAGCTTCCGGGAGGAACATCGTGAACGAAAAATCCGAAAGCCGCCTCGCCAAGTCCGCCAGCCCCTATCTCCGTTCCGCCGTGCACCAGGCGGTGGACTGGTACGAATGGGGCGACGGAAGCTTTTGCCCGCGCGCAAGCCGAGGACAAGCCGATCCTGCTCGACATCGGCGCGGTGTGGTGCCACTGGTGCCACGTGATCGACCGTGAAAGCTACGAAAATCCGCAGCTCGCCGCGATCATCAACCAACTTTTCATTCCGGTGAAAGTCGATCGCGACGAGCGGCCCGGATGTGGACGCCCGCTACCAGGCCGCTATCAGCGCGCTCTCCGGGCAGGGCGGCTGGCCGCTCACTGGGTTTCTGTTGCCGGACGGGCGCCCGTTTTACGGCGGCACGTATTTTCCTCCCGATGACGCCATGGGACGTCCCGGATTCCGCCGCATGCTCGAAGCCGTGGCCGCGGCGTTTCGGGATCAGCGCGCCGAAGTGGAAGATGCCGCCACGCGTCTTGCCGAGGCCGTGGCCAACACGGAAACGTTTTCGGGCGGAAGCGGAAAATTCGATTCCAGCATGGCGAGGACAGGCGGAATCCATCGCCGCATCTGTTCGATTCGCGAAACGGAGGATTCGGCCGTTCGCCGAAATTCCCGCATTCCGCGGCGATCGATCTGCTGCTCGAGATGTACCAATCCTCGCGGCGATCAGCGGATGCTGGAGGTGGCCGCCTCTACGCTGGAGAAAATGGGATCGGGCGGCGTTTACGATCAGATTGCCGGCGGGTTTCATCGCTATTCGGTGGACGAGCGCTGGTGCGTGCCGCATTTTGAGAAAATGTCGTATGACAATTCGGAACTGCTGAAAAATTTTCTGCATGGGTTTCAGGTTACGCGCGATCCGTTCTTCCGGGAAATCGCCGAAGGCATCATCGATTGGACCAATGCGGTGCTTTCCGATCAGACCCATGGCGGATTTTATGCCAGCCAGGATGCCGATCAGACGCTGGATGATGACGGCGATTATTTCACGTGGACGCAAGAGGAAGCGCGCGCGGTGCTCACGCCGGAAGAGGCGCGCGTTGTCGAACTGCTGTATGACGTGGAGCCGCACGGCGAGATGCACCATAATCCGGCGAAAAATGTTCTGTGGCATTGCGCGATCCATCGCCGAGGTAACCCAGACAATCGGCGGCGGCCTGGAGATGTCCGCGGTCCGCCAGACGCTGGCGAGCGCGAAAGCGAAAATGCTGACGGCGCGCGCAAAGCGGCCAACGCCATTTGTGGACACGACGCTGTACGTTGCCTGGAACGCCATGTACGTTTCGGCGTATCTCGATGCCGCGACGGCCCTCGGTGGAGAAAATGGCGCAGCGTGCCGCGCCTTTGCGCTGAAAACGCTGGACCGCATTCTTAGCGAAACCTGGAGCAACTCGCGCGGATTCGCCCATCGCATGGGCGGCGCGCGGCTCTGCGGTTCATTGGACGACCAGATTTTTGCTGGCATCGCACTGCTGGACGCATATGAGGCGACCCTCGATCCGAATTATTTTGAGGCCGCGCGCCGCGCCACGGATTTTGCCCTCGCCGAATATTTTGACAAAGAAGGCGGAGGATTTTTCGATCGTGCTTCGGGCGCGCCGCCGATGGGCGGCCTTGCAGTGCGCCGCAAACCGCTTCAGGATTCGCCCACGCCCGGCGCAAATTCCGTCGCCGCCATTCTCCTTGACCGGCTGTATGGGTACACCGGGGACGCGCGTTACCGTGACTACGCGGAAAAAACTCTCGAAGCGTTCGCGGCCATCGCGCCGCGCTTCGGAATTCATGCCGCGAGCTATGGACTTGCGGCCCTGTTGCACGCGCGTGGGCCGTTCGAGGTGGTCATTACCGGCGCAAGCGATGATCCGCAGGCTGTGGCTCTGGAAGCGGCGGCGAACTCCGTCTACCGGTTCGGCAAAGCTGTTCTGCGTGTTACGCCCGAGCGGCTGGCATCTCTCGCAGCGCTGGCGCCGGCACTGGCGGAAACTCTGCCGCACCTTCGCGCGGACGTGCCGCAGGCGCTGGTTTGCGTGGGCACCTCTTGCCGCCCGCCCGTGAACGATCCTGCCGCGCTGATCGCGATGCTGACACAAAAACCAATTGTGCTCTCCGCGGATTGACGCCGCGAATCGAACAAATCTTTCGCGGAATTATCGCGATGAATGGACCAGCGCGTAACGCACCTCAATTTGCTCGCCGGCCGGAATCTTTTGCAGCCAAAATTCGACCGCCCCTTCTTTCGTTGAAATCGTGGTTGTGAGAAACGGCTTATTGATCCAATGCCCGCCCACGGGCCTGGTTCCGGCATAGCCAGCGCCGACTTTCCACCGCTTCTTCACGGCGTATTCCAATTTAGCCCGCTCAATCACCTGATGAAACCGGGCAGGGTCGTTCAGCGGAAGATACGCAAAATAGACGGTTTCATTCGTGAATTTCGGGGTGAAGCGAAGGCGCAACATGGACCAGGGCTGCAGGTAGCCGGCGTTTTGCGATGCCGGGCCGGTCGTTTGAACGTAGAGCAACTCCTGATCCCATGTGGCGAAACTGGTGTCAACGAGTGTGCGCCCGCCGCCGAAGAAAAACTCTCGATAATTGCCATGCCCAAAATCAACGTAGCCGATATCCGGTACGATCCACTTTTTGCGAATTTGAAAAAACTCGAGATAGTGGATGATCGCGACGTGCGGCGCTTCGAGGCGTTCTCCCCAGCGAGCCATGAAAAACGTCTTCGTCGAGCCGGGAGCCGGCTCTCCCTGGGGCGGGGCGTCCTGCGAGAATCCCGTGGTCGCGGAGCACAGGCATAAAAATCCCGCGAACATCAAGGTCCGCAACGGTACCTTCAACGTAATTAGCTCCTGGAGTATCTCGACAGCGCAACAATACATCATTCGAGGTGTTTCGTAGAAGCTGCTTCCAGGGAGAGGATTAACGGAGGAGGGACGCGGGACGGGCGAATGGATTTAGTTAATGATGAGTTGATAGCTCCAGTCCGAGCACGCGGAAGCTGCCGGCCCCTCTGATCCAGCCGGTTTGGTCCCCGGCCTGAATCTGAAGCCACAGATTGTTCCAGTCGTAGTAGACCATTTTCACGCCTTCGGGAGCGTTATCGGCGGGCTTCAGGGAAGCAGGCGCCCACGCCGCGAGAATGGTCACCACCTGTCCTGAGGAGGGTTTTTCGGCCATGTCGGGAGACTGCCACCACGTTATTTTGTGGCCTGGCGCAATTCGTATATCCACTCTTGGAGCGCTTATATCGTGACCGGAAGACATTTTTATTTGGCCGGAGGCCGCGGAAGACGCGGCGTTTTTCCGGCCACGAGGCGGAAAGGCGGAAAATGCATTTTGGTCAGGCATGATTTCGATGCGATGGGACGGTAAATTGAAATCGAGGAAGACGGAGAACTGAACGAAGCCGGCGTCGAAGGTCTGCGACAGCGCGACTCCGCCTGGCAGTTGCGCAAAACCATCCACGCCCACGAGCGGAGGATCGAACGGCACTAGCCCGGATGGAGCCGGGTCAAAGTAATAGATCGTATGAACCGGTTTCGGGCCGCTGCCTTGCGTTTCGTCGAGTGAGGTGTCGACGTCTAGAATCTCGTTGCCCGCATTCGCGAAAGAAAAAATCCCCACATAAGTGAACGGTGCTCCGGCAGCCGCGTCTTGAGCGAATTGCACGTCCCCTGCTTCGTTGCGAACCTCAAAGCGCTGCACTCCGCCGGATTCCGTTTTCTCACAAAGCCCGGTTTCCGAAGCCACGATCAGTTCGCCCTCCTGGCTGCAAAAAAGCTGGTACACATGCCCGCCAGCTTTGACCGTTGCAGTGGAGAGGTTTTGCCCGGGAATTCCCAAGAGACCTGCGAAGAGAACTAGAATCGCGAACGGCATGGCGCCCCTGCCAAGAATACTAGGATCGACCGGAAAGCGTCGACGATAAATTCAACTGCCCGGAGGACAATTCGGCCCGCGTGACTGCAGCGCGGCCATGGTGCGCGCACAAACCTCCTCTGCAGGCCCCACGGCATCGATTGAGGTTAAGAGGCCGAGATCCTTGTACACCTGAATCAGCGGCGCGGTGCTGCGCTTGTAAGACGGCAATCGCCGCGGCGTGATCATCTTCCCGCTGGTACAGCCTGCCGCCGCATTCGTCGCACACGCCTTCGGTTTTTGGCGGGCGCCACCCAGTGTGAAACACCGCTCTGCACTTTTCGCAAATGCGCCGCCCGCCCAGACGGTAAATGATTTCGTCAGCGGGCATTTCGTAATCCAACACCGCGGTAAGAGGGAGTCGCGGCGGGCCTGAACGGGATGCTGGGCCGCGCGCGGAACGGATCTCGATATTTCTACTTGCAATAGAGGACGGGATCTCGCTTAGACGAATTCGACGAGTGGATTCTCCGTGCCTTTGACTTGACCGCGAGGAGGATCGTTTTCAGGGCAGATTTTGCCCGTCCACCAGCCATTCACGGCGAGGCGCTTCGATTTAGCATGCGGCGATACGTGAGTTACAAAATGCAGGCTATCGTGGCCAACCGTAAACAATAGCAGCGTGTTGAAGCTCGGTGGAATGTACCGGCCCTTCGCGCACCAGAAAAAATCTCCCCCCAGTCGCTTCTCCAGTGTTTCGTCAGGTGCCAGACACAATGCTACTTGCCGGTATTGATCTTTTTCACCGACGGAATCCGTATGCGGAAGCGAGTAATCTCCAGGCATGTAGCGGCTCGCGGAGAAGGCGGTTTCCCCCTCACAATCCTTGTGCGATAGCTGGCGAACGAAGTTTTTTGTGGAATCGCTGCCAAAGATCTCGTAGCACAATCTCAGGTCGGGCGGGAAGGCGCTTGGATCACTGAGATTATGATGATGGTAATGGAAATAATGTTCATAGCCCTCATGCAGTTGCCAATCTTCGAAGGCCTCGAGACTTGCGGATATTCGCTCGGCAAGAGTTTCATGGAACGCTTCTCGAATCACGATCAGGCGGCCGCTCACGAGATTTTCGCTGATCTGGCCGGCAATCTCACGATCTCCAAAAATCCCTGGGTTCAGGAAAGGTTCGATGGAGTGAAAAGTGCTCTTGAGCAGCTCTGTTTTCATTTCCGAGCATCTTACGAACGCCGATTCGCTCCTGTCAATTAAATGCGCTCTCCGCCGAAATCCTCAGGAGAAGCGCACCAGCGAAGTCTGCGCCCTGCCTGGCTGCCAATCTGGACGGGCCCGAGCCTGTCCTCTGACACGGCCAAGTGCTAGAATGCGGGTCGAATTCAACACATCAAATAACACTTGGCTGGCCCGCGGGAGTCACGGGTAAATGGAAAAGGAGCCGTTCACAATGTCGAGCAAGCAGAGGAAAGCGATGACGTCGGCGAAAATTGTTGCTGGGATCGGATTGCTGGCTTGTGGCCTGGCCGCCGTGCCCACTGCGTTCGCGCAGTATCCCACGAAACCTCAGATCACCAAGGACGGGACCACCGTCATGCTGGAGGACTACGCGAATCCGCCTCTCTCAAGCGCTACCCATAGCGGCGCGAACTCGACAGCCATCGATTACAAAGGCCAATTGGGCCGCATCACCGCACTT
Organism: uncultured Acidobacteriota bacterium; assembly: GCA_963695945.1. Taxonomy (GTDB): domain Bacteria; phylum Acidobacteriota; class Terriglobia; order Acidiferrales; family UBA7541; genus Palsa-360. Next base: position 9,685 of record CAVOIX010000107.1, on the reverse strand, counting down.
CGCGCGGAACCGGCGAACGCTCCCCTTTCCGCCTCGCGCATTTTTGTCGACGACCAGAGCGGCACTCTCTACATTCTTGATACCAAGACCAAGAATTTCACGCCGTATCTGAAATTTACCGATATCTTCCCGAAATTCGCTTCTGACAAGGGCAACGCTACGGGCATCGTTTCGATCACTTTCGATCCTAATTACGCAAAGAACGGCAAATTCTACACCGTGCACGTTGAGAATCCCGCGTTGCCCGGATCCGCCACACCCGTGAACACCCAGCTTGCGAGCCTGAATCTCACCGGATATTCCACCACCGATGCCGTAAATCCGCCGGCTGGCGCGTATCATCTCGAATCCGTGCTCATGGAATGGACCGACACGAACATTCGCAACGCTACGTTTGAGGGTACCGCGCGCGAGTTGCTGCGCGTTGGATACGATCGCAATCACCCGATGGACGACACCACGTTCAATCCAACGGCCAAGCCCGGCACCCCGGATTACGGAAATCTTTATATCGGCGTGGGCGATGGCGCGCAGGGAGAAACCCCGGGCCCTTCGCACACCCTTCCGCAGCAGCTCAATTCGCTGCTCGGCAAAGTGTTGAGGATCACTCCGGACATCACTTTGCGTCCGAAAGACATGCTTAGCCCCAACGGCCGCTACCGCATTCCGTCGACCGGGCCGGACCCGAACCCGTTTGTGAACGTCGCCGGCGCGCGCGGCGAAGTTTACATGTACGGCCTGCGGCACCCACACCGTTTCGATTGGGACGTGGCATCCAAGCAACTGCTGGTCATCGACATCGGCCTGCACTACTGGGAGGAAATCGATATCGCCGCCAAGGGCGGCAACTACGGCTATCCGGAGCGTGAGGGCAACGAACAGCTATTTATTGACGACGCCGGAAAAACGGGCAGCTTAAAGGATCCTCCCGTGGCGTTTCCCGATCGTGATCTCCTGCAAGTGGAAGGAGTGAATGAGCCCGTTGTGCCCATTTATCCGGCCGCCGTCTACAGCCACTGGGAGGGCGATTCGATCGGCAGCGGCTTTGTGTATCGCGGCAAGCTGCTGCCGCAGATGCGCGGCAAATTTGTGTTTAACGACATGACCACTGGCCGCATCTTCTATGTCGACCTCAATGAAATGCTGGCAACGCATGGACAGCGCAATCACCAGGCGACAATTCACGAATTGCAAATCATGTACAAGAGTCCCTACGGCACCGCGAATCAAGCCGCGGTGAGGCGCCGCATGTTTGATGTGGTGGCTGAAGCGTACTCCCACAAGGGCGGCACCCCCGCTTCCGAGCACGTTTTGCCGGGCGGGGCCGGGGCCACCACTGGGTTTCGAGACACCGACAAAAAGCAGCCGAAAGCCGACGCCGACGGCGTTCCCTATGGCGGCGGCCGCGCCGATGTCCGCATTGCGTTAGGCGGGGACAACGAGCTTTATGTCCTCAGCAAGTCCGATGGCATGATCCGAAAAATGACGGCGGTAGTCACTCCGCCGCCAGCCTCGAAATAGTCGGCCGCGAGCCGGGAGGACGCCCACGGTATGTGACCGTGGCGTTCTCCCGGAAGCGTTTCCCCGCATACCTATCCTCCACGAAACTTCCCGGGCGTCTCTCCGTGCAACTGAAAGCCGTATGGGCTACTCTAATGAAGTGGGATAATGGTGCATTGTGATCTCGGCTCTGGTCTTCCTCGGTTACCTGGGGGCAATCGCTGGACTCTCCCTCGCTTTTCTATCGCAGCGTTATTGGTTCGCGCGCGCGTGGAGATTTGCGGGGCGCATCTGCACGCCGGCTTGGCGTAAGGCTGTTCGCGGCGCGCTAGTCGTGGCGATCTCGATCGTGGCCTTAGCCGCGCTGGCGGCACTCACCAGGAATATGCGCGTGGGAGTGTCTCGGGGTTCCTGGTTTACGGCGTTCATCGGTTTGTGGCTGACCAGTTCCATCGTTTCCTACCTGTTTATTAAAATTGTCGCTGGCGTGGAATGGATGTGGAAGAACTTGCGTACTCCGCCCGCGGATAAGCGCGAGCCTTCTGGGCAATCCTACGCTCTTGCGACCGGCGGTGCGCCCGCGGAAACAATCGACCATTCGCGCAGATACTTTTTTCAGGCCGCGGGAGTCATTGCCGGCGCGATACCCTTCGTAAGCGCTTCGTACGGTTTCGCGTCCGAGCGCTTTAAGTTCCACGTGAATGAAGTTGAAATCCCAATTGCCAATCTTCCTCCGGCTCTCGACGGTCTGCGCATCACCCAGCTCAGCGATATTCATATCGGAGCCTACATGCCGGTCGCGCAGGTCCGCCGCGCCGTCAGCATGGCCAATGAACTGCCCGGCGATCTCACCGTGGTCACCGGCGATTTTGTGACCGGCAGGGGCGACCCGCTCGAGGATTGCATCACCGAACTTTCGCGGCTGCGCGCGCCCCTGGGCGTTTGGGGCTGCAACGGGAACCACGAGATTTATGCGCGAGCGGAAGCCAGGTCCGCCGAGCTTTTTCAAAAATTTGGAATGAAGCTGCTGCGCCATGAGAACGCCGAGCTGCAATGGAAGGGAAGCGCATTCAACCTGATCGGCGTGGACTACCAGCGCCAGCGTGACAGTGAAGGGCGCCATCCGCCGATGCTGTCGGGCGTAGAAGCGCTGGTCCGCCGCGATGTTCCCAATATTTTGCTTTCGCACAATCCGAATTCGTTCCCGCGCGCCGCGGAGATGGGCATCGAACTTTCCATCGCCGGACACACCCACGGCGGCCAGGTGAAGGTGGAAATTCTCGATCACCGCTGGAGCCCGGCGGAGTTCTTGACGCCGTATGTCGCCGGGCTGTACAAGCTTCCGTTGTGTGCGCCATCTGCTCCGCGCGCGGTTGAGGAATCGGCAGTCCCCCTGGCTCCCAATGCCGGACTTGCGACGTCCAGCATCTATGTCAATCGGGGACTAGGCACGATTGGCGCCCCGGTGCGCTTAGGTGTCCCGCCAGAAATCACGTTGATTACGTTGCGGCGTGCGGTTTAGGTAGCACAACCACTCCCGGCTGTGTGATTTTCGCGGCTGCTACATTCCCACGCGCCATCGACGTTCTACAAACCCGCACAGCCAAGAGTGCCTGCGCCACTTGAGTTGCCGCGCACGCGCCGCGGTGCGATAATTCGGCGACACAAGAGAGAGAAGCTCCGCGAGCGGAGACTCTTCAGGGGGAAGCGATGGGAGTGCGAGACGCCTGGGTTGAGAAGCGATTGAAGGAAACGGCGGCGGCCAACGGCACCCGCAACGTTTCACAAATGCATTACGCGCGCCAAGGCGTGATCACCGAAGAGATGGAATTCGTCGCGCGGCGCGAAAAGATCGAACCGGAACTGGTGCGTAGCGAAATCGCGCGCGGCCGGGCCATTATTCCCGCGAACATCCACCACAAGTCGCTGGAGCCGATGGGCATCGGCATCGCCTTCAAATGCAAGATCAACTCGAACATCGGAAACTCCGCGACCACTTCGGACATCGATGAAGAATTAAAAAAGCTGCATCACTCGGTGCACTACGGCGCGGACACGGTGATGGACCTGTCCACGGGCGGCGACATTCCCACGATCCGCAAGGCGATCATCGATCATTCGCCGGTGCCGATCGGCACGGTGCCGATCTATGAAGCGCTGTCACGGGTGAAGCGCACGGAAGATCTCAGCATCGAGCTGATGCTGGAAGTGATCGAGGAGCAGGCCGAGCAGGGCGTGGATTACATGACCATTCACGCCGGCGTTTTGCGCGAATTTGTGCCCATGGTGCGCAATCGCATCACGGGGATCGTAAGCCGTGGCGGAGCGCTCCTGGCGCACTGGATGAACACGCACAAGAAGGAAAATTTCCTGTACGAGAATTTCGACGCGATATGCAAGATTTTCAAGAAGCATGATGTGAGTTTTTCGCTGGGGGATGGACTGCGCCCAGGCTGTTTAGCGGATGCCAGTGATGCGGCGCAATTCGCCGAATTGAAAGTGCTGGGCGAATTGACGAAGAAGGCGTGGGAGCACGACGTGCAGGTAATGATCGAAGGTCCGGGGCACGTGCCGATGGACCAGATCAAGCTGCAGGTGGAAAAAGAAATGGAGCTGTGCCACGAAGCGCCGTTTTACACGCTGGGGCCTTTGGTGATTGACATCGCGCCGGGCTACGACCACATCACCAGCGCGATTGGAGCGGCGATGATCGGCTGGCACGGCGCATCGATGTTGTGCTACGTGACGCCGAAGGAGCACCTGGGCCTGCCGAACGCGGAAGACGTGAAGCAGGGAGTGATTGCCTACAAGATTGCGGCGCACGCAGCGGACGTGGCGCGGCACCGTCCTGGCGCGCGCGATCGCGACGATGCGCTTTCCTATGCGCGTTTCCTTTTCGATTGGAACAAGCAGTTCGAGTTGTCGCTGGATCCGGCGACGGCGAAGGCCATGCATGATGAAACGCTGCCGGATGATTTTTACAAGGACGCGAAATTCTGCTCGATGTGCGGGCCGAAATTCTGTTCAATGAACATGACGCAACTGGCGGAATCAGCCGGCGGGCAGGACCAGTCGGAGCGCCAACAGAAATTCGTGGAGTTGCTGGCGAAGATCGAGAAGTAATCCGCCGGCAGAGCCTTAAGTCGGTGGGTTTTCTGCAAGTAGGGCAGGATTGCGCCAGCCGAGCAACCAGACCAACAGACCGAAGTCTGTTCCACAAAAACCATGTCGCACGAACCCGAATTAAACGAAAAGCTGCGCGACGAATTCAACCGTTGGGCCGAAGCCGGCCGTGGCGAAGGCATGGAGGAAGACCATCTCCCCATCGTCCTGCCCGTCCTCGACCAGATGAAACTTGCCTCGGACGAAAATATTCTCGACGTCGGCAGCGGCGCAGGCTGGCTCGTGCGCCTGCTGGCCGAGCGCGTGCCGGAAGGTCGCGTGATCGGCATGGACATTTCCGACGAGATGGTGCGCCGCGCGCGACGCGGGTATGTCAACGTGGAAAATGCCATGTTCGTGGTTGGCAGTGTCGATGAAATTCCCTGGGACGCCAATTTTTTCACGCAGGCGATTTCCATCGAGTCGGCCTATTACTGGCCGGACCCCGCAAAAGGTTTGCGCGAAATTTTTCGCGTGCTGCGGGAGGGCGGGAAGGCCTGGATTCTAATTAACTACTATCTTGAGAATCTTCATTGTCACCAGTGGATCGAGCACTTCGCCATTCCCGCGCATCTGCTGAGCGCCGAAGAATGGGAACGGCACTTCCGCGACGCCGGATTCGATTTAGTGTCTCATCGCCAGATTCCCGATCCCACTCCACCGCCCGAATCCTACACAGGCCGCTGGTTTCGGGACGCCGCTCAACTCCGCGCTTTTCGCCAGATCGGCGCCTTACTCGTTCACGGGACAAAATGAGCCAATGGCGCGCAACCGGCGTTTGACTCGCCTTACCACTGATGGATATACTCCCCTTTCCAAAGCAAGTTGAGGAGACACATGGGCGTTCTCGACCAGCGGTTCGAAAAGAACTTCATGATTTCTTCGGTGGACTACGTGTTCAACTGGGCGCGCAAGTCCGCCATCTGGCCGCTGACCTTTGGCCTGGCGTGCTGCGCCATCGAGATGATCGCCTCGACCACTTCGCGCTTTGACATTGCGCGGTTCGGCGCGGAGGTGTTTCGCCCCTCGCCGCGGCAATCAGACCTGATGATTGTGGCCGGCACCGTGACGCTGAAAATGGCGCCGGTGCTGAAGCGCGTATGGGACCAGATGCCGGACCCGAAGTGGTGCATTTCGATGGGCGCCTGCTCGAGCGTGGGAGGGCCATTTAATGCCTATTCCGTGCTTCAGGGCGTCGATCGAATCGTTCCGGTGGATGTCTATGTGATTGGGTGTCCGCCGCGCCCTGAGGGCTTGATCTACGCGCTGCTGAAGCTCCAGGACAAAATTGACCAGATGTCTCTGGCCAAGCGGCCCACGGAGATCCGGCTGCACCCGGGCATGGCGGAAGATTTCAAGCGCAACGTCATGGTCGCGCAAACCCCGTCGCCACGCTGACGCGGCGCCCAGAGTTTGAGCTTCCGCGTCTTCAGACGTGGGGTTATTCCAAGATTGCATGCAGCCCTCTCGCCGCTGAAGCGGCGAGCTGCAGTGCCTTGCAACCTCAGTATGCTTGTTAAGGAGCTAGCGAATGGCCTTTGTGCGTGCGGCGCGTAAAGATGAGATTCCGCGCGGGTTCATCCGCGAATTTCAGGTCGATGGCCTTACAGTCGCTATCGCTAACATAGGAAACAAGTTCTACGCGATCAACAATACCTGCCTGCATCGCGGCGGCCCCCTCGGCCAGGGCGAGCTTCATGGCGCGGTCGTCACCTGCCCGTGGCACGGCTGGCAATATGACGTGACTACCGGGAAGCTGGCCGATGAACCCGGCGATTGGCGTCAAGACGTATACGCAATTGAGGTCAGGGGTGAAGATCTCTGGATCGAACCGAGCTAGGCCGCCCGGCGTGAGCTAGCGCTTACTTAAGCTGCTCAAAATAAATACATATAGATTCTGCGTGATATCTCGGTGTTGCAAGTTCTTTGTGTCCGGATCTGCCGCGACAATGCGTCTAAATGTATAGGGTTGAGGGAATCATGGGTTATTCCCGGTGGAATAACCCAGAAATGCATGAATTTTTGCACAACGGGCGAGGTCCCGTGTATAGTGTCCGACCGACTGAAATCTCGGCGCAGCAATAATGGCAGCATAATAATTCGGAGGCTACCCGGTTTGACGACAATTCGCCCACCGGCAAAGAGAGGGCATTGGATTTTTTCGGTTAATCCTCACCATTATCACTGGGATACGCTGTTTGTGAAGGGCAAGGAGATGTGGAGAGGGGCCGGCACGCGTGCCGACGCCATTCGCGCGCTGAAGCAGGTGCGCAAGGGCGACCGGGTGCTCTGCTACCACTCGGCGCCCGAGCGGGCCCTCTACGCGATCGCCGAAGTTACTCGCGATCCTTATCCGGATCCCCACGACCGCGAATCCAAAATGATGGTTGCGGACTTGCGCGCGATGGAACGCTTGCCGCGCCAGATTCCGCTGGACGAGCTTCGGACCAACCCGTCCGTGCGCAAGGTTAAGTTTCTGAAGAATGTGCGCCTGATCATTTCTCCGGTCACGGAAGAAGAGTATCAGGAGATTCTGCGATGGCGGGGATTGTGGCCACGCCGGACTTCCCGCTGCCGTGAGATAGTGATTGGTGACTGGTGACTTGTGACCCGTGAAACGCTCCGTGCTTCGGATCGCCAGTCATTTGCTTGTGCCTCGAAATGTTCCCGTTTCTTACCTGCCTGTCCGTCGGCTAATTAGCTTGTTGTTACTTTGGGTCGGGACAGAATTCTTATGCCTGAGCTTCCTGAGGTTGAGACCGTTGTTCGTGGGCTGCGACTGTCATTGCCGGGTCGCGCAATCTGGGAAGTGCGTTTTGGGAAAACGCGATTTCGTGGACTATCCTGCGACGATTCGCGGAACGTCTTGCCCGGAATGCGCGTCGCCGCTGTTACGCGGATGGGCAAATTCATTTGCATCGCGCTTGAAGTGTGGCGTCACATGGCGCTCAACGACTGCGCGGTTTTATCTCATCGTTCATCTCGGCATGACGGGCACGGCTGACGGTGCTTCAATCCTCCGAACCGGTTGCGCCGCACACACATGTCTTTTTGCTCTCGACGACGGCCGCGAACTGCGCTACACGGATCCGCGGCGCTTTGGCCGCATGCTCCTCGTGGATGAGGCCGCTTGCCGGCCTTACGGGACAGCTTGGAAAAGAACCGCTGGAAATCAGCGCGGAAGAATTTTGCCGAACTTTGCGTCGCAAGACGCGCGGCGTGAAAGCGATGCTGCTGGATCAAAGCGTATTACGCGGTGTGGGCAATATTTACGCGGACGAAGCCTTTTTCCGCGCCCGCTTGCATCCCGCGCGCATCGCCGAAAATTGAAGAAGCACAACTTCTTGCTGCTGCATCGGAACAGTTCGCGACGTTCTAGAGGAAGCCATTCTTTCTCGCGGATCCTCGATTTCCGATTACGTCGATTCCGAAGGCAAGCGTGGGAGTTCCAATTCCGGCACCGAGTGTATCAGCGCGACGGCAAGCCCTGCTTTCGCTGCAAAACCATCATCCGGCGGATAATCGTCGCCGGCCGGAGCAGCCATTTCTGTCCACGTTGCCAGCCTGCGCCGCGGCGCCGCAAACGCGCGCGTGGAGATTGAATCGACCGGTGAACTCGGATAAATATCGATAAATCACCCCAGCGTTTAGCTAAGTTCATCGATGGGCTAATTTCTGTTCCGGTTGAAAATCACGGCGCGACATTCTTGCGCCAATCCCGGATTTACGCGGCAAAATGGGCCTGCCTTTATGATTTGACCTTCAGGTTAAATCCTCGATCGGAGGATTATGTGCGCGCTGTCATCCAGCGTGTTTCCCGTCGCTCGCGTGACTGTGGACGGGCAGGCCACCGGAGAGATCCGGTCCGGTCTGCTGATCCTGCTCGGGTGTTAGGCCGCCTTGACAAACCGGAGTCCGCATGCATATCTGGCTGAAAAAATCGCCAACCTGAAGAATTTTTTCCGACGCAGCTGCCGGCAAATGAATCTGTCTCTGCTTGGATGCCGGCGGTTCCGCGCTGGTGGTGTCCCGATTCACGTTGTACGGGGACACGCGAGGTGGACGCCGGCCCTCATACATTCAGGCCGCCCCGCCGGAGGAAGCCAGCCGCCTCTACGAAGAGTTTGTCCGCTCGATGCGGGAGAACGGCGTCACCGTTCAGACCGGCGTATTTCAGGCTCACATGAAGGTTGAACTGGTGAATGACGGGCCGGTCACCATCCTGCTCGATTCCGAGAAGATGATATGACGCCGGCTGTTCACCTCGAATCGATCGGAGTTCGCCCAGCCGAAAAGAACGATGTGGAAGCTTTGGCTCGTTTGGCGGAGGAATTCGGCTATGCTTCCTCAGCAGTTCAGGTCGGAGGACGCTTGGATTCCATCGGAGGGGATCCGCGGCATGCCGCGTTTGTCGCCACAATTCATCGTGGAGAGGTCATCGGCTGGATTCAGCTTTCCGAGGTGCGTTCACTTGTGGCGGACGCTCGCGCGGAAATCACCGGTCTGGTGGTCGATGCGCGCCATCGTGGCTGCGGCGTGGAAGAGTTACTGGTTGAAGAGGGGAAGCCTGGGCTCGCGACCGGGGAATGGAAGCCATCGGAGTGCGTTCCAATGTAATTCGTGAACGCGCGCACGGATTTTATTTACGGCTCGGCTATGGCGTGACCAAGACGCAGAAAGTATTTCGCAAGAAATTGTAATGAACTAAAACAATTTTTATTTGAGCCTGGATTTCGCAGCTTGGCATTTATATCGGAGGGCGATATAATATGGCGGTGTCGACCGGCACGATGACGGCCGCGGAGTTCCGCGCTCTTGCGGAGTTCCGGCACCAGATACGGCTTTTTCTGAATGGCAGCGAAGAGGCCGCGCGCAGCGCGGATCTGGAGCCCCAGCAGTATATGCTCATGCTGGCGCTGCGCGGCCTGCCGTCCGGCCGCAATTCCAGCATCCGTGAACTTGCCGGGCGCATGCAGCTACGCCATCACAGCGTGGTGGAGCTGGTCGATCGCCTGGAACGCCG
>CAVOIX010000106.1:0-6852 GCA_963695945.1 uncultured Acidobacteriota bacterium | reverse complement strand
TTTCGGACCCGATACAGGGAACTGAATTCCACCAAAATGGCTTGACAGAATTTCCGTTCCATCGTATTTAACCTATAGGTTAAATACGATGGCTGCGACTTCGGACGACCGCCTCAACGCAACTTTCGCCGCACTCGCCGACCCTACGCGGCGCGCCATTCTTGCGCGCCTGCAATCCGGCGAAGTTTCCGTTACCGAACTGGCGGAGCCCTTCTCCATGAGCCTTCCCGCGGTATCGAAACATTTGAAGGTGCTGGAGCGCGCCGGGCTCATCGCGCGGGCCCGGGAAGCGCAGTGGCGCCCGTGCAGGCTCGAGGCCAGTCCTCTAAAGGACGTCTCCGATTGGGTGGCGCATTACCGCCGGTTTTTTGATGAAAGCTTCGATCGCCTGGACGATTACCTTGAGGAACTGAAAAAAAAGGAGCAGAGCCATGTCCGCAGGCAACGCAAAACCTAGGAGCGCGGAGAACACCGCCGATCGCGAACTCATTTTCACGCGCATCTTCAACGCTCCGCGCGAACTCGTTTACAACGCTTGGACGGACCCGCAGCATCTGGCGCAGTGGTGGGGCCCCAACGGATTTTCGACCACCATCCAGGAGATGGATGTAAGGCCGGGCGGAAACTGGCGGCTGGTCATGCATGGGCCCGACGGCCGGGATTACCAAAACCGGCTGGTGTTTCTGGAAGTCGTGAAGCCGGAGCGCCTGGTTTACAAACATATTCCGGAGGTGGGCACAGAACCGGTCGGCCACCAATCGACCGTCACGTTTGCCGACCTCGGCGAGAAAACCGAGGTCACCATGCGGCTGCTCTTCGCGTCCGCCGCGGCCCTGGAATACGTGGTGAAAACATATGGAGCGATCGAGGGAGGAAAACAGACCATGGCACGCCTCGATGGTATCTCGCGAAGATGGCAGTCGGCAAGGAAAACGTTGTGGTTAAGTTCAGCGGCAAGGAACTGGTTATTACCCGCGTCTTCGACGCTCCCCGGGAACTTGTGTTCAAGGCGTGGAGCAGTGCGGAGCATGTATCGCGCTGGATCGGGCCGAAAGGTTTTATCGTCACATCGTGCGAAATCGATTTTCGCGCAGGCGGCGTCTTTCGATTCGTGTTGCGCGGCCCTGATGGCAAGGACTACCCGTTCGATGGAGCCTATGTCGAGATCGTTGAGCCGGAGCGACTCGTCTTCGGCGGAAACATTCACGATGTGCCCGGCCAGGGCGTTATGACCACGGTGACCTTCACTGAACAGGAAGGCAGAACCAAACTCACGGTTCAGCAGACCTACGCGTTTGAATCGGATGCAACACGCGGCGCGCCGATCGGCTGGAGCCAAACCCTGGATCATCTCGCGGAGTACATGGGGAAACTTTGAGCGAGCAGCGTAAGTCGCACAGCCACCCGGCTCGCTAAACGTGACGACCGCAAGTGGCGCAGGCTTCCGCCTGTGGAATTTTGTTTCGGCACGATTAATCGCGCTCTAATCAACTTCCACAGGCGGAAGCCTGCGCCACTTGAGTTGCCGCGCACGCGCCGCGGTGCGATAATTCGGCGACACAAGAGAGAGAAGCTCCGCGAGCGGAGACTCTTCAGGGGGAAGCGATGGGAGTGCGAGACGCCTGGGTTGAGAAGCGATTGAAGGAAACGGCGGCGGCCAACGGCACCCGCAACGTTTCACAAATGCATTACGCGCGCCAAGGCGTGATCACCGAAGAGATGGAATTCGTCGCGCGGCGCGAAAAGATCGAACCGGAACTGGTGCGTAGCGAAATCGCGCGCGGCCGGGCCATTATTCCCGCGAACATCCACCACAAGTCGCTGGAGCCGATGGGCATCGGCATCGCCTTCAAATGCAAGATCAACTCGAACATCGGAAACTCCGCGACCACTTCGGACATCGATGAAGAATTAAAAAAAGCTGCATCACTCGGTGCATGACGGCGTGAACATGGTGATGGACCTGTCCACGGGCGGCGACATTCCCACGATCCGCAAGGCGATCATCGATCATTCGCCGGTGCCGATGGCACGGCGCCGCTCTACGAAGCGCTGTCACGGGTGAAGCGCACGGAAGATCTCAGCATCGAGCTGATGCTGGAAGTGATCGAGGAGCAGGCCGAGCAGGGCGTGGATTACATGACCATTCACGCCGGCGTTTTGCGCGAATTTGTGCCCATGGTGCGCAATCGCATCACGGGGATCGTAAGCCGTGGCGGAGCGCTCCTGGCGCACTGGATGAACACGCACAAGAAGGAAAATTTCCTGTACGAGAATTTCGACGCGATATGCAAGATTTTCAAGAAGCATGATGTGAGTTTTTCGCTGGGGGATGGACTGCGCCCAGGCTGTTTAGCGGATGCCAGTGATGCGGCGCAATTCGCCGAATTGAAAGTGCTGGGCGAATTGACGAAGAAGGCGTGGGAGCACGACGTGCAGGTAATGATCGAAGGTCCGGGGCACGTGCCGATGGACCAGATCAAGCTGCAGGTGGAAAAAGAAATGGAGCTGTGCCACGAAGCGCCGTTTTACACGCTGGGGCCTTTGGTGATTGACATCGCGCCGGGCTACGACCACATCACCAGCGCGATTGGAGCGGCGATGATCGGCTGGCACGGCGCATCGATGTTGTGCTACGTGACGCCGAAGGAGCACCTGGGCCTGCCGAACGCGGAAGACGTGAAGCAGGGAGTGATTGCCTACAAGATTGCGGCGCACGCAGCGGACGTGGCGCGGCACCGTCCTGGCGCGCGCGATCGCGACGATGCGCTTTCCTATGCGCGTTTCCTTTTCGATTGGAACAAGCAGTTCGAGTTGTCGCTGGATCCGGCGACGGCGAAGGCCATGCATGATGAAACGCTGCCGGATGATTTTTACAAGGACGCGAAATTCTGCTCGATGTGCGGGCCGAAATTCTGTTCAATGAACATGACGCAACTGGCGGAATCAGCCGGCGGGCAGGACCAGTCGGAGCGCCAACAGAAATTCGTGGAGTTGCTGGCGAAGATCGAGAAGTAGGCAGCTGCAAACAGGCTCACGTGGCACAGACTGTTTACCCTGAAGATTTTTACGCTGAAGAATGGAAGGGCAGTCTGCGGATTTCCATTTGATCTTGGCTGGCGCGGGAGTTCTTGGCACGCTGGCAGACCCCCACAGACTGCCCTTCGATTCTTCAGGGTAAAAAGTCTGTGCTACTGAACCTACCTCCCCGGATCCAGGTCCTTCATTACCACGTGCAGCACCTGCATGGCGCGTTTCGCGTCGCGCTCGGTAATGTTCAGCTGCGGATTGCCGTCCGGATCGGTGATCTCGCGATATCTCCGCGCGATTTCCGGCAGGCGGGCACAACCGCCGCGAATAATTTTGGCTCGTTCTGCGACAATAAGCCGATCGTCGAAAGTCCAATCAACTATTTTTCCTGCCGGAACTTCAAATTGATCGGCCAGCGCGCGGTGGCCGCTGAACTCCAATGCGTCCGTTACGATGGCTTCGAGGATCCCGCTGGAATGGAGGAGGGCTGATCCGAATTGGTGTTGCTCCAGCGCATCGCGGCTATCGATATACGCCTGTTCGAGAACCGGCCGCAGTTCAATGTTGTGAACGAATTCAAACCGGCGAGGTAGGGGCGCGGCGGCAGGCGTGGTGGAGGCGTTCAATTCCTCGCCCATCCGAGAAAGCGAAAGTACCGCCTGATCCAGAACGCCAATCAGACGCTCGACAATTTCCGCAGGTGCAACGGTTTCGATCACCTGACCCGATGCCGACCGCAAAAGAAAAGCTTCGCTGAACGCCCGCGCCAGCCAGTGGGCCTTGCTTCCTCCGGATAATTGATTGATGGCCACGCCGATATCCTGCTGCCAGGCGCGATTGGCGACCAGCGAGGGTTTGTCGGAGGGAGTGTTCGCTAGCGCTTCCTGAAGGCGGCGACCGCGGCGAATCAACGCATCGAGATGCGTGAGATTTGAGTCGATCTGCCCGCGCAGGCTCTCATCCATAAATTTGCTGAGTCTCCGGCTATTTGTTGGAAGGATTGGTAACTTTGTGCGAATGCAGCTGCAGGTTGGCAATCTGATCGATGTGGTTGTACATGGCTTTTGCGGCTCCGTCTGCATCATGGCTGCGCAACGCAGCGACTACCGCTTCGTGGCCGTCGATGGATCGCGCGGGCCGGCCCTTCTGATTCAGCGATTGCGTGCGCGATTCGACCAGCAAATCATTGAGCGTGGCCATGATGCTCATGACCACGCGATTGCGGGTAGCGCGCGCCAGGATGGCGTGAAACGCCGTGTCCTCGACGATCGCCGATTGCCCTTTTTTCAGCTTCTGCCGCTGCGCGTCGAGGATACGATCCAAACCAACGAGATCTTCTTCTGTCGCGCGTTGTGCAGCGGCGCGGGCCACGGCGGGCTCGAACATGCGCCGCACATCCAGAAGTTCATCCTGCAAGTCTGAACGGTAGGCCATCACTGAGGCGAGCGGAGCCACCAGGCGGTCCACGGAAAGTTCGTGTGGAAAAGTGCCCTGGCCGTGGCGCGTCTCTAGCAGACCGATCGTTTCCAGCGTTCGCAGCGCATCGCGAATCGATCCGCGGCTCACGCCAAATCGCTCCGCAAGGTGGCGCTCCGAGGGCAGCGGTTCACCTGCGGGAAATGTACCGTCCAGCATCAGCACGCGAATGCGATCGGCGACTTCCTCAGCCACGCGCGTCTTCTTTATAGGCGTGATGAGGCTAGACTCATCGGAGGAAGGATGCGCGAAACGCTTGACAGCATTTCGCGCGGATGCTAAAGTTTGGTCGTCAACTGGTTCAATCACTGGGCCAGTGTACCACAGTTTCTCATGAGCGAAAAGCTTTTTGAGTTCGTGACCGCTGGTTCTCCCCGGACCGTTTCCGGTGCGATTGAGCAGCTTGCTATTGGAATCGGCAGTCTCACGGCCATTATTGTCCCATGGGAAAGCGATCGCACCACGTTATGTATGGCCGTGGCCTCCACGCAAGGGGAAGGCTGGGCTCTCGAACACACCAACCTTGGCACTGTCCGGCTCACCGATCTGGGCAATGAGACGACCCGCGTGGAAATTCTGGCGGACCTTGAGCATCATCCCGAACAGCAGAAACTCGGCAAACTCTTTGCTCGATTCAGCAGCGAACTTCAAAATCGGCTGCAGGTGGCGCAGTGACCGAACTCGCTTCATCCTCCATCGCCGGCACGCTGACGTTGCGAGTGGCGGAGGCGCGCGTCGAGGACGTCGGACGAGGGATCGCGCGGCTGGCTCCCGCGGACATGCAGCGCATCGGCGCGCATCCCGGTGACGTCGTGAAAGTGACCGGCGGAACTCCCTCCGTTGCACGCGCTGAAATTTCCGATGAACGACATGAAGGCTTTGTGCAGATCGATGGCACCGCGCGCAGCAATTGCGGTGTGGGATTGCAGGAGCAGGTGACAGTCGCGGTTGTCGAGCATTCGCAGGCGGTCGCCGTGCGGCTTTCGCCCATGTGGATCGGCGCGGCGCCGGCAATTATTCCGCCGGAGCGGATCGTCGAGGATCTTACCGGAGTGCCGGTGACGCAGGGCTGCATCGTGCGCGTGCCCACTTTTGCCAAGGCTGTAAATTTCCAGGTGGTGCGCACGATTCCTTCGGGCCCGGTGGTGATCAACGCGAAGACCGACATCCGCATCGTGGAAGGCGAACAGTCGGCGACGCGCGCCCCGGCGGTGTCCTACGAAGATATTGGCGGCCTTGAACGGGAAGTGGCGCGCGTTCGCGAAATGGTCGAGCTTCCGCTGAAGCATTCGCGCATCTTTGAGCGCCTGGGAATTTTCGCGCCCAAAGGGGTGTTGCTGTACGGCCCGCCGGGAACGGGAAAAACCTTGCTGGCTCGCGCCGTCGCGGCGGAAAGCCGCGTGCACTTCATTCCGCTGAATGGTCCGGAAATCATGCGGAAGTTCTACGGGGAGAGCGAAGCGAAGCTACGCGAGGTTTTCGAGGAAGCGGCGCGCCGCGCACCCTCCATTCTTTTCATCGATGAAATTGACGCGGTGGCTCCCAAGCGCGCCGAAGTGTCCGGCGAGGTGGAAAAGCGCGTCGTGGCGCAACTGCTGAGCCTGATGGACGGCTTCGTATCGCGCGGCCAGGTGATCGTCATTGGCGCAACCAACATCCCCGAAGTGCTGGATCCGGCGCTGCGCCGCCCTGGCCGCTTCGATCGCGAAATTGAAATCGGCGTGCCCAATACCCAGGCGCGATTGCAGATTCTAAAGATCCATACGCGCGCCATGCCGCTCGCTGCGGATGTCAATCTTCAGGAAATTGCGGAACACTCCCATGGATTTGTGGGCGCCGATCTGGAAGCGCTTTGCCAGGAAGTGGGCATGATCGCCCTGCGCGGATTTCTGGCCACTGCGCCGCTGGAAACCGACGGCGCGCCGCCTGCCGACCTTTCCGCGCTGCACGTGACCCGCGCGGATTTTCTGGCCGGCATCAAGGAAGTTGAACCCAGCGCGACGCGCGAATTTTTCATTGAGAAGAGCACTGCGACCTTTGCGACCTGGGCGGCCTGACCGATATGAAGCGGTTGCTCGATGCCGTCGTCGAGCACTCCCACATGCACAATGAAATCTACGATCAGGTGGGCCTGACGCCGCCGCGCGGGATTCTTTTCGTCGGTCCGTCGGGAACGGGCAAGACCGCGATGGCTCGATCGCTCTCCGGTGAGAAACAGATTCCGCTCATCGCCATCGATGGCCCGCAGCTGTACTCGAAGTGGCTTGGCGAATCGGAGCGCGCCCTGCGCGAAGTTTTCAAAAAAGCGCGCCGCGCTGCTCCCTGCATCCTTTTCTTTGACACGAT
>CAVOIX010000105.1:0-5443 GCA_963695945.1 uncultured Acidobacteriota bacterium | reverse complement strand
GTTGCATACCCTGGAAGTGGAGGGTGATGGTGCCGACGTGGGGGTGGTGGAAGGTCTTCTTCTGCGGGGCGGTGCGGGTGGTGACGTCGTAGCGTTCCCAGAGCCGGGCGAAGTCGGGGCTTTTGACCAGGAGCTCGCCGAGCGAGGGCGGTGAGGTCGGAGGCGTCGGG
The DNA here is from genome assembly GCA_963695945.1 of uncultured Acidobacteriota bacterium. Lineage (GTDB taxonomy): Bacteria > Acidobacteriota > Terriglobia > Acidiferrales > UBA7541 > Palsa-360. Next base: position 5,273 of record CAVOIX010000105.1, on the reverse strand, counting down.
GTCAGTGCCGGCCAGGGCACGGAGGGGGCGGGCGACGCAGCCGCGGATCTGGTTGTCCCAGTAGGCATAGAGGTCGCGCGCCGCGGGGTGGAGGAACAGGAAGCGGCCGATGTTGCGCTGGGGGGCGGGCGGCGTGAGCCCGCTGAACAATGTTCAATACACCACTTCACAGCAGTCGGATAGCGGCGGGAATCCCATCAACGTTTGGAACGCCACGCTCAACCCGGCCTTTGGCACGCCGGTTGCCACCGTGCCTCGTTACGGGTCGCGGGCCTTTCAATTCTCCACTCGATTCAGTTTTTGAACGGAATCGACCGCTAGCCCATTGGTGCTTTTTGGATTCCGCACCCTTCCCGACATTTGAGGAGGGTGCGGTTTCTTTTATCCCGGGCCAATGCTCTATCCCTGACATTTAAACCCGCATCTTTGAAAACCACAAAGATGCGGCATTTTCCGCCGCCGATTCCGCCCAGGCAAAGACTCGGGACCGCCAGATTGCCGGTCTGCCGGTCGCCGAGCCGCCAATTTTTTAGTATGGTAAAGAAATGCGTTCGCGCGTGATTACCGTCGGAGGACTTGTAATCCTCATATCGTTGATCGTGTTGATCTGGCATTTCCGTTTCCCCAAACGCGGTCCTGCGGCTGCGGATTCCGCGGGTCCTGCGGACTCCGCGGTTATAACTGGGGCTGGAAGCGCATCGCCGATCATTGCGGGGCCAGCCAGCGCTTCCGAGTCCGGCCCGACGAACGTATACGCGCACAATCTGAAGTTGCGCAAAGGCTCGACTGGTTTTCGTGTCTACGTGCGCTGGCTCCGCGGGCTGATGGTGCGCACTTCGCGCAACGTCAATCCCTCCTTTGATGAGCCTGAGTCGTTTGTTCTGGAAGTAAAAACCGGTGTGATCCACACCAACGTCGGAGATCTGGCCAATTTTCTGAATGGGGAGAGCGCCAACGCTCCCTTCCGCAACATCACGTTGACGGGCGACGGCGACCAGATCAAGCTGCGCGGCACGCTGCATAAATTGATCCCGCTTCCCGTGGAGATGATGGCCACGATCGGCGTTGCTCCCGGCAACCGCGTGCAGATTCACGTGAACAAACTTAACGTGCTGAAAATTCCGCTGAAGGGTCTGCTGGGTGGATTCCACATTGAGGTGGCCAACCTCTTTCATCCTGGAATCCCCGGCATCGAAGTTTCCGGCAACGACATTTTTCTGGATACGCAAAAGCTTTTGCCGCCCCCGCACATTCGGGGGGAGTTGACCAGCGTGCGCATCGTGAATCCGGACGTCGAGGAGGTCTACGGAGACGCCAAGGAAGACGTGACGCGGGTGCAACAGTGGCGCAATTATCTGCAGCTCGATGGCGGCACCATCGACTTCGGAAAGCTCACCATGCGTCACGTGGACCTGATCATGGTGGATTTATCGAATGACGCGTGGTTCGACCTCGATCTGGCGAACTACCAGGAACAGCTAGTGAACGGCTACACCCGGATGACTCCGCAGGCCGGGCTGCAAATCTTCATGCCCGACCTGGACACCATCCCGCACGACAAGGCAAATCAGAATATCAGCCTGGAGTGGCTGAAGAATCGCAACCTGTCCCCGCCAGCGGATCTCACCTCAAAATAAAGTTTTCCCGGGAATACGGGCAGCGGGAAGTCCGCGGACATCCACGGTCGTCTGGACTATTCGGATAATCCAGCATTTCGGGGCATCGCTTGCTGTTCAACAGGAAGGCTCGCAGATACGCGTTCGGGTGCTGAGGCCTGCGCGCTCTGAGCCTTGAACCAGGCATAGCAAGTGGCCGCGATCGTGGTCACGAACAGCAGGAATGCCGCATGCATGAATGCGAGATATCCGATGCTATCGCCTCCGGTGCGAATCAAGCTCAGGTGGGGGTTGACCAGGTCAATTCCGCGAACCAAGAAGGCCAGTGAAAGCGCCAGAACTCCCGCCATGTAACTCCACTTGATGATGTATTTTTCCACGAATTCTCCTCGGCTCGAATTTGAGTAGGCACACGATCCAACACGCTCTAGATCGGGAGAATCTCCGACAGGAGATTTGAATCGAGCTTAGAGAACGGCGCTTCAAAAACCAATGGTACATCCGGCCTAGGCATTGCATTCCATTCGCTAGTGCTAACAAGCTGAAATCTAAGCTACTTACATCCGAAGGAAGAGTGCTGGGCGAATCACGAACTTTCGCCTCCCGTCTCTCCGCCCTCACGATCGAATGCCATGCGTCCGGCAGCCACCGAACAATCCACTAACGATTATTCAAACCATTGAACTGCGGGTGCTCTAAGGGGCGCAAGGCCTTCAGGGCAATTACAAATTTCTTAACTCATTAATATGCGTAAGGCAAAGTCTTCCGCATCTAGCTGCCGCAGCTTGAAGTTGGCAGGTCAGCCTACAGTAGAGTAAACTTCCCGGTGCAGGGAGTTCATTCGCATGTCTATCCGCCCAGTTAAACGCCTGATTCGATCCAAACCAACTCGCGATGGCGCCGGCGTGCATTTGCGACGCGCTTTCGGATTTGGCAATACTTCGGACTTCGACCCGTTTCTGCTGCTCGATGATTTTCGCAATGACGTTCCGGAAGACTATGTCGCCGGCTTTCCGTGGCATCCGCACCGTGGCATCGAGACGATTACCTATGTGCTGGCCGGCACTGTCGATCATGGTGACAGCATGGGCAATCGCGGCTCGATCGCTCCGGGCGATGTGCAGTGGATGACCGCCGGAAGCGGAATCATTCACCAGGAAATGCCCAAGGGTGACGAAGTCGGACGCATGCACGGTTTCCAGTTGTGGGCCAATCTTCCGGGTTCGCTCAAGATGACCCCGCCGCGCTATCAGGGCGTCGAAGCGAAAGATATTCCCCACATCACGGATGACGATGGCACGCAAGTTCGCCTGGTATGCGGAAATTTCTGGGGCAAGACCGGGCCCGTGGACGGCGTTGCCGCCGACCCCATTTATCTTGACGTTTCCGTGCCACCTGGCCAGCGAAGGACGCTGCCCGTGGAGACTACCCGGCATGCGTTTGCCTACGTCTTCGCCGGTTCGGGAAAATTCTGCAACGCTTCCGATCCCCTGTCAGTCCCCACCGAGCCCGTAGGCTGGGCCGATACCGCGCCACCCTCGGCTGCGGAGAATCGTTCTCTGGTGCTGTTCGACCGCGGCGACGAGGTTGAGGTTCAGGCGGGCGAGGACGGCGTGCGCTTTCTGCTGGTGTCCGGCAAGCCGCTGGAAGAGCCCGTGGCCTGGTATGGCCCCATCGTGATGAACACGCAGCAGCAGCTTCAGCAAGCCTACCAGGAACTGGAACAAGGGACGTTTCTGAAGAAGTAACGTCGAGAGGCTTTTCACAAGGCGTCGCGAAGTGTAGCCTGCCTGGTTTAGATTCTGTCGGGGCGAGATTTAAACCAGGAAGGCCGAAGCCTGTCCTACTGACAATCGCAATACCGCAGCGCGGCGAATCCCGGCTTCCCTTTTCCTGACAACGTCATAACAAAAAAACGGTCGTATTCGGTATGCCCGATCGGAGCGATTTCCGGAGCGCCGAGCGCTCGTAGGATGGCTGGAAGCGTGGCATCGTGCCAGACCACAAGCACGCTACGCGCCGTGCTCGAACGAACTGCCGCGACCACTCCGTTCCGGCTTGCTGATGGGAATGGCCACCGGCTTCAAATGCAGTTTTTCCGCCAGAGGCGCCGCTGTTTGTTGGGTGCGCTGCAAATCCGAAATAAAAATCTGTTCGATCTGTGCGTCGGCGAGCGTGGCCGCGAGGCACTTGGCCCGCTCTCGTCCCGCTTCACTCAGAGGAGCATCGGTATCCTCGGAAACTTTGTGCCGCATGGCGCACCAGATAGATCGTTCGAGGGTCGCGCGCTTGAGCGCTGGACACGAAGACGATAGAGGCCAGTACGCAGATGCCGGCATATTTCAAGAATGTCCTCATATGCGATCATTCGCTCCCAGTTCTGTTTTTATGGATCCACCGGCGCCAACTCGGTAGCCCGTTGCAGCGACTTCCGCGGATGACCGATCAGAAAGGTAATAGGAGCTGTCCTGCGGGCGCCGCGATGTTCGCCAACCTGCCAATCGGTATTCCTTTCCCGTCATGTTTCCGATGCTAAGGTTCGGAAATTTATCGGAGAGGAAAATTTGACGGCAACTATGGTGAGTAGTATCAGAAAGACCACCGTAGGGCCAAGGCCAAAGTTGAAGAGCTGCAACATCGTTCCGTCGTATGCTTCACGTAATTCGCTTCGCTGACCAAGAACCGACTCCGCCAATTCCCGCCGAACGCCGGTGCGGAAGCTGGCAGATATCGGATCAATCTTCGCCTTGTATTCGCCTTCGCGTTAGTGGTATGCTCTCGCCGCCCCCGGAACTTCATAAATTGAGGAGAACAAAAATGTCAATCGCCCAGGCGCTTCTGCCGGAATTTGATCACGAAATGGCCAACACGCGAAAAATGTTGGAGCGTGTTCCCGATGGAAAGTTTGACTATAAGCCGCACGAGAAGTCGATGTCGCTCGGACGGCTGGCCGCGCACACCGCGGAAATTCCCTCCTACGCGACCGGCACGCTCAAGTTTGAGCGCATGGATTTCACCGGCAATGAGAAACCGTTTTCGCCCGCGACCCGCAAGGAGATCCTCGAAGCATTTGACAAGTATGTGGTTGAAGCCCGCGAGATGCTCTCCAAAGCAACGGACGAAGACTTGATGAAAACCTGGACGCTCACCTTCAAGGGCCAGCAGATTTTCTCCATGCCGCGCGCGGCCGTGTTGCGCACCATGGTAATGAGTCACCTCGTTCACCATCGCTCGCAACTCGGCGTCTACCTGCGCCTGAATAACATCGAGATTCCGGGCATGTACGGACCTTCTGCGGATGAGAAGAACATGTTCGCGCAAGGCGCATAACCACCGACTGCAGAAAGACGAGTTTTACAAATTTCTTGCGCAATGACTGGCCGGGGTGTATATCTCCGCGTCATGAGTCTTCGGAGAGAAGGCTCCCGGTCTGTCATCGGCGAAATTCGTGTAGATTTCCGCGGTCTATTCCCAGATCAAAAATCTGCTCGTCCGAGGAGGTCGTCATGCCACTTTTTCTGAGCCAGGTTGCCTATAACGAAAGCGGCTGGCAAGCGCTCGTTTCCAATCCCCACAATCGCCTGGATGCGATCCGCCCGGTGGTCGAAAAGCTTGGGGGGCGCATCATCAACTCGTACTTCGCATCGCGGATGCGTC
>CAVOIX010000104.1:0-6998 GCA_963695945.1 uncultured Acidobacteriota bacterium | reverse complement strand
ATGTCCTGCAGTTCCAAAAAATCGGCCAAATGTTTCAATACGGCCCCCGGCGAATTGAGCACAATTCGCTGCCGACGCTTACGAAATCATAATTCTTGGTAAAATCAATGAGCGCTGCGAAGCCGAGTTGAAGCATCGCATTAAAGGCCCTGAATGCCATCCGCCCTGGGTGTCGTAAATCTATCCGATCCATCGACGGGACCCAAAGATCGCGAACCACGAGTTCGCCGCATTGGCTCGCTCCCGCTCAGGAGGCGGAATGGGATAAATTCGTCTCGCGGCACCCCTTGGGTTCCTTTACCATACGACCGAATGGAAGAAGGTCGTGGAGCAGGCTTTTCGGCACATTCGAGGGCGTTTCCTGGTTATGCGCGAGGGCGAGTCTGGCCCCATTCTGGCAGGACTGCCGGTTTACCGGGTGAGCAGCTGGCTGCTCGGGAGTCGCCGGTGAGCGTTCCTTTTGCTACCGTCTGCGATCCCTTGGTTAACAGTCTGGAGCATTGGTATGTATTGGCTGCGGAACTGGAATCAGAACGCATCAGAACCAGGAGCAGGAAGCTGGTGATCCGCGCGGTGTTGAACGAGGGGCCATTACCGCCGGCTTTCGAAAGTCGATCTCTGTTCAGACATCACGCTCTCGCCCTGGACGCCGACTTTGAGTCCCTGTGCATGAGATTTGACAAGCAATCGGTGCGTCAGAAGACCGAAAAGGCCCGCCGGGCGGGTGTCGTTGTCGAGGAGCGCACTGATCCGGGCGGCATGGCCATATGTCATTCCCTGCTGGCCATGACCAGGCGGCGGCTGAGTCTTCCTCCGATGCCCCGCCGTTTCTTTGAGTCCATTCAGCGTAATCTGCGCACCGACCATTTGCGGATTATTCTGGCCTACCGAACTTCCGGCCCATCGCCTGCCACATCGTCCTGACTTTCAAAGACCAATGGATCTCCGAATATTCCGGGAATGCGGACGGCGCCATTTCCGGCGTGAACCAGATCCTGTATCTCGAAACCATCCGGCAGGCTTGCGCGGGCGGCGTGAGAAAATTCAGTTTTGGCCGCACCGCGCTTCATAACCAGGGGCTTCGTTCTTATAAACGCCGGTGGGGCACCATCGAAGAGAAACTCACGGACTATACCCTGCGCGAGGATGACGAGCAGAAGCCGCAGGCCGGGGATGACTCCTCCGCATCGGATGACTCTCCCCTGTACGCGCTTTGCAAGCGAGTGATCGCCAAGGCCCCTATGCCGGTCTGCGAGATGATCGGTGCTTTTTGTTACCGCCATCTTGGCTGATTCGATGCAAACTCCGGAAACCAGCCCATATTTCAGCGTCTTGATTCCGACTTACAATCGGGGGCAGCACGTTCGCCAAGCGGTCGAGTCCGTGCTCGCGCAGACCGAGCGGCTACGAAGTCTTCGTAATTGACGATGGTTCGACCGACGGAACGCAGGAGTTGCTGGCAAAATTCGGATCCCGAATTCACGTGATCCGGCAGGCGAATCGGGGACCCGAGGTGGCCCGAAACACGGCCGCCGCGCACGCCCGGGGCGACTACCTCGTCTTTTTGGATAGCGACGACCTGCTGTTTCCAAATGCCCTGGAAACTTACGCGAGCGTCGTCCTATCCTGCGGTTCACCGCCATTAATCATCGGCTCCATGCTGGACTTCGAGGATGGAAGCTCACCCAAACGGCAGGAAACGCACGGATCGGAAATTCGGGCAGTGAAGTTTGCCGATTTTCTTTCCAAGGATGTTCCGGTCAACCTTTCCAACAGCCGCATCGTGGTTCGCAGATCGCTATTTGAGGAAATTGGCGGACTGCGTTCAACCACGCCGGCCACATTTCATCTGGACGACTTCAATCTGATTCTAAAAGTGGGCACCGAAGGCCCCTGCGTGGTGCTGTTGCAGCCCGAAACCGTGGCCTACCGCACCCACGAAACTAACAGCATTCGCAATCCCCGCGCCATGATTGACGGGATCATCTCGCTGATTCACTCCGAAAAGAGAGGCGAGTTTCCAGGTGGCAGCGAGCGCCGCTGGGACCGCTATGCCTGCATCGGAGGCATCTCGCAATTCTGGGTATTGAAATCCATACAGGCTATGAAGCCTGGCCACGCGCTGCGCATGTCTTTGAAGAGCGCGCCCATGCTGGCGGCGTATTTCCAGGAAGATTCGCCTGACGTTCCGCAAGAAAACACCATCGTTTGTGATCCGCAAAGACCTGCAGTTGCGCGCAGATTCGTTCAAGTAGCACAGCCAGTGTTGTCTGTGCGCTTTGGTGTGCCGCAAAGATCGGGTGCTCTTCTGGATGCCTACAAAATCTTCGGTCAGGCGCGGAACTGCGATAGGCCAGGCTTTCGCGCGACACCCCGCGCAAGCGCATTGTTCGTAGTCCCTGGCCTTTCGCCACGGCACGATCAAATCCGAGAGAGCCTAACCCAACACGTGGAAACCGCTGCGGTGAAGTCCCTAGGTCTCCAGTTTGAAGCGTGTCGCCGCCAGGCGATAAAATCTCTGCCACACCGTGCGGTTCACGGTAACCACGATGATGGACATCACGATGGTCGCCGCCAGAAGCACCGGCAAGTTTCCGGCATTCGTCGCCCGGCTGATGGTCGCGCCCAATCCGCGCACCGAAAGAGTTTTTCCCTGAAAATTGAAATATTCCGCGACAATGCTGGCGTTCCAGGCGCCGCCCGAAGCGGTCAGCATCCCCGTTACGAGGTAAGGAAAAATAGCCGGCAGGATCAGGCGCCGCCAGCGTTCCCACCGCTTGAATCGAAAGACGCTGGACGCTTCCTTCAAATCCGTCGGGATGGCCATGGCTCCGGCGATCACATTGAAGAGGATGTACCATTGCGTGCCTAGCAGCATCAGCGCCATTGCGGCCAGTCCCATGCCTCCACCGGCGCGAATCAAGAGCAACAACAGCACGGGGAAAAGCGCCGTAGCGGGAACCGACGCGGCGATCTGCACGACGGGCTGCGCGAGCCGGGCGACGCGGGGCGTTGTGCCGATCCACACGCCCACGGGAACGGCCCACAGAGCGCCGAGAGCCAGCGAGGCGTTCACGCGAAGAAAGGTGAGAGCCGCATCACGGCCCAGGAAGATCAGTTGCTGCCCGCCGAGGTGGGCCATGGAGGCCAGCGCGCGATACGCCAACCAGGCCATCGCGGCCGCGCCTGCCACGCCGAGCGCCCATGCAAGCAACTTATTCGCGCGGGTCTCCGACCGCGGCGCTTCCGGCCGTGCCGCCATGTTTTTTGCGGCGAAGGCCTGAGTGACGCGCTCCTCCAGCGGATATATTGCCTTACGATAGAACGCGGAGAGCGCTCCGGACCTGCGCAATAGGTCGAGCACGAAGGACTGCGGCGCGGCGCCCTCCACCGTCTCAAACTTGAATTTGTCCGACCAGGCGATCGCTGGACGCCAGACCAACTGGTCCAGCAGGACAATCACCGCGATCATTGCCCCGAGTCCCCAAAGGATGGCGCGCATGTCGCCGGTTCCCGCGGCAACCTGCAGGTAGGAACCGAGCCCCGGCAACCGGAAATCCCGCGTGCCCAGTACAAACATTTCGCAGGCCATCAGAAAAAACCAGCCGCCGGCCACCGACATCATCGAGTTCCACACCAGCCCAATGGCTGCAAAGGGCAGATCCAGCTCGGTGAATCGCTGCCACTTGCTGAACCGATAGAGGCGCGCGGCCTCGTCCCAGTTCGCGCGGAATCCCTTTCAGCGAAGCGTAAAAGCTGAAAGCGATGTTCCACGCCTGCCCGGTGAAGATCAGCAGAATGGAGCCCAGCTCGAGGCCCAGCTGGCGCCGCGGGAACAGCGCCACCATCGCCAGCATCACGCCGGGAAGAAAACTCAGCACGGGAATCGACTGCAGGATGTCGAGCAGCGGCAGCAGGATTTTTGCGTTACGTTCCGACTGGGCCGCCGCGTGACCATAAACCAAGGCAAAGAGCAGCGATAGAAGATAAGCGATGGCGATGCGCACCAGCGAATACGCAGCGTACAGCGGCAACGCGCGGGGACTCGAAGAAATGTTTGCTACCGGCGCAAAGGGTGAAACCACAGGCGGGCGGACGCAAAGAGCGCTATAAAATGGCAAGAAGTCCCGCAAATACGGAAACATCCGCCACCAAAGAACTCCTCCATCGAACGCGCTCGGAAATTCCGCGTAAGATCGAAGGGTAATGGAGGATCGGCTCGCTCTTCATGGATGGCGGGGACCGCGGTGTGTCACGGCAGGGTCCGGGTTAGCCGCCCGGTCACGGCATCGTAGTCGAAGAGTTCCGCATAACGGCCCCACTGAATCGCCGTGTCCAGTTGGCGTGCGCACCTCGTCGTCGCTGAAATGCTCGTCGAGCAAATCGTGAAAAAAGTCCAGAAGCATGGTGCCGTCCGCTTTTGACTTGCAAGGCGGAGTCGATCTGCTGAAGCAGCGGCACGTGCGCGAGCAAGGCTTGCGGAACATTTGTTTGCGCTTCTGGATATCCCCGGCGGCAAACTGGCGGCCCAGTTCGGTGACTTCCGCGTCTCCCTGCTCTACGGTCCCGAAACTAAGAAGAACGCAGGCGCCCACGATCGGCAGCAGGTCGTCGGACTCAGCATGAGCTGGTGCGAGATCCGGTGCAGATCCTCGCGTCCTCCGTGATCCACCAGAATTTCCAGCAGGCCGGCGATGCCTCCGGCGCGCACGTGCGGAAGCATCAAGTAGCGCGTCACATTGGTGGCGATTGCGGGAGCAGCGGAAACCGGTTTCACGTCCGCGGGCATCTGATGCTGGATGTCAGGCTGCGTCATTACGCGATAAATATGATCGACCAGGGACTCGAACGGCTCCGATTTCTGCTGCGCGGCTGCGCCAGGGTAATTTCAAAATCCTCGCGGATTCGCGCCGGGTTGCTGGCCAGCACAATCACGCGGTCGGCCAGCACCACGGCCTCCTCGATGTTGTGGGTCACGATAAAAATCGCGCGCGTCGGGAATTTTTTTGTCGTTCCACAGCTCCAGTAGTTCCCCGCGCAGCGTTCTCGGCGGTCAGTACGTCCAGCGCGGAGAACGGTTCGTCCATAAACAGCACTTCCGGCTCGATGACCAGCGCCCGCGCGAATCCCACCCGCTGCTTCATGCCTCCCGATAATTCCTTGGGATAGGCATTCTCAAACCCGTCAAGTCCCACGGCGTCCAAAATGCGCTCCGCGCGCTCGCGGCGTTCTTGCGGTGGTACGCCGCGCGCTTCCAGCGGCGCCTCGACGTTTTGCAGAACGGTGAGCCACGGAAAAAGCGCGAAGCTCTGAAACACAATCCCAACATTGGGTGGCTCGTTCCCGAGCTTTTGTCCGTGCCACAGCACTTCTCCGGCCGAAGGGCGCGAAAGTCCCGTCAGCATTCGCAGCAGCGTGGATTTCCCGCAGCCCGACGGACCCAGCAGTGCCAGAATTTTCTCCGGCATGATTTTGATGTCGGTGGGAGAGATAACTTCGATTCGACCGCCGTCGGGCTGCGCGTAAAATTTCTCCAGCCCGCGTCCTTCAAGAATCGGTTCACGCTGCCGCGATCCGGCTGACCCGCGGCTAGTGGGCTGATGTTGGTTTGAGACACAGGCGCATTATGAACGATTCAGGTGATATTTCTCGTGGAAAAAACCGGCGAGGTGCGAGTTTGAGTTGCAGAGACTTCAGTTTGTGCTGTCGGATATTACGCCGTGTTGCGGTCGACAGCGGGATGGCGCACGTCGCTTCCCGCGACCATGTAAATCACATCCTCGGCAACGTTCGTGGCGTGATCCGCGATGCGTTCAAGATTTTTGGCAACCAGGATCAGCTCGAACGCGGGGAATACGACGGAGGAATCGCCCATCATGTAACTGAGCAATTCGCGGAAAATCTGGTCGCGTAGCTGGTCCACTTGATCGTCACGCGCCAGGACCGAACGCGCCAGTTCGATGTCGCGGCGAACCAGCGAATCCAGGCTGTCGCGCATCATCTTTTCGGCCAGCTCGCCCATTCGCGGCAGATCCACATAAGGTTTCACGCGCGGGTGGCGCACGATCCGCGTCGCGGAGTGCGCGATGTTCACCGCCTGGTCGCCGATGCGCTCCAGATCGTTATTGATGCGCGCAATGGCCAGAACAAAGCGCAGGTCGGCGGCCATCAGCTGTTGCAGCGCGAGCAATTGCACCACGCGATCGTCGATTTCAATCTGCAGCTCATTGATGGCGTTCTCTTCCTTCAGCACGGTCCCCGCGAGTTTTCTCGTCCGCGTCCAGCACCGAGTGCACCGCCTGGTGCACGGCGCGTTCCGCAAGGCTGCCCATCCACAGCAGCCGTTCTTTCAGCTCTTCCAGGTCCCGTTCGAAATGGCGTTCCATTCTTTACGTCCTCTCTGTAACGAAGCCTACATCAACCCCGCGGGAGGTTTCACACAGGAGCAATCATATATCCGCAAAGCATCATCCGAAGCGCCCAGTAATATAGGCCTCGGTGCGGGGATCCGAAGGCGTGGTAAACATGTGTCCGGGTCGGCGAGAACTCGATCAGGTCGCCGTTCAGCATGAAGGCGGTGGAATCGCTGACGCGGGCCGCCTGCTGCATGTTGTGCGTGACGATCACCAGGGTGCAGGTCGGCTTCAATTCGAAGAGCAGTTCTTCAATCTTGGCGGTGTTCCACCGGATCCAGCGCGGAGCACGGTTCGTCGAGCAGCAGCACCTCAGGATCGACTGCCAGCGCGCGGGCGATGCACAGCCGCTGCTGCTGGCCACCGGAGAGCGCGTAAGCGGATTTGTGCAGTTTGTCCTTTACTTCATCCCACAGGGCGGCGCGGCGCAGGCTCTTTTCCACGAGCATCATCCAGCGCGCCCTTTATGCCCGTTGATGCGCAAGCCGTAGGCCACGTTTTCGTAGATCGACTTGGGAAATGGGTTGGGCTTTTGAAACACCATGCCCACCATGCGGCGCAGCTTGGTGACGTCCAGAGTAAGAA
>CAVOIX010000103.1:0-133409 GCA_963695945.1 uncultured Acidobacteriota bacterium | reverse complement strand
TGTTATGTGGCCGCTCGACGAGTACGTATTGCTCCGCTAGCGCGCGCGACCTGCGATCTTGTCCGGGGACGCCTGGACGAGGCTGCCGCCTACCTGAGCGTGGCAGAGGCCTCGATCGCATCGACGACGCCGGACCGCAAGCACCGCCTCGAAGTGGCGATCGCGGCACTGAAACTGTCACTGGCGCGGAAGCGCGGCCACCTCGCGGGGGTACTCGAGCAGGTCAGGTTCCTCGCCTCGCCGGTGAGCGGTCGCTCTGACGAGGACATCGCACTCGACAGCGACCTGCGCGCGGTGGCGCTCGTGAATCTCGGAACCGTCGAAGCATGGTCGTTGGGAAACCAGGACAGTCAGCGGCACCTGCGAGAGGGCGCCGATCTTGCGCGAAGGATCGGACGTCCGTACCTCGAAGTGGCCTGCCTGGCCGAGCTCGCCTTCGCATCGAAGATCGAGACCTTCGCGACGACCCGGCGGCGGTGTCAAGAGGCGATAGCCGTCGCCGAGCAGCATGGCTGGGGCGCGGAACCGGTCATCTCACCGGCGCTCGTGAACCTCGCGGGCACTCTCATCTGGACCGGTGAATTCGACGAGGGCGACCGCTGGCTCCGTCGCGCCGCCCGCGCCCTGGAGACGGACACCGGGCCCAGCATGAGGCTGTTGCTGCACTTGGGGACCGGCCTGCTGATGTCCGGCCGCCGCAGGCAGCGCGAGGCGCTCGCGGAATACAGCGCGGCCGAGCGCCTCCAGGCGCAGCTGGCTGCTGGTCCTCGGATTCGGCCTGTCGTTCCTTTTTTTTCCAAACGAACGGGGTCGAAAGAAGACCGCAACGGATATGGTAGCGGAAAATCGTCCGGCATATTGGCGGCTTCGGCTGGCCCTCATCGCAACGGGAGTAGGAATCATTTCGGGGCTACTGGCAAATGCCGGGGGATTTCTTCTGCGCTCCGCCTGATCCGCGATTTTTGCGGGAACCGATCAAGAAATCCTTTGCATGCTCGCTCGCGGTATCCGCTGTACTGGCAATTCCAGGGACGATCGTGCATGCCTACCTTGGACACATATTCCTGGACGGTGACGGGACTGATTGCACTTGGCTCCGTTCCGTTTTCCTATCTCGGCGCGCGAGTCGCGATCCGGTCGAAATCGAGCAACCTCGAGCGTGTGTATGGAGTTGTCCTCACGGTGTTGGGTATCTTTTTCCTTTTCCATCTGTAGAACGCGGATGGCGACGGCTCTACGAAATTTCGGCCACAGCTATGGCCTCGGTATTTCCGATGAAATGCTCCAGTTGATGGTAATTTAATTCAATCTTTCATTGGAGCAAGCGATGGCTTTGAGCGGCTCGGTACCACTGAACCCGGCGTATTTCCTCGATCGCGCGGCGGAAATCTTTGCGGAGCGCACCGCGATCATGGACGGCGACCGTCGTTTTACGTATCGGGAATTTGGAGAGAGGTCGCGTGCGCCTCGCTGGACTGCTGCGAGGCGCTGGAACTCAGCAGGGCGATCGAATCGCGGCGCTTTGCACGAACAGCCACGTGATGCTGGAAATGCACAATGGCGTGCCCATGGCCGGATGCGCGCTTGTGCCGATCAATATTCGCCTGTCGCCGCAGGAAATGGGATATATCCTGGAAAATTCCGGCGCGCGCGTCTTGATTGCCACGCACGAATTTTCAGACGCTGCGCAAGCGCTTTCCTGCTCGTCGGGGGTGCAGGGTTATTCTTGCAGATGGCCCGTCCAGCGAGTACGAAGAATTGTTGAAACGTTCGGAACCGTTGCCCACCGCGCCGATGGACGAAATGTCGCTGCTGGCGATCAATTATACCAGCGGAAGCACGGGCCGGCCGAAAGGCGTGATGTACACGCATCGGGGCGCCTATCTGCAAGCGCTGGCGATGGCATTCCATTCGCGGCTGGGGCTTGACAGCTCCTACTTGTGGACGCTGCCCATGTTTCATTGCAACGGCTGGTGCTTCACCTGGGCGGTAACCGCTGCCGGCGCGGTTCACGTGTGCCAGCGCCAGATCGACCCGGCAGCCGTCTGGATCGCAATTTGCAGCGGACACGTAACCCATCTCTGCGCCGCGCCAACGGTCTTGACGATGATCGCGGAGGCCGCTGGATTCCGGCCGGGAAATCGGTCACCGGGTCCATGCGTTTACGGGAGGCGCACCGCCAACGCCCGCATTGCTCGCCAGGCTTTCCGCGCTGAATCTGCAAGTGACGCATCTGTACGGATTGACGGAAACCTATGGTCCGTCGGTGATCAACGATTGGCAGCCGGAGTGGAAGCGAAGACGGAAAGCGAAAAAGCGCGACTGAACGCGCGGCAAGGCGTCGGCAACATTGTGACCGGCGCATTCGCGTGATCGACGCAGCGGCGAAATGAAGTTCCTGCCGACGGCGAAACGCTCGGCGAAATCGTAATTCGCGGCAACAACGTGACAATCGGCTACTATGACGATGAGCCGGCCAAGCGCGCCGCGAAGCTGAAGGTGGTTTCGCACCGGGCGATCTCGGCGTGCGCTTTCCGGACGGATATATTGAGCTTCGCGACCGCGCCAAGGACATCATCATTACCGGCGGAGAAAATGTAGCTTCGGTCGAAGTGGAAAAAGCATTGGCCGAACACCCCGCGGTTTTGGAAACGGTGGTTGTCGGGAGTCCGGACGAGCGCTGGGGCGAAATTCCGGTGGCATTTGTGGTATTGCGGCAAGGCATGTCGGCCACCGAAGAAGAACTGATCGAATTTGTTTGCGGACGGATTGCGCGCTTCAAGGCGCCACGCGAGATTTTATTTGAAGAGCTACCCAAAACTTCCACTGGCAAAATTCAAAAATACGTTTTGCGCCGCCGGTTTAGCGACTTGCCAAAACTATAGGACTTGTGATTCCGAGGCGCGATTTTTCGCCAAAGACTTTTTCGCGTGCTGGGCGCCACACCAAAGAGAGATTCCCCGCTTCGCTCGAAATGGCAAGTCGAAGCGGCTTTTTACAGGATTTCAAAGCGCAGCCGCAAAAAATTAGGATTGCAAGTTTTAGGAAGAGCGCGCTTCATCGGAATCGCATAGAATTCCCATTCACCTATTGGAGGCATTGAAATGGCTTTGCGAACGTCTGCCCAATTTTTTGCGGGCTTGCGCGATGCGCGCGAAGTCTACTACCGTGGCCAGCGTGTATCCGATGTTGTGGAGCATCCCGAACTAGGCGTCGCGGCTCGGCATGCTGCCATCGATTTTGAAATGGCGCACGATCCGAAGTTTCACGAGCTGGCCGTTCACCGCGAGGGTTCGGAAGAATATTCCGCTTACTACCGGGTGCCGCGCAGCGCACAGGATTTGCTTTCGCGTTCCAAGCTGATCGAAGCTGGCACAGCCGAAGGCGCCACGCTGGTGCTGCTGATCAAGGAGATCGGAACGGATGCCCTGTTCGCACTAACGCGCGTTCTGGGTCGCAGTGGTCATGCGGACGGCATTCAGCGGGTCGAGGCGTTCTACCGCCATTGCCGCGATAAGGACTTGGCGCTGGCCGTGGCGCAAACCGATGTGAAGGGCGACCGCAGCAAGCGGCCGTGCGAACAGACCGACCCTGACATGTACGTGCGCGTAGTGGAAAAGCGGCCAGATGGCATCGTCGTTAGCGGCGCAAAGATTCACACCTCCTGCACTCCCTATGTGGATGAAGTCATCGTGCTGCCGAGCCGTTCGATGGGCCCGGGCGATGAGCCGTGGTCGCTGGCCTTCGCGGTCCCGGTGGCCACGCCCGGTCTTCGCCTCTACGCTTCGGACTACCTGCACGGCACGGATGATCCCTACACGCGCCCGATCTCCACGAAACACAAGATGGTGGAGACCATGACGGTGTTTGACAATGTCTTCATCCCCTGGGACCGCGTGTTCTACACGGATCGGCCCGATCTGGCCGGCGCGACGGCTCTGACATTTGTCGAGTTTCATCGCTTCACCGCGGTCAGTTACAAATTGCCGCTGCTGGACGCGATGGTTGGCGCGGGCATTGCGATTGCCAAAGCGAACGGCATCGATCGCGCGGGACACGTGCGCGATAAGCTGACTTGGCTCGGCGGGTACGCGGAAACCGTGCGCGGGCTGACGGAGCTTGCCGCCCTTCGCTGCAGGGTGGAAAACGGCGTCACTTACCCAGACGTATTCACCACCAACATGGCCAAGTGGACGTTCGCGCGCGAGTTTCACAAGGCGATAGAAACCGTGCAGGACCTCGCCGGGGGACTTCTGGTCACCGGACCGGGCGGAATGGACTGGAATTCATCCGAGATCCGGCCGGTGCTGGAAAAATATCTGCCGGGCGCGTGGCCCACGGACCGGCGCATGGCCGTCATGAATCTGATCAGCGATTTGACCACGCGCTTGTACGGCGGGTATCAGGCGGTGCTTGCCGTACACGCGGAGGGCTCCATCGAAGCCGAAAAAATGGCCATGTTCCGGGCCTACGATCCGTCACGGTCCGTCGCGCTGGCGATGCGGCTTGCGGGACTTGATGGCGGCCTCAACAACAAAGAGCGGAAATAATCTTCGAGAGGTGAACCGGTGGGCGCGTTAAACGGAAAAGTGGCAATCGTTACGGGAGCAAGCCGCGGAATTGGCCGGGCGATTGCGGAGGCGTTCGTGCGCGAAGGCGCGCGCGTCACGATCTGCGGGCGCAAGCAGGAAACGCTGGACCAGGTTGCAGCGGAACTCGGGAAATCGGTGCGAGCCATCGCGTGCCATGTCGGCCGCCCGGAGCAAATTGAAACGATGGTCGCGGTCACGGCTCAGGAATTTGGACCCGTCGATATTCTGGTGAACAATGCGGCGACGAATATTTCTTTCGGTCCGTGCCTGGAAATCGAGGAATCGCAGTTCGATAAAATGATCGAGATCAATGTGAAGAGCGCTTTTCGCCTGATCAAAGCCATCGCGCCCGGGATGTGCGATCGCGGCAGCGGTTCGATTATTAACATCGCGTCGATCGCCGGACTGCGGCCGCAGCTGCACAGCCTGTTGTATAGCATGACCAAGGCCGCACTCCTCATGATGACGCAATCCTACGCGTTGGAACTGGGGTCAAAAGGAGTACGCGTGAATGCCGTGGCCCCCGGCTTGATTCAAACCGTGCTCAGCGAGCATTACTGGAAGGATGACGCACAACGAAAATCGGTGCTGGAGAAGCAGCCCATTCAACGTCTCGGACAACCGTCGGACGTGGCGGAACTCGTGCTCCTGCTGGCATCCGAAAGAGGTTCCTACATAACCGGCCAAACGCTAACGGTGGACGGCGGTTTTTTGCTTCCGGGCCTCTAAGGTTTTGTATTGCCGTCATACGGGTGGGCGCCCGCACGACCAAGAAGATGCGCGCCGAAAGGCGCCCGCTAGCGAGTCTCGGCATTATGGCGGCCAAGATCCAATCCATAATGCGGATGTTGAACGGGCCCAGTGATTTTGATAGGAAGAACCGCGCCGTTTCCCCCTTTGGAAAATAGCGGGTCGGCAAGTTTCAGAATCACTGACTTGACGCCCGTGGTGGTTTGGGAAAGTTTAGCCTGCATTCGCACCTTACCGTGAAGGTCCATCGTCTCGTGATCGAGAGTATAAGTGCCGTCCAGTTGGACGTTCGCGCCGGGGATTGAGAAGTTCAGCGTGGAGAGGGATAGAATTCCCTTATCGAGTTGGAAGTTGCCCCTCATCTCGGTGGCTACATCATCGGCCGCAACCGGATCCTGAGGATTCACAATCTCCTTTGGCTTTCCCTCGCTGCGTTTGCTCATGTTGTCGATTTTTTGCTGCAAAGCGCCGCTGGTAAAATGCACGGAACCCAGGTCAAAGGAGCCATCGAGATTCAATCGATCGGGAATCTCCTGAGGTCCGGGCGCCAGCCTTAATTTAGTCTTCAATCGAATCGGTCCGGTCATGGAAGGGGACGCGGACACCGACAGCAGAAGTAAATCCTCGACGCGCGCGCGAGACGCGCTCACTTCGAGTGTTACTGTTTTTCCCTTGGTGCCCTTCCTGCCTTCCACGCTTCCCTGCGCAAGCAATACAGACTGTCCGAAATGCGCCTCCACCGGTTGCAGGTAGGTATCGCCGTCAGTGCCATCCACTACGGCGTGAAAAGTCGTAGCGAGGTCCATCGGATGTCCGGCGCGGGTCACGCGAAAATCGGGCGTGTCCGTCTTCCCGTCCACCTGGATTTGCTCCAATATGCCCTGGTAGTGTCCCGTCGAATTCAGAATTCCGGCGATCCCGGGAAAGACACCCAGGTCGGCTTTTTCAAAGTCATATTCGCCGGACACTGGCGTCTGGCTGGGGAAATCAGGATTCCAGGGACCGAAGGTTCCATGGGAAACGATTTGCCCGGGCGGCCTGGGATTGGAAAGAGTTGCCACGAAGTTCAGGGCTCCCTGATCGTTGACAGAGGTAAGGTGCAAGTGTTGAATGTCGAATTCCAGCGGATCTTTTCCGGGCTTATTGGTCAGAATCTTGAGGACGGCATTCTCGCTGACAATCTGATCCAGTCGCACGGCGCGAAACTTTTTCCTGAAGCTTTTGAACGGGCCGTCGCCGTTTTCCTCCTCGCGCGGCGGAACGTTGATCTGCAGCCCCTCAAGCTTTAGGTACTCGATGCGGCGCGCACGGCGAAGAAGTCCCCACAAGGAAGTCCGCATCGTAAAACGGCTGACCGCAATGAGCGGCGGCAAATCCTGGCGGCCTTGAAAATGGAGGACCAGATCCTCGCCTTCGCACTGTACCAGCGGAAACGGAATGGTGACGCGGAACGAGGCCAGCTGCACCTGGCTGTTATATTGCTGCGTCATCCAGTCCGCCGCCCAGATGCCCGCTCGTTTTGAAATCACCACGGAAGCGATCACCAGCGCGGCGACAATTCCCAGCGTCAGTACGCCGGCGATCCAGAACAGTTTTTTTCCCCATGGTGACATGGCTTTCCTCTGGCCCCATTCTACTTTTTCCCGCACGCGCAGGACGGGGAATGTAGGCGAATTCGCGCGCCTTTTTTTATTTTTGCGAATACAGGACATTCCCGATGGACACTTTCACGAGAAATTTGAAAGTGTTTTCCGATGCCGCCGCCTCGAATCGCCGCGTTGCCTACATTGGAAGAAGCCCGAAATCGCAAACTCCCAGATTGCTCGGCGCAAAACGTTCGGTGAATAAATGGTTCAAACTACAGCCTAGACCTGATGGCTGGCTTCCCGGCACGGTGGTAACAAATGAGCAGCACGAATCGGGCACGGTGCACACCGAAACCTGCCCCAGGAGGCACGATGACCAGCAGCAAAGTGTGGAGTCGAATGATCGTAACCGGAGCGTTGGCCGGAGGGCTTGCACTGGCATTTGGCAGCCCGGCTCGCGCCGATCGCGATTGGAAAGAAGACTGTCATCGGCGGCTGGAGGCGGATCGCTCACGGATTGATCGCGACGCCGGCCGTCACGGGGACCGCAGCCGTCAGGTGGATGCCGACGTGAACCGGATGAATGCGGACCGGCAATGGTGCCGGGACCACAAAGCGGATTGGGATCACGGCCGCTTCGACATTGGAATTTATTTTGGCCGTCATGACGATGACCACCACGACGAACACCACGACGACGACCACCACTAGAATCCGAGGAGGCGGGTTCAACCCGCCTCCCGTTTTTTTGCTCAAAATCAATGTGGGCTCCGGCACGGTTCATTCAGTGCAGTTTGGCACCCGCCAGAAAGGACACGCTCATGGCAAAAGCGGCGCGCGCAAAATTCCCGACATCTTTTGGCGTTTTCAGTCCCACCGGGTACATCGTGATGGCATTCACGGATGACGCTTCCGCGGAGAAAGCCAAGTCAGCACTGATCGCAGGCGGATTCCGTGACGAAGACGTCAAGCACTACAAGCGGGATGACGTTATCGCTGAACTGGAGAAGAGCGAGGAGCAAGTCGATAGCCCCATCCAGATCGGCCAGGACGTCGCCAAGATCGCGGAGTACCTCGCGCTGGCAAGGGAAGGTTGTGGATTTTTAGTGGTCCACGCTCCCGAGCACGACCGAACCAAGCTGGCGATTGCCATCGTTCACCCGTTTGGATTGAAATTTGCCGAGAAGTACAACCGCTTGACCCTTGAAGAGTTGGCTTAGCATTTTCCCGGCGATGGAAGCAGATCTCTTGGAGGCAGAGGAATGTTGCGGACAATTCTGATCATTATTTTAGTTCTGGCGCTACTGGGCAGTTTGCCCGCGTGGCCCTACAGCACCGGCTGGGGCTACTACCCAAGCGGTGGGCTGGGCCTGCTGCTGGTCATTGTCATTATTTTTGCGCTGCTGGATCGACGAGCCGCGGTGTAACGGCGCGGGAGCGGGACGGCGACTCTCGCATGAGAATCCTTAATGCTTCAAGAATCGGGACGTGGACAGCCGCGTTCCCCTTGTGTCCCCTGGTGGCGATTTTTTCCTGCACCTGAAGCTTGAAATTCCGCGATTAGGGTGCGAATCGCCCAAACTACGCGGTTCCGGCCGGCACGGCAGTTGGCTTGGCGGAACCCTGGGAAATCACTTCAAAAACAAATCTCAGTTTCTTCACAACCGGCGGCGACAACACGAATGGATAGGTGTCTGACAGCCCCATCGCGCGGTTAATGCTGTTCAGCGCGATCGACAATTCCGACCACGCCCCGATAATACTCTCAAACGTCAGCTGGCCTGACGAGAGCCACGATTTGCGCCCCGCATTCTTGGGGTCCAGGCGCACGGACTTGCCAACCAGCCCGAAATCGTTGGCCACCTCCAGCGTATCTTGAATATGCATGAAATGGGCCCAGGTTTCGGCCCAGTCTTCCCATGGATGCGCCGTGGCATAGGCGCTGATGGAGTTGTCCTGCCAGCGATCGGGAGCGCCGGTAGCGTAATAGCGCTTTAGCGCCTCATCGTAGTTGTCTTCCTCATTTCCAAAAATGCTGCGGTAACCATCGATTGAACTGCTTCCGCGCACCAGGCGGTCCCAATAGTAGTGGCCAATCTCGTGCCGGAAATGGCCAAGCAGCGTGCGCAGAGGTTCGCCCATTTCGTTGCGGACTTTTTCGCGCACGGAATCGTCGGCTTCCGCGATATTCAAGGTGATGAGTCCGTCCGCGTGCCCCGTCAATACCCGGGTAAGACTGCCATCGGAATTGGTCTGATCCTCGAGGAACGCAAACGCCAGGCCCTGTTGCGGATCGTCGATCTTGTTGGCCACGGGAAGCTTGAAATTCAGCAAGCTGTATACCAGGCGGCGCTTGGCGGTTTCCATGCGATGCCAGAGCCAGCGGTTCCGCTCGCGGCTGAGGTCCGGTATGGTCTGATTGAGCCTGCAGGACACGCAAAACGGCTCCTCTTTCGGCGGCGAATTCCCCGCGGACTGGGTTCGAATCGGAATCATCCAGTTGCACACCGATTCCTTCGCGTAATTCTGGCACTTCCGGTAGAGGGGCGCGCCGCTTCCCGCGCCGCTGGCTTTGAATGCGCCTTCCCCGGCCGGTTCCAGGCTGCTCAGGATCAGTACATCCGGCAGGAAACCCAATTCCCTTCCGCAGACAACGCAGGAGACGTTCTCAAAAAAAATCAATTCTCCGCAAACACAATTGAATGTTTTCATGGTGTAATTTCTGGCGTTGAACCCGAGTTCTTCTTGCATGCGCAAGCGTACATCCGCAAGTTTGAACCAAAGAAAATCTACACGCCCGCCTTGGTGGCCGCAATACCGTGTTGTACTCCGCGATCGCGGTTTATGGCCGAATCTCCGATGGTACATGCCTTTGCGCGACGCCGCGAATTTACACTATTTCGAGTATTGTCCGGCCTGCAGGCCTATGGTCGTATGGTTGGCGAGTGTTCGGTGCCTTAGGCCCCTCGGGCAATTGTCGAGGAGATCGGAAGGATCAATAAAATTGCCCCGATGGGTTCTCGGTTGTCCCGAGTGCGATCAGGAATTTACGCATAGTGAGGTGGACCCTAGCCAGAAACTCCACACGCTAGATCCCTTCTATTCCCTCGGAGACAAACCTGAGATTCCTAAAGCAGGGATTGCTCTGGAGTGCCCGCACTGCCACAAGATTTCAAGCTATAAGCGCTACCAGCTTATTTATCGTGTGGAATGACACCTGTTTGGAAAGAATAGCCGCGCGCGGCCACACCGACGCATAGCCTGGATTAGTTAGCGGACGGCACCGTGTCTTCCGGATCGGCTTCGACTGTGACGTCCACCTGCGCGCCGACCTTCAGCTTTACTTTCTTGCCCTTGTCATCTTCCAGCGCGTTCTCAATGCGAATTTCCCGGTACAAGTGATCAGCGCCTTCCACTGCGATTTC
The DNA here is from genome assembly GCA_963695945.1 of uncultured Acidobacteriota bacterium. Taxonomy (GTDB): domain Bacteria; phylum Acidobacteriota; class Terriglobia; order Acidiferrales; family UBA7541; genus Palsa-360. The sequence continues at coordinate 123,056 of CAVOIX010000103.1, read as the reverse complement.
CGCCTTTTCCGGCTCCTGGGGATAGGGCGACTTTATGATCTTTTCGACGGTACCGGGCCGGGTGGTCTTCGATTTGATCCGTTTTTTCATGCGGATTTCTCCATTGGGGAGGGCCTTTTAGGCTGGATCGGTATTTTACCACTTCTACGGGAATTAATTTAGGGGGTTGCCAAGAAAATGGAACGCTATACCGCGCGGGCGCCTACACAGTATTCTGTACGGTAGCGTACAAAGATTAGCGTGAGTCCTTGCGCCACCGGCCGATCTGTTGATTGATTCCTTCATAGCACTCGCATGATGCGGCCTCCAGGCCGGCCCGGTCCCTGATGTTCACCAGCCCGCGAGTGTACTTGATGAGCCCTCGTTCTTGCAGGATGCCGGCGGCCACCGTAACGCTGGCGCGCCGGGTTCCGAGCATATGCGAAATGAATTCCTGGGTTAAAGAAAAAGTGGATGCACCGACGCGATCCTGGCTCATCAACAGCCAGCGGGCCAATCGCTGGTCGACCTCATGAAGACGATTGCAGGCCGCAATCTGGATGGCTTGAATCGACAGTTCCTGCGAATAACGCTGCAGACTTTCCATGAGGTTGGGACAATTTCGCAGCACTTTTTTGACATCCGCGGCTCGCATCCGGTAACCGCTGGCCGCGATCTGAACGATCGCTCGCGTGGGACTGCTGGTATAGCCAACGATCAAGGGTAATCCCACGAAGCCCTCGAGGCCCGCCAACCCGACTTCGACGCTCTTGCGATCCTTCATGAGCCGGATGATGGAGATCACTCCGCCGTGGGGAAAGTAGCAATATTCGATCGTTTCGCCCATCTCGTTCAAAATCGTTTTTGCCGGAAGCTCCACGAATTCCGATTTGGCCAGCACCAGGGCTCGTTCTTTGCGCGGAAGTCCGAGCAGAATCTTGTTCTGAATCGTCTGGCGGCCGCCATTGACGGACGCCGAGACGACACCCGTATTGAGATCACGAATTTGGGCGTTGCCAGCCATTCCAGCACCCCATAACCACGCAAGTTGTCAAATTGTGGCAGAAACCGCAGAGAGCGAGGCTGCGGAGGAAACCAATGAGACGTTCCCACAGTACGCCACATTAACGCGGGATACTAGCTATAAATGTTAACCAGGCAGAACAGGCCTGGGTAGTGGGCTACTTCTGTGTTGCCGAAAAGTGCCGCAGGCACAACACAACGTAGCCCACAGCGGAAGCTGTGGGAATCGAGCGAGAGAATCAAGAAAGCCCCGGCGGGGCGATACAACGGGCCTACCTGGAGAACTACCTTCATCACGCTTGGCCAATCAGGTGTCACCCCTGGCGGGGTTTTCGGCTCGGAATTGGTACGAATTCCCACCGCTGATGCGGTGGGCTACGTTAGTTCGTCCCTTCGGGACTTGCAACACAGCATTAGCCCCACTACCTAGGCCTGTGAACCTTTGAAATCTTTCGTACGGAAGCGTACACTAGTGCCTGGAAGGTATTTTAAAATCTGATAAATTGGGTGATAGAAGGCAGTGGGACCGTTAGCGATGCGCAGGAAACTCACCAAGACGAAACCCCCAAACAAACCGGAGTGGGCCGCCATGATTGCCCAGCTCCGCCAACGGCTGGTTCTGAGCCAGACGGCTTTCGGACATGAGGTCCATGCTTCCGCGATGGGTGTATCACGATGGGAGCGCGGCGCTCAGGAACCGCCTTCCCACAGTTACATCGAGCTTGGCAATATCGCAGGGGATCCGGATTGCTGGTTCTTCTGGGGACGCGCGGGCCTTCGCAGCGAGGATTTGATGCGCGTCCTGCCCAAGCTGCAGAACCGGGCGCGGCGCAACAACGCTCAGGGTTTCGAAATCGTTCACGCCGGTGGCAGCGGCAAAAAGGTGGAGAAGACGCAGATCGTGGCAATTCCTTTGTTGAAACTGGTGGCGGCAACCAACGGGGAAAAAGGCGACAAAATGCCGATTCTCCACGAGGCCCCGATTGAAAGCATTATCGCCGCTCCCAAGGAGTGGTGCCCGAATCCCACTTCCACTTACAGCCTGAGAGTGCGCGGCGATTCCATGAACCCGCTGATCTGCGCGAACTATATTCTAATTGTGGATTCCTCACAGACCGACCGCGCCCAGCTGGACGGAAAGATCGTGATTGCCTGGCACAAGGATAGAGGGCTGACCGTCTCTCGCTTCCGCCGCTACGACCACACCGAAGTGCTGCATCCGGAAAATCGCGAGTATGGCTCCATCACCATGGATCGCAAGAACAACTGGAGAATTATCGCCAAGGTTTTATGGTGGATTGCCAAAGCGCCGTAGATTGGGGGTTATCTCGCTGCGAAGTTCCCCACCTGCCGCCTCAGTACGTCCCGCAACTGCCACTCGGATATTTCGGAGCCGCAAAAAATCACAGCCGCAGCCGTGAGCATCAGTTTCCGGGCGCGGCGACGGCTTTCGCAACGCCGACAAAATTCAGGATCTCCAGGAGCAATACATCAACCGGTTCGGTCTTGGAAACTACCGAGCGAATCCCCACGCTTTTCGCACGCGCGTCCGGAACGATGTCCTTGTGCAGCGTGTAGAGAATAAGGGGCATTTTCGGAAACATCACGTGCAGGACCGCTGCGGCTTCCAGGCCATTGATTTTGGGCATGGACAAGTCCAGCACGACCAGATCAGGGTTCAATTCCTTGGCACGCTGAATTGCATCCAGGCCATCCACCGCTTCCGAACACACGATGTAGTCGAGTTGGTTTTCCAGGTAGGTTCGGATTAACTGACGCACAATTTTACTGTCATCCACTATAAAAATTCGCTTGAGCACCGGGGGCCCTCCTTAGGTGACAGCCGCCGCTGGAGAGCACCTATGTACGCTATCGTACTATGTGGCAGGAGAATCGCAATACAGGATACACAGTAGGAAAAAGATTGGGCACTAACGGTGCGCGGATGTGAGATCGGAAAGGTTGGAATCAGAAACTGGAATGGTTCGTGACACGGCTTGCCCTCATGCCATTTCGGCCCGAACCCGGCCGTTCAGAAGCAAGCGCACCTCATGTACCAGATGCTGCCCCGCGGTAGCCTTGGAGAGGTAACTGTGGGCGCCGGCGGCCAGGATTTCTTCGACGATCTGTTTTGAATCGTGAACCGAAAACGCCAGAATTTTTGTTTTTGGCCGGTGGCGAACGATCTGCCGCAGCACATCCAGCCCATTCATCACCGGCATATTGATGTCCAGTATGATGAGGTCGGGCGCCTGAGCCAGCGTCTTGTCCAGGGCGTCCTTGCCATCCACGGCCTCCCCGCAAACTTCCAGATCGGGATCGCTTTCCAGCATGGTGCGGATTCCGCGGCGAAGCACGTCATGGTCATCGGCAATCAGGATGCGTTTGGGCCAGCCCTCGCGCGGCGCAAGATGTTCCTCCGAAGCGAGGTGCTCGACCTCCTGGATTCCAGCGTCCTGTAGTTCATCGCGCACTTCGATCCGGGAACTGCTGATCGGAAGAATGGCCGTCACCACGGTTCCCTTGCCCTGCTTGGTGGTGATCTCCAACGTTCCGGAAAGCTGCCGCACGCGTTCCCTCATTCCTTGAATCCCGACGCCCAGAGGCGCCAACGACGCGCGTTCCGTCGTCGGCGATTCTTTGCCCATGCCCTTGCCAAAGTCGCCAATTTCCAGACGCACTTCGCCGCGGTCGGAACGCGCGCGAACATAGGCGGTGGCGCTTCCCGAGTAGCGATGCACGTTAGCCAGGCTTTCCTGAACGATCCGGAAGAGCGCGACTTCGGCGTCCGGCGCCAGCCGGGCAAAGCTTCCGGGAATGTCCACTCCTACGCGAATGCCGGTGCGGTTCTCAAAGCCCTGGGAAAACCATTCGACGGCGGATGACAAGCCCAGTTCATCCAGCAGCGGCGGATGCAGCAGGTAGGACAGCGTGCGAATCTCCTTGTTTACATCGTTGGACAGCCCAATGGATTCAAGTAGGAGGCGACTCAGCTCTTCATTCTTCGCGATGTCTTTCTGCTTGACCGCGCTGGAAAGATCCATCGATAAAAGTGCCAGCTTCTGTCCGGTCACATCATGTAGATCGCGGGAAATCCTGCGGCGCTCCTCGTCCTGCAGCCGCAGCAGGCGTCCGGAGAGATTTCTGAGCGTTTCTTCGCTGGCTTTCAAAGCTTCGTTGGCCCCGGAAAGCTCGGTCATATCGGTGGCGATTACGCAAATGGTGCGGACTCCCAGGTCATGCACGGGACTCAAGGAAAGGCGCACCAAGCGCCGCTGGCCATCGGAAGCTGCCAGACTGACTTCGCCGCGGGATTCTTTCACCAGGCCATCCTCGATTAGTGATTTTAGGTTGGCATGTTCTCGGACATTCAGGTGCGCCTGAAGAGGACTTCCAATGACGTTCTCGATTGCAACGCCGAGAATCACGGCAAAACCGGAATTGGCGTACAGAACCGTGCCGCTCTCATCGAGCGTCGCCGCACCCTCGTTCATGGTTTCGACCATCACGCGGTAGGGATGTTCGGCCCCCTGCAGGGTAAAGACCTGATCGCCACTGACGCCGTTCACGACCACCGCGTCCACCTGGCCACGCTGAATTGCCATGAACGTTTCTTCCAACTCCTGCACGCGCGCGCGCAATTTCCTGATTACGTGCGCGGCTGATTTAGCGGTCACCGGTTTAGGCGGCTTGGCGCGTCGTTTCTCCGGCATTGCTACTCCTTGATGTCCAGGCCCAACAGCACTTCATTCTTGTTCGATAGATCGCCGACCAGCCTCCTTAGGGGAAGCGGAAGTTTCTTGATCAGCGTGGGCGCGGCAACCACTTGCGCTTCCCTTGCCAAGTCCGGCCGTTGGTACAGGTCGATCACCTGCAATTCAAATTGGCCCTCTAAAAATTCGTCGCATACTTCGCGGAGATTGCGGACCGATGCCGCCGAGCGTGGGGTCTGTCCGGTGATGTACAGGCGTAGCGAATACATTTTCCGGCCGCGCGGGCTTTTCCGCGCCGCGCGAGCGGTTTTTTTCCGGGATGGACGCTTCACGATTTCGCTCCGAACGATTTATCATTCACCGACGTTTTCTTGCCCGGCTGTTGATCCGGACCGCGGAGGTCCAGACCAACGATAACGCGGTCCACATTCGACAGGTCTCCAATAATCTTGCGAATCGGCACGGGCAGATTGCGCACCAGCGTGGGGATCGCCAGGATCTGATCTCCCTGCGCCAGTTGCGGATTCTTAACCAGATCGATCACTTCGAGTTCGTAGGCGCCTTCCAGATGTTCCCCGCAAATCCGCTTGAGATTGGACAGCGCCGCCAGGGACTTAGGCGTTTGCCCGGCGACGTACAATCGCAACTGCAACACAGGCGCATGATCCGCGGCGGCCTTTCCGTTCACTTTTGTTTTTTTCTTCATTTCGACTCTCCCGGGTTCGCAGCAATTCGCGCCTTGCCCGATCGAACGCGATTCATATCGTCACGTTCGAGCTGCAACTGATGTTCGCGGGACTGCTGTTGACTGATGATCCGCTCCAACTCCAGCTCCTCGGCGCTAAATTCCGTCTGCAACACTTTGATCTGCGCTTCCAGGGCGCAGCGTTTTCGTTCCAGCGCTTCCTGCCGCTTCTCGATCTCCTGGGAGCGCACCAAGGTATCGGCCTTTTCCCTGGCTTCCTGCGCCACGCGCGAAGATCCCGTGAGCACCTGGCCGGCCCCGATATACGGCGGCACCAGGCGAATGCCATCGCCGCTCATGATGAATTCGCGCACCTGATTGGAGTGCGACATTCCGCGGGATTTCAGAATATACACGCAGCGATTTCGTTCCCCATTGAGTTCCAGGTCCCGGCACAAAATCCACGTGTCTGTCAGCGATGAAATTCCCATTTCCGTCCGCTCGAGTTCGTCGCCGTCGGTCGTGAGATTGGTGAACACGGCGGTGATTTGGCGGCTCTTCAGATAGTCCATCAGGCGCATGAGCATGGAATAGACTTCTTTTTGGGCGCTGCTGGCGACCAGATTGGTGATGGGGTCGATGACCACGTGCCGCGGCTTGACCGTCTCGACCAGTTTGTGAATCCGCAGCAGGTGCATTTCGATGCCGTACTGGCTGGGACGCCAGGCCTCGTGAACCAGCAGACCCTTGTCCTTCCATTGATCGAGGTTCAGGCCCACGGACCTCATGTTTCGCGCTACTTGACCCACCGACTCCTCGAAACCGACATAAACGCAGCTCTCGCCCCGGCGGCAAGCGGCATCGACGAACGAAGCGCACATGGTCGTCTTCCCGCTGCCGGCGGTTCCGCTGATCAGCACGCTCGATCCGCGATAGAATCCCCTACCGCCGAGCATTTCATCCAGATCGGCGATGCCCGTTGGCACGCGATCATCCGAAACCTCGTGGCGCATTTCCAGTGACGTGACCGGCAAAACCGAGATTCCGTGATTGTCAATCAGGAACGGATATTCGTCCGCGCCGTGGCTGGTGCCGCGGTACTTGACGATGCGCAAACGCCGCGTGGAAATCTGGTCGCGAACGCGATGATCGAGCAAAATAACGCAATCGGAAACGTATTCTTCCAGGCCGTGACGTGTCAGGGTCTTTTCACCTTTTTCGGCGGTGATTACGGTGGTCAGGTTGCGGTCCTTCAGCCAGCGAAATAACCGGCGCAATTCCGCGCGCAACACGCCTTCATTCGAGAAGCCGGAGAACAGCGCCTCCAGCGTGTCCAGGCAAACGCGCTTGGCGCCTACCGTATCCACCGCGTGCTGCAGCCGGATGAACAGCCCTTTCAGGTCGTAGTCTCCGGTCTCCTGAATCTCACTGGGCTCCACATAAACGTAATCAAGAAATAGTTTTTTGCGGTCCACCAGATTTTTGAGATTGAATCCCAGAGACGCGACGTTGCGTTCCATTTCCTGGGGCGTCTCTTCGAAGGCCACCAGCACGCCCGGCTCGTCGAACTCCTGCGCGCCACGGATGAGGAATTCCATTCCCAGCATGGTCTTGCCGCAACCGGGACCTCCGCAAACGATGGTCGTGCGCCCGCGCGGCAATCCGCCACCGCTGATTTCGTCCAGTCCGCTGATTCCAGTCTGAGCCTTGGGCAGCGAGATCATCGGTGGCTCGCCGTTCAAAGGCACTTCGATTTCGACAGTTCTTGAGCGTTTAGCCAAAGGGACTCCAGTTTCAATTCACAATCGAATCGCCGCAGCAATTTTGAATCGGAATTGTATAGGCTTCCACGACTAGCTCGCCGCTAACCCGGAAATAAACCTGTGGAACTGCACAGGACCGGATTTATAACCCACCAATAGCCGGGTGAGTATACAGCGTTTGCGGTATATCCGGCCCCGACAAAGGTGTAGAAATCCTGGATGGGGATCAAGCCGCCGTGAAAATCGGAATGGCCTTACCGAAAGCTAATGCGCGGGCAGGCTGGAGCGAATTACGCTGATCAGATGTTCTGGCTTGATGGGCTTGGCCAGAATATCGAAGCGATGGCCTTGCTCCCGTGCCCTTTCCAGCAAGTCCACCGTGGCGGCCTGACCGGAGAAAAGGATGATCTTGCAGTTGGGAACGATTTCCCGGATTTTGATTCCGGTTTCAATCCCGTTCATGCCCGGCATAACAACGTCGCTTAGAACAATGGCGGGGCGCACAGTTTTCGCCAAGTCGATGGCGGAAGATCCGGAAGAAACGGGTATAGCGTCAAATCCTTCGCCGTTCAAAATCTCCACCACGGTCTCGGCGATAAGGGATTCATCATCGATCACGATGATTTTAATCTTCTTGTCGCCTTCGCTGCCGGACTGTTGCTGTTGGCCGAGTTCGCCGTGCTTAGGCGACCAATTTGGTCCACCGAACAGGGGGACGGTCGTGCTGCTTACAGCTTCCCATTTCGTGAGCATCGAATCTCCATGTGGGGGCCTTTTTTCGGGCGAAATCGCATTCTAATTCGCCAAGGGATGTTCTGGCAAGAACACAGAAAAAGCTGTCCATGTTCTCCCCGGAACGATACTGCTCCGCAAGCGCAACGAGCCGTGATGTTTTTCCACCAATCCCAACGTGAGCCACAGACCTAGCCCGGTTCCGACATCTTTCTTCGTGGTGTAAAAGGGCTCGAAAATTCTTTTGCGATCCGCGGCAGAAATCCCGGTGCCGTTATCCAGAAATGTGACGCGTACGCCGCGCTCCCGGTTTCCAACCATGGACGCGATTGTCGTCGCCCGAATTCGAGAAAGATGCCATCCTCCGGGAGCGCCTCGATCGCGTTGGCAATCAGGTTTGCGAAAATCTGGCGTATTTCACCAGGATATCCGAAGATCTCAATCGCTTGTCCATAATCGCAGGTCAGGGAAATTCTTTTGAATTGAAGTTTTCTGGCGAACAGCGCCAAAACTTCCTCCAGAACTTCGGAAATATTGACGCGAGAGGGCGAGGCGCTGTCACGATAAAATCCCAAGGTATTTTTGGTGATTTGGGCGATCCGATCGAGTTCGTGATCCGCCAGCTGAAGATATTTTTCCACGTTGAAAGGCTGCCTGCGCGCGAGGTAGACAAGGTTGATCACGGCTTCCAGCGGGTTATTAATTTCGTGCGCGATGCTGGCGGCCAGACGCCCGGTAGCCGCCAGTTTTTCGGTCTGGCGAAGGGCTTCTTCGGATCGCAGCTGTTCGGTGATATCCGTGTTGGTGCCAAACCAGCGCACCACGTTGCCGCGGGCGTCCCTCAGAGGAAGCGCGCGAGTCAAAAACTGGCGAAACAATCCGTCCGCTCTACGCAATGGGAAAATCATTTCGAACGGATTTCCCTCCGACAGCGCGCCCGACCATTTCGCCAGGACGTCGGCAAGCTTTTCGGGATCGTGCACCGTCTGCCAGCCCCATCCAGCCATCTGTTCCGGAGTTGCTCCGGTATATTCATACCAACGCTGGTTGTACCAGAACAAATTGCCGTCGGCGTCTCCCATCCAGGCCATCTGAGGGATTGAATCGGCCAGGGACCTGAATTGCTGCTCGCTCTCTTGAAGCGCCGAATCGCGCTTCTGAATCTCCAGCAGCATTTCGTTGAAGGCATCGACCAGCAGCGCGACTTCATCGCGGTCAGTCGGCTTCTTCACGCGAACCGAATAGTCTTTCTGACGCGACACACTCCTCGCGGTATCTGCCAGACGAACGATGGGTTGCGAGATGCCACGTTGGAAAATTCGTGACAGGGTCAGGGCGGCGACGAGCGATGCAGCCAGGACGCTCAGCAAAATAAGGCCATACGTTCTAAAACGATCATTGATGGCGCCGAGATCGGAACGAATCAGGACAAAACCAACCGGCTTTCCCTGAAAAACGATTTTCTGGACCAGCTCAAACTGACCTTTGCCGAAGTAAGAGGATTGGGGCTGCTCCTCGCCGGGCGGCGGCAGAGAAACCGCCAGGGAGCCACCATCGCGCCAGTAGCCGGCAAGGAAATCACCCTTGGCCGTATAGACTCCCGCATAAGTAATATGTTGGGAGGCGCGCAATGCCGATAAAGTGGTCTCCGCGGAATGCGCATCGTTGAAGACCAGCGGAGAAACCGAGTTCGCGCCAATGATCTGCGCTTCGGTCGACATATTGGCCACCAGATTCGCGCGGAACGTGATCAGATCGGAGGCAAACAGCGCCGCCGACGCCAGCAAAAGCGCCCCGCCGCTGACCAGCATGTTCATGGCGGTGAGCTTCCGGGAGAGTGAATTGCGGAACTTCATCATTTGCCTGGGTTTTCTCCGGAAGACGCGTTCCTTACCGCCGCGGCAACCTTGAGCAATTGAGAGCTGATGTTCAACCCAGCCTTCTCCGCTGCCCGGACATTCACTTCAAATCGAATTTTATTTTCCCGCAGCACGAATTGGATCATCCCGCCGCCCAATGTGAAATCTGGCAGATCGCTGACCGTCAGCACTCCGGGTTTGTCAATGGATGCCAGAATCTGCTTGACGCGCCCCGCCTCCGAGGAGCTGATGTATAAAATTTCACATTCCGTTTCGTGGACACTCGCCACGCGCCGCGCGATGGGCTTCCTGCCGCCGATTGTGTCTCCCGCCAGAGTTTCGTCCAGAATCGGGCCGAACGGATCGCGTCCCAGAACGCAAACCGTAAACGTGCCAGCCTTGTTGGAACCTTGCGGCCAGTTGACGAACCTGGCGAAGTTATAAAGATAGACCGCCTTCACTTCGTACTCACCCGGTTTACCTTGCTGCGCGAACTCGGGAAGCGCGGTGGCTGCGGCACCGCCAACCAGGATCGCCAGAGACACAATTCTGCAGCGTCGCAGAAACATTTGCGTTCGGCCCGCCAAGCCAGGCGACACGGAGTTGGGTTCGGTCGTCACAGCTGTCAGTTTTCTTTGCTGGTCCAGACAAGCTTTCCGTATACGGTTCTTCGAATGGCCACCGATGGCCCCGGATCGCTCGGGAACTCAACGTGATCCGGTTGAAGCAGATTGCTGCCCACCACGGAGAATTCAAAATGCCGCGCCAGATTCCAGGCCAGGCGCGCATCTCCCGTGGAATAGGCGGGAACTCGCAGTCCTGGCAAGGAACTGACGTAGCGATACGTCAAATCGAAGCTAAAATGTTTAGGAAGATCCAGTTGCGATTGCGCAACCACCTGGTGCTGAGGGCTGGACCCCGCAACGGCGGAGGCCGTACCAACATCCATCGATCCGGGGCCCTTTTTTATCACCATGTGCAGAAACGAATAGGATCCTTTTAGCGTCCAAAAACTTGTCAGCTTCCACTGCGGAGCGATTTCTCCGCCGATTGTAGAACCCTCGAGGCCATTGCCGAATTCTGCTGGAATCAGGAGGTGCGTCGGCACGGCTATACCGTCGAATGAATTCTCGATAAACGGCGATCCCAGGATGTCCTCACTGAAGAGGTCGTAATATTGATTAAAAAATCCCGCCAAATCGAGATACAGGGACTTTTTCACCAGACGCCGGAAACCCAATTCATAACCGTTGAGCTTTTCGTCCTGAAAGCTGCGATTGGCATTAAATCGCGCGAAGAAGGGCACGCTCTGGCCGTTTTGCGGGTTCTGCCCTGCTCCGATGAAACCTGAGAGAAAAAAATCCCGTTCGACGTCGGAGGGGGTCCGGACCGCCCGCGTCACGGCCGCCCAGAACGTTTCCGTGTCCGTGGGGGTCCACAGCAAGCGTCCGCTGGGTTGCAGATCGACTCCCGTGTAGTTTGTGTGCAGGATCTTGGTTCCAGCTTCAAAGGTCAGGCGGCCGGGAATTAACGTGATGTTGTCCTGAAGAAATCCCGTGTACAGCTGGTCGGTGCGCATGTTGGGATCGAAGAACAGTCCTGTGGAGTACGATAGTTCGTGGCCTTCACTGGCTCTGGCGCCCAGGCCCCACGAAATGTGGTTTCTCGAACCCAGATAGAATCGCTGCAGAAAATCGACGTCGAAGGTATTGCGCAGGTCGCCGAAATTCGGTTCGTATCGATTGGTGCGATCATAATAAATCTGGAGCTGGAGATCGTCGCCCTCACGAAAAACCCTGGTCCATCGTCCCAGAATATTTCCGCCTGATAGACGTTCCGTGCCCGTGACGATTTGCGCGTAGGGAGGCGTGTAATTCGTCAGACTAACGGTTTCGCCGGCCCCTTCGTCATAGCCATCCCCTTGCAGCGTGAAAGTGTCGCGCTCATTTTTGTCCCAGTCCACGCGAAAGCCCGCCTCGGCGGCGCGCCAGCGATCATAATTTTGATCGTCAGAATGATGTTCGGGGCCGCGGTCGAAACCTTTTCCGTAGACGCGATAGCTCAGGCCTCGATTATTACCGCCACCATACCGGATACTCGCATAGCCGCCTTGCAGGCTTCCGGCGGCAGCGCTCACCATCGCACCCTGAGTGTCTTTACTGTTTTTCGTGATGATATTGATTACGCCATTGACCGCGTTGGGTCCCCACACTGTGCCGCCGGGGCCGCGGATCACCTCGATGCGGTCAATATCCTCCAGAACTGTGTCCTGAACTTCCCAGTACGTTCCAGCCTCGAGCGTGTTGTAAACGCTTCGGCCGTCAATGATGACCAGGACGGAACGCGACAAGCGGCTGCCAAATCCGCGGATGCCGATCGACCACTTGTTGGCATCGATGCGAGCCACTTCCACGCCGGGCGCGAGCCGCAGAACTTCTGGAATGGACAAGGCGCCGGAGCGCCGAATGTCGTCCTGCGTAATTACGTAGATGGCTGCAGGAGTCTTCCAGACTTGTTCCGGAGCTTTCGAAGCCGTGGTGACCTCAACGTTGCCCAACTGCTCCAGGCTTAATTGCTTGAGCGGAGCTTGTGAGTCCTGCGCGTCCGGCGGAAGCGCAGCACGCGCGAGCCCGGCGGGCAAACCGCACGTCAGCGCGAAGAGCACCGCAACTGACTGAAGGGACTGAGATCTGGTCTTTGACATTCCTACGGTCTCCATCACAGTGCTCTCCGTCCAACGCTGCAGCCACAAAACCGCGAACGTCCCGATGTGCGAAAAAATAAGGACTGCGCAACGAACCGTTTTGCATGGAAAAGATATTCGATGACAGCAAGGACAGTAGCCCGCAAGGATTCATGCCGGTCGACGCTCAAGCAACGCTTTGACAGTGACCAGCAGATGCTCGGGACGATGATTACCCTTGAGCAGCCATTCATCGATCACGCCAGTCGTTTCGCCCGGAAAATCAGGCAATCCCGAGAGAACAATGATGGGAACGCTGGGATCCAATTCTTTGAGCTGGCCGGCCACCTCCGTCCCTTTCATTCCGGACATCCAATAATCGAGAATTACGGCATCCACCTTTTGCGATTTAAACACGCGTATGCCTTCCGCCCCGGAGCGCGCCTCGATGACGCGATGGCCGGCGGATTCCAGAAGCAGCTTGCGCGCGAACATTCCGGCGGGTTCGTCATCAATACACAAAATGGTGGCCGCCAGATCAGCTTGTTCCGAGGGCCAACTTGTTTCCATGGCTGTGCCGGTCAAGCTTGATGACGCCACCGGCTCCTCCTCGGGACGCTCTCTTGGACCGTCCGGCAAAGCAGCAACAACAACCGTCCCCTGTTTATCGGATCGCAAGTCCAGCCGGCCACCGAATTGCCTCAACCGTTCGCGGATTCCGCGAATGCCTAATCCGAAGCCTTCTCCGGAAGAAATTTTTTCATGTAAATCAGACGGAATCCCCTTCCCTTCGTCGCGCACCTGAAGGCAGACTTCTCCGGGCTCGAGGTAAATGCGCACTCCCGCCGTCGCACTGCCGGAGTGTCGGTGAATATTCGTCAAGCATTCCTGAACGATTCGGAAGAGTGATAATTCAACATCGCGAGGCAGCTTGCCGAGGTCAGGGGTGATGTCCAAATTTACCGCGATGTTGCTACGCTCCGAGAATCCGCTTACATACCACTGCAGGGCCGATCCCAGGCCGATCTCGTCCAGGAGCGGAGGGTGCAACAGGTAAGACATCGTGCGGATATCACGGAGTGCCTGATCGACGAGAGTGCCGGTCTCCTTCAGCGCTCTGCCAGCCTCCTTGCTCAGTTTTTGATTTTCCGGAAAAAGAATCGCAAGGTTCATGTTGATGGCGGCGAGTAACTGCCCGACGCCGTCGTGCAGCTCGCGGGCAATGCGCCGGCGTTCTTCGTCCTGCGTTTTGAGGAGCCGCACGGAAAGCTCGCGGAGCTCGTTCCTGGCATTCAGAAGCTCTTCCGTGCGATAGGCGATGCGCCCTTCCAGCGCGATCTCCGCTTCCTTGCGATGCTGGATATCGAGATTGATGCCCGCCCAATACAGAATCTTTCCCTGATCATCTCGTATGGGAACACCGCGGGCGAGAATGTGGTGCCAGCGTCCGCCCGGCCGCCCGACTCGAAACTCACACTCCCACAACGCGCCTTTCTGCACGCTTTCTCGCCACGCATCAAGAGTTGGCTGAACATCTTCCGGGTGCAGGATATTCGTCCAGCCGAAATCGGCGCACTGTTCCTGGCTGAGCCCGACCAGGTCGAGAAATGCCGGGCTGGTGTAAATGTTGCGGCCGTCGGCATCGCGGATCCAAACGCCGTAATCGATGGATTCACCGATGGCGCGATAGATTCGCTCGCTCTGCCGCAGCGCCTCTTCCGTTTCGCGCCGCTTGGTGTCATCGCGAAAACTGATCACGACGCCAATGGCACGGCCTCCGACCCGCATCGGCGTGGCGCTGAAGATCACCGGAAACATGCTTCCGTCTTTGCGGATAAATACGTCTTCGGTTTCGTGCAGTTCGGTTCCGTCTTTCACCACGATTGATAGCAGGTGGCATTCAGACGAAGGAAACGGCGTGCCGTCCGGATGCTTGAAATGGATCACGTCATGCATCCTTTTTCCCAGCAGTTGCGCCGCGGTCCACCCGAACATCTTCTCGGCCGAGGCATTGACGGACGTGACGCGGCCTTCCAGATCCAGCGTGTACAATCCCTCGGCCAGATTGTTCATTGCCGTGCGGAAGCGTTCTTCACTTTCGCGAAGGGCTTGCTCGTATGCGGCGCTGCGCTGCAGGATGGACTGCAGATCCAGATTTCGACTTTCGGCAGCCGGCGGGTGGGTGACGAAGAGCTCACGATTGCTGGCATTGGCAATGGCTGCCAGCAGATCGGCCGAAATCGCCGACTTCACGACATATCCGCGCGCTCCCGCGTTAAATGCCTGCCGCACCATTTCTGGAGCTTCATGCTGGCTGACCATTACGATCTCAGTGTTGGGGAGGAGACGTTTAATCTCGCGCGTGGCATCCAACCCGTTCAGCCGCGGCATGCTGACATCCATGACCACGATGTCGGGGTGAAGCACCTGCGTTTTTTCGACAGCATCCTGCCCATCCACGGCTTCGCCGCAAAGTGTTAAAGACGGCTCGGTGGCGAGGACCGCGCAAATTCCGCGTCGCACCAGTTCATGATCGTCGACCACCAGGATTCGCATCTTCCCAAACTTCTGACTGAGCCAGTGAACGCAAGTTCGCGGCATGTTTCAGTCATTTACTTCTCAGAATTCTGAAATTTTCGTGTAAATCATAGGCATGCCGTTCATTCTTACTCCATACAGCATTCACCTGAGAGTGGCGAGGAAGTAAGCTTACGTCCACAAAATAACCATGCCGTCGAGCACCGCTGCTCCGCGGATCCAACCCTGCTCAACGGCCTACATGTTTTAGACGCAAAGTCGACAGAGGTATCTCTATCGTCGCTGAAAAAATACGCTGCTACTGTTAGCCGCTAAGCGTTGTTCTGCGAAGACTCGAGGCTCACATGGCCAGGTACGGACGGGCTGCGGCCAAGACGGTGAAGAGCGCCATGCGCCGGCGCAAGAACGGAACCTTGCGATCGGGAAAAGGCGGCAAAGGCGGAGTTGTGAAGAACCGAAAAGCAGGCGATCGCCATCGGTCTGTCGGAGGCGCGGAAGAAGGGCGCAAAGGTTCCCCGCAAACGCTCCCGCTGATTGCAGCGTTCTCAGTTTCAACCGGGAAGGCGTTATACGGCGATACGTGAATGAAGCGCGCACGCGTGCGAGCCTGAACCAATCGATATCCACGGGAGAATTCATGAACGGCACCCGCGCGCCGGCAACGCCATCAGCGTCATCACGATCACGCGTACTAATCGCTTGCGATGATGATTTGCTGGCCGGCGAACTGCAAATAACGTTGCACTCGGCAGGTTTAAAATCCGCGCGCACCACCTCGGTCCGAACCGCTCGCAAGCACGTTGGTTCTGGAAATTTTCTGGTGGTCTTCACCGTCCCGATCCTGCCGGACGGATCGTGGCCGAATCTTTTGGAGTTCGCCAGAAGCCGCAATCTGGCCCCTGCTTTCGTCGTCATCGCACGCTCGTTCGATTTGCACGAGTGGGGCGAGTCTTTCCGAAACGGCGCCTTCGACGTATTAGACGCGCTAAGCGAAATTCCAAAAGCTCCCGAAGTCGCCAGCCAGGCGTTGGCGCGGCCGATGTCTACCCCGCCGCAGTTTTCATTCGCACCATCCGAGTCGCAGCGCAGTCATTCCCCGGCGCATCGATCAGAGTGAAAGTCCCGAAAGTACGAAACAGGCGTCCGACTCGCGAATTGGCGCTAGCCTATACTCCGTAAGCTCCGCAGACGTCCCATCGCGCGGAAAAACATCCGATTTTGCGCCAGGCGGCCAAAGAAATTGTCGCAAGAATGGTTCTACCGAAAGCCCCACATCGGTACATCGCCGTAACGTGCCCGAAACGCTCCCTGCGTGTTGCTCGGGCGAAGCTCCGCGTTTCGTGTAAAAGTTGTCGAAGTGAGCGCGGAATGTCATGTGCTCCAAGGAGTTGGTTCTTTCGAAACCGCTGATTCCAAAAGAACTTATGGCCCGTTCACGGTGGCACGCAACGTGCTCAGGCCCATCCTGGCAAGTATTTAGAATAAGGACGCTCGGCGCAACCGAATTTTGAACGTCGAGGCCACACAAGCGCACAGCAAGGACGGCCGAAACCGGACCCCCATATGAAGACCACGAAGACGATCGCGAAGAAAAAGACACCGAGTTCCGACACGGTCTGGATGCCCAAGAAAGACTGGCATGATCGCTTCAATTCTCTGAGGAATGTTCCCCCGATTTTTCACATGGTCTGGGAAGCAGCTCCGGGAGTCGTGGCCGCCAGCTTGTTCTGCCGGTTGTCGGCGGCTTTGCTGCCGGTCGGCGATGCTGATGGTAACCCGGCGGATTATCGACGCGATCTATATCGTGACTTCGCATCACACGCCTTTGCCGGTCGGATTCTGGGGCTTGGTCGCGCTGGAGTTCGCGATCGCCAGCATGATGATTATTTTGGCGCGGCTGGTCGACTTTTGTGATACCGCCTTGAACGAACGGTACACGCGGCATGTCAACATGCGCATCATGCGACACGCGGCGACGCTTGACCTGAGCAGCTTCGAAGATCCCCAGTTCTATGACCGGCTGGAGCGGGCCCGGGTGCAAGGCGCCGATCGCGTTGGGATGATTCAGGAGAGCGGCCTGCTGGTTCAACAAGTGGTCAGCACGGTGACCCTTGCGGCTGGAATTTGCGTGATCTCACCCTGGATTCTTCTGGCCTTGATCGTCTGCGTGGTGCCGGAATTCCTGGCTGAGACGAAGTTTGCCTTTCTCGGATACTCCCTGAGTGTCGCCAGACGCCGGCGCGCCGCGAAATGGATTATCTGCGGTTCCTGGGTACGAGCAAAGAAAGCGCCAAGGAACATAAGCTATTTGGACTCTGGAGAGTTCTTCGCGGATCGTTATCAGTCCATCTCAAACGATATCCATCATCAGAATGTGGAATTGCGGGAGCGCAAGCTGATGTGCGGGTTCGCCTCTGGCGCCGTTCTGGGAACAGTTGGCTATTACGGGACCTATGCGTACGGCATCTATCTGACCATCACGGGCGTTGCTGACTCTCGGCACGTTGACTTTTCTTGCCGGAGCCATCGCCGGAGCCAGCACCAATATACAAGCTGTCTTCTCGACGTTCTCACATATCGCCGATCATGCGCTGTTTCTCACCGACTTGATTGAATTCTTCAGCGTTCGGCCCAAGATTTATTCCAAGCCCAACGGTTTGCCGGGCCCGCGGCCGATTCGGGAGGGATTCGAATTCCGGAATGTTTCCTTCGATGTATCCCCGAAAGAACAAGCCAGTGTTGGAAGACGTTAATTTCCGGCTGGAACCTGGGGAGCGAATCGCGCTGGTCGGAGCCAACGGGCACGGCAAGACGACCATCGTGAAGTTGCTGACTCGCATGTATGACCCGACCGAGGGCCAAATCCTGCTTGACGGTATAGACCTGCGTGAATATGACCTGGCCGATCTTTGGAAAAATATCGGCGTTATCTTCCAGGATTTCATGAGATATGACATGACGGTGGGCGATAACATCGCCACGGGCCGCATCGAAGAACGCGACAATGCGTTCCGAATCCGAGCAGCGGCGTTCAAGAGCCTGGCCGAGAATGTGGTGCACAAGCTGCCCCACAGCTACGATCAGATGCTGGGCTGCCGGTTTGAAGGCGGCGTGGACCTTTCCGGTGGAGAATGGCAGAAGATCGCCCTGGCGCGGGCTTATCTGCGCGACGCCCAACTGCTCATCCTTGACGAGCCCACTGCGGCACTGGACGCGCGTTCGGAACACGAAGTCTTCCAGCGCTTCGCCGACCTGACCAAAGGCAAAATGTCCGTGTTGATTTCGCACCGCTTCTCAACGGTTCGGATGTCTGACCGGATTCTGGTACTCGAAAACGGACGGATCGCCGAGCAGGGCGCGCATAACCAACTCCTCAGCAGCGGCGGTTCCTATGCGGAAATGTTTGAATTACAGGCGGCCCATTACCGCTGATTCGTTTAGTATTGGAATCAGCGCCAAGCTAGCAGCTTAATCACGCGCTCAACGAGTATCGGAGCCCCGACCCTTGAACGTCGTTAAGCGAACGGCCGTCTTCCCTGCCCGGTCTCTATCATTCCTTTTCTTATTTGTGTTGTACTATTGCAGCCCGCCGGCCTGCGGGCACGAGCGTCTGAAGAAAAAATTGCAGTGAATCTTCAGGGCCCCAGCCACCCATTCCCCCATTACTGGGAACAAATGTTCGGATCCGGCCGCGCTGTATTATCGCTGCGCGACGATTACCGCCGCGACCTTCGCGCCGTTGAAGACGCCACTGGATTCGAGTACATCCGGTTTCACGCAATTTTTCACGATGAAGTCGGATTGTATGATGAGGACGCGCAAGGAAAGCCGGTCTACAATTTTTCCTACGTCGATCAAATCTACGACGGTCTGCTGGAAAATCATGTTCGCCCGTTCGTCGAACTCAGCTTCATGCCCAATAAACTCGCCGCCGAGCCAACATTTCAATCCTTCTGGTACAAGCCAAACGTTTCTCCGCCGAAAGATTGGAGCAAATGGAACGACCTGATTTCGCGATTTCGCGCACCATTTGATCGATCGTTACGGCATCGATGAAGTCTCCAAATGGTATTTTGAGGTGTGGAACGAACCGAATCTCGATTTCTGGGCCGGCCAACCCAGGGAACAAACCTATTTACAACTTTACGATTCCACCGCCAGGACGCTGAAGCAAGTGGACCAGCGGCTGCGGGTTGGCGGGCCGGCAACGGCGCAGGCCGCCTGGGTTGATCGCTTCATTCGCCACGTCGTGGACAACGGCGTGCCCGTGGATTTTGTTTCCAGCCACGTTTACGCCAACGATTTGAGCCAGGATGTGTTTGGGACGGATGAAAAGATTCCCAGGACACAGTTTGTATGCCGCGCGATTCGCAAAGTCCACGATCAGGTGCAAGCCTCGGAGCGCAAAGATCTGCCCATCATCTGGAGCGAGTACAACGCGAGCTACAAGAATGAACCCGAAGTGACGGACTCGGAGTTTATGGGGCCGTGGCTTGCCGAGCACGATTGGGCAATGCGATGGGCTGGTCTTCCATGTTGTCCTACTGGGCGTTTTCAGACGTGTTTGAAGAACAGGGCGTAGTGAAAGAGCCGTTCTATGGCGGGTTCGGCTTAATCGCCGCAGACGGAATCCCCAAGCCTTCTTTCAACGCCTTTAAATTGCTTCATACGCTGGGGACCACACGAATTGCGGTAGATTCGCCATCCGTGCTGGTGACGCGGCGCGAGGACGGCACCGTGGTCATGGCCGTTTGGAATATGTTTCTGCCCGGAGAAACGGGTCCGCACAAACGAGTCACCATCGACCTCAGCGGCTCCGCTGGAAATCGCCGAGCCACATCTCTCGCCTCGATGCAGCGCATGGATCGGTCCTGGGCGCCTACGCGGCAATGGGCAAACCGCCCTTTCCCACGCAAGCCCAGATTCAGGCGCTGCGAAATGCGGCAAGTCTCCCGGCCCCCGAGAAGGTTCGCGTCGATCACGGCCAGCTGACGATCGATTTACCTCCTCAAGGGCTGGCGCTTATCGAACTTCACTGATCCGTTCCGCTACTCCGTCTTCTGATCGAATGTTCCAAATGGCGCGGGATAGGACGCGGGGTTGGTATCCTGCAACAGCAGGGCCGGAGTCGTTTGGAAACCGGCGCGCAACATACCGCGCTGCGCCTCGGGATTTTTCATAAACGTTTCCCACACGAATCCGCTGCGGGCGTTTTCAACCATCACCATGGTGATCCCGGTATCGATCCCGATGACGTCATGATCGTACCAATTGGTGAGCGGGTTGAAGGCGTCCACGAATCCGTATTGGCACCAGGCGCGATTTCCGTAACGGTCTTTCACGGTGCGCAGTACGCGCATGGCCGGGTTGGGCAGGAACGGCAGCGAACCTCCGGCCGCGCATGGAACTACGGTTCCATCAATCGGGCCGGTAAGCGGCGGGCCGCCCCAAACCACGTATCCCCGAGCCGAATCGGACGCGGTAATGCCCCACAAATCATCGCTGTAATCCGGGAATTCGCCGGACAGATCAACGCAGAATCGGCGGTGCACATCGGTAGCGATCACTGAATTCCGGAAATAATCCGTGTATTTGTCATGCTTGCCACGGAAATCGAACCAGGCCTGGGAATACTGGTGAACGAAGAGGGGCGCAAAGGAGCCGATATAACGAATGCCATCGTATTCGAAAATCTCGCGCTTCCAGGCATCCCAACTGGCCGTGGGCAGCGGATGGGACTCGGAACCAAGCCCCAGCAGATACATCATCATCATTTCGCTGTAGTTGTCCCAGCGATACTGCAGGAAGCCGCTTTCCGGCCGCCACCCATGCGGAAGCAGCGAAGTGTCTTCCGACAGCCAACCCCAATCCACGCGATTGAAGATGTCGTAGGCCAGCATTCGAATTTCCGCGTGATCGAAATGCTCCCGGCAGGTGAGGATGCCGCAAAGAAGGATGGCCGTATCGATCGATGAAACTTCCGAATCCCACAACCGCTCTCCGGTATTGATATTGGCCCAGTGATAGAAAAAGCCGCGATGATTCGGAAGCTTTTTCCAATGGAAGCGCAGAGTATTCAAAACGCGATCCCGCGCTTCGGCATGGGTAATAAATCCGCGCTTTTCGCCGATGCAAATGGCGGTCAGGCCAAAGCCGGTGGCGGCAATACTTCCCAAGTCGTTCTGGTCCGAAGTCTCTGACATTGCAGCGGTCCCGAACGATCCCGGTCTCCGGATTCGTTTGCTCCCAAAAATAGCGAAAATTGGCGGCTTCCAGTTGATCGAGCAGGGCTTCGTCCTGATCGGAGAATATCTTTGGTTTGGGAGGCGCCTCATGCGAAGGTTTTTTCCCAGAGATATCCAGCGCTGGTACAGATAGAGAATTCCATTTTGCGAATGGAGCGAACGCCGCCGTACTGGCCAGGCGTCGCAACATTTCGCGACGGCTCCAATGCCTGATATCGTTGCGTTGGTAATGCATCGGCTGATTATAGACTCTCTTCAATTCAATTGAACCGGGACAATCGTCAAAAAACACGTAGCATTTTCGCCACATTGGAGCTAGAACCGAACGTGGAGCTCGGACGCCGTCAGGCATGATGGGCGCATCCAACTATCCAGGTGGGACGATGTTGCATGGGCGGAAGGCTATTGTTTGGACGATCGTTGCGGGTGTGGCGAGCGTGGTGGCCATTTTTCTTGGGGTCTCCTTTTTTCGCAATTACCAGAGCCGTCCGATTGTATTGCGGGGCGCGATCATCAAGCAGGACCCCGATCCGATCAAGCAGTCGCCCATCATGGACGTGGACGTAACCGAGGCCAACGGCCTGGCAGTCGCCAGCACGAAGTCCAACTTCACAGGCTATTTTGCTCTGCCGCTTCTTCGCAGCGTCGGCCAGAATGAGTCGGTTACGCTGCGGTTTATTCATCCCGATTATGTGCCGGTCGATATCACGGAGCTGGTGAGTGACAAATTGATTGTTGTCCACCTTGTTCCGATTCGCAGAGACATCGACCAGCCAACCGTTCAGCCCGATCATCCCCCGATTGCCGTCGCCAACGTCCGAATCCGCTATGCCACAGAAACCACCACGCAAGAGAATATAGGCACTGGTGTTAAAACCTTCCAGGTGAGCAACGTTGGCAACATTCCCTGCGATAACAGCTCTCCTTGTTCGCCGGACGGTAAATGGAAGGCGGCCATCAATTCCGAGTCTTTGGACGCGGGCGAAGGAAGTGTTTTTCGGAATGCCAGGGTTTCCTGTATTGCAGGACCCTGCCCGTTCACGAAAATTGATTATGACGGCTTCTCACAGGGAGGTCGCTACATCAAGGTGGTGGTACGAAATTGGTCGGACACAGCGACATTCTTATTTCAGGCGGAAGTGTTTCGCCCGCAAATCTCTGATCTGGTGCGCATGACCTATCCGATCATTCTGGGCACGTCCTTGAATTTTACGTTGCCGCCGAATGCCGAAGGGCCAAGCGTGGAGGCTGAGCTGAATGGAGAAAACATTATTTTTCCGCTGGGGCCAATCCCCATCTTGAGCTGGGCGGAATGTAACGTCAGCGTGGCGAAAGATAGGGCTCGATTCTACCGATGTGAGCTTAATGCCGGATATCGATTGCGATAGCGTAACGGGCCTTTTCCGGCGGCCAGTCGAGGCTGAAGATGTCTCATGCCAACTGGAAAGTTCAAAAGCTCTGCGTAATTTTGGCTCAGGGAGCTCTATTGATGTCTACCATTCCGTCGACCAACGCCGCTCCCGGGCAGTCCACAGCCGCCTCCAGCCTCGTACCCGCTCAAGCCTCAGTCGCCGATATCTTGCGTTATATTTCCGCCGGGTGGGACACCCTTACCCGCGCCATGAACCAGTGCCAAAGCCTGGAAGACACCAAGACCGGCGGAGAAGCTTACTTGTATCTTCCGGCCGACATGGCCATTCCTCCGGCTGTTGCTGCATTGCAAAAGAATTGCCGCGTGCGCGTCGAGCATCTTCCAAAGAAAATTACCGGCCCGGGACAGATTGATCCCGCCACCATTCAAAATGACGGACTTTTGTATTTGGAGCATCCTTACGTCGTGCCCGGCGGGCAATTTAACGAAATGTACGGGTGGGACAGTTATTTCATCATTCGCGGGCTGCTGCGTGAACATCGCACGGAACTGGCCAAGGGAATGGTGGAGAACTTCCTCTTTGAGATCGAACACTACGGCGGCGTGTTGAATGCCAATCGAACCTACTACCTGACCCGCTCGCAGCCACCGTTTCTCAGTTCCATGATTCTAGCTGTGTATGACGCAGAAGCAGCCGAAGGAAAATCCGACTTACCATGGCTGGAGCACGCCTACCAACTGGCGCTGCGCGACTACCAGCAATGGACGATGAAACCTCATCTGGCCGGAGGTACCGGGCTCTCGCGCTATTTCGACCACGGCGATGGGCCGGTTCCGGAAATTATCGGCGATCCCAGCCATTATTATTTCGGAGCCGCGTATTTTTTCCTGGCTCATGACAGTTCCTATCTCGTCCATGACCTCAATAGCTATCCCTCCAAGTCTGGTCCGGGACCGCACTTCCCGCTATTCTCCTGTAAACCGCAACCGGGCGACATGGCGGCCTCCGAGTGCTCACCCACCTCCTGGATGGCATTGCCTGCGGATTACTACAAAGGCGACCGCAGCATGCGGGAGTCTGGATTTGACGTGACCTTCCGATTTGGTCCCTTCGGGGCCGCCACTCATCATTTCGCTCCCGTTTGCCTGAACAGTTTGCTCTACAAAACGGAAGCGGACCTGGAACGGATGAGCAGCCTTCTCGGCCATCCCGAGGAGGCTAGGAGTTGGAGTAGCAGGGCTGCCAAGCGAAGAAAACTGATGATCCAATATTTCTGGGATGCCGATCGCGGACTTTTCTTTGATTACAACACAGTAATCGGCAAGCGCTCGGCCTACGACTACGCGACAACTTTTTATCCTCTCTGGGCGGGGCTGGCAACAAAACAAGAAGCTCAGGCGGTCGCGGCCAATCTGAAATTATTCGAGCACCCGGGCGGACTGGCTATGAGCCGGAACGAAAGCCACGCGCAGTGGGACCTTCCCTATGGCTGGGCTCCGGTTGAGCTTCTGGCTGTGGAGGGGCTGCGCCGCTACGGCCACGCCGCGGATGCGGACCGGATCAGCCGGCAATTCCTTTCCATGATTTTGGAGAATTTTGGACGGGATCATACCATCCGGGAAAAATATAACGTAGTGACCCGGTCGTCTGAAACGGCGGTCATCGAGGGATACGCTCAAAACGTTACCGGATTCGGCTGGACGAACGCGGTATTCCTGGAGCTGTTGCATGAATCGCCGGATGCTCTTGCCTTCTTAAGCAAAAATCAGCAATAAACTGTAAGATGTATTCCCAGCGGTGTATATCGGCCCTCCACCCAGCCACGACTTTGTCATGAAAGGTCGGCGCAATGAGAACAGAAGCGGATTTGCACGGCAACGCTGACTCCGCGAAATCGGGCAATCGTTCTTTTGTTTACCTTGCAGCGATCTTCGCCGCGCTGGGCGGACTGCTTTTTGGATATGACACCGGCGTCATCTCCGGGGCGGAATTGTTTTTTCGCAGCGAATTCGCGCTATCCACATTCGCGCTGGAGGTGATCGTCAGCGGCGTCCTGGCGGGCGCCGCATTTGGCGCACTGGCCGGAGGGCGCCTGGCGGATCTTTTTGGCAGGCGAAAACTTCTGATCGCGACCGCCATTATTTTCGCGGTCGGCGCAATCCTCTGCGCGATGGCCTCATCAGCCATGATGCTGGCAGTCGGTCGCATTATCGTTGGCTTTGGCATCGGATTATCCTCCAGCGGAGTGCCTGTTTATATTTCGGAAGTTGCGCCCGCCGACGCCAGAGGATGGCAGGTTTCTCTTTTTCAACTCGCAATCACCGTTGGAATACTTCTCGCTTACCTGGTGGATTATGCGTTCGCGGGAATTCAGGGTTGGCGATGGATGTTTGGATTGGCCGTGGTTCCCGCCGCCATCTTCGGTGGCGGAATGATCTTCCTGCCGGAAAGTCCGCGCTGGCTGCTGCGTCGCGGGGATCGCGAGGAAGCCGGAAGGATGCTGGCGCGTATTCGCGGCACCTCGAACGTTGAAGAGGAACTTCGAGAGATCGAACTATCCGTCACGAAGGCGCCGGAGAGCGGAAGTTTTTCAGACCTGTTCGCGGCATCGCTTCGGCCCGCTCTCGTCGTCGGAATCGGTTTGGCCATTTTCCAACAAATAACCGGCATCAACACGGTGATCTATTACGCGCCGCTGATTATCCAGAGTGCGGGAATTTCTTCTGCTTCGGGGGCGATTCTGGCAACCGCCGGAATCGGCGCGGTAAACGTTTTGATGACGATTTTTTCGATGTGGCTGATCGATCGGAAGGGCCGCCGTCCCCTGCTTCTAACTGGAATCGCGGGCATGGCGGTTACATTGTTCCTGCTGGGATACGTGTTCCGTGTTTCGCACCAATCGACGGGAATGGCCTGGCTGGCGGTGATCAGCATGATGGCCTATGTGGGATCGTTTGCGATCAGCCTTGGCCCAATTTTCTGGCTGTTGATTTCGGAAATTTACCCGCTGAAGATCCGCAATTCCGCGGAAGGAGTTGCGGCGACTTTCAATTGGGGCGCCAACCTTGTGGTCACCTTGACGTTTCTGACGCTGGTCGATCAGTTGGGACCCAGCCGGACCTTCTGGTTTTATGGATTGTGCGCGATAGCTGCCGGGCTGTTTTCGTACTACTACGTTCCGGAAACAAAGGGAAGAACGCTCGAGGAAATCGAGGAATCCCTGCACGCCAAACACCATGTCGCGATTCCAGCGCCGAAACGCTGACGCATGAGGGTTTCCTCTTCGCCCGTAAGAAGCCCGCTGCGTTAGTTCAACTGCCGAAAATTCACCTTCATTTTCCACGATCGTATCCTCTAAAACCTGTATTTATTTTCTGAACCGAACGAACACTGCGACAAAACGAACCGGTGCACGGTGCAGGCTGTAAATTTCATTGAACCTCAACGGGTTAGTACCCGTACGAGTATTCAGGAACGCATTCATTTTTGTTTCTTCTTCGGTACGGGACTTCTGGATTGCGAATACTACTTTCACCCGATTTATCGCTGCAGTTCATGTGTGGTCTCTTAGATAGCGAAGAAGATGGCGGCTAGTGAACCGTGCAGGGTGCTTCGTGGGTGTTGCCCTGCGTGAATCGATTTGCCGCTTGGCGGTCAGGAATTCTCAGGGGGAACAGGGATTGGGACTGAGAATGGCGAAGCCCTGCTTGGAAATGCATACAAATTATCAGGAAAGCGCAGAATTGGGGTTTTTGGGGTCGTTGCTGCCCCTGGAGTGGTTCGCAATTCGCACGCGGCCACGGCATGAGAAAGTAGTGACCAAGCAACTTGAAACCAGTGGAATTGAGACCTTTCTTCCCCTTTGCTCGCAAGTCCGTTCCTGGAGTGATCGTAGAAAGGTTCTCGAACTGCCGTTGTTCCCAGGCTATGTTTTCGTTCGCACCGCGCCCACCAGCCGTTCCCGCGTGCGCGTATTTCAGGCGAGAGGAGTCATCGGTTTCGTTGGCCCAAACAACGAAGCGACTCCGATCCCGGCGCAGCAGATGGAAGCTGTCCGCTCCCTGATGCACTCCCGAATCGATTGCCGCCCGCATCCCTTCCTGAATGTTGGCCAACGCGTACGGATCCAGAACGGAGCATTGCAAGGGTTGGAAGGAATTCTGATCCGCGTTGCCACGGACGATAGCCTGATTGTTTCCGTGGATCTGATACACAGGTCGGTTTCGATTCGTCTTGAAGGTTATGAAGTCGAAGGCCTTTGAACGATTTCAGCGTTAGCTCCCAGTATTTTTAAATTCATTGAAGGTGAGCAATGATCCAACAGACCGGTGAAGCACTAACAGATTTTTCGCCTGACTCCTTTGGCGAGCTTCCGAAAAGCTGGCCGCATCGTGTCGGCCATTGGTTCAGTGAAACAAGCTGGAATGGGCGTGGAATTCTGGTGTGTCTGGCCGAGCTGACGCTCACGGCGCTGTCATTTCTGGCCGCTGCGTCATTCTTCGAGTCTCCGACGAATCGCTACCTATCAACGGAGTTAACTCTAATTTTTCTTCCCATGGCTTTGGTTCTGCGTGGCATCGCATTCCAGTTCTTCGGAGTGTGCGACCGTTCTTTCCGCCATGCCGGGATCGCCGACGTAATCGCCATCGGACAGTCCGTTGGGACAAGCAGCCTGGCGCTTTATGGTCTCTCTTTGATTCTAAAAGCCCGCGCCGGTGTTTTTCTGTCCGGACACCTGTTTATTGGAGACGCCGTCATTCTGTTCCTGCTGCTTTGCGCGTTTCACTTCGGCGCTCGAATCTACAACTACACTTCCGAACTTCCAGCGAAAGCAGGCTCGCAAGGACGCCGCGTGGTAATCATCGGCGCCGGGGACGCAGGAGCTTCCGTGCTGAAGGAATTGCTGGACACTCCACATTCCGGAATCACACCCGTGGCGCTGGTGGACGATGATCCCGCGAAAAAAGGGACTTTGATCTGCGGTGTTCCGGTTGTCGGAGGACTGGCGAAGCTGTCCGACGTTTTATTTGCGTATCAGGGATCCGAAGTTCTGATCTGCATTCCCAGCGCCACTCAGAGCCAGCGCCAGCGGATTCTGGCCACCTGCCTCAAGTGCGGTGTGCCTGTCAGGACGCTTCCCTGCCTCGATGATCTTCTGACGCACGTCGCTTCAACGCGCGATCTGCGCGCCGTCTCGATCGAGGAAGCGCTACAGCGTGATCGCTTCGTGCCGGACCACACGCTGGCCACCAGTCTGGTGGGCGGAAAGGTGGTGCTGGTTACGGGAGCAGGCGGGTCAATCGGCTCCGAACTGTGCCGGCAAATCGCTGCCGCGAGTCCAAAGCGCCTAATCTTGATCGACAAATCGGAAAACAGCCTGTTCTATTGCCACATGGGACTTGGCGAGGCCTTTCCGGCGCTGGACATTGTGCCATTCCTCGCGGACGTAACCGACAGCCACAACCTGCGCGAAGTATTTCTGCAAGAGCAGCCTGACTTCGTTTTTCACGCTGCCGCCTACAAGCACGTGGGAATGATGGAGCTTCATCCCGATCAGGCCATCCGGAACAACGTCCTGGGGACCAAGAATGTTCTAATGGCCGCGGTCGAAGTCGGAGTCAAAACATTTGTCAACGTTTCGACGGACAAGTCCGTAAACCCGCGATGTTTCATGGGGCTCTCCAAGAAACTGGCTGAATTGCTGGTCAAGGACGTCGCCCAAAGCCACGGCATTCGTTACATGAGCGTGCGCTTCGGCAACGTGGCAGGAAGCACCGGAAGCGTTCTGCGAATCTTTTCCGAGCAGATCAAGAAAGGCCAGCCCATCCGCATCACCGATCCCCACGCCACGCGATATTTCATGAGTATTCCCGAAGCGGTTTCCCTGATTCTTTGCGCCGCATCACTCGGTACCGGCGGGGAGACATTTATTTTCAACATGGGGACCCCGGTAAACATCTACGAACTGGCGCGAGCACTCACCCTGTTCGCCGGCGTCGTTCCGGGAGAGGATTTGCCGATTCAGTTCACTGGGTTGAAGGAAGGCGAAAAGGTCAGCGAAGAGCTTTGGGAAGACTGGGAATTGCCGCAGGCGACGGAAAACCAACACGTCTTCCGGCTGACGGGTTCCAATCCGTTGTCCCTGGATATTCTGCGGGCGGTGCAAAAAATGCAGGAACTGCTCACCACGCATGATCAGGCCGGTTTGCTTGAGTATCTCGACGAAGTTGTTCCCAGTTTCGCGATCCAGCGTTCCGGAATATCCCCGGCGCCGGTCGCGGTTGCCGAAGAGAAGTTCGCGGTGATCAGCTGATGAATATCCCACTTTCGGCTCCGGATATAGGCGAAAGAGAAGTGGAGTATGTCAACAGCGTCATGCGCTCCAGTCAACTGAGCATCGGGCCGTGGCTTGAGAAATTCGAGAAGCAGTTTGCCGCGTTCGTCGGCGCGCGGCACGCGATTGCCGTAAACAGCGGCACCTCCGGTCTGCACCTTTGCGTTCGGGCGATGGGGATCGGATCGAACGACGAAGTGATTACCTCGTCCTTCAGCTTTGTGGCATCGGTGAGTTGCTTCCTGTATGAAGGCGCCCTTCCAGTTCTGGTGGATATCGATCCGAAAACTCTGAATCTCGATCCCGCCGCGGTTCGGGAGTTTCTGAAAAAGCACTGCACGCGCGCCGCCGACGGATCACTGGTCGATCAAAGAAATGGACGGGTGGTGAAGGCCGTACTGCCGGTGCACATTTTCGGATTGCCGTGTCCGATGGACGAAGTAATGGAAATCGCCAAAGAATACGGACTCTTCGTGATTGAAGACGCGTGCGAAGCTCTGGGCGCGGAGTTCGATGGCCGGCGCGTCGGAACATTTGGGAATGCCGGAGTGTTCGCATTCTATCCCAATAAGCAGATGACCACGGGCGAAGGCGGGATGATCACGACCGATGATCCGCACGTTGCCGAATTGTGCCGCAGCATGAGAAATCAAGGGCGCGACACCGATGGCGCGTGGCTGCGTCACGTCCGGCTCGGCTTCAACTACCGGCTCAGCGAACTCCATGCCGCGCTGGGTTTGGCGCAACTGGAACGCATCGATGACATTCTGGCCTCGCGAGAGGAGGTGGCCCGCCGATATTCACACGAGCTTGCGGGAGTCGAGCAGCTGCAGCTGCTCGAGAATGACTCGCGAACGAAGCGCAGCTGGTTCGTATACATCGTCCGATTTCGTTCATTTTCTCCGGAATCCCTGCGCGATCGGGTACGGGCGGCGCTGCGCGACAAAGGCATCGCTTCACAGATCTATTTCACGCCGATCCATCAGCAACCTTTTTTTCAGAAGTGTCTGCCGGATAATATTCCGGCGCTTCCCTACACCGACCAGGCAGCCGACGAGTGTCTCGCCCTGCCGTTTCACACCCGTTTGAGCGAAACCGAAATTAAGTCGGTCTGCGACGCCATCAAGGACGCTCTCGAGCCTCCGCAACAGAAATCCACAGTGACTTCTGAACCAGCCCTGATCGTTTCCACGCAAGTGTCGGAGACGTAGCGCTCTATGTTCAAACAATACTTTCCGGGTTTTGTGGCGTTGGCCGTTTGCCTCGCGGCTCTTCCTCTGGTTAATAAATTCGCGCTGGCTTTTGGCATCTACGACGCTCCCGGTCCGCTAAAAATTCATCGAGGCTCCATTCCCCGCCTGGGTGGGATTGCGATGTTTGCGGGCATGCTGGCGGGTAGCCTGGCATTTTATCCGCGAGTTTCGAGGATGGCGGCGCTGCCGCTGGTCCTGTTTGCCGCCATCTGGGCCATCGGTCTGGTCGATGACCTCAGAGATCTCAACGCGGTGTTCCGTTTTGTAGCCCAAATTGCCGCTGGCTTTGCGCTGTGGTTCGGAGGGTGGCGCTTGGAGTGGTTCAGTTCGCCGGCTCTCGATTTAGTGTGCACCTGCTTGTTTGTCGCGTTCATCGTGAACGCAATGAACCTGCTGGACGGCATGGATGGCCTCGCGGCCGGCACGGCCGTTATCATCAGCATCGGCTTCCTTCTGATATCCGGGCCCGAAGGCGACGCTCTTGAAATCGCCGTCGCGGTGAGCCTGCTTGGCGTTTGCGCCGGAGTCCTCGCGGTCAACGCGCCCCCCGCCAAAATGTTCATGGGCGATTCCGGCAGCACTTTGATCGGGATCGTTCTGGCATTTCTGGCGCTGCAATGGGTCCGCGCGCAGGCGAATCCTCGAAGCATACTGGTCCCGATGATTTTTTTGAGCGTGCCTGTCGTGGATGCAGTGCTGGCAATCCTTCGCCGCGCCCGCTCTCACCAAGGGCTTTTCACCGGAGACAGGCGTCACTTCTACGACATCCTGCTGCAGCGTGGATGGAGCGTCGATAGCGTCTTGCGAGTTTCGATTGGCGTTACCGCATTGCTTGTGTTCGCCGGATGGCTATGCGCGCGGGGGATCACTGGAGAGTGGATGACCGTCTCGGTGGTCGCCTGCGGCCTTTCCGTAAGCGCGTATGCACTCGGCTCCTTGCAACCGGATCTCACCGCTGTTCAAGCCAGCCAGCCGGAAACCCCCATCGGCCCTGCGATCGAATAGATCTGTTCAACTTGACGTTGAATTGGAGATGGAAATGTCCGCTTACAATAAAATGATCGATCGAAGTCTTGGGCCGTACGGTCGCGATGCGCTTTCGCGCGAATCCTTCACGGCTTCTCCCTACTCCTACTCCCGGCGGGAAATTGAAGTGAACGACGGCGCTTTGTGGCGGCAAGCGATTCGCATTCTGCGAAAACACTGGAAGGCTTCTCTGGCGTTTGCGGTGCTCATCGAGCTGGTCCTGGGGCTGATCGTATTTTCCATGGCCAACACCTACGTAGCCCGCGCCGTTCTGGATGTCGAACAGCCGGGTCCCGACACGATCGGCCTGAACCCGAACGCTTCCGCCGCGGCAGCGATGAACCCCGCATATCTCGACACCCAGACGGAAATATTGAACGGCGATGGCTTGGCGCTGAGCGTCGTCGATCAACTGCATCTTGATCAAAATCCGATTTTCATGAAACAGAGCCTGTTTGAAAAAGCTGTCGTCTGGGTCTCCGGATGGGTAGCGCCAAGCGGCAAATCGGGCGCCCAGCGCGACACGGAAAAGCTTTTGAACATTTTTCACCGGGGCATGACAGTGGGGCAGGTAAAGGGCAGCCAACTCGTGGAATTGCAGTACGAAAGTAATGATCCGAAACTGGCGGCAGAAATCGTCAACACCACCGTGAACCAGTATCTCGATAAGACCTACCAGAGCAGGTATGAAGCGACGATGCGCGCCGCTCAGTCCATTTCTCCTCGGCTAAACGATCTGCAGAATTCCGTCAAACAATCCACGGATGCGCTTCTGGAATTTCAGAAGAAGCACGAGGGTGCGGAGCTCGGTTCCGCATCTCCCGTTGTTACGAGTGACGGCACGAGCGCTCCCGTGAGCGCCGCGAGCGGGAATCCGGTGGCAACTCGCGTGGCGGAATTGAACCAGCAATTGACACAAGCCATGGGAGAGCGGCTTCAATACGAATCCTACTTGAAGCAAATCAAGTCCGGGAGCGTCGATTCCCTTCCTCAGATGCGGGACAACGTGCTGATCCAGGGGCTGACATCGCGCTTGGTGGATAGCCGGGCGCAACTCGCGCAGGCACTGGGCGTCTACGGAACAAACAACCCGCAAGTAAAGAAACTGGAGGCCGAGTCCGACGAAATCACCAAACAACTGGACACGGAGCGTGCTCGGATCGCCAGCCAGATCCAGTCGGCGTACGCTTCCGCGCAAAACCGGGAGCAACTCATTCGAAATACGTTGAGCGGGATGAAGGGTGACCTCGACCGTTCGAACGCTGACGTCGTGCAATATGACGCGTTGAAACGCGAAGCCGACTCCAACGCGAATCTGTACACCACGCTGTCGTCGCGAACCAAGGAGCTGGCGCTTTCGGGTTCGCTCAGTTCCAGCAACATTCGCGTGCTGGATGAGGCGCGCGCCCCGATCAAGCCGGACGGCCCCCACCGCTTCCGCATTCTCGGAGTCGGCGCGATCTTCGGACTTTTCGGCGGAGTCGTTCTGGCCTTTGCCGCGGAACAGATGGATGACACCATCTCCTCGGTTGAGGATTTCCGCCGATGGTCGGGGCTGCCCACACTGGCGCTGGTCCCGCAAATCGCCATCCCAAGCGCCAAGGGCGGACTTTCCGCGCGCAAGCCAACGCGAATGATCGCTTCAAAATCAATGGCTTCGCTTCGCACAAATGGATTGAAATTCCTGACCGAGAATCCGAATTCGCCGGAGGCGGAGGCGATCCGAAATCTGGAAACCAGCATCCGCATTCCGCTGCCCGATTGCCGCCCGGTACAGACCATTTTAATTACCTCCGCCTTGCCTGGCGAAGGTAAGACCACGGTCGCCACCAATCTGGCGTTGGCGCTCTCGCGCCACGGCACCACGTGCCTGATCGATGGAGACTTCCGTCACCCGTCGATTACTTCGTCCTTCGGCCTCACGCTGCGAATGGGGATGCAGGACCTGCTGACGAACCACGCCGCCGGTCTGGCTGACGCCCTGAAACCGCTCGCCGAGGTGCCAAATCTCACGGTCGTAGGAGTCGGAAACCGGGCGCCGAATTCTCTCGAGGGTCTGACTTCCGCACGCATGACGGATCTGATCGGGGAGCTGCGCAAGAAATTCGAGTACATCGTGCTGGATTCTCCTCCGATAATTCCCTTCTCTGAAGGACGTTGGCTGTCCACGATGGCCGATGCTTCGATTCTCGTCGCGCGCTGCGATTCGACCACCCGCGGCGCGGTCATGTTCAGCCTGGAGATCCTGGAGGATCTCAAGGCGACAGTGCTCGGCGTGGTACTCAACGGAGTTGATCTGAAGGCCGAGTATTACGCCTACGGCATGAAGGATTACGGCTCTTACGCTACGAAATAAATTCGTTTGTCATCCGTGCCTCACCAGCCCAATTGAAACGTTTAGCTCTCGCCTGAATACCGGCGCGATGGAGGATGCGATGCAAAGATCCACTCGGATCCTGATGATTCTGGCGGCATTTGTTGTGGCCAACGCGCTAACCGCCGCCGCCCAGGTGAACACACAAAATCGATCGACGGTGAACGTGCCAAACCGCTCCGCAGATAATTCGAATCCCGTCGTCTACGGCGGCTACCAGATCGGCGTTGGCGACGTCCTGGATATTCACGTCAACGACGAAGATGACATCTCGGGGCGATATCAGGTCGATCAGGACGGCAACGTAAAAGTTTCACTCCTGTCAAAACCCGTTTCGGCTGCCGGCGCAACGACCTTCCAACTAGCCACCAAGCTCAGCGACGAATTGAAAGCGCAACAAATCCTGCGCGATCCCTCCGTCAGCGTATTGATTCTCCGTGAGGTGACCCAGAACGTTTCCATCCTGGGGGCGGTGATGAAACCCGGTGTGTATCCCATCGAAAAGCCGACGACCGTCATGGACTTGATCTCGCTGGCTGGCGGTCTGGCGCCGAATGCGGGCAATTCTTTGACGGTCACACATCAGGGTCCAGCGAACAGTCCAGCGAGCGGCACGGGCAGCCTGAATGCCAATGGTTCGCGAAAAGCCGACGGAGACGCGACGATTAATATGACCACGCTTCTGTCCGCAAAGGATCCCTCGGCAAATGTTGGAGTTCACGCCGGCGACGTCGTCACGGTCAATACCGCGCCGGTGGTTTTCGTCGTCGGTTCCGTCGTAAGGCCCGGCGCATTCGCGGTGCAGGATCGCCGATCGGCGATGACCGTTCTTCAGGCTGTCGCCATGGCAGAGGGCCCGACGCCGACCGCGGCGCTCGGCAAGACCATCATCATTCGCCAATCGAGCAACTCAGCGGAGCGCCAGGAAATTCCGGTCGATTTGAAGAGAGTGATGAGGGGCAAGGACAACGATCAGGTTCTCGAAGCCAATGACATTCTCTTTGTTCCCCAAAGTGGCCTCAAGGCCGGCGCCCGCCGGTTGGGAGACGTCGGAGCGCAAGCTGCTTCCAACGTCGCCGGATACGCATTGCTCTTCTAGCTGGATAACCTAAGGAGAAAAAACGGATATGGAATCGACCTCTACTGTTGCACGCACCACGAAACCTGGGTGGCTTTCTTCGACCTTCAGGCGCAGTTCGCGACGATACGCCGCGAGATTCTTGACGCGGTCGAAGGAGTTCTGGAAAGCCAGCACTTTATCCTGGGCCAACAAGTAGAACTCTTTGAAAAAGAGGTCGCGTCCTACGTGGAGTCTCCCTTTGCCGTGGGCTGCGCGTCGGGCACGGACGCACTGTACCTGGCGCTGTGTGCGCTTGGTCTCGGTCCAAACGATGAAGTAATCACCACGCCCTTCACTTTTGTCGCGACGGCGGGATCGATCGCGCGCACCGGCGCAAAGCCTGTGTTTGTGGACATCGATCCGGAGACATTCAATATCGATCCAAACCTCATAGAGCAGGCCGTAACCAGCAAGACGCGCGCGATCATTCCGGTGCACTTGTTTGGACTGTCCGCCGCGCTTCATCCCATCTCAAAGGTCGCCCTGAAGCATTCGTTGGCGGTGATCGAGGACGCCGCGCAGGCCATCGGCGCGACCTACTACGGCCAGAAGGTCGGAAGCGTTGGAGATTTCGGATGCTTCAGTTTCTTTCCGTCGAAAAATCTCGGGTGCGCCGGAGATGGCGGCCTGGTCACAGCGCGCGAACACGGAATGGCCGATCGCCTCACCCTGCTGCGCGCTCACGGCACGCGCCAGAAATATCATTCGGAAATCATCGGCATGAATAGCCGCCTTGATGCTCTGCAAGCCGCGATCCTGCGCGTCAAGTTACGCTATCTCGATACCTGGACGAAGGCCCGGCGGGAACACGCGGACCTGTACCAGGAACTTTTCGACAACTACAACCTTTCCGAGATCGTCAAGCTCCCGAAGACGCCGTCGTCCTGCGGCCATGTCTTCAATCAATATGTTATCCGGTGTAAGAATCGTGACTCCTTGCGCAAGTACATGCAAGAACAGGGAGTGCCAACTGCCATTTACTACCCAGAGCCCCTGCACCTGCAACCTGCGTTTTCCTATCTCGGTTACGTCCAAGGCTCCATGCCCCATTCGGAAAAAGCCTGTGCCGATTCACTCGCGCTGCCAATTTATCCAGAACTGCCGCCGGGAGATCAGGAACGAGTGGTGCGCACAATTGCCGATTTTTATAAATCGAACGTTCATAACACCAGGGGGAATGGAAATCATGAATGATCACATCGCGGTTGCCGTTGTAGGTTGCGGATATTGGGGTAAAAACCTGGTCCGCAATTTTCACCAGCTCGGAAGGCTGCGCGTCATCTGTGACGTGGATCGCAACACTCTGGAGCAGTTGCAACAGGAATATCAAGGGGTGGACATTTGTGATTCCTACGAAGAGTTGTTTCGCCGCCAGGATATCGAAGGCGTCGTGATAGCCGCGCCGGCCGTGCAGCACTACGCGCTCGCCAAGCGCGCGCTCGAATCCGGCAAGGACGTCTTCGTCGAAAAGCCTCTGGCCCTTCACGTTGAACATGCGGAAGAACTGACCCGGCTCGCGGAAAAGAACGGACGCGTTCTGATGGTCGGGCATTTGCTGCAATACCATCCTGCGGTTCAGAAGCTTAAGTCATTGATTCAAGAAGGGGCCCTCGGGAAGGTCCAGTACATCTATTCATCCCGCTTGAATTTCGGAAAACTGCGCACAGAGGAAAACATTCTCTGGAGCTTCGCGCCTCACGATATTTCCGCAATTCTCTGCCTGCTGGGCGAGGAACCCACCTCGGTGGCCGCGCATGGCGGCAACTATCTGAATGCCAATGTGGCGGACGTCACTCTGACCAGTTGCAATTTCTCCAGCGGAGTCACAGCGCATATCTTCGTCAGCTGGCTGCATCCGTTTAAGGAGCAGAAACTGGTCGTGGTGGGTGACCGCCAGATGGCCGTATTTGACGACATGCAGACCGACCGCAAGCTGGTTCTCTACCCGCACAAAATCGAGTGGCTGGATCGTCACCCGATTGCGAAACGGTCCGAGGGCCAGGTGGTTCCTCTGCCGGCTCTCGAACCTCTGCGCCTGGAGTGCCTGCATTTTCTGGAGTGCATCTCGACCCGGCAGATGCCCAACACCGACGGTAAGAACGGCGTTCGCGTGCTGCGCATCCTGAACGCCAGCGAACGTTCTCTCAAAAATCATGGCGAAGTTCAACAACTGGACGAAGCTAAACCAAGCTATTACGTCGACGCCACCGCCAGGGTGGATCAGCCAACTAAAGTCGGCGCGGGCACGCACATCTGGCATTTCTCACACGTGATGCCGAACTGCGTGATTGGCGAAAACTGCAACATGGGACAAAACGTGCACGTGGCATCGGGAGTGCGCATCGGCAATAACGTAAAGATTCAGAACAACGTGTCGCTCTACACCGGGGTCGAGCTTGAGGACGATGTGTTCTGCGGGCCGTCCATGGTTTTCACCAACGTGACTAATCCGCGAAGCTTCGTCAACCGCAAGAATGAATACAAAAAAACGTTGATACGCCGCGGGGCGTCTCTCGGCGCAAATTCCACGGTCGTTTGCGGAGTCACCGTCGGAGAATACGCCTTCGTCGGCGCAGGAGCGGTGGTGACCCGTGACATTGCTCCCTACGCGCTGGTCGTCGGCTCGCCAGCACGCCAAATCGGCTGGATGTGCCGTTGTGGCGCGCGACTGCGTCTGCCCGATGGACACGCCCTTTGCGAAAGCTGCGGTCAGAGCTACGTTTTGGCAGGTGAACGCCTCACGCCGGCCGAGTCCTCCCCAGTTTCCCAGGAATCCCTGGAAGAAGCTCCAATTGTTGCCAACGATGGCGCTGTGTCCAAAGCCGCGGCAATGCCGTGATCGGACCCGTGAATCGCTCACGTTTTCCGTCGCAGTTTATTCCACAATCACCGGTGATTGACGACTTCTATTCAGCCGAAACTAAAAAATATGGAGACTAAAATCGCGACACACCCTGGGTGCGAAGTTCCGCGGGAGAACTCGCGTCTACCCCAGAAACCGGAGAAGGCGCGCGCTTCCCAGAATCAACCTGCACAAAAGGTTTCGAAAGAAGTAATCTGTCAAATCCTCCAGCGCGAAGATTATCCCGAATGGGACGATCTGATCGACAGGTCTCCCCACGGAACTGTGTTTCACTACAGCTGGTGGCTGCAGAACACGGCAGCCGACTTCACGGTTCATGTGATCCGCAACGAGCGCGGAGCCATTGTCGCGGGCATGCCGATACCTCGTGAACGCAGGCCGGGATTGCGGCTCCTGCGTTCACCCAATTTGACTCCCTATCTCGGACCGGTATTCGATTTGTCGTCGATTGACAATACCTGCGACCGCCTGCACTTCATGCGATCCAATGGCGAAGTTCTCGGGCGCAGCATCAAAGCCTTTGACAGCGTTCGTTACGTGGCCGGCGCCTCGGCTCCCGATTTACAGGGATTTCTATGGGCCGGATTTCGGGTTCATCTCGCCTATACATTCCGGTTCCCCGCCACACACACACTCGATCAGGTCACGGAGGGAATGACGCGCACGCACCTTCAAAAGTTGACAAAAGCCCTGCGGCTGAAGCTCACCGTGGTGCGGGATGATGGACTGGATGACCTGGTATTTTTGAATGCCAAAACTTTTGAGAAGCAGGGTCTGAAGCCGGTATGTTCACCGGACTTTCTAAAGCGGCTATGGAGTGCCGCCTACGCTCATCAAAAAGCCCACCTGTACGTCGCAAAGACGAATGACAACATGCCGGTGGCCGCTTTGCTTACGGTTCACGATAAACGGACCACCTATCAGATCGTCTCCGGAGTGAATCCGCAATTCCGGGATATTCCCGGGGCCTACCTCGTCCTGTGGAACGCTCTGCAAGACACGCTGGTCGCGGGCCGCGATTTTGATTTCGAAGGGTCCAGCCTGCGCGGAGTGGAGTGCTTCTATCGACGTTGGGGCGCAAGCGCCGTTCCCATCTGGCGCCTGGAGAAGATCGGCTCCTGGCGCGGCGGCCTGTTCCAGTCACTGGTCGATCGTCGCGATTGGCACACTCTAAATAAATAACTACAGACGCATTTTAATCTGCTCGGCACCTTGACCGCGTAAGCAGGTTCCAATCAGGAGAGTAGATGGCTTCTTTTGCAGAACCAAAGGCTTCACCAAGAGGACGGGTTCAGGTCACGAACCATCTGCCGTCTCTCGGCCCGAATATTCGAATTACTCCTCAAGCCCGGTATTACGCGGTCGCGGAGCTATGCCGCCGCGCGGGCATTCCGCGTGATTTTTTTCGGACCTGGAAAGTTTCCATCACGCCGCAGAACACAACTTTCGAGATATCCAACGGGACACAAAAATACATCACCTTCCCACACGCCTCCGCCAGGATTCTGAAAGCCCTGGCTTCCGGCCAACTGAGTTCCTTGCACGTGCCTTTCACAAATCGGCTGGATGGCGCGCCCGCGAGCCCTATTTCTCATTGCGTTGTTCCCTTCGTGGCTTCCGGGAACGAGCAAGCAAGACCACTGTTTTACCTTAGCGACGAGAATCATCTCGAATGTTCCCTGGATCTTCCATTGTCCATGCTGCTCACGCTGTCCTGCTGGGAAGAGTCGCTGGAAACCCCTCGGGATCCGCATGGTCGCTTCCAGGCAAAAAACAGTATCGCCTGCGCCGGCGGATTTCTGGAGCGTCCGATCGTCGATGAATACGGACTGGCCTTTGAACAGGCAATGGAAATGCTCTTTCCCTCCTGGAAAAAGGGGCCCCGAAAGCTGCGCATCAAGGTGAGCCATGACGCCGATCACGTGGGTATTCCCTTCCGTTGGAAAACGGCGTTGCGCCATTCCGTGCGTTCGCACGCCATTCACAATTCGTTTCGGGATGTCTTCAGCCGGGTAAGCGGCTTGGAGCCTGCTGAACTTAATTCGGTCCGCAGCATCGCCCTGGCGTCCAAGCGGCACGGATTGAACTCCACCGTTTACTGGAAAGCTTCCCCGCCGGGACCGAATGACAGCGGCTACGACCCTCGGCATCGCAAGGTGCGCCAGGTGGTGGGCTGGCTGGACAAAATTGGCGGGGAGTCTGGAATCCATCCTGGCTACAACACCTTTCGCTCCCCTGAAAAATTGCGCCGGGAAGTAGCCATCGTTCGCGAGACGCTGGGAGATCGCCGGATCGGCGGACGGCAACACTACCTCCGGTGGTCGCCCGACAGCTGGATCGACTGGGAGAATTGCGGCTTGTCCTACGACAGCAGCGTGGGATTTGCCGAGCGGATCGGATTTAAAGCCGGCACGTGCGTTCCGTATCAGCCATGGCTCTTCCCGCTGAACCGGCAGGCCGACTTGATTGAGATTCCGCTACTGGTCATGGACCGCACACTCCTCGCCTATATGGGACTGAACAAGGAACAGGCCATCCAAAGCGTAAACCAGTTGGTGGAACGATGCCGCGAGGTTGGAGGAGTCTTCACAATTCTTTGGCACAATGACGCCTTCCTCAATCCGTTCTACCGCGACGTCTATCTGGGGCTGCTTGGGCACCTGACCAACATCGAAAACTACGATTGGAAGGCGGAGCCGACTCCGCTCTCAACTTAGCCGACCGAAAACATTTTCATCACCATGGCGCTTAAAACCAAACTTTTCATGGCATTCGCGGCACTGTCGGGCCTCGCCCTGGTGCTCAGCTCTTACTGGAGCCTGCCGCTCGATCTGACTTTGCTGGGGGTGGCCGGATTTGGAGTGTTTGTATACCTGGCGGTCCGCCACCCGGAATGGTTTCTGGTTGCGGCCATATTCGCTCCGCAGTGGAAATCATTCTGGCTCTTTCGGCCTCTCGCGCATTTCGGCGATTTGACGGTGGTGATGCTGCTGTGCCTGGCCGGAGGGCTCGTATGGCGCACCATGATGTGGTTTGGGCGTCTGGGGTACTCTGAGATCCGCTCGCTCTTCTCACGTCAACTCAGCCAGATCCTGGCGTTTTTGGTTTTTGCCTCGCTCGTCGCCGTCAGTTACTCCTACACCAGCGCTCCGGACTATGGCGGCTCAAAGTTGCTGCGATTTCTTCTGATTGGCACGCTGTTATTTATCTCTCCATTTTTCATTCTCTTTACGGAAGATGATTTCCGGCGCTTCGCCCGGCTCTTCATCGGATTTTCTGCCGTCACCGCCATTCAGCTCATCGCCAATCTCGAGACACGCAGCCAGGACGCCGACAACGACATTACGAGAATTGGGGCTGGGTGGCTGATGGGAATGGCTATTCTTGTTTTACTGTTCTACCCGCTGTCGCGAACACGCAGCAGGCAACGCGCATTTCTGATCTTTCTTCTTCCTCTGTTTATTGGCGGACTGATGGCCTCCGCCGCGCGCGGGCCCATGGTTGCCGTATCCATCGCCTCTCTGATCGGCATGGCGGTATTAATGAAAGAAGGACAGCTGCGGATCACCACCGCGCTCTTCATGCTGTTTTTCCTGGTGTTCGGGCTCGGGGGCGCCTACTTGGTTTTGCGGCAAACCGATCTCGGCAAGTACACGGCGAAGGCCGGCGAGCTTGAAACTCTTTTTACCGAAGGTTCGTCCACCGGATCAGCGGGCAAGCGCGTGGACTTTTACAAGGCCACTCTCGAGGCCATCCCCAAACAACCGTTACTTGGGACAGGCGTCGGAAGCTGGAGCGAGTTCTATTTTGGAAATGATCAGCGCAATTATCCTCATAACCTTTTTATGGAAATCGCCTTTGAAGAAGGACTCGTGGGCCTTGCAGCATTCCTGGTCCTGCTGGCTTTGGTCGGATCCGCGATCGTCCGAATGGTGGGCGCGTCACGATCTCATTTTATTGTCCTGGGCCTCCTGGTTTTATATTGCGTGATCATCAGTATGTTCAGCGGCGATCTGGACGACAACCGTTTGTTGTGGCTGTGGATGGGCGTTGCGTTGACCATCTGCCGCCTGGTTCAGTTCCGCGTAGGCGCCGTGCGTTCCGTGCGGCAGAGCATGCAGCGGCCTCCCATGGAAATGTGAGACCTGCCGATTCGCCGGCATTCGCCGCCATCTGGCATCGGAAAAATATTCTATCGGCAAAAAGGATCGCGAGTGGCGCGAAAAGTTTGTGTTCTGACATCGGCGCATCCGCCTTTTGACGTGCGCATTTTTCACAAGGAGTGCAAGTCGCTCTCGCGCGCCGGCTATGAGGTCACGCTGGTCGCTCCGGCCGCGGAGGACGGAATCTACGATGGTGTCGTGCTCCAGGCTCTTCCGCTTTGGAAAAGCCGCCTCGATCGATTCATGCGCGGATCGCTCGCCGTGTATAACAAAGCTCTCCAAGCAAACGCCGATGTTTATCATTTTCACGACCCGGAACTGATTCCCATCGCGCTGCTGCTCCGCATTCATGGCAAAAAAGTGATCTACGACATTCACGAAGATTTACCGCGAACCATTTCCTACAAACCTTACATTCCCCGGCCTCTGTGCGGGGCCGTTTCGCGCACGGTGCAATTCATTGAGGAATGGTCAGGCAGCCGATTTTCGGCCCTGGCGGCGGCCACCCCGGTAATCGGCGATCGATTCCGAAAGGTGAACGAAAATCTGGCGGTCCTGAACAATTATCCGAGAATTGAGGAAATCGAAAATTCGGCGGGTCCACCGGATGGCGGCCGAGAGGCTTCCCTGCTGTACGTTGGCATGAGGATTACGCGCGCCAGGGGCGCGGAAGAAATGGTCCGCGCCATGGGGCTTCTTCCGGAGCATCTTGCGACGCGCTTGAAACTGGTGGGCAACTGGGACAGTGCGGAACTGCCGGCGGCGCTGGCAAAACTTCCAGGGTGGGACCCCATCACGTTTGTGGACCTCTTGGGCGAGCAGCGGTTGCGGTGAATTGCAAAAGGCTACGCCGGACTCGTGGTTCTGCATCCCGGTACCAACTACGTCGCGTCGCAGCCGGTGAAACTGTTTGAATATATGTGCGCGGGAATTCCGGTGATCGTTTCGGATTTTCCGGTGTGCCGGGAAATCGTCGAACAGGCCAAATGCGGAATTCTGGTTGACCCACTGAATCCCAGGGAAATCGCCGACGCCATGGAATTTCTTCTCACCCATCCGCAACAAGCGGCGGAAATGGGCCGCCGGGGATATGAAGCGGTGCACGAGCGCTACAACTGGGCCAACGAGGAAAAAATATTGCTGCACTTTTACAGTGAGCTGTTTCGCCACGACGCCGCATACGAGGCCAGCTTGATGGGCAGGGGGCAAACCGCGTGAAGTTCCTCGTTTTGACTCAATTTTTTGCACCGGAAATCGGAGCGTCGCAGGTGCGCCTGGCCTACTTCTGCCGCGAACTGGCGGCGGCGGTCACGAAGTAGAAATCGTAACGGGAATGCCCCATCATCCCGCCGGCCGCATTTTTCCTGTGTACGGGGGCATTTCTATCGTCGCGAAAGTTGGGAAGGCCTGACAATTCATCGCGTGTGGCTGTACGCGGCGAGCGGATCAAATCTGAAACGATTGCTGAGCTATGCGTCGTTTTGCCTGACATGTTTGTTCGGCCTGGCGCGTTGCGCAAAGCCGGACTACATCTTTGTGGATTCCCCGCCGTTGTTTCTCGGGGTCCCAGGCTGGATTGCCGCGAAAAGGTGGCATGCTCCACTAATTTTCAACGTGGCGGATTTGTGGCCGGGACTCGGTGCGCGATCTTGGCGTGATGAGCGATGGTCCGCTGGTCAGTCTCGCGTACAGCCTGGAGCGCTGGATTTATCGACACTCAACAGTGGTCACCGCGGTGACCGAAGGAATTCGGAATTCACTCCTGAGTGCCAAGCGCCTTCCGCCGGAAAAAGTATTATTTCTGCCCAACGGCGTTGATACCGCTCTTTTTCAGCCGTCACCCGCAGACCAAGTTTTGAAAAACAGGCTAGGCCTCAACGGCAAGAAAGTCGTCTTGTATGCCGGAAACCATGGCTACGCCGGTGCTGTGGAACAGATTTTATACGCAGCAGAGTGCTTGCGGAGTGAGCCATCGCTCCACTTCCTGTTCATCGGAGAAGGACCTGAGAAACAAAAACTCATCGAACTGGCTACAACACTGGGACTAAACAACGTCACCTTTCATTCCCAGGTACCTCTGGAAGATATGCCCGGGTACGTCTCTATCTGCGATCTGGCAATCGTCACACTTCGCAAATCGCAGGTGATGGCAGGCGCACGGCCGGCGAAGGCGTTCGTAATGATGGCGGGTGGAAAACCAATGGTGCTGGCGGCGGAGGGTGAAGCCGCCCGGCTGATCCAAACCGCGGGAGCTGGAATCGTGGTGCCGCCAGAAGATCATGAATCGATCGCCAACGCAATCCTAAGCCTGCTCCAGCATCCCGAAGTCGCCGCGGAGATGGGCGCTTCCGGACGCAATTTTGTGGTCTCAAATTTCCAGTGGTCGTCACTGGTTCGCAATTGGATCGCCCAGCTTACCGATATTTCGGCGGCTCCCGTCCGGCCGAGGCCAAATCTGCAACATGCGGAAAGGGAAACCGGATCATCCTTGTCCAATGATTAACTCACGAATGATCGCCGCGGCCTGCGGAGCGATGCTTCTGATGATGAGTACCGCGGTCGGTGGGGCAATCTCCAACAGAATGATTACGTGGGGCGAAAACACCGCGGAATGGAATCGCCTCCTTCACCTCGGCGCTCTTCGACTCGGGTGCTCGGATCCGCCCGCAAGTTGCGCGGACTACGCCGAACACGCCTCGAAATCACAAAGCGTAGACAAAGTTTTTTTGGCGATCCTGCTGAAGACTGACCAGACTCCAGCATATGCGCGCCAGTACAGCCAGTTGAGCCAGAGTCATCCCGCGTTGTATGAAGTCGGCTTCGATGATTTTGTGGGCCAGAGCGAACGGCAAAAACTGCCGATGGCGGCGATGTCTTCCCTGCTCGGTGACATTGTTCGGGGATTCAAGTCCGTAAATCCAAAACTCAATTTTGGAATTACGGTTTACGAAGACGAACTCACATCGTCGAGTTTCCCCCTTAGCCAGCTTGACGAACAATTTCGAAAGAGCGTCGACTTTGTGCATCTATACCCGCATTACCGGAAAGAAGCGGAAAGCTTTTCCGCCGCCGTGCAGCAGTCCCGGCAAATTTTTCCCTCGGCGAAAATCATCGCCGGAATCTATGCCTATGACCGGCGTG
The DNA here is from genome assembly GCA_963695945.1 of uncultured Acidobacteriota bacterium. GTDB lineage: Bacteria > Acidobacteriota > Terriglobia > Acidiferrales > UBA7541 > Palsa-360. The sequence goes on along the minus strand of CAVOIX010000103.1, from coordinate 78,189 downwards.
ACTATCTGCCCTGCACTCGAGGAAGTTCCGTGCCCTGCACCAATCAGGAAGAAATCAGCCTCTTCGCCCAGTCCTTCAAAGAACGGCTTGGAATGCTGGGAACTTCCGGGGTGGAGTGGTTGGAATCCTATCCTGGCAATTTTGGCACCGAAGCCCACTGGCAAAATTGGACCCAGCCTCGCATGTGCCGCCCAGAGCGTTTGCAGGAATGCATAGAAAACACCAAAGCAATGAGAGAAATCGTCCGGCAAGCGCTGAATCCGTAGGAGAACAGGTTGAATATGGACCGTTACATAAGCTGGCTCAAGGAAGAAAAGTACCCGGTATACGAAATGGCAGGCACCTACTGGCGCCAGTACCAGAATGCGCTTGTACCCGCGTGCCCTAAGCCTGAGCCAATTCAGCTGAGTTTCGAGCAGGCGCAGGAGCTGTTGAATCGCTCCGGAGCGCTCTTTTTGCGCTATTTCACGCGAACCGTGAAGCACCCAACCGCGTTCTGGTATACCGCTTGCCGTGAGTATGAGTTCAAGAATCTGGCCCAAAAAGTGCGATCTCATATTCGCCGCGGTTACAAGAGTTGCCGCGTCGAACGCATTGATGCGGAGTGGCTCGCACAAAACGGGTATCCGTGTTACGTGGCGGCTTTCTCACGCTATCGAAATTCCGAACCCGAATCCCACGCCAAATTTCACGAGATGTGCCAGGGCTCGCCCGGGGGACCTTTTGAATTTTGGGGGGCCTTCGCGGAAGATCGGCTGGTTGGTTTTGCGAAAAGCGCGGTCGGTCAGGATTACGCAGCCACGCTGGTACTAAAGCTGGATCCCGACTACCTGCATTTGAGCACTGGGCCGGCCTTGCAGGACACGATACTGAAACATTACGTTTCCGAGCAAGGGAAGCCGGTGTATGCCGGATTTCGCTCGGTCGTTCATGACACCAATACTCACGATCACCTGCTGCAGTTAGGCTACAGCCGGGTGTATTGCGATCTCAAAGTTATTTACCGGCCCGCGGTACGAACGTGCGTGAATCTGCTGTACCGCTGGCGCTCGCTCGTGGATCGCGTTCCAGAGTCATCCGTGAAGCGCAACATTCGAGGCGTTCTGGCACAGGAGGAGATTCGCCGCACCATCGAAGCGGATGGACGGCGCACGACCCATCACTCGGTGTTTGAACGGGTCGCACGCTCTGTTTGGGGCAATCGTTATTGAACTACCGGAAAATAGAATTGCAGATCACCGTCGGTGCGATTCGCCACTCCCCACTGGGTCCAGCCGAACCAGACGCCAGCGATCCCGAATTCAGCGTACCCGTCGTTAAAGTACGTCGTATTCTTGAATCCGTAAGCGAAGCCTTTCCGGACCGGAAAAGTCAGATACGTGGACGTGAGCGTCGATTCCAAATCCAGATGATAGCTCTCGCCGGGCATGAGCGTGTAGGTGGCCGCCAGCGGGAGATTCACCCAAAAGTACGACGGCGAAGCGATACTGCTCAAGGGAATCGACGTTGCCGGAATGGAGCCTTCTTCAATCAGTGTTCCGTTCGCATTTTCAAGGCGTACGGTCAAGGGGTTATTCCCAATCACGCGGGCCACGCGAACCTTCACCGAATTCACTTTCAGTTCCGCCCCAGACACAGTGAACGTTTCACGCGCTGCGGTGACTCCGGAAATCGGACGGGGAGCCCCAATCCACCCTTCGATATAGCCTATTCCCTCGGTCACACCGTTGGTGAACTGCAATTGATAGATGGGGGTGTAGCCCGCGCGAGGCGACCACTTCACACCGTTTTCACCAAGCAGGACGGCCGCGTCCACCTTGCCGATGGCGTCCTGAACGGAGTCCGAGAAATCAAGTTCGTACATGGCGTCGACGGACAGGAAGTTCTTACTTGGACTGGCATCAATATTCTTAAAGACCATGTGGTAAATCTGTCCGGCGGCCAGTGTCGGAGCTTTTGCGAATTTTACGGTATAAAAATATCGCGTTGGCGACGGCAGCGCCAATACGTCGCTCATGACGTACGAGGCCAGAACCGTCGTACTGGGATTATGCGCGGCACTCCCATCATCGGTGTTCAGCGTGACCAGCGTCGTTCCGGCGTTGCCCCCGGCATAACCGGCGTGATCGGGGATCAAATAGATCAGCGCCTGCTGAAGGTCACCGGAATGTTGCGCGCGGAATCGATAGCTGACCGTATTCCCTTCGGGCCCGACGGTGGTGTTGGCCAGGCCGTCCGAGCCAATACCCGGTCCGTAAAAGGGAGCGGAACTTGTGGTTGCTGAAGTGGAAGCCTGGCCGGTGGTGGCGATGTTGATGGCCAGACTTGCCGCGCGGATGAATTTACGGAGTCGGTCACGAGCACGCTGACGTTATTGTCTCCCGGCTCCGTCGCCGTTCCGGAAATTATTCCGGTGTTTGAATTGATCGCCAGGCCCGCGGGCAGGTTACCAGAGGCCATGGACCAACGAAATGGTGGCACGCCGCCGCTAACCGCGATTGGCGCGGAATACGTTGAGCCAGCGTGGCCGGCAGGCAGCGCCGTGGTGGTAATCTCAGGCGGAGCGCCGATGGTTATTGACAGCGAGTTCGATTCTCCCCCGGATTGTGAATTCTTTACGGCAACAGAAATGGCGGACGCTTTGGTCAAAGCACTCGCGGGAATCTGCGCGGTCAGTTCTTCGGAGCTGACAAACGTGGTCGGCTGCGCAGCGCCATTCCACACGATCACGGACTCGGCTGAAAAATTGGTCCCTTGGGCAGTGAGCAGGAGAGCCCCATGTCCCACCGCAACCGAGGTGGGCGAAACGACCGTCAGTTGCGTTGCTGCTGTTCCTGCGGAGTTCGAAGCTGCGTTAGATGACTGAGCGACAGCTCCCGAGCATCCAAGCTGAAGCACCAGAAATATAAACGAACAGGTCCACACCGTGCTCACAACAAGTCGCATGCAAAATTCCCCCGGATTTTCGTTTTATTGCTTGAGAGGCATGCAGATTCGAACGGGAGCGGCTAAGAGAAGTAGAATCAGAGCCTGCAGCGCTTCTAGGGGATTATCTGTATGAGGGCTACCTAGATCTACTGACCTCTAGTACAGGGAAGCCTGTACAGTCCTGTACCTGTACCGTCCTGTACTGTCCATTGGTAGAACGTTGTTGGTACTAATTATTTGTAAATCAGGTAGATAGAGTCACTCGCCTCGGCATTCCGCCGCGGATCTGTTCTTGAGTTTTCCACAGAGGTGCTGGCAATCGTGTCGACGAGCCCAATCAAGTCTTCCGAAGATTCGCGCAGACAGACCCATTTGCCGCGCGCTTCGGGCAAATTTATTTCGCACGTCCTTACGCTCATTACCGGCAACGGTTTAGCGCAAGCGATTAACGTGGTCGGCACCCTTTTGCTGGCCCACCTGTTCGCTCCGGAGGCGTTTGGGTCCTTCGCACTATTCATCACCGTCGTTTCGTTCCTCGCCGTGCTGGGAGGCGCGCGGTATGAACTGGCCATCATGCTGCCCGAGCAGGACAGCGACGCCGCGAACGTCCTGATTCTATCAGTGTTAGCACTGTGCGGAATCTGCGGCGTTTCGTTAGTACTCGTCGCCTCGCTGCATTCCTCCATCGGGAAGCTCCTTGGGGATCCGCACCTGGGCCTTTGGCTGTGGGGAGCGCCGTTCGCGATTTTCGTAAACAGCCTGTATTCCATCCTGGGCGTTTGGTACGGCCGGATGAAGCGGTTCCATAAGTTGGCGACAGCCCGCGTCTGGCAATCCATGGGAATCATTCTTGGGCAGCTCGCCCTGCTTCACGTCCATCCGGGTGGATTTGCGCTGGTCGGAGGATGGGTCCTGGGTCAAACCCTCGGGACCGCGATCCTGGTGGTTCAATTCTTCTATTACGACGGCAGATTCGTACGAATGGCCCGCGACTGGCGGACCGTGCGCGCATGCGCAAAACAATATCGGAACTTTCCGATCTACAAAGGCCCCTACAGCTTCGTCGCCAACGCCTCCTCGCAACTGATTCCGGTGATCCTGCGACTGTTCGCGAGCCTGGACGTGGTGGGGCTTTATTCCATGTCCGCACGCGCCGTCTATCTTCCCGTTACGCTGATTGCATCGTCGATGAACGATGTGTTTTACGAGAAAGCGGCAACCGAGCTGAAGAAGGGCGGGCTGGAAAAGTTTGTAACTCGCCTTCTCCGCACCCAGGTGGTTCTAGCGGCCCCATGGCTGGTGCTGGCCGCCTTTGACGCCAAGCTGGTCTTCGGCTTGGTGCTTGGCGCCAAGTGGATTCCCGCGGCCAGCTACGCCGCGGTGCTGGCCTTCGCAAGTTTCGTGTTTTTTCTGACGGCCTGGCTCGATCGTCTATTTGATATTCGCGGGCATCAAAAGCTGTCGCTGATTCTGGAGTTTAGCGGGAACATCATGTCGCTGGGAGGTCTGACCCTGGCGTTATGGCTGCACCCGGGCTCAACCGTGACCGCCGTGATGGTCTATGCGGGCGTCCAGGTCGTTTACAGCGCGGTTTGGCTGATGTTTGCCTACCACGTAGCGGAATTTGGTGTCGGCAAGTTGGTGGCCCTGTTGCGTGACGCTGTACTCTCACTTGCTTTCGCTGGTTTGCTGATGGGAGGCATTCACATGATTTTCCATGGTTGGCCGGCCCTCGCGGGATCCATAGCGGTTGCATTGCTCATGACCGGGTTTGCGTTTGTGCGCTATATATCGACCGGAAGCGCATTCAGTTCGCCGACGGAAAGATTTCGCCAGTTCTGGTCCGATAAGCAAACGACTCTCAATGGACGCGAAGGCGAGGATTTCTGGCGCGCCCAGGCTGGTGAGCTGAAGGACCTCTATTCGTCCAAACATCCTCAGCGCGTCCTGGAAATCGGATGTGGCGATGGAAACTTGTTTCCCTATTTCGGGATTCCCGCCGGAAACTATAAAGGAGTGGATTTCACTCCGCAGTTTATTGAACGTTTCCGGTCCCGGGCAACCGGGCGTGGATCTGGAATGCGCGGAAGGCGCCTCTTACCTTGATCGCAACCAACAATACGACCTGATACTGCTCAACGGAATCGTTCAACATTTCGATGCAAAGATGCTGGAACAACATCTGCAGAACGCGCGGATCATGTTGCGTGACGAAGGCCTATTGATTTGGGGATCGATTCCGCAACGGCGCCATCGAACGCAATACGATGCCGGCAAGTGGTCCGGCGCTGGAAAAGCCACCGCCCTGCGCCTTCTCCGGTCCTGGGGAGGCAGAATCCTGGGGTTGGACGCCATGGGCTACTGGTACGAACCCGAAGACGTAGCGGCGCTCGCCAAAAAATATGGGCTGCACTCAGAGTTTGTTCGATCGACGTTGTTTCCTTACCGTTTTCATGCCGTGATCAATCGAACAGCGTCGAGGAGCAACGGTCAAGATGAAGGGGTTCCGGTATCCATGGGCGAACGGCAGCCAGGGGGAGCCACGTATTCCAAAGTCGCGTCATGAGCCCCGAGCGTTTCATGTATAGTTTTGACGGTCTGGCAGGCTCGATCCCTGTATTTTATTTTGTCCGCGTAAAATCCCTCGTGCAATTCCCCGAAGCGGCGATCCTGCGCGGAACTACGGTTCCGCCGCAACGAAAAACCGATCCGAATTCTCGACAGACTCAATCGCACGCGTGAGCACGTCAAAGGATTTCGTTTTCAATACGTAACCATTTGCGCCGAAGTCTTGCGCAATTTTTGGTAGCATAGCATTTTCGTGCAGAGTAAGAATGAGCACCCTGGTTGAGGGGTTTAGCTTGTGAATACGACGGGTGGCCTCAAGACCGTTCAATTTTGGCATGTCCAGATCCATGAGGATAATGTCAGGATGAAGGTCTTTGGTTTGCGTAACCGCTTCCAGGCCGTCCCCGGCCTCCCCGCACACCTCCCAATCCGGATTGCTCTCCAGGTAGGTGCGGAGCATACGGCGGATGGAAGGATGATCGTCAGCGACCAGGATTCGTAACAACAATGGCCAGCTCCGCGGCGTTAGCCGAAACTCTTTCGTCCGCCCGGGCCGGCAATCCCGCGTCCGAAGACTACTTACCATAGAAGCATTTACCGGCAATGAAAAGAATACGCGACTTATAGTATTTCGACCTGTTGGGCTGTTTAGACGGCTTCCTGGGTAACGAATCATGACCTACAGCTTATTCAGCGCTACTTGGCAGTGGGAACGTCAAACAAAAGCTGTAGGGCGCTGTGCGCGGCAGCTTCGCGCAAGATCGTCCGAAAACGGACGGGGGAACCGGGGGCGAACTCAGGATACGGGCCTGGGATTCTGGTGGACATCTTCAATGACAGCGACCAAAGCCTTGCTCATCTCCGCTTTGGATATCACATGGCGGACCCCATACTTCATTGCTTCCTTCTCCAGTTCGCGCGAAGGAAAAAGCGTGCAGATTAGAATTAGGGTTGCCGGCAAAGCCTTGTAGATTTCCTGGGCCACGTGCAGGCCGTCCATTCCGGGCATGGAATAATCGAGAATGATCATGTCGGGATTCAGGTCAATGGCCTTCATCACCGCCTGCCTGCCATCGTTTGCTTCACCGCATATTTCGCAGTCCGAACGTCCCGCCAGCAGGACCTTAAGCCCGGTTCGAGCAAAATCACTGTCATCTACGATCAGTATTCGCATGGCAATATTTGTCCCGAAGTCACTCTAAAACCGCCGCCTTATGGATGTATATACCCCGTTAACTGTATATTCTCCGTGTTAACAATGAGTTACCAGGAAATTGACTGCCGGATGAGTTTTCTCCATAGCGTTAGAGGGCCACTTCCCTCTGCGCAGATCGGTCCCGATTGCGAGCATTCCGCTGCGAATCGCCAGCCTCAGATTCAATCGGAACCGTGACTTCAACAAATGTGCCGGGGTTGGCGTTTCCAATTCGCAAATCGCCGCCGAATTCCTTTACCCTTTGCCGCATCCCGCCGATTCCAACGCCAATGCGGTCCGGGCGTCCCTGCATCACGCCGTCGCTAATTCCCTTACCATTGTCGCGCACGGTTCCCACCAACTGGCTTTCGCCTTTTGCCACCGTGACCCATGCTTCACGAGCGCCGGAATGCCGAAACACGTTGGTGACGGCTTCCTGCACGATCCGGAAAATTGCGGTTTCCATTTCCGGCGCCAGCCGGGGAAAATTCGACGGTTGCATGTCCAGGGCGATTTCAATCCCGCTGCGTTTCGTGAAGCCCTCGAGATAAAATTGAAGCGCGGACTGCAATCCAATTTCGTCCAGCAGAGGTGGATGGAGAAGGTAGGAAATGCTGCGGACTTGCTGGATGGCGTGGTCAATCAGATTGCTGATTTCGATGGCCTCATTTTTTGATTCCTCGGACCGGTTCAGCATCACAATCTTGTCGGTCATCATCTTCGCCGCGCTCAGCTCCTGCCCCAGACTGTCGTGGAGTTCGCGGGCAATCCGGCGGCGTTCGTCATCCTGCGTCGCAATCAGATTGCTGGAAAGTGTGCGGAGTTCGCGATTCAAGACTTCCAACTGTTGCGTCTTGCGGTGAAGATCGGCGAATACACTGACTTTGGCCCGAAGCAGTTCGGGGTTCACGGGAACGGAGAGGTAATCCACCGCGCCGCGTTGATAGCCTTTGAGGCGGTCCAGGTCCGTCAGGTGAACGCCGGAAATAAAAATGATGGCGGTCTTTTGAAACCGCGGATGCTGGCGAATCATTTCGGCGAGTTCAAAACCATCCAGCTCGGGCATGCTGACGTCCATCAGCACTACCGCGACGTCTTCCTTCAACAGGTATTCGAGAGCTTCTCGTCCGGAGTTGGCCTTGATCAGGTTCTCGCCGAGCTCGTTCAGAATGACTTCGTAGCTCAGCAGCTTGGCCGGCTGATCATCCACCATGAGAATATTGACTTTTTCCCGCATGGTCATGCTCCTTACCCCCTCAGACGAACACTAAGCCGACTTCGCGCCGGAATGCGTTGAATCACTTCGATCCTCACCGGTGCAACCACATCCGCAGCGCGGAGAGAAGTTGCTCGGTATTCACGGGTTTCGCCAAATATTCCGAGGCGCCCGCTTCCAGGCATTTCTCGCGGTCCCCCTTCATGGCTTTCGCGGTAAGAGCAATAATCGGAAGCCGGCGGAAGGAGGGGTTCTGCCGGATCACTTGCATGGTTTCGTAACCGTCCATCTCCGGCATCATGATGTCCATCAGCACAATGGCCAGGTCCGGCGTCGACTCCATGATGGAAATGGCTTCATTGCCCGTGCCGGCCGACAACACGGACATGCCGCGGCGTTCGAGGACGCTGCTGAGCGCGAAGATATTTCGCACGTCGTCGTCCACCACCAGAACTTTCTTACCGACCAACGCATCGTCAGAGCGATGCAAGCGCTCCAGCATTTTCTGCTTTCCGATCGGAAGATCGGCGACCACGCGATGCAGGAAGAGCGCGGTCTCATCGAGCAGACGCTCGGGAGATTCAACGCCCTTGACCACCACGCTGCGCGCCAGCACGTGCAGGCGGGCGTCTTCTTCCGGTGAAAGCTCCTTGCCGGTGAAGACCACTACGGGCAGATCGCTCAGATGCGGCATTTCCCGCAGCCGTTCCAGGACATCGAATCCGGACATGTCCGGAAGCCGCAGATCAAGCACCACGCAGTCGAAGGATTGCAACTCGATGGTGGAAAGAGCTTCGGCGCCGGTGGTCACCGTGGACACATCGATATCGTCATGGCCGAGCAATTCCCGAATGCTCAATTGTTCGGCGGGATTGTCCTCGACGATCAACAAGCGCTTGCGCCGAGGCATTGCATACGCCTTGATGCGGGTAAGCACCGTTCCGAGTTCCTCGGATGTCGTCGGCTTGGTCACAAATGAAAACGCGCCGCGTGACAATCCGTGGTGGCGGTCTTCATCCAGGGTCAACATCTGCACCGGAATATGCCGCGTGGTCGGATCCTGTTTGAGATGGTTGAGCACTGTCCAACCCAGCATGTCAGGCAGAAAAACATCCAACGACACAGCGGTCGGATGGAATTCGCGTGCCAAAGCCAACGCCTCGCTACCGCGTCCGGCGATCAGCACCTTGAAACCATTGTCGTGAGAGAGATCGCGGAGAACGCGCGCGTAATGCGCATCATCCTCAACGATCAGAAGGACCGGCTCGTCCAATTGAAGATCTTCGCGATCGTCGGAAACCCGCTCGACCAGGCGCTCCGCCACAAAGCTGCTGGAAGTCTGGGTGAGCGCGGCGGATGGCAGAACCTTCTTTTCCGGAGCAGTGACCGCTGTGGAAGGACCAACGTACGTTTGCGGCAGGTAGAGAGTGAAGATGCTGCCTTGCCCAGGAGTGCTGCGCAGTTGGATTTCCCCGCCGAGGAGGCTGGCTAGTTCGCGGCTGATGGCTAGTCCGAGTCCGGTCCCTCCGTACTTGCGGCTGGTGCCGGCGTCTGCCTGTTGGAAAGCCTCAAAGATAATTCTCTGTTTCTCGGCCGGGATACCGATTCCGGTGTCCGCAACTTCGAACGCGATAACCGAAGCCGCGCCTGAGAGAACCGGATGCGACGCGCTCCACCCATCTTCGGCGATCGAGACCGCAAGGCTCACGCTGCCTTCTTCCGTGAATTTGAACGCATTGGACAGAAGATTCTTCAGAACCTGCTGCAGCCGTTTGGAGTCCGTAACCAGGCTGCGGGTGAGCCGCGGATCGGTGTGCACTTCGAAGCCGACCCTGCGGTTTTCCGCCTCGTGACGGAACGGCCGGGCCACCATGTCCAGCAAACTAGAGAAAAAGACTTCTTCCGCTTCCACGGAAACCGTGCCGGATTCGATCTTGGACAGGTCCAGAATGTCGGTGATCAGGTTGAGCAAGTCCGTTCCAGCGCCATGAATCGTGCGGGAGAACTCCACCTGCTTATGCGTCAGGTTGCCGTCCGGATTGTCACTGAGCTGCTGGCCAAGGACCAGAATGCTATTCAGCGGGGTGCGCAACTCGTGCGACATGTTGGCCAGGAATTCGGATTTGTACTTGGAAGTGAGCGCCAGTTCTTTTGCTTTTTCCTCCAACGCTCTGCGGGCCTGTTCGATTTCCTGGTTCTTGCGTTCGACTTCGACGTTCTGTTCGGCAAGCTGCTGCGCTTTTTGCGCTAGTTGCTCGTTGGTCTGCTGCAATTCCTTTTGCTGCGTTTGCAGCTCAATGGCCAATTGCTGAGATTGTGTCAGCAAGCCTTCGGTCTGCATGGTGGCCTCAATACTGTTGAGCACGATGCCGATGCTGGCCGTCAACTGTTCCAGAAAAGCCAGATGCGATGCGGTAAAGGAACTGAGCGACGCAAGCTCGATGACCGCCTTGACGCGATCCTCGAATAACACTGGGAGCACGATAATATTGCGCGGAACCGCCTCGAACAGGCCAGAACGAATGGGAACCGCATATCCCGGCATATCGGTAATCAGCATGCGACGCTTTTCTGCCGCGCACTGACCGATAAGCCCTTCGCCCACGCCTATCCGAACCGGATGGCCGTCCCGATTGTTGTCGGCAAACGCCGAGAGCAGAACGAGTTCGGCGGACTCTTCCGTTTTCATCTGATAGAGGACGCCTTGCTGCGCGCCGACGAGTGGAGCGAGTTCCGACAAAAGCATGCGGCCCACGCTGGTCAGATCGCGCTGCCCTTGCAACATGCCGGTGAAGCGCGCCAGGTTCGTCTTCAGCCAATCCTGTTCGGTGTTGCGATCCGTCGTAAGGCGGAGGTTGTCGATCATGGTGTTGATGTTGTCTTTCAGTTCCGCGACTTCTCCGCTGGCTTCCACTTGAATCGATCGCGTCAGGTCGCCCTTGGTCACGGCGGTGGCGACTTCGGCGATGGCGCGAACCTGGTTGGTCAGGTTGTCGGCAAGCAGGTTCACGTTTCCGGTGAGGTCTTTCCAGGTTCCGGCGGCGCCGGGCACGTTGGCCTGGCCTCCCAGGCGGCCTTCGACGCCCACTTCGCGGGCCACGGTCGTCACCTGGTCGGCAAACGTTGCCAGCGTGTCGGTCATGTTGTTGATGGTGTCGGCAAGCGCGGCGACTTCGCCCTTGGCTTGCACAGTCAGCTTTTTGGTCAGCTCTCCGTTGGCAACGGCGGTCACCACTTTCACGATGCCGCGCACCTGCTCGGTGAGGTTGGCGGCCATGACGTTGACGTTGTCGGTAAGGTCCTTCCAGGTGCCCGCCACGCCCGAGACTTTCGCCTGTCCTCCCAGTTTTCCGTCGGTGCCCACTTCGCGCGCCACGCGCGAGACTTCCGCGGCGAACGCATTGAGCTGGTCCACCATCGTGTTGATGGTGTCTTTTAATTCCAGAATTTCACCTTTCACGTCCACCGTGATCTTGCGGGACAGGTCGCCGCGCGCCACGGCCGTGGTTACCTGGGCGATGTTGCGGACTTGCGCCGTCAGGTTGCGGGCCATGGCGTTGACGGAGTCCGTCAGGTCCTTCCACGTTCCGGCCACGCCGGGCACGTTCGCTTCTCCACCCAGGCGGCCTTCGCTGCCGACTTCGCGGGCCACGCGGGTCACTTCGCCGGCGAACGATCGCAACTGCTCGACCATCGTATTGAGCGTTTCTTTCAGTTGCAGAATTTCTCCGCGCACGTCGACCGTGATTTTCTTGGACAAGTCGCCGGTGGCAATGGCGGTCGCGACTTCCGCGATGTTGCGGACTTGCCCGGTCAGGTTGCTGGCCATGAAGTTGACGTTATCCGTGAGGTCTTTCCACGTACCCGCAACCCCCGGCACTTGCGCCTGGCCTCCGAGTTTTCCGTCGGTGCCCACTTCGCGCGCCACGCGCGTCACTTCTCCGGCAAATCCGTTCAGCTGGTCCACCATCGTGTTGATGGTATTTTTCAGCTCTAGGATTTCGCCCTTCACGTCCACCGTGATTTTGCGGGACAAGTCGCCGCGAGCCACCGCCGTGGTCACCTCGGCAATGTTTCTCACTTGGGCCGTCAAGTTTCCGGCCATGGAGTTCACGGAGTCCGTCAAGTCCTTCCACGTTCCCGCGACGCCAGGCACGTTGGCCTGGCCTCCCAAGCGGCCTTCGGAACCCACTTCGCGCGCCACGCGGGTCACTTCGCCGGCGAACGCGTTCAGCTGGTCCACCATGGTGTTAATGGTTTCTTTCAGCAGCAAAATTTCGCCGCTGACGTTTACCGTAATCTTCTTGGAAAGGTCGCCGGTCGCGATAGCCGTGGAAACTTCGGCGATGTTTCGCACCTGGCCAGTAAGGTTGCTGGCCATGGAGTTCACGGAGTCGGTCAGGTCTTTCCACGTTCCGCCGACGCCGGGCACCAGCGCCTGGCCGCCAAGTTTTCCGTCGGTGCCGACCTCGCGAGCCACGCGCGTGACTTCGGAAGCGAAGGAACGCAACTGGTCCACCATGGTGTTGATGGTATCTTTCAGTTCCAGAATTTCGCCCTTCACGTCCACGGTGATCTTGCGGGAGAGGTCGCCGCGGGCCACGGCCGTGGCGACTTCGGCGATGTTTCGCACCTGGCCGGTAAGGTTGCTGGCCATGAAGTTCACGTTGTCAGTGAGATCTTTCCAGGTTCCGGCGCCGGGCACCTGCGCCTGGCCTCCGAGTTTGCCTTCGGTTCCCACTTCACGCGCCACGCGGGTCACTTCTCCCGCGAACGCGTTGAGCTGGTCCACCATGGTGTTAATGGTATTTTTCAGCTCCAGGATTTCGCCCTTCACGTCCACCGTGATTTTGCGGGACAGGTCGCCGCGAGCCACGGCCGTGGTCACCTCGGCGATGTTTCTCACTTGGGCCGTCAGGTTTCCGGCCATCGAATTCACCGAGTCCGTCAAGTCCTTCCACGTTCCGGCGACGCCGGGCACGTTGGCCTGGCCTCCCAGGCGGCCCTCGGATCCCACTTCGCGCGCCACGCGGGTCACTTCCCCGGCGAACCTGTTCAGCTGGTCCACCATGGTGTTGAGCGTTTCTTTCAACTGCAGAATTTCCCCGCGCACGTCCACGGTAATTTTGCGGGAGAGGTCGCCGCTGGCGATGGCGGTGGCCACCTCGGCGATGTTGCGGACTTGGCCGGTAAGGTTGCTGGCCATAAAGTTCACGTTGTCGGTCAAGTCTTTCCAGGTCCCGGCAACGCCGGGCACTTGCGCCTGCCCGCCCAGCTTTCCTTCCGTTCCCACTTCGCGGGCCACGCGGGTCACTTCTCCGGCGAACGCGTTCAGCTGGTCCACCATGGTGTTGATCGTGTCTTTCAGCTCCAGAATTTCGCCCTTCACGTCCACCGTGATTTTGCGGGAGAGGTCGCCACGAGCCACGGCCGTGGTGACTTCCGCGATGTTGCGCACCTGCGCTGTCAGGTTTCCGGCCATGGCGTTTACAGAGTCGGTCAAGTCCTTCCAGGTGCCCGCAACGCCGGGCACGACGGCTTGTCCACCCAACCGGCCTTCCGTGCCGACTTCGCGCGCCACGCGCGTCACTTCAGAAGCGAATGAGCGCAACTGGTCCACCATCGTATTGATGGCTTCTTTCAGCTGAAGGATTTCGCCGCGCACGTCGACCGTGATTTTGCGGGAGAGGTCGCCGCTGGCCACCGCGGTGGTTACCTCCGCGATGTTGCGCACCTGTCCGGTGAGGTTGCTGGCCATGGAGTTCACCGAATCCGTGAGGTCCTTCCACGTTCCCGCAACCCCCGGCACTTGCGCCTGGCCGCCAAGCTTTCCGTCGGTTCCCACTTCGCGCGCCACGCGCGTCACTTCCGCGGTAAAAACTCCCAGCTGCTGAATCATGGTGTTGGCGATGTTCGCGGAACGCAGAAATTCGCCTTCGAGCGGACGGCCATCCACATCCAGCCGGACAATTTGCGTCAGGTTGCCCTGCGCCACTGCGGCGATTGCCCGCGTCACCTCCGCGGTGGGACGCAGCAAATCTTCGACCAGGGTATTGATCGAGACTTCCATTTCGCCCCATGCGCCCTTCGAGACATGAAACTGGGTCCGTTCTCGCGTTCGGCCCTCCTTGCCGACCACCTGCCCAACGCGCCGCAGTTCCTGAGCCATTTGCTGGTTCGCAGCCACAATGTCGTTGAACGTGTCCGCGACTTTCCCTTCCACTCCCACCCATGATCCTGGAAGGCGCACGGAGAAATCGCCATCTCGCATCGTTTGCAGGGCCGCGAGAATGACGCTCAGATTCGGAGAGGAAGAACCATTGCGCGAATGGTTGCGCCCATTGGTCTTGCCGACCGGTTTCAGATCTTCGCCGGGATTTTCGGCGACTGTGTTGCTTTCCGTTCGCTTCATACTCAGCTCCAAACAGAGAAAATCGTTCTCATAACGCCTAAAAGGCTATCGAGTCGTCCGGGCTTTTTTTATTTCGTCACGATTTTTTGCAAGTAACAACGATCGCGGATAATCCCGCCTTAACCCTGTGCGAACGCGGTTCAATTCGATCCTGGAAGGAACAAAGTTGCGCACAGACCCATTGGCAGCGAAATTAAAACAGCCATCGAAGCCCGTAATGTGCCCTGGCGATAGTACTTAGCCGCGCTCGGGATGTGCATACAGGAAAAGCTGTAGGGAAGGCGGGTGCAACGCTGTAGTGTGCGGGATGAGCCAATATGACGGCGCCATTTCTAAAGTTTTGACATTTAAAAACGCGCTCCAGTAGGGCTCTCCAGGGGCCCGGGAATTTCAGCAGGGCTGGCGAAAACAAAAGCAGTGTGCGAGTTGAACACTGCTCTCGTCATCAGCCAGCGCGGAGGCGCTTAGAAGCGCAACTGGGGACCAAACGTAACCTTCCAATTGCTGTGTCCGCCATTGGTAAAAATCACCTCGTCTCCCACTTCCAGCCGGAAACCAATCGGCCCGAGAAACGCTTCCACTCCGCCGCCGGGATACAACGCGGCATCGACATTGTTCGCACGGAGGTTATTCACGGCACTCGTAAATCCGCTGAACGATGCCGGCGTCGGATCGAAACGAAAATTGACGAAGCCGCCCTTCACGGTTACAAATACACGCACCGGTCCGGAGGTTTGGAACTTTGGACCGAACAATCCGTGCAAAACACGAATGTTGGAATTCGTCGAAGTGACCGTCCCGCCGGTCGTGTCCGTGAATCCTTCGGTGAACGCTTTGTTGAAATCGTAGGCCATCTCCGCTTCGATCTGAACATGGTGGCTTACGTTGACTCCGGCGCGGCCACCCAGTCCGACAAAATTTGTCTTCGTTTCGCCGAGCCTGAAATAATCGACGAAAGCACCCACTTCGGCGTGGTCCTGCGCTCGCGCGATCGGCGCAAGACCGAGTCCGGCGACCAGAATTAAGAATGCAATACGTTTCATTATTTTCTCCCTCCTCTCGATTCACAATTCCAATCCCACACTGAAGCCCGCGGCTGCGCTCCGTCCTGTTCGATACGGGCAAACAACCAGTCTGAATCTAGTCGGAGCCGCGCCATCCCACTATCCGGAACTTCCTGTAACTCCGCGCGAACTTTGGTGTATGCGCAAACAAAAAGAGCCTTTCGCCGGGATAGCGGACCCACTTAGGCAAGATGCGGAATCCCATCGGAGAGGAGGGGGAGGCCATTTGTACTCCCGGGGGCGGGTGGTGAAATGGCCTCATCGAGGTGAGCAGTGTGCGCGGTGATAATCGAAGATCGAATTCAATGTTCAGTGATTCATTGTTTTGGATGGGGAACCTCAATCCCCAGAGCCGTCGCCAGATCGATCTGGTGCTCCTGTTCCTGCATCAGGATCTCGCGTATGTGTTCGGCCATCGCAAATTCGCCCAGCGCATCACATTGGCGGACGCGTTCGCGGTAGTTGCGGATGGTTTCCGTCTCATTCTCCAAATCAAATCGCAGCATTTCTTTCGGATTATCCGAAGTGCGTACTTCCTTTGGATGGATCTCGGGCATTCCACCGAGGTAGTCGACCTGCTTGGAGATGATCAGCGCATGGGCCAGCTCTTCTTGCGCATGCTTCTCAAGTTCACCGGCGATGTTCATGTATTCCGCGCCCTTCAGAACCTGTGAATAAACGACGTACGAAATGATGGCCTGGTATTCCCGGGCGAGGTCCTCGTTTAACATTTCGACGAGCTTTTCCCTGGTAATGGCGGTTTCCGCTTTCGCCGATGCTTCTGCTCGACTCATGATTCTCCTTTTGCGCTAAATTGAGGGAGCGAAGCGCGTGCTGTCGCTTCGCTCCGGAACTGCCGACTGCAGCTAACGCCCGGCCCGACGCGCTCTATCCTCAGTCGTTGCTGTTTCCGCCTTCAACGTGCTGACAAATTCATCGGCCTGTTTTTCTGCGACTTCCTTGGCGATGCCGTACCGCTCCTGAAGTCTTCCCACGAGCTGTTGCCGGCGTCCGTCGATGACATCCAAGTCGTCATCGGTGAGTTTTCCCCACTTCTCTTTCGCCTGACCTTGGAATTGTTTCCACTTGCCCTCAACCTGATCCCAGTTCATGGTCTTCCTCCCTGAAATCCTGAAATGTTTCCCACCTGTTCCTCTGTTGAAACAGGAGGCTCCCGGCGGTGACGGCCCGCTGCACCGCCGCCATGAATAGAAGACACCATCGCGGCAACGAAGCGAATACGGTGGACTACTGACTCCTAGGAGAAGATTCGCGTAGGGCCGTCGCGATGCGAATTAACCGTTTCCGAACCCCGTCCGGCTTTCTGCATGAAGAAAGCCGTGGAAGTGTCTACGGACAAGACCCGATTTTCATTTCCTCCCGGCAGACTTACGGTAATCCACAAAGAACCTCGTAACCAACGGGGTCGCAAACAAAAATCATTAGCGCCGGACTTCGTGGCGAACCAGGAACCCGCACGGCTGAAGGAGTAAGCGAGTTTCCGTATTTTTTCAGAACACCAATTTTGCTAAGAAAAGGTTTTTCTGATGACGCAACATGGAGTAATCGCAACCGGTCCGCGGGCCATGAGTAACAAAAAACCTTCGTGGATCAAAGAAGTCTTGCGGAGACTTGGTCCGGGCTTGATTACCGGAGCGGCGGACGATGACCCCAGCGGGATCGCTACCTATTCGCAGGTCGGGGCGCAATTCGGTTACGGAATGCTCTGGACGATGCTCTTTTCTTTTCCGATGATGGCGTCGATCCAGGAAATCAGCGCACGAATCGGGCGGGTGAGCGGCATCGGAATCGCCGGGAACATCCGGCGGCACTATCCCCGGCCTTACCTGTACGGACTCGTTCTCCTTTTGCTCATCGCCAATGTTTTTAACATTGGAGCGGACATCGGCGCGATGGGGGCGGCGGCCACACTGATTTTCCCTGGGCCACAGACCCTGTTCATCCTGATTGCCGGAGGCGCATGCCTGGCGGCGCAGATCCTGATCCCCTATACGCAGTATGTGAAATATCTGAAATGGCTGACGGTTTCTCTTTTTTCCTACGTAGTGACGGCGCTGATCCTTCACGAACCGCGATGGGAAGCGATCCGGGCGACAATTCTGCCGCGCATCTCCCTCCACCGCGAATACCTCACCGCACTGATCGCGATCCTCGGAACCACCATCAGTCCCTATCTGTTCTTTTGGCAGGCCTCCGAGGAAGTCGAAGACGTTACCCTCAACGCCAAAGAAAAACCGCTCAAGCAGGCACCGAAGCAGGCGCCCGCACAGTTTCAAAGAATTCGCCTCGATACCCTTTTAGGAATGGCTTTTTCAAACCTCGTGGCTTTCTTCATCATCCTCACTACCGCATCGACACTGTATTCACACGGCCTTCGCGACATTCAGACCGCCGATCAAGCTGCCAAGGCTCTGGCGCCACTTGCCGGCCGGTTTGCGTTTTCCATTTTTGCGCTGGGAATCATCGGAACAGGCCTGCTTGCGGTGCCTGTTCTCGCGGGATCGGCAGCCTATGCGGTGAGTGAATTATTTCAATGGCCCGCAAGCCTGGAGAAGAAGCCCGGGAAAGCGGTTCCGTTTTACGGCACAATCGCGGCGGCAACGGGCACGGGTTTGATTCTCAATTTCGTGCATTTAAATCCAATCAGGGCCCTGTTCATGTCGGCCGTGATCAATGGAATCGTCGCCGGACCCGTCATGGCCTTCATGATGCTCCTCGGGCGGAATGCCAAGGTCATGGGGCAGTTCACGTTGTCACGGTCTTTGACTTTGGCCGGTTGGGTTGCCACTGCGGTTATGGTTCTGGCGTCGGTCGCAATGCTTGCCACGATGAACCGATGAGTTTGGAAGTGATCAAAGCGTTTTCCTACAGCTAAGTCCCTCGGCGAATACCCCTATGTGCGTATGGCCTCCAACCGCCACACGACGTACAACCGTGGTGAAATTGAAACCCCGTTGAGAGGCTCTGTGTCTGTGAAATGTACTTCGTTCTTGGCATCGCCTTACGCATGGTTTCAATCGATATGCAGGCAGATGCGAAGAGGGATGAAAACTCGGAGGATTGAAAATGAAAACGGCGTCCGTCGTGGGTATTTTGTTGATCATTCTGGGAGTGCTGGCCCTCGGATACCAGGGGATTAGCTATACCACACAGAAAAAAGTCCTGGACGTTGGTCCAATCCAGGCGACAAAGCAAGAACACAAGACCATTCCCTTGCCGCCCATCGTTGGTGGTATTGCGCTCATCGGAGGCATTGCGCTTCTCTTCGCGGGCGGACGAAATTCATAGGAACAACATTCGATCCGGCAAAAACAGGCGCGCGCGGGCCGCACTCCAGCCCAAGGCTCAAATCCGGCTCGCGCGCAACTTTTTCCCGTGTAGATGAATCCTACCTTCAACTCTCTCAGCATACAGACAGACCCCGGTTCCCAGAAATCGCTTGGATAGGCGGAGGTGCGCCCCTTCGGCAGGTATTGAAAATTGAAATAGGCTATAAATCTATACGAGAAATGCGATGCGCGGTCCAAGGTGCACGTAAATTCGGCGGATTCGAGCTTCCAATTGGCAGCGATGATCTAAGCGGCGCCACGTTCGCGGAAATCGACTACGGTTTCGATCGCCTTCTGACCACCTGGAACTGACCATGCTGCGACCGCGGATTCCAGCATCCTGTTGAATTCCGACTTCTGATAGGGATAGCACAGTAAGTCCAGAGCGCCAAGGTTCATGGCCGCGAGGTAATCTCGATATTCCGGGGGGTAAGCTGAGCCCGTGACGATGATCGCCGGGATATCCATTCGTTCCCGTCTCAAATGCCGGATCACTTCCCTATACGTCCCGTCCTGCAGCCAGAACCCGCACAAACAAGCAACAATCCGCTCTCTCGCTACTAACGTCTTCACATCCTTTACGCCACTAACCCAAATTGCGTTCACGGCCGCATCTTCCAGGAGATTGGCCAATGCCTCGCGAATCTCGGTGTCAATCGTCGCGATCAATACTGTGGGTCTCCCCGGGGCGGGAGGTACGTTTACGGCGGATTTCCTCATAAGACCATCAACTCTTTCGGTTAGAACGACGCCTGGATTCATGAATCCCCCATTTTCTCGCAATTAGGTAAAAAAAGAACCGGCGTTAAGTTAGGTGGCCTCAGATGCAGGACGCTGGGGGGTTCCCGGCAAAATCGGCGGATACTTCGCACGGCTATATTCGCCTATCCGAGTGCGAATGGGAATACAGTTAATGCATTAGTTGAGCTTCCATTTTCCATGTACACCAATCGGTTATCACGGATCTTTCAAGGGGCTTGAAGGGACTTGTCGCGCGCTTCCCTGTCGCGAGCACCCGCTCTTCCGGCTGCTCGGCGGAAAAACAATGGCGTACGCTTCTTTTCCGCGCATCTCTCAGTGAAACGTCCGCGTGAACTACAGGGAACCTTCGATTGTCGAACGGCGGACTGATCCGCATACTCGCGTCCACTTGCGAGCATCCGGCGAGGGTCGCAGATTTGAACGCCCGCCGGAATCAGACCGACCGCTTTCACTAGATTGCAAGGAACGAAGGGACTCAGATGAACGAGGAATCCAAAACCCCGGATTACAGCTGCGAAATCATAGGACTGGCGGTGCTGCTCATTCTAAGCGCGGTGAGCCATTTCTGGTACGTCGCGATGGTTGCGGGAGTCGGCGCTGGTTTTTGGGGCCTGATCCGTTTGGCAAACCAGGTCGTGCAATCCACGTCGGGTACGCGAGTCCGCGCACGCCAGACGGATTAGCAAACAACTGCCATGATCGCCGCGTCGGCGAGTCAGGTATTTCCACTACGAAAAATACGCCACAGAGCGGATGGTAAGAAATCGGGAATCAGAGCACCATCGCAATGAAGTCCCGCAGCACCAGAATAAGGGACACGGAGGCAAGTCATGTTGCGCTGGACGTTAATTTTTCTAGTCGTCGCACTGGTCGCGGCCGTATTTGGTTTCGGCGGGATCGCCGTCGCTGCGGCCGGAATTGCCAGAATCCTGTTCTATGTTTTCCTGATTCTGTTTGTCGTATCGCTTCTTGGCGGGCTTGTTCGGAGAGCATGAAGCGAGCGCCCGGAGAAGGCCGCCGGTTTCACTCGTCTTAACTCCCGCAAGATGTCGCGCAGGATCTGCACCGGTTGTACCTGGCTGCTGCACCATTGCAACGTTGGAGGAATAAAAAATGAAGCTCTTCTCAGGAATACTGCTGGCCATGTTGGTTCTCTCGACGGCGGCCTCCGCCGCCGAAAAAGAGAAGGAAAAAATGGAAGACCGTTTGCAGAATTCGGCAAATGTCATGGGAGAAATTTTGAACATCCCGGACGACATTCCCCAGGACCTTCTGGACAAAGCAAAATGCGTGGTTGTCATCCCCTCTGTGCTGAAGGCGGCCTTCATCGTGGGCGGCAGTTACGGGCGGGGAGCGATGGTTTGCCGCAGTGGTGACAAATTCTCCGGCTCCTGGGGCGCGCCGGCCATGATGGTGCTGGAGGGCGGAAGTGTCGGTTTCCAGATCGGCGGCGAGGCGACGGATTTCGTGCTCCTGATCATGAATGAGCACGGCGCAAACAGCCTGCTCCACAGCAAGGTCAAACTCGGCGGCGATGTTTCCGCCGCAGCCCGACCGGTGGGCCGTACGGCGGAAGCGAATACCGACGCTTATCTGCGCTCTGAGATTCTCACCTATTCCCGTGCTCGCGGTCTTTTTGCGGGCGTTTCCCTAGAAGGCGCCTCGCTTCGCGCGGATGAGGAAGGCAACGATGCTCTCTACGGCCGAACGATCAGCGCATCCGAAATCGTGAGGGGTCCATCCGCAACCATTCCGCGGGCCGCGCAACAACTCGATTCCCTATTGGAAAAAGCTTCCCCGACCTCGCGAGCCCATAACTGACGCCTGCCAACCGGGGGACGATGCGGATACATTGTCCCCCCCTTCCTTTTGTCTATTGCTTGTCTGCCCGCGCGTCGACTCGAGGCCAAGCGTTTCACAATGAATGACAGCACATGGTGGAGTCCTACTATTTTTCACGGGATCAAATACGCCCCTCTCTCGATTGAACAGATCACTGCGAAATCCTAGAGTGGAAATCAGTCCGCGTGGAATGTGTCCACTGACGTTCACTCAGGAGGTGAACATGCGACTCACGAAAACGATCTTCCTTGCCGTTCTGCTCAGCCTCATCACCGCAACCATGCTCGTCAATGCCAGACAGGATGACATGTCCTCGCACAAGGGGCCGCGAAACAGCGAGTCATATCTGACTCGGGAAGTGCGGCCACGAATTGGTGATGGTGCCGTGGTACTCCGTCTTTGATATTCTGAAATACAGCGTGAATGGCAACGACGTGACTCTGACGGGCGCGGTCACGCAATCCCACCGTGAAGACGGACGCGGAAAACGCCGTCAAGCACATCGAAGGGGTTGAGAAAGTAAACGACCAGATCGAAGTGCTGCCGCCGTCGCCCATGGACGACCAGATCCGGCGCGCCGAATACCGCGCAATTTATTCTCAGGGCACTCTTTCGCGTTATGGACTGGGTTCGCTGCAATCCATCCACATTATTGTAAAGGGCGGGCATGTGACGCTGGAGGGTGAACGTGGATAATGAGGCGGACAAAAATGCTGCAAGTATCTACGCCAACGGCGTTTCCAATGTTTTCTCCGTCACCAACAATCTGGTCGTGACCGCCGGAAAATAAGCAGCGTTCATTCCACTTCACGAAACGCCGGCATTGCAGGACTTCTTTTATGGATCGATTTTTGAAAATGAGTCCGCCGGGGATTCAGCCAAGTACCACGAGGAGTGTGGTGCTCGCCGCCGTCATCGGTAAGCTGGAACGTTGGCGGGACCAGGATACGGATTTGCCGTCAAATTCAACTCTTGACGATCCCTCGGCTAACGCCGCGGGGATTTTCCACCCTGACGTTGTACGTGGCGGAATGATATCGAAACAGATCGAATAGCCGGACCAAGTCTGCGGAATACAGGGATCGATGCTTAGCGTCGTCCCGCGGACGCGGAATCCAAGTATCCATTCCATGCCGGCGCGATAAAACCAACCCGCCGAGCCCGTGTACCACGTCCATCCGCCGCGACCCGACATGCGGCGGCTTCGGCATAAACATCGCCCGCCACCACGTACGGCTCCACCTTGTAGCGCTGCACGCCGGCGCGCGAGCGCGATGATTGATCGGATTGAGCATGCGGAACATTGGCCGCTTTGTCGCCATCGCCCAGAGCCGCGAACGCCATACGTCCACACCGCCGCATGAGTGTACTGCCCGCCGTTTTCGCGAATTCCCGGGACGTATCCTTTGATGTAACCGGGATCTGCGCGGTATGATCGAATGGCGGCGTGAAGCAGCAGCACCAAGCCATCGGTCGGCGCACGAGATGCTCGCTCGACCGCGGCCATGGCGCGCGCCGCGCGGCCGGATCGGCCGCTCCGCTGATCACTCGCCCACGATTGCGCGATCGAATCGATGCGGCATTCGTCGTTCGCAGCGAGCCGAGCGGCGTTGCCATCGTCGAAATAAGCGCGGCGATACCATTCTCCGTCCCAGCCTTCGCGCTCGAGCGCAGCTTTCAGCGCGCTCACTGCAGGCGCCAGGTTTCCGCTCGCTCGTGTTCGCCGCGCGCGTCGGCGATCTTCGCAATTCCCACAGCGTCGTGTGCAGGAACCAGCCCAGCCAGACGCTTTCTCCCTTGCCTTGCTCGCCCACGCGGTTCATGCCGTCGTTCCAGTCGCCCGTGCCCATCAGCGGAAGACCGTGGTGCCCACGCGCAAGGCTGCGATCGAGCGCGCGAGCGCAGTGCTCGAACAGCGATGCCTTGGCTCGGAAACGCGTCGGCTGGAAATACGATTCCGTTCTGCCCCTCGGCAAGGCTCGCCTTCCAGGAATGGAACGATTTCGTCCAGCATCGCCGATGTCCCCGGTCGCGTCGATGAATGGGATGACCGCGTACGGCAGCCACAGCAGGTCATCGGAGATGCGCGTGCGCACGCCGCGACCCGAAGGCGGATGCCACCAGTGCTGCACGTCGCCCCGACGAATTGGCGCGCGGCCGCTCGCAGCAGTTGTTCGCGCGTCGACATCGCGGCGCGGTCATGGCGAGCGCCATCACGTCCTGCAGCTGATCGCGGAATCCATAGGCGCCGCTCAGCTGATAAAATCCGGCGCGCGCCCAGACGCGGCAGCAAGCGTCTGGTAGAGCAGCCAGCGATTGAGCAGCAGGTCCATGGCGCGGTCGGGCGTCTTAACCTGACACCGCACCGAGAATGTCGTCCCACCGGCGTTGTGACCTCGGCAAGAGTTCGTCGAGATTGTCGGCGCGATATTTGCGCGATCAGTTCTCGCGCCTGCTTCTCGATTTTCCGCCTGCCCGAGAAAGAAAACGACTTCGCGCGCGCCGCCCGGACGCAATTCGATGGCGTCTGCAACGCCGCGCATGGATCGAGTCCCGCGCCAACTTTCCCGGAGAGCCGCGTCCGCGATCGAGAGCGGCGGGCGTTCGGGCGCTCCGTTTCGGCCGATAAATTCCGTGCGATCGCCGGTGTACGAAGTTTGTTTCCCGGCCAGGTCCGCGAAGGCGATGCGCCCGCCAAATTCGCCGTTCCAGGCACTTCGCGCGAAAAGCGCGCCGGTTGCGGATCGACTTCCGTGACGATGTAACGGCAGCCGACGTCGCTCGCTGAACTGCCCAGAACCCATTCCACGTAGGCCGTCACCGAAAGCCGGCGCGGCCGGCCCGAGATTGTGTCAGAGTCAGCCGCGAAATCTTGATGGGATCGTCGGCCGGGACGAATTGCACCAGATCCGAGAGCAATTCCATGCGACGTCGTGCTGGAACCGGCTGTATCCCTGGCCATGCCGCGCCACGTAGACGCCGCCTCGTCGCGAATCGGCAGCGCCGTAGGACCCCAGACTTCGCCTGTGGCTTCGTCGCGCACGTAAATCGCTTCGCCCGGACGGATCGCTGACATGGATCGTTCGACCATGGCGTGATCTGATTTTCATGGCTGTTCATCGACCACGTGAAGCCGGAACCGGATTCGGAAACCAGAAAGCCGAAATCGGATTGGCAATCACGTTGACCCAGGGCTCGGGCGTTCGCAATCCCTCGCTCAGCACGGTCACGTACTCGCGCCCATTTTTGTCAAATCCACCGATGCCGTTGAAAAATTCCAGATCCAGTTCAGGTCGCGGCAGGTCCGCGCTCTTGGCCGCTCGAGTTCGCCGCCGCGCGGGCGCGATGGATGTTTCGCGGGCCTGAAGTTGCGAGCGTCCAATCTGCTCCGCCAGAGTCCCGCGCCGCCCGATGATCAATACCCGGGCGACATTTTGCAGCTCCGCGCGTGTCTGCGGAGTGATGAGGTCTCCGCGCACCAGAAAAATACGGCCGCGGGTGTTCCCAGAATCCGGTGAAAGGCGCAACTGGCTTCCATGGACCAGCGCTTCGAGCGACCCTTGAAAATCCTGGTTGTAGGATGGCGGCTTTTCGTTGACGATCACCAGGTCCGCCGATAGCTGCTTCATGCGCCAGTATTCATGGGCCCGCAACAATTGCCGGATCACTTCGACGTCCTCTTCGTTGTCGATCACCGCCAAAATAATGGGCAGATCCCCGGAAATCCCCAGGCTCCACAGCGTGGTGATGTCCACGTTGGTGCGCGCAAGCTGGTCGGACGTCGGGCGCAACGGCGCTTCCGGATAGATCACGGCATTGGCCAGCCTCTGAAACAGTTGCGACTCGTCCGGGCCGATCCCCAGGTGATGCAGCTGCACTTGCGCGTGCGTCCAGGCCAGCGTCAGCGTGCGATCAAACGCGCGCGCGTCCCGGTAGCGGTCGGCGATGTCCAGCACTTGTTCGCGAGTCTGCGCGGCGATCGTCGTAAATACGAGGTGAGCAGTATTGCCGGGCGCGATGCGAACGGTGCGCCGCAGGCTGATGATCGGATCAAGCACGGAGCCTACGGTGTTCGATAGTTTCCTGCCGTCGGCAATTGCCGCGGATTGCCGCGTTTCGCGACCGCGCCCAAGGAAGCGAGAACGATCGGTTTCGTATTCTAACTCTCCAACGGTTTCTCCATTCACGAAAGCACGTGCGCAGCCCAAACGGACGGATCTTCCGGGGATCGCTTGCGGCGCGTCGCAAGCAATGCGCCCATGTCGGAAACGAATTCCGTCTCCACAAATAAATTGGCGAACGCCGGGTGGGCCACATCCGCGGCCTGGGCAGTCAGCGAAAGCTCGGCGTAGGAGGTGACTTGTATATCGCGCGTGCGCGCCCCCAGATTGGTGATGGAGACGCGCCGCACTTCCGCGTCTTCTTCCGAAGAGACCACGACTTCCAGCTTGGTGTTCAGCGAACGGTCGCGCCGGAAATATTCCGCATGGTCCTCGTAAAACTCGCCTCGTAGGAATCCGGTTCAACTCCTGTGGGCTGGTATCCGGCCGACCAGATATTCTGGGATTGCTCGTCCGCAGAAAAAAGTACGTGCCCCAGCAATCCCGTGTGACATCTTCGCGCCAGCGAGTGATCGCAATGTCGCGCCAGCGGCTGTAGCCTGAACCCGCGGCGGTCATCATCACCGTGTAGTTGTCCATTGGAAAGCAGCTGTGTGCGCGGAGTGGGATCATCCGGCGAGGTGAACCGGCGCACCACCGGCGGAGTCAATTCGCGAACTTTGCCCAGCCGCCGAAACTTCTTCGGCGCGGGGACGAGCAACCAGCACATCGCGCGGCGTGCGCTCCTGCAGCAGAAGTTCCGTGGCCTGCACGATCGGGTCAGCGTGGAAACGCGTTCGCATCACGCCATCCTCCAGGACGTTCGCGAGGGACACCAGCGACATGCCCTGATGATGCGCCATGTACGCGTGGATGACCGCGACGTCCTTCCCTTCCGGAACCCGGGTCTTGGTGTAGTCCAGTGATTCGTAGAATCCGTAGCGGCCTTCGCCGCCGGCTTTCGGCGATCCGCTTGAAATTTTCCAGCGCAGCCGCTGGAAAAATCATGGCCGCCAGCGCGGTGGCGTAGGGCGCGATCACGATATTTTCGCTGAGACCGCGCTTGAGTCCCAGCCCGGGCACTCCGAATCCCGAATACTGGTACGTCAAGTTCAGATCCCGGGCATTGAAGGCGGACTCGGAAACTCCCCACGGCACGTGGCGTTCATCGCCGTAATCAATTTGACGGCGCACCACCTGCCGGTAGGTCTGGCTGAGCATGCTGCCTTCCGGCGATCGCATCACGAGGGCGGGCATCAAATATTCAAACATCGATCCCGACCAGGAAATGAGCGCGGAGCCGCGCGCGACGGGCGTCATGAAGCGGCCCAGCCGGAACCAGTGAGAAGACGGCACATCGCCCTTGGCAATGGCGATAAAGCTCGTTAAACGCGCTTCGGAGGCCAGCAGATCGTAACAACTGGCGTCCAGCGTGGCATCGGCAACGCGGAATCCGATCGAGAAAAGTTTTTTCGTGGTGTCAAACAGGAACTTAAAATCCATTCCGAAAAACATCGTGTCGGAAGTCTGCGCGATATCATTCAGCCGACGAATCAGTCCGTCGGAATCGGTGGAGCAACGAGAAATGGCATTGGTCAACAGATGGATGCTGGTCAGCAAATCCACATTTCGTAATGAGTCGCATTGCAGGCGTTCGCGAATTATGGAAAGTTCATCCAGCACGGGCTGAAAATGTTCCGATGCGCGTTGCAGCGTGGGCATCTGGCGAACGGCCGAGCGCATGTTTTTCCACTCCGGGAGCTGCTCACTGAATCGCCCCAATATTTCCGAGGCCTGCTTCGGCAGCAGTCGCGCCCAAGGATTCACAAGTTCCATGTCGCGTGCGTGGCTTTCCACACAAGTTCTGAGGGCCGCCGACCACACTCGCAGTTCGGAAGTCTCAGGATCACCCTGCTCCTGCGCAAGCGCTAGCCCGATGTCGTCAATAGTCTGGGCCCGCTGTCTCAACTCCCTCAGAAGTGATGCCCACTCCATGGCATCCCCGGGCGTGGCATCCAGCAAGACCTCGAGTTCGTCCACGGCATTGCTCAACTGCTTCTGCGTCACCGCATGGCTGCGCCGCGTTTCGCCGCTGTTTGCCAAGGTTTCGCGCAAGAAAACGATGTTGTCCTGAAGCGCGATCAGCATCCGCCTGTCAACAACCGCCTTATGACCCAGCTCGCGGGCGCTGTTCCCGAGAGCAATCAGGTCGCCGGCAAGGTTTCCGCTGTCCACGGAAGAAATGTACTTGGGCTCCAGCGGATGCAAATCCGAAGTGCCGTACCAGTTGTAAAAATGTCCGCGGAAAAGTTCCATCCGCTTCATCGTTCCCAGCGTGCCTTCGAGGTGCTCCACGGCATCGATAGTGCCCAGCCATCCGAAATCCCGCGCGGCAACCGTGGACAGCAGATAGAGACCGATGTTCGTGGGGGAGGTCCGATGGGCCACCACAGGCTTGGGATCTTCCTGAAAATTGTCCGGCGGAAGCCAATTGTCCCCAGCGGTTACGAACGTTTCGAAAAAGTGCCACGTCCGGCGAGCGATGAGGCGCAAATCTTTAGCCTGCGCGGGAGACAACGGCTCAATGTCGCTGAGGCGCGGCGGAAGGCTGATGCGAAGAGCGAAAACCGGTGACATGGCCCACAAAACGATAAAGGGCGTCGCAACGGGCAGCGCGTGAGGCCGGAATCCAACGACGACTGCAAATGCCGCCAGCCCCAGGATCACTCCGCCAATCATTTGCCGGAAGATCCCAAACACTTCCAGATCGGCAGCGTGCTTGGCCTGCGCCGCGGTCACCCACTCCAGCAAGTTCTTGCGGGTAACGAACATGCGAACCAGAGTACGCACGATCGCGTCGGCCATCAGCCAGGCCTGATACGCCAGGCACGTAACCGTAAGGCCGATTTGAAACAGGGCCAGGACAAGATCTCCAAGAACGGATCGAATGTGACTGCGCGTCGAGGTTCCTTTGCGAATCGGACGCAGCCCCGAAAGGAATGGCATGAGCGGAGGAATCGAAATCATGGCGAGCGCGAATCCCGTCCAGACCAGCGGCGATAGACCCGGAATCAGCCAGCTAAGAAAGAACGTGAGGAACAACGCCGGTGCCGACAACGTACGCCGCAAATTGTCCAGCATCTTCCAACGGCTGATGAGAGGGATCGTGAATTGATTGCCCCGCCCGCGCGCGGCCGATCCCTTTCCGAATAACCACGGCAGGAGTTGCCAGTCGCCCCGCGCCCATCGATGCTGCCGCGCCGCGGAGACCACGTAGTGCGAGGGAAATTCTTCGAAGAGTTCGATGTCCGACGCCAAACCGGCGCGCACAAAAATGCCTTCCAGAAGATCATGGCTGAGGAGCGTGTTGTCCTGCACCTTGCCGTCCAAAGCTTCTTCGAACGCATCAATGTCGTAGATTCCTTTGCCGGTATAGGTTCCTTCGGCGAAGAGGTCCTGGTAGACGTCGGAGACGGCGAAGGCGTAAGGATCCATTCCGCTGGGACCGGAAAAAATGCTCTGAAATACCGAGCCATCGCGATTGGCCGGCAGCGTGGGTGTAATTCTCGGCTGGACGATGCCGTATCCATCGACGATTCGCCCTTCCTGGGCGCTGTATCGCGGCCGGTTGAGCGGGTGGGCCATGGTGCCCACCAGGCGAGCGATGGCGCCGCGGGGAACGCGCGTGTCCGCATCGAGCGTCAGAACATAACGAACGCCGGGGATATATTGGGGATCTCGGCCGCCAGTGGGAATGAACGTGACCTTCGTTTCGCCGCGCAAAAATCCATTGAGTTCCTGCAGTTTGCCGCGTTTTCGTTCCCACCCCATCCATTTCCCTTGCGATTCGTTCCACACTCGTTTGCGATGAAATATGAAAAATCGATCGCTTCCGCCTGGCGCCGGCCCGTGGCGCTGATTGAGCCTCTCGATTCCGGCGGCAGCGGCGGCCAGAAGCTCGTGGTCGCCGGGCATACTTTCGGATGACGCATCGGTCCAATCCGAGAGCAGCGCAAAGCGCAGATCTCCGTCGGGGTTCGCCAGAAAATGAATTTCCAACCGGTCAACGTGTTCCTTGATTGCGTCCAGGCTCGTCAGCAGCGTGGGAACAACGACAATGGTCCGCAAACTCTCCGGAACACCGTCAATCAATTCGAGACGCGGCAGTGCGCGGGGCCCGAGCAGGGTCGTAACCGTGCGGTTCACCAGGGCAATCGCCAAATCGGAGGCGGGAATCGCTCCGATAATCCCCAGGAGAAACAGGTGGAACACGGCTACGCCACGATGGTGGGAATAAAACAACGGGAGCGCCAGAATCGCGGCCGTAAGCACCAGGATCGTTCCAACGTATCCCAGCGTCGCAGCTCGAACATAAAGGCGAAGAAGTTTTTGCTTGAGCGGCGCTCGATATCCCAGTTCGCGCTCAAACTCCGCCCGGCCTTTCGAGAGGAGGTAGTATCCGGGATCCTCCGTCGGCAGCGTACGGTCTGCCGACGCGCCGTCATGTTGCGCGTGGGCATGCCGGGCATGCTGCAAGGCGCGCCTGGCGATTTCAATTTCGGAGTGATCCGAACCGCGCGAGAGCTCTTCGATGGCATGGCGATAATTGTCGCGTGCCGGGAAGTCCATTTGGTCGAAGAGGCTTCCTTCGCGCAGGACCTCATCGACCATGCTGATGCTCTCAAAAAATTCGTGCCAATCGAAAGCGGACATCAGCCGCATGCTGGTAATCACGTTGCGGATGGTGACGGTCATCGCCGTCTGATCCTGATGCTCGGCGCGGACGATTTCATCCGAAGTAGTTCCCTGCGCATCCAGGCGCTTATCAAGCCACAACAGGATCGGCCCGACTTTGGGATCCAGGTCGCGCAGACGTTGCACCAGCTGGACCGCAAACGCTCTCTCCAGCGGCTGATTTTCAAAACGACGAAATACGTCCGGGGAAACGGCAGGCTGGTCGCCAAGCCCAAGCAGGCCGTCAACCAGGCGATCGGCCTCTTCGCGCGCACGGCGGCTGCGGACAATGCTGTCCGCCAGTTTGCGCAAATTCTCAACCAGGACTACGCGGAGAGTAATGGCCAGCGCCCACAGTTCGCCAATCGTGAGGGGCTGCACTTTCTGGTATGCATTGACAAAACGCCGCAGAAGATCCGGTTCAAACCGGCTATCGGTGTGCGCAACGAAGGCCCACGCCACGCCGAAAACACGGGGATAGCCCTCCAGGTGGCCGGAGGCAAGCTTGGGCAGCCTTTTGTAAAATCCACGCGGCAGGTCGTCACGAATTTCGCGAAGTTGTTCCTCAACAATGTAGAAGTTATCGACCAGCCACTCCGCGGCAGGCGTAATCGTGCCACCCTGCTGCATGGCATTGGCGGTCGCGCGGTAATACTCCAGCAGAATCCGGCCATTCTCCAGAACGCGAGGAAGCAGTTGCTTTCCCTCTCCAACGTCCTGCGAGACGACCTGCGCGGCGGCGAGATTTTCGGCGTGCTGCTCGAGCCGCTCTGCGCTGAAAAGCTCGCCGCGGATCGGACCTTCCGCTTCAGCGAACAAGCGCACAGATGGAATAGTAGTAGTCATCCTTATAGCTGTTGCGGTTTATATCTTAACCTATCTGGAGGAGACACACTTCGCCGAAAGCAGTGGAAAAAATCAGTGGATACGTCATAAACCAAATTGCAAACAGAACACGTTTGACCCAGGGAGATACCGCGTGTTCAACCGCGGCGCCTGGCGCGAGGCTTGGTGGCTTTGGATCGGCTCTTGCGCGACGGCGCAGGCCGCGCGCGCAACTTGGTTGCCGCGCCCGTTCTGACCGCCCCCGTTCTGGCGACCAAGGTTCCCAAAGTCGATCCAATGCTTCGAGCGACGTCCAGCAGCAAACCCTGCTGGGCTTTTATCGGCTTCCGAACAGGCTTGGCTCTCATCCTACTTTCCCCCTTTTCTGCGCATCAGTTCACGAAATCGATCGAGGCAGGCCCCCGCGAATCGAGGAACTGCAGGAATGCCTGGCGTCACACCGTCGCTCACCGCCGACGAATCAGGCCACAGGCGCCTGCGCCTCCCTGTAGGCCTGCTCCGCGGCCTCGGCCGCGTCCTTCACGCGCTGTCTTGCATCATCGAGCTTTCCCTGCGCGCGGTGAGTCAGACTTTGACCTTGCGCGAGGGCTTCGTCCAAACCGTCCTTCACGCTACTCGCGATTTGATCGCGCGTATCTCTTCCGGATTTCGGCGCGAGGAGAATCCCTAGACCGACGCCTACTCCCAGTCCAATCAGCACACCCGTTGCCGCTCCTTGCCACTGTCTAGCCGTCATTTCATCCTCCTGGCTTACTGTTTTAATGTTCAAAATCAATTCCAGATCGCCGGTCGTGCCGGAGAGACGCGGAAGGCCGGTATCGAAACCGGCCTTCCCTTCTTCTCCATCACGAGTTTCCGCCGGATGCAGTGCGGCGGTATTTCGGGTCGCTTTTCTCGGTTCCGGAAGTGGATTCTCCGGTCGACGCAATATCCTGGGCGCCGGTGCGCGCCAGAATTTCCTTCGCACGATCAATTTCCTCGGACGTATCGCAGTGCACGGAAAGCAGAATGCCTCCCCTTTGCAGGTGTCCCTCGTAGCGCTTGGCTTCATATTCAGGGATGCCCATTCCGATCAATGCTCCCGTTAAACCTCCGACGGCTCCTCCCACTCCGACTCCCGCGAGGGCGGCCATAATCGGGCCGGCTGCAATGAGTGGACCGACGCCGGGGATGGCCAGCGCGCCGATACCAGCGAGCAGGCCCAACGTGCCGCCCAAGATAGCGCCCGTCCCGGCTCCCGCCGTCGCGCCCTCCGGCGCCTTGGTGGCCTTTTCGGTCCCGATATCTTTGCTTCCCAGGCTTTCGGGAAGCAGTACGGAAATGTCAGTCACCGGAAAACCAGACCGAGCCAATACATCCGCAGCCCTCTCTACGGCTTCTCTTGTTGAATAGATCCCAAACACTGCTGTTTTTTTGCTGGCCATCTTCGTTTTCTCCTTCTTCCTTGATTATCTGCATAAACACCCAAGCGTCAGGATTTTGGGGGCGCAATTTCAAGTTCGCTCGTGACGTTGCCGTCCCCCGCGATCGTGGTGGCTTTGGCTTCCACGGCCGCCTTTTCTTCCGGTGTTCGGACTGGCCCCTTCAGCGTGACCTTTCCGTCCTGCGTAATGATCTTGACGTTGTGGGCGTAGGTTGAAAGTGATTTGTCCTTCATGAGCCCCGCGCGGATCTTCTGAGTGATGGCACGGTCGCTCGGATTCATTTTTTGTTGGTCGGCGGTGGTGGCATCCTTATTTGCGTCACCCTTGTTCATTTTGGTGTTGTCCGCCTGTTGTGGATCGAAGGCGCGTGCCTTCGGTGCGGCGAATAGCCCCATGGCAATAAGAAGGGGCACAGCAAGCAACGCCAGGGGGTTTCTTGTTCTCGGCCCTAAGCTCATGACTCCTCCATCCGTGCTTTCACTTCGTTTTACTTCCGCGCAATCTCGATCAGGCACTAAACATGTCACGGCAGTGCTCTGACATAACGAACCTATCGCAGCACCGTGCATCGAGCCATCGAGTGAAAAATGTAGATTGCAAAGCAGCTTGCGGTAGGTATTGCTGAGTGCGAGGAATTCGCGGCTGCTTTCATGTTCAGCAAAGGAAATTGAATCGCGAATCATTCGCGCCAAGCCGGAACTGAAACGCGGAGCCCTCGCGAATGCCGAGCGCTTTTACTTCCGGCACGCTGATCTTGCGGCGCCGTGCGCTCGACGACGCATCCATCCCGGGGGCAGTCATGTCATGTATACCGGGCTTACCAGACCCAGGTAGGGTATCGCATGTATTGTTTCCACTGGATCAAACCACTATTCTCGCCACAGGGAGGGGAGGTTTGGAAGCTAAAAGAGGGCTGGGCTGGCATTCAACTTCCTCTCCCACTTTGTCGAACCATTGTCGTAGTTGAAGGCGCCATTGAAAAGAGAGGAATCCGCACCGTGCCGCTTATTCAAATCGTTCTTCTGCTCATCATCGTTGGCGTAGTCCTCTGGTTGATCAATCAATACATACCAATGGCCGCTTCCATTAAGTCCATCCTCAATGCGGTGGTGGTGATCGCCGTAATTATCTGGCTGTTGAACGTCCTCGGACTTCTCTCCGGCACCCCGAAATTTCACGTGGGCCAGATCCTCCTGCCATTCATACGCTAGAGAGTTGAATGGCCCTTCCGAAGAAGCCATCATTCATGCGCATGAATTACGCCTTTGTATAAGGGCCTGGAAGCGCTGACGCTGGAACGATAGGAAGCGCGGGAGCGCCAAAGAGGACGCGCTTGGCGTTTTTACGAAGTCATCGTGCTCTGGCGGTTCAAATTCGGCAGGCGGACGTCCGGAGTCTCGACTGCGGCGCGAGCGGTATTCCATCTCAAAAGAACGATCAGCGTGTAAATTCCCAGCGTCGTGCCAAGAGGGATGCTCGATAGCGATAGGAAGCCGGCGATGATTGCCAGGGTTCGTCCGGACCGGCCTCCGGACAGCAACGTTAACCCCGCCAGAATTCCAAGAACTCCGCAGACCGCGGAGACCACAACGATCAGCGCGTAGACGAAATGAAACGCATTCATCATGCTGAAGGGATCGGGAACCCGATTCAGCAGAGATCCAAACATCAGCGTGGCGGTAGTACTGAAGACGGCTAAGCCGACAGCGGCAACCATGCGAAGAATGCCGTACAGCAACCAGCAAATACCTAGGATGCGAAAGTGATGCAAACCGTTTTCGGGTGCCGCAGGATCCTGCCAAACCATGAATATTCCTCCTCGGCGTCCTGACTCGACCGGAACGCCGACTCCGATCCGGTATCACAGCTACTTCGACGAACTGGCCTTTTGGTTTTTCACTTCCAATTCATTGACGACTTGTTGAACGTTGGGCACCTTTGAAGCAATGGCCTGCACACGCGAACGCCTAGCTTCGGAATTCACTTCGCCTTTCAGCGTAACGACGCCATTCTTCACTTCGTGAGTTATGTCTTTGTCGAACTTGTTCTCGATGAGAGCCGCGTCGAGATTCTTCTCGATGGCTTTGTCCAGATCCGAATTCACGGCAGTCACATCATGGCCCGCTTCGGGCGGTTCGACGGAGATTTCATCGGCAACCACCTGGCCGGCGGCGTCATTTTTGGCGATGCCTTCCGCCTGCAACTTGTCGCCGTCCGACAAGACATGTCCACCGAGCGTCACCACGCCCTTATCGCGATCTTGCTTCACGGTTACATCGCCATAGTGCGATTGGTCGAGGTCCTTGCGGATCGTGTCGGACACTTCAGGCGATTTCGACGAGCCGTTCGAGCAGCCGCCGGCAAAAGTTCCCACCGCGACGACCACAACCAGACCTTTCAATATCTTGGACACCCTCATCGAATGGCTCCTTTTGAAATTTTTTACAAAACATGGCGATACGCCAGGCAAACCAACATCGCGATAACAGGCTTGCCAATGTGTGCGCTAGTGAGTGTGGCCCTTGCAGGACGGATGCGGGCAACGGCAGTCGATGTCCGGTGTTTTTTCCATTGCCTCGCATTCAACGCTGCAGTACTTTTCCGATTTTGTGGCACAAGTACAGGGTGGATGCGCGCATTTTTTGGGTGTGTCGGATGTCATAGTTTTCTCCCTTGTATTTCCAGTGAGTGTCGGGCTACCTAGGAAGTCGCGCTACGCCGGACAAAATGAAGAATGAGCGAAATCACGGCCAGAATCAGGAGCAGGTGAATCAACGCCGAGGCCACGTGAAAAACCAAAAATCCTCCGACCCAAAGCACCAGCAGAATTGCAAACAAAACGACGAATATCGGCGACCCTCTCATGAAACGAACCTCCTTTGGTACCCGGCTTTGTTACCTGGGCGTACCGCCCTGGATCGAACATTATGAAAGCGCCCTGGCGCCTTTCAGCGATCCTTTCACTCGAATGCTATTCCCGCGAAGCTACGCTGCCAATATCTGGAACACTTGATTCGTGAAGGAAATTCACCTGAAGAAATGCTGGCAACCGGCTCGCGCAGTTAGTAATCAAGCTCGATCAAACCTTTGTGCTCGCGGCAGTGCCGGTGGTCTTTTGCAAGAATCTCGATTAATTTACGGGGCAGTTCCTCGATCTCGTTGGCAGGCCTCTCATCATCCCGGCATTCTCCAAAATATCCGATTCCGAATTTTGCGCCGCACATGGTGCACAATTCGAAGGCTTCGATCTGAAAAGATCTGGCGTTCAGAATTTCCTTATCCAGAATCGCCACGGGACTGAGTGCCTCGGCCGAAATCCTATCCTTGGTGGTCGGCATTTGCAACCTCCTGGAGAATCAACACGGATCGATCACCGCGCCGCTTACCTCGTGGACGCCGTGAGCGGTCCAAAATCGAGTTCGAAGTGGAGTACGTCAGACACGTTCCAGGTGCGATCTTCGAGTAACAGAAGATGCCCATTGAGGATTTCATAACGATATCCAGTAGCTGCGGGCGGCAACTTTCGCAGCAAGTCAACAGGCGCGGGACGAACCATGGGCCGCAACTCCGGATTCATGATTTCGCCGATTCGCAGCTTTGCCTCGGAGGAGGGACTCAGCCGATCCTCGGCTTGAAATCCCGGCGGGAGATTGCCTTGATGGCTCTTGTACCACTCGCCAACATTTTCGCGGTCGCGCACGTCAAATCTTTTGTGTTGGGCTCGAGTGACGTCTTCAGCGCCTTGGCTGCGGCCGCTACCGCGCGCAAGGATCAAAACACCAAATAACCCGATCAGGGCGACGGCGACAATGGCAATGAACCGGCGAACGAACATGATCGTTCTCACTGCTTCCCGTATCCTTCAGACACCCGGAAAAAGACTCTTAGGTCCTACATCTGTTGCACCGGTTACTTTCATAACACCGGCATAGAGTCCAATCCTATCAAGCGAAAACCGTAGAAAACCTGGCATGACAAGGTAGAGCCGAAATTGAAATGGCAGGACTCCTGCGACGGATCCGCGCTAGTTCACCGCCGGGTCTAGCTTCTCTAACAGGGTGAGAACTTCGGCATCGTCCGTCTCTATCAGCACTCGCCCGCCGAGATCCGATTCCACTTCCCAGACCGTCTCCGTGGGCGCCTCCAGAAAAAAGTCCGGAAGACAGGAAAGTGCCGCGCGGATTTCATCGCAAGTGGAAAAGCGATCCGATCCAATACTGGCGCCAAAAGGTCCCATTTCCATATAGCCTCCTGACTAGCGGTACCGAGGGCTTCCGGCAAAAGTTAGAGTTTGCAGCCCACCAACATGTTCACTGAAGGGCCGCCAAACCGAAATCCACGGAACCATTTAGAAAACAAGCTGAATAACCGGAGAGCCGAAACGGCCTAAGTTGAGCAAAAGGGTGAAACACGCCACGGTGGCACGGGACGGCAGTGTGAAGTCGATTCTCTTCCGAGAGATTCCAAAGGCGGGAATTGCTACTGCAGCGTTGGGTTTCGCTTTACTGTATAGGCTTGGACGAGTGCCCCACGCGCAAACACGACTTCCACCACTACGAGGCAAATGATGGCGGACACCAGCAGGGCCACGATCGCGACAATCGACATCAACCATGACGACAGCGCTTGAAGTCCGGTAATCAACATATCAATCGGTGGCATATCGAATCCCCGTTAAACGTCGCCTGCTGATTCCCTATCTCCTGCGCATGGGACCCACTTTACGCAATCTTCTGCTGCAAACGGCTTGCCACCACGTTTGTTGTCACAACCAGCTGATGGTTCAATCTTGAAATCGTGGAACTACAGCAAATCCTTGGCACCCGCAAACCATGCATTTTTTACGGCCGGCGTATTTTTTTTGCACGGCCTGGTCGTTCGGCCGATAGATCAGAAAATTGGAAGCTTTCCCTTTGAAGCGAGCTGCTTAACTATTTCCATCACCGCGTTTTTCATCGCGCTATTCACTAGTCAGTGACTAAGAAAGAACTACCTCCGCTGCGCGCTTTTTTCCTAAGGCCTTTATTCGGCAAACATTCCGCTCCCGCGGTATGGGCCAAAACTGCGCCGGCTTGTAGCCTGTAATTGACAGGAGGCTTTCATGAAACGCGTTGCAGAACCGTTCGTGCATATTCTCCTTTTTCGATGTCCTGAGTGCAGCGATCCCGTGACATTGGCAGTCGCAACCAGCGAACGAAATCCGGATGAAACGGATGTCCGTTCTTTCGTTCTCCGCTGCGCCTGCGGTTGGGTTGGCACGCAAATGGGAATTTCAGCCCGCAGGCACTGGGTGGAAGTTTGGGCTTGATCGCACCAGACAGGCCATGCGCCGACGGTACGCAGTAGTGCGAGGTTGCCGCTACGTTCAGGAGGAAAGCGCTGTTCCGGAAAACGCCGGTTAGAAATCGCGCACCGCGAAAACGCTTGAAAAAAGACGTAAGATGAATTTCGTTGAAGCCTGTCAACATTCATCTCCCGGAGCGCAAAAGCATGTCCCTAAAAAAATATCAAGAGAAGCGGAATTTTGAAGTTTCACCGGAACCGTCGGGACACTCGAGCGAGTCGACTTCACTGCAAAAACCGCCGATGTTCGTCGTTCAGAAACACCGCGCCACGCAACTGCACTACGACTTCCGGCTGGAGTATAACGGCGTGCTGCTCTCCTGGGCAGTTCCCAAAGGGCCGTCGCTCGACCCTTCCGTTAAGCGGCTGGCGATGCAGGTGGAGGATCATCCCGTAGAGTATGCCGATTTTGAAGGCGTGATACCGGAAGGCGAATACGGCGGCGGTACAGTGATGGTCTGGGACCATGGCGAATGGATCCCTGAGAGCGATGACGTAGAAGCGGCCCTGCGAAAGGGCGATCTGAAGTTCAGCCTGCATGGCAAAAAGCTCA
Organism: uncultured Acidobacteriota bacterium; assembly: GCA_963695945.1. Taxonomy (GTDB): domain Bacteria; phylum Acidobacteriota; class Terriglobia; order Acidiferrales; family UBA7541; genus Palsa-360. The sequence goes on along the minus strand of CAVOIX010000103.1, from coordinate 39,852 downwards.
AGGGTTCATGGGTTCTGGTCCGCACGCACGGATTTGGCGGCAAGCCCGGAAAGTCCTGGCTGCTCATCAAGCATCGGGATCAGTTTTCTTCCGAGGAGGATATTGCGGTGGAAGAACCGCGCTCGGTCCTCAGCCGCCGCCTGCTGGCGGATATTGCCCGCGAAGGTGGCGGCGACGTGGACAAGGCGTCCACCGGCGATCCCCAGACCGCGGCGCAAGCCCGCGTAAAAACGGCCAAAAACCCGAAAACAGCGACCAGAAAGAAACACGCCCCGTGACAGCCGGCCAATAAAGGCACGGGGCAACCATGGCCAGAGGCTCGTTACCGGCCCGAACTCGCCGATTTTTTCCAGGCGCCTTCCGATCCTTGCTCAAAATGCTCGTATGCTCTTTTAAGGCCGCCAAGAACCTCCGCGGTAGTTTCGAACAGCGCCTGCGCCTTCGGATCCGTGACCTTGGCCACGTCCTGCCGGGCGTGCTCCATCGTTTCCGTCAGCATTTGCTTGAGCTTCGTGGTGTGATGACGAGGGTCATTTTCAGAAAAGTCCATTCGATCTGCCATCGAGTCTCCTTCCCAGTGCTGGGCTATGGCCAATCTCTGTGTCCCGGTGTCCGCGAACTAACCCTTGCGATGCTTGAAAAATTCTACCTGACGCAGCCGCTTCTGGGCCGCCGCCTTGCTCTTGTACGGGCCGCCCAGATTTTTCTTTCCATCTTCAGAAACCACTTTATAACCGGCCTTCACTTTTTTTATCATTTCACCCTCCCGCCACATTTTCCGCGAAGCCACAAACAAGTCAATCCGTGGATTCCTCTACTGGCGCGGTGCGCTCTGGCCGGGTTTAAGATTTCCCGACGCCTCGGCGAGCCGGACGACAAGTTACAACTAGAACCAATTCAGCCCGAGGATCCTAGGATCCTCGGGCCGTGCGGACCCGGGCGATGCAGGTTTATTCAAACGCCGGGAGTTGTGTCGATTACGGTCCGTTAATACGAACTGTTCATCTTGCTGGTCTCAGACCCGGAAACTGACTTTTCCATCGCCCGAGCCTGTTTCAAGTGTTCCTGAAGGGTGGGCAGAGTCTGCGACGCGAAGTTCTGAATCGAATGATCCTTGCCATCCAGTGCTTCCTTTCGAAACTCTGAAACGTCATGCGTATGATCTGTCACCATTTCTTTGGCGTATTCGCGGTCAAACGCCGGTCCGGACAATTTAGAAAGCCGATTGAAGGTGGCTTCGTCCTTGGCGTTCATTCTATTGGGTATAGGGAGTTTTGATTGCGTAGCAGCAGTTTTCAGGTCGTCGCCTGCCTTGCTATGGTCGTTCACCATTCGCGCGCCGAACGCTTTCACTGCGTCGTTCGACCCTTTCTCTTGGGCCAACTGCCCGAGCTTTACTTCGGCCATGCCACCCGAGGCGGCGTCCTTTACGAATTGTTCATCCGGACGCGTCTTGGATGCCGGCGCGTTCGTTTCTCCGTAGCCGGCTTGGGCACAGACCGCGCAGCTGCCTGCACCTGCCAGCAGCAACCCAAACATTAAATGTGAAGCGATTCTCGTCAATTTTCGCATAGCCCGATTTCTCCTTGGTGGATGGATGTCATTTTCCGAGGACCGCGGCCCTGAATGTTTGAAAGGCAGCGGCGAGTTTGTTCGATCCGTAGGTCCGACGGAACGAGCCGGGCGGCAACATCACATCTTTGGTATCACCGCGAGCGCGATGTAAGAATCCCCGTTTGGCTGTATTCGCTGTCCAAACGGCCTGTAGCGCATGCGCAATCCCGATGCGCAGCCTGGTTGTCGTGCACAAACAATCGGGCCTACATTTTTCACTCGATAGCCATGCCTGTCCGAATAGTCATACTCGAAATCGCCCGCCGGCTGTGCCTTTGGAGAAGCAATGACCAGCGTCTATCACAAGGTATTTATCATCCTGATACTACTCTTCGCTCCCCGCGAGATTTCCATGCGCGCGCTCTGGAATCAGAATGGTTCTCCGCGCCTGGCTAGCTTTATCGGAGAGATCATGGACAGCAAGTGCGCGACGACCGGCTCGCACCAACCGGTGATGAAGAAGTTGGGTACCAAAGACGCGCGTGAATGTACCCTCAAGTGCGCCAAGGATGCTTCGTTCGTGCTCTATGCCCCCGACACCAAGAATGTGTATCAGCTAAACGATCAGGAAAAACCCGTGCCCTTCGCAGGCCAGAAGGTGAAGATTTCGGGCATGTACGATCAGTGGACTCAGACCATTGAAATCGAGTCGATTGCAGCTATCCCGTAACAAACCGAGGTTCACAGGAACCGCCGGCTTCTGGCGTCCGCATCCTTGCCGCAGTCTAAATACTGTGAATCCTGTATTCTTGTCACTTCAGCCATGGGATAAACTTCAGGTTAACGTTTTCCGATCACCAACGTTGGATGTTAGCTTTTTAGCTTAAGTGGCTCGATAAAGAAAAGTATGGAGTCCCGCTGTGTGTTCTACTTTTCCAGAGGTTGCATTGCCTGAGACCGAGATGAAGAACGCGCGGTTACTGATCGTCGACGACCATGAGATTTTTCGTCGCGGACTTCGCGCTCTCTTGGAGCCATCTTCGGAGTGGGAGATCTGCGGCGAGGCCGTGGACGGCATGGACGCCGTCGAACAGTGCCGGTCGCTAAAACCCGATATCGTCGTCCTGGACGTAAGCATGCCACGCCTGAATGGGTTAGAAGCAGCACGCCTGATCATTAAAGAAAAACCGGAACCGCTAATCGTTATTATCACCCAGCACGATTCGCCGCAGATCCGTTCGGCAGCTCTTGAAGCTGGAGCACGGGCTTTCGTCACCAAATCCGCCGTCGGCAGTGAACTGGTGACCGCCCTACGAAGCTTGATCAAGAATCTTGGACTTAGCTGAACGACCACTCACGGATTCTCTGATCCCGTGCCATTCGGTTCTTCGCCTCTTGGCCAAACTCCCCGAAACTATTCCTGCGAGCGCACTTGAAGATCGATTGGCTGATTCCACGTGGCGAGTAAGACGACAATCGCTCCCAGAACCATCAATATGCCAATCGCTCTTTGCTTATTCTTCATGTTTTCCACGGGGCCCCCTGGCTATCGACACCTGATTTCGCTATTCAATGTTGCACGCCATGAACCATCCCGTGCCGAATCTAATTCACTGATAACAAGGGGGTTCGTTTAGGTTCAAGCCCCAAGGCGTCAAGGACCTGGGAAAAACGTACTGGAAGGCTGGAAGATTTTGGGGGTGGGCAGGGATACGCGATCCCTAACAAGGCGACCGCTAAAAAAGAACGGCCGGGTCTTTTAAACCCAGCCGTCCTTCAAAGCTGCATTCCATTTCCATATTGATGGATTCGCGCAGGTCTGCCATCAACGGCGAAGTTATGCCTCGACGATCTGATTCCGCACAGCGTATCGCACCAGTTGGCTCACCGAATGAATCTCCAGCTTGCGCATAATATTGGCCCGGTGCGTTTCCGAGGTCTTTACGCTGATCCCGAGGATCACTGCTACTTCTTTGCTGCTTTTGCCCTCGGACAGCAGTTGAACGATTTCCCGTTCACGCGGGGTCAGGCGATCTCGGACGGTCTGCGGGACCTCAGAGACCGGAGATGTTCCGCGAGTGCGGATGCTCTCCAGCATGATCTCCGTCGCGCAGGAGGTAAAGAACGGCTTGTGGACCGCAAGCGCTTCCACGGCGGCTACCAGGCTACGGTCCGAGTCTGACTTGATAATATATCCCTTGGCGCCTGTTTCGATGATTTCCCGAACCAACTGGTCGGTGTGATGCATCGATAGGATAAGCATCTCTGTATTCGGTGAGATTTTCTTGATCTTTCGCGCGGCTTCGATGCCGTTCAATTCGGGCATGCTGATGTCCATGATGGCGATATCCGGGCGCAGTTCTTCCGCCATGGTTACAGCCTCGCGGCCGCTGTGAGCCTCGGCGCACACTTTCCAGCCAGGGTGAGACTCCAAAAGCATCTTAAGCCCCCGGCGCACCAAGTCGTGGTCGTCAGCTATCATGATTCGAAGTGTTCCCATTGTTCGCCTTTGTCCTTCGTCTTTCGATTTTTGATCGCTGGCCCGGTTATACACCGACTTACCTAGTGGTCCGATCGGTCGAGGACGAACCCCCGACGGATAACGTGCTCCATGCCCCACGAAATCGAACTAGCCTTCACAATTTCTAACCCACCACCCCTAGTCCCCGATATACAGGATTTTATGTATTTTACCTACGTTTTACAATGTATTGGACTTTTTTGGGACTTAGCCCTACTTTTCAGTAAGATAGCTCAGGAAGCAGCCCGCAAGCCTCCAGGTTTGGAGCCATGCTCGGCGCAGTTTACGCAGACCCGTGCCCAGGGCAGAGCCTCCAGTCGCGCTCGCGGGATGGCCACACCGCAATTCGCACACACGCCGTATTCACCCGTTTTCATTCTCGTCAGCGCCGATTCGATTTCGCCGACAGTGCGGCGCTCCCGCTCCAGGGTCGCCGCCATCATATCTCTCAACACATTATCGCAGGCTGCGGCAACCTCGTCGTCCGGCTCACGATCGCACACCACCTCTAGTCGGTGACTGTTCATTCGGATGCGCAATTCGTTTCGTTGCGAGGTCAACCGCTTTTCCAGCGCAGCCAGATCTTTTCGGGGATTACGAGCCGTTGTGGGCATGTTTCTGACCACCTTTCGCTTTGGGATTTGCGATATTCAGCAGCGGTGTGCCAACTGAATGACGCCTTACATTTGGAATCCAGCACCTTGCAGCACCGAAAGTACGCTGGTGATTGACGGCGTTCAATCCATTGGCTTCTGTAGCCCCAGGCAGGAAAAACTGTACGAACACTAAAACCACAAAATGAAATTTAAAAGTGCTGGTCCGTCGGAGATCGCGTCCTGATTGCGGACAATAGCAATACAGAGTCGCGCCATTTAGCCAGCCCGCGCGGGCGAACGTTTTTTTGTCGATCGCCCGCGCTTGAGCGTAACTATAACTTAGCTGTTATCGGACCTGTGGTTTCCGACACCTATACCGGCGTGGGTTTCCGGTGAGCGACGGATACGTGTCGAACTGCGCGTGGCTCTTTTGACCTTCTTTGCGACTCCATTAGTTCGTCGCGATTTGCTATTCGTACGCTTTCGGTTATTCATGTGGTTTCTCCCTTCTTACTTTGTCATTTGAGTTCTTTTCGCCGCTTTGGGTATTTCCAGCGCATTCCCGGCCATGACTAAAGCGCAAGCTATTTGGATGCCCGGGCGGCCTTGGCCTTCCGATGAGACTCCGGTCCGTTCATCTCCTCCTCGGAATCGCCTTCGGCGGCCTGAGCGTTGATGCCTTCGGCCAGTTCCGTTAGCTTTTGATCCGTTTCCTTTTCCTCTTCCAGCGTTTTTTCGAGAAGTTGCACTGCAGTTTGCTCTTCGAGAATCGTGGCATAAGTACGAACCGTGCCGTAGGCCGCGATTTCGTAGTGTTCCACGCGTTGGGCAGCCGAGATTAATGCGGCATCCTTAACCTCCTCCTCGAAATCCTCGTCAATCACTTCACTTCCCTCACTGACCAGGCCTTGCATGCCTTTGCACTTCTTTCCGGTGGGTTTTTCGCCCAGCGCGCTGAAGATTTGTTCCAACCTCTGCGCGTGGCCCTTGGTTTGCTCAAGATGCTCCTCGAATCCAGTTCGTAACTCCTCCGAACCGGCGGCCTCAGCCATTTTGGGAAGCGCCTTAATCAGTTGTTTTTCGGCATCGTAGATATCACGAAGCTCTTCGACGTATAGATCTCTCAATGTGTTCTTTTGCATTTTCAGCCTCCGAAAGAAATTGCCTTCCAACGACGCACTATGGAGAAACAAACCAGGCACAGCTATCCGGTGAAAGGTGTAAATTTCAAGCAAATCGGCGGGTAAAGCGCAGAAAATTACGCAAATGAAGGGATGCTGTAACAGCGACTGAAAACGGATGCGGGGCACGGACGGTAATCCCATCCAGGCCCCGCCTCACTACCTCGAAAAATGTCGAGGTTACCTCACTGCTGTTTTTGAAGCGTGCCTACTGCAAACTGCGGAGAATCCACCTGGACAACTAGCAACTGGCTGTTGCTGGCCTGGTAGATTACATACTTCAATGTTGGCGGGATGGCGCCGAGGGTCTCCGCTACGGAAACCGTGAAGCGTCCCGAGTTGACCGTATCGGGAACCAAGGTTCCGCTGATCGCGGCTGCGCTGTTTTGGCCCATGTTCACGGTATTGAACAGATCGTTCACGTTCGCGATCCCTGCCAGCGCCGTTCCGTTGACGGCCACGACTCCGACGGAATCCAATTCGTTGCCGGCGCTGGACGCCTGTACCCCAAGCACAAAATTGCCCGAGGTAAACGTCGGCGTACCCGCGGCGGGAAGGATCAGCGAGCCGGCACCGGTAAGTTTGGTGTCAAGGTCAAGCAGCAACCCGGACAGTCCTGCGTCCGCTGGGCTGTTCGGGTCGGTGGGATTAATGGTTGGATCGGTGAGGTACAGGCCAAGGACGCTGACGTCCTGCGTGGCGCCAGGAGTCAGGGTAATGGTTCCGTAGCCGCTTCCGTTGACCACGAAGGTGCCGGTAACCGCTGCGCTGGTCGCCGTGTCGTTTTCATCCACATCGGCGAAGCCGCTGGTCACGTTTCCGGCTGCGTCCAGTGTCAGTTTGCCCGCGGCTGCGAACGACGCGCCGCTGGAGAACAGGCTGGAATCGGTAAATACAAACGAGTTGGCGATTGAGGCATTCGTTATGCCGGAGACTCCGGTATAGGCTGAGCCCAGATCCGGCTCACTCGGATCGACCACTATAATCCGCAGCACCTTCTCATTTACCACATAGTATACGAAATTGTTGCCGCCAAAAGCCATCCTTCCGCGGCCCGCGGCGTCCGGCGCGGTGTAGCTGCCGGAATTACTGCCGCCGCGGCTCACGGTTCCTCCTTCGTTGGAGTCCAGCTCGGAGATCGTAAGCACTCCCGCACCATTGGAACTGAACAGTCCTCCGAAGACCTCGGCCTTGGTTCCATTCTTACCGGAGACCGTAAAAGCGAACGGTCCGTTCACTTCGGCGACCGTGCTGCTCGCCAGGGTTTGGAAGTCAAGGCTGCCGCTGGAGGTAGCTCCGGCGTCAAACTCGCCGATTGCCGCATGCTTGCTGTTCACTTCAGAGATGGTGAGGGTCTCGGTGCCGCCCACTCCGACCGCGGCATTATTAGTGACCAGCGTCAGCGTTCCCGCACCGTTTGCGCCCGTGGTCAGCGTCCCGCTGAGAATGACGTCCCCACTCGGCTGTGGCGAAGTCGCGCCGCCGGCGCTAACGTAATCCTGCTCACCTCCGGTGACCGCGCCATTTGCGCCCAAAACAAATGCCCCGGCGATCGCATACGTGTTTCTCCTGGAATCTTCGCCGCTGACGTAGAAAGCGTAGGTGCCCGTGGTTAACGCCGCGGCGTTGGCTGCGCCCACTGAGACGTTGGCGCTAACCGTAGCCGCCGTGCTGCTCGTTGCGGTCGCCGTAATCACGGCGGCGACCGCGGCTCCGGGCGCGGCGTAGCTTGTGCTTGCGCCGCTGGCGGTATGTGCCGGGGTGAAGGTTCCGCAGGTCCCGGAGGGAGTGCAGGTCCAGTCCACCCCGGCATTCGCGGTGTCATTGGTCACGGTAGCGCTAAGGGACGTGGTTCCGCCGACGACCACCGTGGTGGGCGGCGGAGTAGTAAACGAAATACCCACGCTGGTGGACGCAGCGGAAATCGTCACGGTGGCCACCGCGGTTGTCGAGTGGCTGGTGGTGGACGCGGCAGTGATCGTTACACTCCCGCCGGAAGGCGCGGTGGCAGGTGCCGTGTAAGTGGTCGCCGCGCCGCTGGCGGCATGTGCCGGACTGAAAGCTCCGCAAGCAGAAGCGGGCGCGCAACTCCAATCGACTCCGGCGTTGGCGGAGTCGTTGGACACGGTCGCGGACATCGTCGCGGTAGCATTAGCCGCAAGTGTTGTTGGCGGCGCCTGGCTAAAAGCAATGGCCACGCCTCCAGTCGAGTGCAGCGAAGTCGACGAGCCGCACCCGCATATTCCAGCCAGGACTAAAGCAATCACACCACCAAATAACTCCGACTTCCATGACTTGCGACCTTTTTCCACGATGTCCTCCTATGAATTGGGCTTGCAAAATAAGATTGCCGTCCTTGCAGGGCTACGGCCTTGCGAACGCGCATTTCTCGCGAATTCCCCGCCTTGGGGTTTGAAGTCAAACATTCAAGTTTTCGACCAAGGCGATTTAAAATTCGCTGTGCGGCCGCGCGGGATCGCGGGCCGTGACCTGAAAGATGACTGATTGATGACTACTCAACAATCAGGCTTCAGCATTAGGCCCCTAAGAATTTCGTTGTAGTTCGCCCTGCGAAAACCATGGAAGAACAAACTTTCCTAAGGTGATATCGGTTGCAAACTACGGGCCTGCCTCGATTGCCGTTTTTTGTCACCGCAATAGAATTGAGCTGTCACTTAATTCAATCCACAGGCGGGGTGCGCGGATGGTAAAGGCGAAGGGATACCGGAACGGGCGCGGCCGAAAAAATAATAAGAATAAAGTCCGCTACGCCGTGGTCGGGCTTGGCTACATTTCCCAGGATGCGACGATGCCGGCGTTTTTTAACGCCAGATCCAATTCCGAAGTTCGTGCTCTGGTAACCGAAGATCCCGTAAAGGCGCGGCGTTTGAGCGCCAAGTATGACGTCCCACTATTTTATTCGTACGAAGAATTCGACCGGTGTCTCAAGAGCGGCGAGATCGATGCCGTCTATATTGCGTTGCCCAACTCCATGCATTACGCGAACGCCGTGGCCGCGGCCAATGCGGGCATTCATGTGCTGTGCGAAAAACCGATGGCGCTCGATGAGGGCGAGTGCCAGGGAATGATTGCCGCCGCGGCTGAAAACGGCGTGAAGCTGATGATTGCCTATCGCCTCCACTTTGAACGAGCCAATCTGAGCGCCGTCGAAGCCATTCGTTCAGGAAAAATCGGAACGCCGCGAATCTTCAGTTCGGTATTCACGCAGCAGGCGGCTCCCGGAAATATTCGGCTGAAACGCGAGTTGGGCGGAGGACCGGTGTGGGATGTCGGAATCTACTGCGTGAATGCGGCGCGCTACCTGTTTCGAGCAGAGCCCGAAGAAGTATTCGCGTTTAGCGCCACCAGCGAAGATGACCGCTTTCGAGAAGTGGAGGAAAGCGTCACGGCAACGCTCCGCTTTCCGGGCGCCCGCCTTGCTGCTTTTTCCTGCAGCTTTGGCGCTGCGGACGTTTCCGAATTCCAGGTCGTCGGCACCAAGGGAAGCCTGCGCGCGGATCCCGCCTACGACTTTTCTAAGGGCCTGCGGCTGAAGATCACGCTAAACGGCGCGCCGCGCGAGAGCGTTTTCCCCAAGTCCGACCAGTTCGCGCCCGAGCTTCTCTATTTCTCCGATTGCATCCTGAACAACCGCGATCCGGAACCGTCCGGAAAAGAAGGATTGGCCGACGTCAGGATTATTCGGGCCATTTACGAATCTTTGGAAAGTAATAGGCCGGTGCGGATTAAAACAACCGAGATCGAGACCCGCCCGACCGCGGCGCAGGAAATACATCGCCCTGCGATACATGAACCTGAACTCGTGCACGCCGAAAGTCCGACCCGATAGCTCGCTGCAAGCGTCGGCCATGATGGCTTGCGAATCGCAGGTTTAGTCCCAAAAACCTGCACCCCTTTTCCGATTCTCCCTGGGAGACGCCGCGCATCGTTAGAATGCTGAACGGAAACGAAATTGTGTCCTTTACGTGAGCGGAAAGCATCATTCAAGTGGACGGCTGAGCGCCGAGAGGAGGTACCGATGAAAACGATTGGGGTCGAGCACACCGGAGGCCCGGAAGTTTTGCAGTTAAAAGATATCGCCGGACTGGAGCCCCCGGGTCCGGGTCAAGCGGTGGTTCGCGTGCTGGCCGCCGGAGTGAATTTCATGGATGTCGGCCAGAGGCGAGGAACTTATCCCCGGCAGCTTCCGTTTACACCGGGCGTCGAGGGCGCAGGAATTGTGGAATCGATCGGCGAGAAAAAAGACGAAGCCTACGGCATCAAACCCTCCAGCCGCGTGGCGTTCGTGGACCAGCCCGGGGCCTATGCGGAGGCAAGTATCGTCGCGGCAGACCGCCTGATTCCCTTGCCCGACGATTTTACATTTGAGGAAGGCGCGGCCTTTCCCATGCAAGGAATGACGGCGCAATACCTCATCCATGAATTCTGCAAGCCCGGACCGGGTGACGTGGTTCTGATTCATGCCGCCGCTGGAGGCGTAGGTCAGTTGCTTGTCCAGTGGGCGCATCATCTGGGCGCAACGGTTATCGGCACAGTTTCCACGGAGGACAAAGCGCGAGTCGTGCGCGAGGATGGCGCCGATCACGTGATCCTTTATGGAAATGATGATTTTGCCCTCGAAGTCTATCGCCTGACGAACGGCCACGGTGCAGACTTGATCCTGGACGGCGTTGGCAAGGCTACATCGCGAGGGAATCTCGAAGCGGTGGCAGTCCGCGGGCATATTGTGATTTTCGGCGCCTCCAGCGGACCGGCTGAGCCGATTTCGCCCAATGCCTTGATGCCCAAATCCATAACGCTTTCGGGCGGCAGCCTTCCGAGGTTTATCGCTGACCGCGACGAAATGATGCGGCGGTCCAATGATGTGATCCGCGCCATGCGCGAAGGCTGGCTCAAGTTGCACATTGATCGCGCCCTTCCCCTCGCTCAAGCCGAAGAAGCTCACCGCCTGTTAGAAGGCAGAAAAACGAAAGGCAAACTGGTGCTGACCATTACCGAGGAATGAGATTCCGCAGGCGAGGCTCAAACATTGGAGATCTTTTACCGTGTGTCGCCGGCCGGCTGGATTCTTTCAAGCTTCCACCGTCCTGGACCTACCCGCGTTTGCAAATCAAAATAACGTAATGCGGGTATGTCTTTTGATTGACGCATGTGGTTGTCTATAGCAGTGGCAAGGGAGCCATGGATTTCGGAATGGCCAGAGTTGATTCGGGGAGGCATTCTCATGAGATTCTTCGTCAAACTCGTAGTTCTGGCGGTTATCGCTGCGGGGCTTGCCAGTATGACTCCGGATCTTGTCCGCTACATGAAGATGCGGGCAATGTAGTCACGCGCGACGTTTGAGCCCCGGCCTGTTCCTCAACATCGCCTGCCGCTCGATTCAAGATGGCTTGCCGGAATGCGATTCACTGATCCTTGCGACGTTCCATGACGCCGTATTAACGCATGGGTAAGACGCTATGACTCGTCCCGAAACACACCTGGCAACCGGGTGCAACGCGTGCAACGCCGGTTCTAAGTTTCTCTCCCGGCAACCACCTGAGCATGGCCCAAAAATGCCACCAGTGAAACTCCTCCAATCACGTTCCCTATGAGGGTCGGCGCGAGGAACTGGCTCAGATAATAACTCCACGTGAGATTTCCGACGGCGATCTCATAGAACATCTTGGTCGATCCGGCGACCACGTGATTGAAACCGCCCAGGCCGATGAGGTAGGTCACAATGATAATGATGCTTACTTTTGCTGATTCCGCGGCCGGAAGCATCCAGACCATCAGCGCGATCAACCACCCCGCGAAAATCGCGCGCAGCAAGGACACCCAAAACGTGCTGTCTGGCGCAGGTTCGCTGACCAGTGCGAGCACGTGCTTAGTCTCCAGATTGAAAATTCCCGTCCTGGCAATGCAGAAGGCGAAAATGCACGTCCCCACCAGATTGGCAAGCAGCACCACGGACCACAGCCGCGCAGCGCTCAACGCCAAGGCAAAGGTGCGCTTGGTCAGAACGGGAAGAATCGCGGTGAGAGTGCTTTCCGTGAAAAGCTGTTGTCGGCCGAGCACCACAATCAGGAATCCGATGCTGTATCCAAGCTTGGAAACCAGCGCTGCCCAACCGTTGTCAGGGAGATGGCCAGCCAGCAGCGCCTCAGCTATCAGGGAAAAACCCATAGACAATCCCGCCGCCAGTCCCGACCAGGCCAGCGCGGAGGTCGTCCGCTTGAATTCATCCTCGCCCTCTCGTTTAATGGTCTCATGGACGATGTGCGCGCCGATGGCGACGCGCTCCTCCACCTGCTTTTGTTCCGCGCGAGTCGTAAGCGCGGGAGGCGGTTCTTCGTCGGATGGTTTCTTACGGTTCTCATCAGTCATTTGCCGTCCTGCAAGCTCAAAAATGGAAACGTAAATCATCCATAATTAACTTCGATGCTGGTTATAAGTACTTGCTTGCGTTAACGTTTTCTTGCAATACAGTAAATTACCTAGTACCTTTACAGCGTTTACGCATGTTGAACTACTGGATTCCATTCATTGTCTAGACCAGCTGTGGCATGTGAATTTCTTTACGGAGTGGCACATGCACTTGGGTCGTAGCGAATCACCAATTGGCTTTCAAAAAAGGAAACTACGCTCAAGTTGTGCATCCGCGGGCTGGGTGGCTTGGTCGACAATTGCCGCGTCTAAAAATCACATCGCAAGAATAATTTCCCGCTCTGAAAATGAGCCTTTGCAGCGCACAAGCAGCCGCATCGTGCAATTTCTGGGACACACTCAAGCGATAGAACTAAAAGGATTTAGTGGCATTCCAGGCCAGAGCTCCGCGGAATCGAATGTGACATCCCGGTGCGTTATTTTGGCCTCCCGCCGTGACCCCGTGAATACACGAATTGACGTACAACCCACGGGCCTTTTCCACAATCAGAGCATTAATATGGAGGGTCCGTCCGACGAGCAACTTACTGGCTGCAGGTTTCGGATAGAGTCGCAAACTGATTCCGCAATCGTATGGGGAACGGATGGACTGAATGGGTCGCAGATGAGTGGAGAGCGGAGGCGGAGCAGCAATTCATCGGCTCCTATATATTCTCCAGTCACCCCGATATGGCGATACCGTCGGTATGCCCAAACCTACTCACCCGCCCAACCATCCGAGCCGATTCGCTCCGTGAACGTTCACGACCAAGGCGTACATGACCATGACGTGCCTTCGCTCCTGGACGTTGCGTCGCCCATCGTCACGTGGGTTTCGACCCCCACACGCGCCCAGAGCTATGTGAAATTTTGGTTTAATGCAATCCAGGCCTAAACGCGCTCGTGCCCGGACGCATAGCGGCATTTTTTGGGCTCCGTTGGAGGACACTCATTACAACCGCATCTGGAAGCGTCAGAGACTGCAATTCTGACGACTCTGCGTTGATAGTGCCGCAGGAGGCTTGACGTGCTTTTTAGAACCACGCACTGCTTTTTTCCGCGAGGAAACGCCCGGACGCGGAGGTTGGTTGAAATTGCGGCGATCTCCATCTTCATCGCCTGGTGCATGCCGCAGGCGCGGGCGCAGCAACCCAATAACAACTCGGCGGGTCCACGCACGGCGGATCTGGCGTCTCAGAATTTGAAACAGGTTGCTGCTTCCGTTGGGGAAATAAAAGCGGTCCTGATGAAGGACTCGGGCCTGATGGTCGAGCTGAAGCGGTGGGTGGCGAAGGACGCCACGGACCACGGTCAAATTATTGGGGAAGCGGAACTGAGCGATTTTGCCATTTTCGACCGCTTGGCGTCCGACGTCGAGTTCCGCTCCGTGGCAACCGCGCTGGTTCAAAAATATGGTTATCTCGTTCCGAAATTAAATCCGGAATCTGACGTCGCCAAGGAGCAGGAACTGTTGCGAATTGAGCGAACGAAATGGCTCGCTCAGGCTCAAGAAGAAGACCGGGCGCAAGCGCGTCAACGGGGCGGCCAGGATCTTCAGAGGACAGCAGTCTGCCAGTCACCGCCATCCGAACGCGACTGCACCGAGATCAGGCCATCAACTCCCGGGCAGCAATATCCGGGACAATTTCCGGGTCAGGGCCGCCAGATGGAGACGCTTCCCTCGGCGAATCCTCCACAAGATCAGAATATTCCCAATCTTCCCGAGACGCCGGTCAGTCCGCTGCAGCGCGCGCAACTCATGCAAACTGGCATTTCGGGTGGAGATCAGTCCTCCTCGGGGCCGACTTCGCTCGCCGGAACTTCAAACGGCAGTCTATTGTCCTCCGCCAATAACCCATTCGCTTCCACTGGAGGCGCGGGCATTGGCTCCCTCTCCTCAGATGCTTCGGACGCGCGCTCAAACAGGCAAATCGCCGCGGCGTTCGGCGGATCGAGTGGACTTTCGGGTGGGACCAGCGATGGGTTGCTCGGAGCGTTTGGACTGGGATCCGCGACCGGCATGGGGATGGGAACCGATCTGACCGGAGGACTACTCTCCGGCGGAGCGCTCAATAGCTACAATAACTATTCGCAGTCCGGCGCAGGGTCCTCGCTTCTGGTTCCGATGCAGCCCAATCGGAGATTTCCCGAAAGAAATACTTTCCAACCCCCGGAAATGGTCCGCCGGATGGGCCCGTATGAAAACGTGCCGTCGCTCTACGACATGTATATGCAGACCGTGGCCCGGCCATCGAATCCCAGACGATTCGGAACAGAAATTTTTGAAAACGGGACGCGCGATCTCCAACTGATTCCCATGGATCTTCCCGCGGGACCGGACTATGTCGTCGGTCCGGGAGACGGCTTATCGATCGATCTCTGGGGCGGCGTGTCGCAGCGGCTAGTGCGAACCGTGGACCGGGGCGGACAGATTACGCTCCCTGAGGCTGGTCCGATTCTTGTGAGCGGCAAGACGTTGGCAGAGGTACAGCAGGATGTGCAGCAGGTGCTTCGCAATCAGTATCGGGATGTATCGGTCGGCGTATCGCTGTCGCGTTTGCGAACGATCCGAATCTATGAAGTAGGAGATGTCAGCAATCCTGGAGCGTATGACATTAGTTCCCTGTCCACTCCATTGAATGCGTTGTTTGTCGCGGGTGGTCCATCGCCCCGCGGCTCGATGCGAATTTTGAAGCACTATCGTGGGAGTCAGTTGGTGCAGACGGTGGACGTTTACGATCTTCTGCTTCGCGGAGTGAAAGCCAACATCGAGCGCCTCGAAAACGGAGACACCGTGCAGGTGCCGCCGATCGGTCCCGAAGTCACGGTTGAAGGAATGGTCCGGCGTCCGGCAATTTATGAATTGCGCGACGAACAAAACCTCGCCGGCGTGCTGGAATTGGCCGGCGGCCTTCTTCCATCGGCGGCGTTGAATCACATCGAGGTCCAGAGGCTTGTGGCGCACGAAAAGCAGACCATGCTGAGCGTGGACATTCCAGAGAACGCAGATCCGGCGGAAATCACCAAGAGGCTCGAGGCGTTCGAGATTCACGATGGAGATCGCATCCGCATCTATCCGATCGCGCCTTATAACCCGGATACAATTTATGTAGAAGGATATGTCGCCCGACCCGGGCGGTATTCCTACCGTGAGGGCATGCGCGTTACCGATCTGATCGCCAGTTATAAGGACACGCTCCCCGAACCCGCCAAGCAATACGCCGAAATTATCCGCCTGAATCCTCCGGACTTTCGGCCAAGCGTGGAAAGCTTCAGCCTGGCCAGCGCGCTCGCGGATCCCAGCAAGGCGCCGCTGCTCCATCCGATGGATACGATCCGAATTTTCAGTCGATTCGATTTTGAAGATGCGCCCAGTGTGGCGGTGATGGGAGATGTGCGCGTTCCTGGCAGCTATCGCACAGCGGGCCAGGTGCGCCTGGCAGACGCGATTCATCTGGCCGGGGGCCTCGACGCCGATGCACAAACAGCGGATGCCCAGGTTTTCCGCTACCTGCCCGACGGCAAGTTCAAAATTTTCAGCGTGAATCTCGGCCAGGCGCTCGCCGGGGATGCGGTTGAGAATATTGTGATGGAGCCGCGGGACCGCCTGCTCATTCACAGGAATCCTGACGCCATCGAATCGGCCACGGTCTACATTCAGGGAGAAGTCGGCAAGCCCGGGCGTTATCCATTGACGACGAACATGCGTGTTGCGGATCTGATTCGCATCGGCGGCGGTTTGAAGCCTAGCGCGGATGCGGAGTCCGCCGATTTGACCGAGTATGAGTGGTCTGACGCTAAAAAGCTCTCTGGCCAGCAGGAGGAAATTACCATTTCCGCGGCTCTGTCCGGCGATTCAAAGGCCAACCTCCCGCTTCGTAACGGGGATGTCTTGTCCATCCGGCAACTCCCGGGATGGAATGATCTGGGCGCGTACATCACGCTGAAGGGTGAAGTGAAAAACCCCGGAGTCTACGGCATCCGTCCGGGAGAAAAGCTCAGCTCCGTTGTACAGAGAGCTGGCGGCTTTCAATCCGATGCCTACGCATACGGAACCATCTTTCAAAGACTTCAGGTGCGCGATTTAGAGATGAAGGAACAAGAATCGCTGCTCGCGCGTGCCAAGAGTGTGGAGGGTAACATTCAGATGATGCCGGAAAATACCCCGGCGGAGAAGCAGGCAAAACAAACCGCTCTGGACCAGTACCGCACGACGATCGAGGAATTGAGCGCGAATCCTCCGGTTGGGCGCGTCTCACTGGCGATTTCCGCGGACGTTACCCGCTGGAAGAATAGCTCGGCCGACATTGAGGTCCGCGCCGGCGATACCATGGTGATCCCGAAGAAACCGAGCTACGTCCTGGTAACGGGACAAGTCTTTAACCCTACCGCGGTGGCCTACCGTCCGGGCAAGAGCGCCGCGTGGTATCTCAGCCAGGCCGGGGGTTCCACTCTGCTGGGGGACAAAAAATCAGCGTTTGTAATTCGAGCGAATGGATCGGTAGTCAGTTCGAAGGGAAGCTTGTGGAGCGGAAATTCCTTTGGCGCCACCCTACAACCGGGCGATTCCGTCGTCGTGCCGGAGAGAGCGATCGGAGGACCGCGCGACTGGTCAGTGATTTTCTCGGCCGCACAGGTCGCCAGTTCAGTCGCGAGCACCATTTTTATCGCGCTGCACTACTAGCGAATTTATTCTATGAGCCGAAAGCGAGTTAACCTTTTGTTGAAGTTCTGTCTGATTGTGGCGGCACAAACATCTTGCTCGCTCTGCGCGGCGCAGACCTCGAGCACCGCAACCGAGGTGTCGCCCGCCACGAAAGAGACGGCAGCCTCCAACTCCAGTGCCGTTGACACACCGGCGCCCCCCAGTAAAAAAACAAAAGACCCCGATCCGGACCCGTCGCCCACGACCTATTCCAATCCGCTGGGAGTTACATTCCTAAAACATCTTGTGTCGGATCAGGAATCCATTGTGACCAGCCCCAGCCGTCTGCGCTGGTCCGACGGCGCCTGGCTCTTCCCATTGGCCGCAGCCACAGGCGGTTTTCTAGCTTCCGACCGGGCCGTGCCGTCCGCGATTCCAGCCAATCCAAATACGCAGAACCGCTTCGTCAAGATTTCCGATTACGGCCTTTACTCGATGGTCGGCGTTGGAGCCGGTATGTATGTGTGGAGCAAGTTTACCCACGACGATCATCAGCGCGAGACCGGCGTCCTTGCCGGTGAAGCTGCCATTGACAGTTTTGCGGACGCTACCGCGCTTAAATACGTGTTCGGCAGGCAGCGGCCCTACCAGGGCAATGGCCTCGGGAAATTCTTTGACGGCGGCACGTCTTTTCCTTCCGATCATTCCGCTGTCGCGTGGTCAATTGCCAGCGTCATTGCCCATGAATACCCGGGACCACTAACTCAGATAGCCGTTTATGGCCTGGCAACCGCCGTCAGCGGCGCCCGCGTTCTCGGCAAGCAGCACTTCCCGTCGGACGTTCTAATTGGCGGCGCGATTGGCTGGCTGATTGGCCGCCAGGTTTATCGTGCGCACCACGATCCGGACCTCGGTGGAAGCGCGGTGGGGCCGCTCGCCTCTCCCGATGAAGGAGAAGACCAACGCGGTACCGAGCATATGGGTTCGTCCTCGGTAGCCTTGGATAGTTGGGTGTATCCAGCTTTCGAAAGGCTGGCAGCGCTGCAATATATTCATACTGAGCTTCTTGGCCTGAAGCCATGGACCCGCATCGAATGTGCGCGCCTTACGGAAGAAGCGGCCGAGACACTGGCGCAAGAGCCGGGCGCCGACGCTGAGGAGGCCGCCCGCGTCGAAGCCCAACTCGAACAGCAATTTTCGTATGAGATCACCCTGCTGAGCGGTGGGCACAATCTAACGGCGAGTCTGGAATCCGTGTACGTCCGGGCGGTATCCATGAACGGCCCGGTATTGAGTGACAGCTACCACTTCGGGCAGACCATTGCGTACGATTTCGGGCGGCCCTATGAACGCGGCACCAATGGACAAGCCGGCGGCGCGTTCAGTGCCGCGGCTGGGCCGCTCTTAATCTACGTCCGCGCGGAATATCAGCATGCGCCTGGCGCTCCTGCGCTATCGACTCCCGAAGTCGATGCCATTTCCTTCGCCGACGTAGTTCCCAGCACGCTGGTGCGTCAAGGACCGATCGCTGCCACCAACCGTCTGGAGCTCTTGGACAGCTATGTGGGCGTGAATCTTGGCAACTGGCAGCTCACGTTAGGGAAGCAGAGTCTATCCTGGACGCCCGGCCCCGAAGGATCGATGCTGTGGAGCAATAACGTCGATCCAGTGAACATGGCGCGTCTCGTGAATCCCGAACCGCTGCACATGCCGTCATTCCTGCAGTTCCTTGGGCCGGTGCGCATCGATCAATTCTTTGGCCGGTTGGAAGGGCATCCATACGTGCCTCGTCCCTTTATTTATGGCCAAAAAATAAATGTTAAGCCGTTTAGGTTTTTAGAGCTGGGATTCGGCCGCACCGTCACAGTGGGCGGACAGGGCGGAGATCCGCTGACCGGAGGCAACTTTATCCGCAGTTTTTTTGGCAAGGTCAGCCCTCAGATCAACTCCGTGCCGGGACACAACCAATCAGAAATGGATTGGACTTTTTATGTGCCCGGCGTCGCCAACTATATAGTTCTTTACGGAGATGCGACCGCGCCCGATGATATTTTGCCGGTCGAGAATCCTGCGAGAAATCCTTGGCACCCCGGGATTTACATTACCCGGTTCCCCGGATTACCAAAACTGGATCTTCATGTAGAAGGCGTTTCCACGGAACAGCCGGGCCTCGCCGGCTTGGCCACTTATAGCGGGGGACCAGCCAACAAAGGGGACTACAACTATTGGAATGCGGTCTATCCGGATGGCTACACGAATGCCGGCAATATCATTGGAAATGCAGTCGGGAGAGATGGTCGTTCCATAAGGGCGTGGCTGACCTATTCGTTCTCAGCGCGCAATAGCCTGCAGGTGCGGTATCAGCACAATTCCGTGGCTGCCGAATTCATCCCCGGGGGTGGAGCTTGGCAAGACTACTCGGTCAGCGATCAGATTTACCTGCGTTCCGGCTTCTATGCGAAAACCGAGGTGCAGTATGAACATATTTCCAGATACCCCCTTCTTTTCAATGGAACTCAAAGCAATGTTACCGCGATCGCGGAGGTGGGCTTCTCACCGCGAGAACGAGGACAAAGATGATGGTTACCAGGTTTCGGTTTTCGCTTCTCAGTCAGACCCCCGAGCGAAATCCGAACGCAATTGCAGTAGGCTGTTTTTTCAGGCGAACAGGGCGCGCATGAGCGGCGCCGCCATTCAGCGCCAGTCGCCGAGAGGAACTTTGAACTGATGCGAGATGACGTCAAGGCGAGCGAGCCCCCGGTAAACGCCATCGAGCGTCGTGCACCCGACGTGATCGGTGGGAATACGCTCTCCGCGTATACGGGTTCCGCGAGGACGTTGCACCTCGTCTGGGACCACCGGAGGGGTTTGCTTCGCTGGGCAGCCTACGGTTTGCTGTTCTCTGCAGTGATTGCATTCGTGATCCCCAAACGATTCGAATCCACGGCACGCCTGATGCCGCCTGACCAGCAGGGTTCTTCGATGGCCATGCTGGCAGCTGCTGCGACGGGACGGGGCGGGTCCGGCTTAGGGTCAGGCAGCCTTGGGGGACTCGGTTCAATCGCCAGCGACGTGCTCGGAATGAAAAACTCCGGGGATCTCTTCATCGGAATGCTGCAAAGCCGTACCGTCGAAGACGACATCATCAATAAGTTTAACCTCCGCAAGGTATACCGGGACCGCTACATGGAGGACGGCAGAAAAGATTTGGAAAAGAATACGACCGTAACCGCGGACCGCAAGAGCGGAATTATCACGATTCAAGTTTCCGATAGGGATCCACAAAGGGCGGCAGCGTTGGCCCAGGAGTACATGACGGAATTGAACCGTGTGGTGATCCTTCTAAACACATCATCCGCGCGGCGGGAGCGGGAGTTCCTGGAAGGGCGCCTGGGGCAAGTGAAGGAAGACCTGGAATCCGCAGAAAACGGCTTTAGCGATTTTGCCAGCAAGAATACCGCCCTGGATATACCCGCTCAAGGCAAGGCGATGATCGAAGCTTCCGCCGCCGTAGAGGGACAACTGATCGGCGCGCAAACCGAACTCGAAAGTTTGAAGCAGATCTATGCGGACGGCAATGTGCGTGTCAGGTCGACGCAGGCCCGAGTGGACGAATTACGCCACCAGCTCGAAAAACTCGGGGGTAAGTTCGATACACCGACCCCGTCCGGCGCGCAACCGGATGACCAATCCATGTACCCCTCCATCAGGAAACTGCCTCAACTGGGTGTGAAATATGCCGATTTATATAGGAATACCAAGGTCCAGGAAGCAGTCTTTGAAACTCTGACTCAGGAGTATGAGCTGGCAAAAGTACAGGAAGCCAAGGAGACGCCCAGCGTAAAGATCCTGGACAGTCCCAACGTTCCGGAAAGGAAGTCCTATCCTCCACGCTTGTTATTGATTACCCTCGGCACCTTGCTGGTAAGTTCGATCTATGTTGTTTATATAATTGGTAATTCGTTATGGCTCGAAATTGATTCACAGAATCAGCATAAGATGCTGGCCTTGGAAATTTCGAATGCCGCCAGAGGACACTTTCCCTGGGGGCACAATAATCAGTTCGGCAATGGACATTCCAACGGGCGCTCCGCGGGTCATAGTGCCGAGATGACAAACACGGATAAGGGAAATTAGCCTGAACGCGGAGTAAGGTGTTTACAATGAAGTAGTTACAGCACTTACGAAGCTGTAAGTGAGAGGGCGAAGCTACGTATAGCGGCGGAAACTATTAATGCTAACCCGTATGGCAGACAAGTCCATCCACCCGGGAACGCTCCCGCAAAATTTCACTGTTGAAGAAGTAGTTAACTGGTACGCGCTTTATACCCGCTCGCGTCACGAAAAGCACGTTCGCGGGCAATGCGAACGACGCGACATCGAATCATTCCTGCCCCTCTATGAAACTGTGCATCGATGGAAGGATCGCCGAGTAACAGTGCAGTTACCTCTGTTCCCTGGTTATGTTTTCATTCGGATTCCACTTGGAAAGCGCTTGCAGGTCCTGCAAATACCGGGAGCGGTCTGCCTTGTGGGATTTGATGGTCGGCCGGCGCCCCTCAACGAAGAAGATGTCGAAAGACTGCGTCGGGGCATTTCCAGTGGCGTATCCGCAAAGCCGCATTCTTATTTGCCTGCCGGAAAGAAAGTTCGAGTCAAGAGCGGGCCGATGGCCGGACTTCAGGGTATCGTCGTTCGCCACAAGAACAGACTGCGTCTGGTTGTTTCGCTGGAACTGATTCATTGCGCCGCGGCAGTTGAGATCGAAGCGGCGGACTTAGAACAGCTTTAGACGCGCAAGATGCGCTTATTTAAAGGATGACGGCAAGATGAAAAGAGCACTGATCACGGGGATCACCGGCCAGGATGGATCGTATCTTGCCGAACTGCTGCTTTCCAAGGGCTATGAGGTCCATGGAATCAAACGCCGGTCGAGTAGTTTCAACACGTCACGTATCGACAGCATATTGCCTGACTGGCATGAGCGCGACGCGCGCCTGTTATTGCATTTTGCCGACCTGACGGATTCGACCAGCTTGATCAAACTTCTTTACCGCCTGCAGCCTGATGAAATTTATCATCTGGGCGCGCAGAGTCATGTGAAAGTCAGTTTTGAGAACCCCGAGTATACCGGCGACGTTACGGCTCTAGGGACGGTCCGTTTACTCGAAGCCATCCGCGAGATCGGCATAAAAGCTAAGTTCTATCAAGCCTCCAGCAGCGAAATGTTTGGAACCACTCCAGAAACCCCGCAGCGGGAAACCACGCCATTCCGGCCGAGTAGTCCCTATGCAATTTCAAAAGTCTACGCCTACTGGATCACGGTAAATTACAGGGAAAGCTACGGAATGTTCGCGTGCAATGAAATCCTGTTCAACCACGAGTCGCCGCGCCGCGGCGAAACATTCGTAAGTCGCAAAATATCGCGCGCCGTGGCGCGGATTCGCGCAGGATTGCAGGATAAACTGTACATCGGAAATCTGGAAGCGAAGCGCGACTGGGGCTATGCGCCGGAATACGTCGAGGCGATGTGGCGCATGCTGCAACTCGACAAACCGGATGACTTTGTAGTGGCCACCGGAGAAACCCACAGTGTCCGGGAATTGCTGGAATTTGCATTTCAGCATGGCGGACTGGACTGGAAAAAACATATCGAAATCGATCCGCGATATTTCCGGCCGACGGAGGTAAATCTCCTGCAGGGAGACGCCGGCAAAGCCGAACGATGCTTTGGATGGCGTCCCAAGGTAAAATTTCACGAATTAGTAAAGCTCATGGTAGACGCGGATATTAAGCTCCTTGAAGATCAATTGGAAGGTCACTCCGTCCGTCAAATGTCAGGCCACGAATGAGGCTATCGTGGAACCCCAGGTCATTTTCAGGTTTGAAGTTTGGCCTAATGGCAAATTTCGCGGGGACCGGTTGGGCGGCGGTCATGCAATTCGCGTGCATCCCTTTTTTCATCAAATTCCTGGGCATCGAGGGTTTTGGGCTCATCGGATTTTATCTAATGCTACAGGGGTTACTTCAAGTGATGGATTTGGGGTTGAGCCCAACGATGAACCGCGAAATGGCACGCTATTCAATAGAACCAACCAAGGCCTCCGAGGCCCGTGATCTGGTGCGCACCCTCGAGGTTGGCTATTGGGGCATCGGATTGGTTCTGGGCGCAGCGCTTTTGGTCGCTGCTCCCTGGATCGCCACTCGGTGGATCACGTCGAACACTACCTCGGCCCCCCAAGTGCAGCGGGCCATCATGTTAATGGGGGTTCTGACAATCTTCCAGTGGCCGATAACCTTCTACCAGGGTGCCCTAATGGGCCTAGGCCGACAAGTCCGCTTCAACGCCCTCAAAATCGTTGCTGTTACCATGAGTAATGCCGGGGCGGTTATGGTCCTGTGGCGCGTTTCGCCGACAATTGGTGCATTTCTGATGTGGCAGATTGCCGTCAGCATGTGTCAGGTTCTGCTGATCTTTCTTCTCCTCTGGAGGTGCATGCCGAGATCGAATCGACACGCTCGATTCAATCTTTCAATTACCCGAAGTGTGTGGAGGTTTGCGATCGGTATGACGGGGATTACAATTACAAGCTTGATTCTGACGCAAATCGACAGACTGTTTGTGAGTAAGATGTTTAGCCTGAAAGTGTTTGGCTACTATACGATTGCTTGGACGGTATCCAATGGCCTGTTGGTGGCCATGTCTTCGGTGTTCAGCGTCATCTTTCCGAGAATGTCAGCTCAAGTGGCCGCCGGGAATGAGATCGGCTTAAAGGACTCCTACCATCGAGGATCGCAATTTATGGCGGTCTTCCTTTTGCCTATCGCTGGAGTGCTCTGTCTTTTTTCCTCCGAAGTGCTGCGATTGTGGACCAGAAACAGCGAAGCAGTCAGGCATGCTGCTCCGATCCTCAGTGTTTTGGTGATTGGTTCGGCGATTAATGCATTACTGCATTTGCCCTACGCGCTCCAGCTCGCATTCGGTTGGACCAGGCTGAACCTGCTCGCAGGTATCGCCTCGAGTGTCTTTGCCGTCCTGGCGATTTTTCCGTTAGCAAAACACTTCGGGCCAATCGGTGCCGCCGCAGTGTGGGCAATTATCAATATCTTGAATATATTGATTGTCGTACCCATCATGCATCGAAGGCTGTTGCGACCCGAAGTGCTGGAATATTATCGCGATATCGTTCCGCCACTCCTCGCAGTGCTGGCGACCACAGTGCTGGCGCGGTTTGTCTTCGCCAGTCTTGACTCGTCCGTCACCATTGTCGTCGTTCTCGCGGTCGTCTGGCTGGGAAGTTCCGTGTCTGCGGCCTTCGCGGCGCCGCTCATCAGGACTTGGGCGATTAGCCAAGTCACGAAAGAGAAGCCCTCGTATGCCTGATCAAGGCGCGATCTAAGCCCAAATTGGCTGAGGTTCCCGCCCCCGACTGCCGTCTGGGGAGTTTCATAGTCTGGAAGCAATTTTCATATTTCCAGGCGCCGCAAAATCCATCATGATCGAAATCATCGAGACGTGAAACTCCTATTTGTCACACCGGCTGCGCCCTATCCGCCGCTCACTGGGAGCGCGATGATTGCGCTAAACCATATCCGCCAGTTGGCTTCTCAGCACCACACGATCGACTTGATTTGCTTCAAGTCGAGAAAGAATCCAACCGACCTCGGCGATTTGCCCCACTGCTGTAATCGAATCGACTTAATAGACCGGCCGCCGAGACCGAGAGTACTTCTGAACATGCTGGCCGGCCTCATCCGCGATCCACATCGGGAAGTTTCGCGGGTCAGATCGGCGGAAATGACGCGCGCCGTTGATCGTAAGCTCAACGAAGAAAAGTACGATGTAGTTCTGTTCCAACTCCTCCAAATGGCGCAATTCAAACCAAGCGGCTATCAAGGTCGCAGCATGTGGTGTCTTGAGGATCCCCCTGTGTTGAAGAGTTGGCGCAGCTTACCTCTGTGTCGTTGGCGGGAAAAACCGCTGGCATGGATTTCGGCCAAACGCTTGAAGAATTACGAAGCTGCTCATGCCGTGACATTCGATCGTGTGATCCTCGTGAATCGCGAGGACGCTCGCGACTATAAAACTCTTCTGAATCAGGATAACGTTGACTGGGTGCCATCCGGTATCGATGTCGATTCTTTTAGGCCTTCCGCTGCCATTTCCCGGCGTGAGGGCATGATCGTGATAACGGGCAACATGTTCCATCCGCCGAACGTGGACGGAGTCGAATACTTCTGCCGAGAGATTTTCCCGCTGGTGTGCCAACGAGTGCCGGCTGCAACGCTGTGGCTGGTCGGCGCCGGGCCTGTCAGCAGCATTCGAAAATTGACTAGCGACCCCCGAATTACTGTTACCGGGTTTGTTCCGGACATTCGTCCGTATCTTCAGGAAGCGATGGTCAGCGCCTGCCCGATTCGACTCAAAATCGGAACCCAGACTAAAGTTTTAGAGGCCTTGGCATGCGGCACGCCCGTGGTTACCACGCCTGAGGGAAATCACGGCATCGAAGCTACTTCTGGCGAGCACTTGTACGTGGCCCGGAACCCAGCGGATTTCGCGGACCAGGTGGTCCGCCTTTTGGCTACTAAAGTGTGGTCCAGCATATCCGAAAAAGGACGCCAATTCGTGGAAGCAAACTTCGCCTGGGAAAAGAGCGCTGGAAAACTCGAGAAAATTCTTGATGAGTTAGCCGCAGACACTACATTGGACTATGCCGCTCGCTGACCCTTATGCCCACGGCGCTGATAACCGGAGTGAACGGGCAGGACGGATCATATTTGGTAGAACTGCTCTCTGCAAAAGGATACCGAATCCTGGGCACGGTTTCCGATCGAAACGCGCTCCAGCCGCTGCCGCTCCAAATCCGTGGAATCGTGGAGATTGTTGACTTCAATTTGATGAACCAGCGGTCCATGGAAGGCGTCCTGCGAGATTACAAGCCTGAGGAGATCTACAATCTGGCGGCACGGGCATCGAGCCGTGAACTGTGGGAAGGGCCCGTATTAACTGGAGATTTAAACGCTTTGGCGGTGGCGCGAATGCTTGATGCGATTTCGCACAGCGACCACCCGGTTCGATTCCTTCAAGCTTCCAGCAGCGAAGTCTTTGGAGATGCGGCCGAAACCCCGCAGTCAGAAACCACGCCATTGCTGCCTCGTAATCCGTACGGAGCCGCGAAGGCGTATGCGCAATGGATGACCGCAGTGTACCGGCAGCATCGGGGGCTGTTCGCGTGCTCTTGCATTCTGTATAACCACGAGAGTCCCCGGCGGGGACTTGAGTTCGTCAGCCGCAAGATCAGCCATGCGGCCGCCATGATCAGCCTGGGCAAAATGAAAGAACTTCGGCTCGGTCGTCTCGATGCACGGCGCGATTGGGGATTCGCGGGAGACTACGTGCGGGCGATGTGGCTGGTCCTGCAACAACCGCTTCCCGGCGACTATATCGTCGCCACCGGGGAAACCCATTCGGTCCGCGATTTCTGTGAGCTTGCTTTCGCTCACGTGGGCTTAAATTACAAGGAATTTGTCATCGAAGATGCCACGCATCGTCGCGCGGCCGAAATTGGATCATCCGTCGGGAATCCGATGAAGGCCAATCGAACCCTGAACTGGAAACCGAGTCTTACGTTTCAGGAGTTGGTCCGTATGATGGTAGACGCCGATCTGAAATCAATCCAAGAAAGTGGCGGGTGGGAAGCCCCATCCACTTTGCCCATCGGAACAGTCCGTGCGGGCGAATCGTCAGACTAACTTGCTGCGGGGCCGCCTTCCGCAACGACAAGAAATCAAGGAGACTTAAGTGGCAATCGGAACGAGAATCACATGCCGGGTTTGCGACGGCTCGCTTGACCCCATCTTTTCCCTTGGTGAGCAATACGTGTCAGATTTCCCTGCTCCGCAGCAGCCGGACGGAGCCAAGGCCCCACTGGATGTGGTGCTCTGTCAGAACTGCAAACTGCTCCAGTTAAGGCATACGGTTTCGGGTGAATTCTATCGGCAGTATTGGTACCGCTCTGGAACCAATCAGACCATGCGCGGTGCATTGGCGGATATCGCAGCCAGCGCGGAGTCCCTGGTACATCTGCAACCCGGGGACACGGTCCTGGATATTGGATGTAATGACGGCACTCTGCTCGATTCGTACAAGATGAATGGCATTTACAAGGTGGGGATTGATCCGGCCGAAAACCTGGCTGTCTTATCAAGCAAGGTGGCGGACCGCGTTCTCGTCGCTTTTTTCGAATCGCAGATCTTCGATCGGGATCCCGATTTAAAGGGTCGGCGCCCGAAGATCGTTACGTCGATTGCCATGTTCTATGACCTGGAAGACCCCAATAAATTCGTGGCGGACATCAGGAAAGTGATGCATCCCGATGGGCTGTGGGTCATTCAGATGAGCTATCTTCCCAGCATGCTTCAGCAAAATGACTTCGCGAATATTTGCCACGAACATCTGGAGTACTACTCGTTGCAGTCGCTGGAATACCTTCTGAATCGACATGGCCTGGTGGTCGTCGATGTCCAACAAAATGATGTTAATGGCGGGAGTTTTCGGATTTACGTCCGGCACCGGGAAGCGGCTGCGGGATCGTTCGGTGAAGATTCGTACCGTGAACAGTCCGCGGGCAGGCTTTCGATGCTTCGCGATTTCGAGAAGGAATTGGGGTTGGATACGATCAATCCGTATCAGGATTTCGCGGAGCGGGTCGCGCAAATCAAACGCCGGGTGTCCGCATTTGTCAGAGAGCAGGTCGTTCAGGAAAACAAGAAGGTCTTTGTCTACGGCGCATCCACCAAGGGAAATGCGATGTTGCAATACTTTGATCTCGACTACCGCCTGATCGTCGCGGCGGCGGAACGCAATCCAGAAAAATGGGGCAAGGTTACCGTGGGCACGCGCATCCCCATCGTTTCCGAGGAAGAAGCGCGCAAGACAAAACCTGATTTTTTTCTAGTCCTGCCATGGCATTTTCTCAATGAATTTCGCGAGCGCGAGAAGGAATTCCTGCTCGGCGGGGGAAAGTTCATCGTACCGTTGCCGCACTTTGACTTGATCTGAGGGAACCATAACGTTTATGTACGCTCAAACACCAAGCTCGGCGGCCCGCTCCAAACCAGATTTTCGGGGCTTCGGGCTGGTCCTTGCCCTGGTTGGGGTTCTTACGTTTGGATTATTGCTGGCATTGAAAGTGATACCTTCCTTTGGACTGATGACGGTTCTTCTGTTCATCGCATCGGCGTCCTTCATGCTTGTCCGGTGGCGTGGGACTCCTGATTTATTGCATCCGATTCGACTCTTCGGCGCGTTATGGTGTTTCTGTTTGGCGCTGGCCAGCCTTCGATTGCTTTCCTACCTTTCGGCTTGGGACTTCCTCACATGGAACTGTTTCTTGAGCGGACTTGGCTGGTTTCATTCTTGGCTTCTGGATCATCGATCGAAGTTCGCACCGGCAAGGCTCCCAGGCCGCAAAGTTCCTGGCTGATGACGGAACAGTAGAATGCTCATTACCGACCAGGAAAACGCTTATCGTTGCGTGCCTTTGTATTGCGGCAGGCCTCGCGGTTCTGAGTTACGAATATCATTTGCTCGGAGAAATACCCATATTGGCGGATAACCCTGACGTGTCGCGATTCAGGCTGTTTGGAACGGCGGATCCCGAATTTGACAAACTATATCTGAAATTAATTCATCCGCTGGTGGATTTCATAAAATATGGAGTACTTCTAGCCGTCATCGTTCTGTGCCAAAGAAGACCGAAGAATAGAGGGGTTGTCATCCTGGGCGTCGCTTTGATCATCCTGGGAATTCTGGCGCTTGGTTCACAGGGGGGGCGAGTATTCATCGTTTACATCGCCATCCCCAGCGCGGTTTTCTATCACTACCTGCACCGCCGCATTCGCCTTGTCCAATTAGGCGCGGCAGCCATGGCTCTATTCCTTTTTCTGGGACTTGCAGGGTATTTCCGAAGCGTCGTCAGTCAATCCGCGCCGGTGTTCGAAGCCGTTCGTCGCATTTCGAGTTTCCCGGAGGGCCAGTTCTGGGATGGCGTGGCGTTCGGCTACGGAACCCTGACCCTGTCCTATGAAGTGTTCTATCGCTTAACTGGGGATCTGCGTAACATGCAGAGCCCTACGGGCGGATTCATGTTCTATTCGCTGCATCGATTCGTCCCTCGAGCGAGCCTTGGGGAAATTGCATCAGATCTTTATTCCGGCGAACTGACGACATTCACCTACATGGGTGATCTTTACGGCGATTATGGGTATTGGGGTGTGTTGATTGGTTCGATCATCATCGGCATGGGCTACGGCTGGGCTTATTCCCGCCTTGGCCGCACGAACCGGATGTACTGGATTTATGTGCGCGCACTCCTGGTTCAGAATCTTATCTTTTTCCCTTACGTGAATTTATATTCGCTCTACTTGAACTGGATCTTTGATTTGTTCTTTATGTATTTATTGCTTCGTCCTCTTGGCCGTGAGTCCGAGGATCCCAGTCCGTCACTACAAGCCGCGAGTCTTCGCCCGATTGAGTTTTCCGAATGAGAAATGGACCGAGCATCGCAAGCGTAACTCTTGCGCATGATTTCGAGAGCGGCTTGCCAAGCCATCTGGATGCGTTGCTGGCACAGAGCCGCCAACTGGATGAAATCATTGTCGTGAACAACGCCTCCAGCGACAGTACTTTGGAAATGCTATCCGCCAATTTCCCCCAGGTGAAAGTCCTGAACCTTCCCTCCAATCTTGGAACCGGCGGGGGCTATGCAGCAGGACTGCAGTATGCGGCAAACGAGAGGAAGCACGATTGGGTGTGGCTGCTGGATCAGGATAGCCTTCCAACGGATGACGCGCTCAAAACCCTTGTGCAAGCGCTGGCGAAAGTTAACGATTCACCGGACGCGATTGGCATGTTAGCGCCTACACCTATACACTCGGATTCACAACATGCCTATTCAGGCATGCTGTGGAATCGTGGGTGGAGGCGTCCGCAATCAAATCGGCCAGTGTACGACGTAGACGCCGTAATCTCCTCGGGGAGTCTCGTTCGCCGTGAAACCGTGGGCCAGGTCGGTTTGCCGCGCGCCGATTTTTTTATCGATTTTGTGGATATCGAGTATTGCCTGCGAATTCGCCACCACGGATACAGGATCGTGGTGGTACGTGACAGCCACCTGGACCACACGATTGGCGAACCAAGGACCATGAAGGTTCTCGGAGTTACCAAAATTTGGGCGGTTCACGCACCGTGGCGTGAATACTATATGAGCCGGAACGAAACCTTCACGATCTGGCTGTACTATCCGGACTGGAAAAGCAAACTGTCTGTAATCCGCCGACTTTTTCGTCATGCTACTGCCATATGCGCATTCGGAAAACAAAAGATAATGTGCTTGAAGATGATGTTATTAGGTTTTGCGGACGGCCGAGCCGGGCGGTTAGGCATAAAGTATATTCCCACGGCCGGGCACGGTTCGCGTGCGGACCATACGGTCTCACGGGTCAAAGAAAAAACAGAACCGCAAAAAGTTGACGCCTAGAGTCTCCCATTCATACCTGGTGACGATCATCATTGCTGATGCCTAAAATATCCGTAATTATTGTCAATTGGAACGGCAAGCACTTCTTGGACGTGTGCCTATCGGCCCTGCGTCGCCAAACTTTCAGGAATTTCGAGACGCTGCTGGTCGACAATGGATCGACGGATGGCTCAGTGGAGTACGTCCGGGAAGCGTTTCCCGAAACGCATCTGATTTCGCTCGAAAAGAACCTGGGATTCTCACTCGCGAATGTCGCCGCGTATGAGAAAGCCAGTGGCGAAATCGTTGCGCTGTTAAATAACGATACCGAAGCGGACCCTTTGTGGCTGGAGGCGCTTTCCAACGCTGCTGACGCATTCCCAGAAGCTGGAAGTTTCGCAAGTAAAATGCTCTATTTTGAAGCCCGCGATCGAATCGATAACTGCGGATTTGGTGTAACCACGTCGGGATTTACCGTCGATCTCGGTCGCAACGAACAAGATGGGGCAAACTGGTCCACCGTCCGGCCTGTTTTCGGCGCCTGCGCGGGAGCAGCCGCGTACCGCCGGAGAATGCTCGATGATGTCGGCTTTCTGGATCCCGATTTTTTCATGACCTATGAAGATGTGGACCTCAGTTTCCAGGCGCAACTGCGTGGCCATGAATGCATCTTTGTTCCCAGCGCGGTTGTCTATCACCGGTACCGCGCTACAATGAGACAATACTGGACATTCTCTCTCCAGACTTTTTTTTCGCAGCGGAACATCGAGTTCGTTTATTTGAAAAATATGCCGTCCAAACTGATTCTGGCTTCGCTGCCGCAAAGGCTGGCCTATGAAATCGGCGGCGCGATTTATTTTTTGAAAGTGGGCGCCGGGAAAGCCTTTTTCAAAGGGAAATTAGATGCGTTGCGCCGGCTTCCGGCAGTGCTGCGTAAACGAAAAGGGATTCAAATCAGGAAGACTGTCACCAATGACCAGCTTCGTTCAATAATGGAGAACGGCTGGTTCCAGCCGAAGTGGAGGAAATTATTGTCGGTATGGAGATCCTATCCAGTTGCACCGGAGGCAAAGCGGCCATGATCGACGCCTCAATTCTTATCCCGGCTAAGGACGAAGCCGTTAACATCCGATTGTGTCTGGACGCCGTGCTTTCTCAGCAAACGAGCAAGAGATTTGAGGTTATTCTGGTGGACTCGGGCTCAACCGATGGAACGGAGGAAATCGTGAGAACCTATCCGGTGCGTCTGTACACCATCAAACCGGAAGAGTTTCACCATGCGGGTACCCGTAATTATCTCGCAAGCCTGGCCCAAGGCCAATATCTTGTTTATCTTAACGCGGATGCTTTTCCGGCTTCACCGACCTGGCTGGACTCCCTGCTCGGCAACTTTTCGGATCCAACCGTGGGAGCAGTGTATGGACGCCACCTGCCCAAGCAGAATTGTAATTTGGAACGCCAGGTTGTGCTCGCCACAATGTATGGCTCTGAAAGAATTGTGAAGGAACCCTCCCGCAAGAAGGAACTGGGTTATCGCTACTACCATCTCTCTACGGTCAACGCTGCCATTCGGAAAACCGTTTGGGAAGCTAATAACTTTCCTGAAGAACTAAAAATTTACGAAGACGTGGGTATCGCGAAACGCATCCTGGACGGCGGATGGAAAATTGTTTACGAGCCGGCTGCCACGGTTTTCCATTCGGATAATCACAAGGTGAGCTATCTGTTTAGGCGCTATTTCGATCTCGGCGTCATCTGGAAACAACTGGGAATGTGGGACGACACGACAAAATCAAATCTTTTTAGGGATGGATGGAAACTCCTACGGCGCAAACTCGCCGGAGCGAATTCGAATGGAGACCGGAATGCGGTTCGCATCGGTTCGATTGTCCAGGACAGCGCAAAGTATGCCGGGCTGATGTTGGGAAAAAACGAGCATCTTCTTCCCTTGAGCGTAAAACGGTGGATGAGCGGGGTTCACCTGTTCAATTAATTTTGGGCCGTCAAATCATGTTTCAGGAATAAAAGGAGTAGCAATTGACAATCTCTCTCGTTACCGGCGGAGCGGGCTTTATGGGCTCGCATGTGGCTGAATATTTGCTGCAAATGGGGCACAGGGTCGTTATTCTGGACGACTTGAGCGGCGGATTTGAGGAGAACATTCCGCGCGGAGCGATCTTCGTAAAAGGTTCAATCTTGGATCACGATTTGATCAACCGCCTGTTCGAGAAGTATTCGTTCCACTACGTCTATCATTTGGCTGCTTACGCGGCGGAGGGTTTAAGCCATTTCATAAAGCGCTTCAATTACAACAATAATTTGATTGGCTCTGTGAACCTGATCAACGCTTCCGTCAACCATAATCTAAAGCGTTTTGTGTTCACCTCTTCGATCGCCGTCTATGGCGCCGGACAGAGTCCCATGTCCGAGAGTATGATCCCGATGCCTGAGGATTCGTATGGAATCGCCAAACATGCCGTAGAGCAGGAACTCCGAGTGAGCCATGAAATATTCGGACTGGACTTTATCGTTTTCCGTCCCCATAACGTCTTTGGGGAGCGTCAGAATGTTGGGGATCGTTACCGGAACGTGGTCGGAATCTTTATGAATCAACTGCTGCGGCAAGAGCCGATGACGATCTTCGGAGACGGCACACAACAGCGCGCCTTTACACATATTGATGACGTCGCTCCGATCATCGCGCGTTCCGTGGACTATGATGCCGCCAAAAACCAGGTCTTTAATATCGGTGCAAATACACCCTACTCGGTGAATGACCTCGCAGGAATTGTGGCGGAGAGCATGGGATTGCCTTGTCAAGTGACGCACCTTGAGCCTCGCAATGAGGTAAAAATCGCCTTCTCCGACCATTCGAAGGCCGAAGCCATTTTCGGCATGCGCGCAAAAAAATCACTGCAGGAGGGCGTATGCAGCATGGCGAAATGGGTCCGCGAGCATGGGGCACGGGAGAGCAATATCTTCAAGGAGATTGAGGTTGAAAAACACATGCCTCCGAGCTGGGTTCGCGCCACCCGCGTCCAGGTGTAAACCGATTACAAGGCGTCAGGCGCTGGGAACGCTTCGCCAGGCGGCGGGCGGAGTATCAGGAAATTGGCGGAATTGAAATTGAATGAATTTGCGTGGATGATATTTCTGTAGCGCGGTTTCTGCCCACATCCGGCGCATGATTCAAAGGATCTACTGTCTCGATGATTGAATAGCTACTGCTGATCTGGCGAAATCCCATGGTCAAAGGCCGATTTAATCGAACTCGTTTACTGTTGCGCTCGGTCACCTTTTTCCTGCCCGCGGCGGCTTTTGCATTGGCGGCCTATTTCAGATTTTCATTCGGCGCTCTTTTCTTGCGCACCGAACCGATCGACCCATTCGCCTATATCGGACTCCTTATCGTCGCGACGATCTCCTGGGTTCTTATGGTCGAGCACTACCACGTGTGCGATCTCGAACAAATATTCGCTTCGAGCGGAAAAACGAAGCGCACACTGGCCGCTTGTTCAGCTACCTATTGCGTGGTAATTGCCGCGGCATTTTTTTACCGGCATACGACATTTTCGCGCGTATTTATATGCCTGAGCGCCGTGTTTTTGTTTTGCCTTACTATCACGATGCGGGTTGTTTTCCGGGTTTTTCTCTCGTGGCGAAATAGTTCCAATGGACAATCCGCACGGATTCTGGTCGTTGGAACCGACGAGTTTGCGCATCGCACGGCCCGGTCGCTCCGGGGAGGGCAGGTGGTGCCTTGCCGGATCGTCGGGTTTATTCGCCTTCCAGATCAGCGTGTATTGGTGAACGGTTGTCCGATCTACGAACTGGAGGACATACCAAGGCTGGCCATCGAAAATGGGATAGACGACATTGTGCTGGCTATCGCGCCCTCTCGGTTTGCCGACGTCGGCGAGATTCTTATGAAACTCAAACCCATGTGCGCGCCGGTTCGGATGGTTCTCGATCTCGGAGAGAATATTATTATTCAGGAAAAGCTTTTCAATTTCGGTGGAACCTTGATGTTGGACCTGCTTCCCACACCTGCGGAATCGTCCAGCTACCTGATCCAGAAACGAGTGTTCGACGTCATTTTTTCGAGCATCATTCTGGTACTGGCCGCTCCTTTGATGATTTTGATCGCGGCTGCCATCAAGCTGACTTCTCAAGGCCCCGTGCTATTTGCGCAGGAGCGCGTGGGATTGAACGGCAACGCTTTCAGGATGCTCAAGTTCCGCACCATGCGGGTGGCACATTCAGACGAGTCGGAAACACGCTGGACCACGCCCAATGATGAACGCAGGACCAAAATCGGTGCGTTTTTGCGCCGTTCGAATCTGGACGAACTGCCCCAATTCCTAAACGTGCTCAAGGGAAACATGAGTATTGTCGGGCCCAGGCCGGAGCGTTTGCATTTCGTAAAGAGATTCCTTCAAGACATCGAAGGCTACAACCGGCGTCATGTCTTAAAAGTTGGTATTACGGGATGGGCCCAGGTGAACGGTTGGCGCGGGGATACCTCGATTGATAAGCGTATTGAATGTGATCTCTACTACCTCCGGAATTGGAGCATCACATTCGATCTTCAAATCATGTTGCTTACGATCTTTCGCGGCTTTTTTGACGAAAACGCATATTAATGCGGTCGTGAAGAGTCCGCTTTTTCTCCTCAAGTCCGCGCACGGCCCCGCCGCGAAATGAAACAATCCGCTCTGAACTCACCTCACTGCTGCCCGCGTCTTAAGTCATCCCAAATCTGATAGCATGGTGGCAAGTCGTTTTCACGATTCAGGACGTCGTTGTTCCGAAGGTTTGCACAAAATTTTGGGCCACAGTGCGGAGATCTTGGCCCGGCGTGGTGGAGAAATGACGCATCGATCATCATTGATTGTAGTTTCTTGTCTGGCGTTTGCGCAGATTGCCCTGGCGCAGGACACCAGCATCAAGAGTCCACTCATCGTTGTTCCCATCGAGCACAGACTGCCAGTCCATGACATCGGGATCACCCGAAACGCGCAGGTTTCCGTGCCCGCTTCTGAAAATGAGCATTATGAGAATCGCTTTGAAGGGGCATCACTATCCCAGCGCATCAGCGCCGCAGTCGCCGATTGTGGGACATCCGAGTGTCTCGTCATCGTCCCCGCCAACGAAAGCGGCAGTGTTAATACCGGCTATCCCGTTGCAATTCCGGACAATATAGTGATCTGGGATCTGCGCAATGGAGGGATGGGAACGTTTATCGCCAATGCCGGCAACTGCAAAAGTACCGCCGGATTTCTTAACATTCAGCTCGGCGCATCAATCCCGGCCGGGCAGGTCGGTGGGGTCAGCAGCCAATGCGTGGGCGCCTACATCGTTGTGAAGCCTGATTTCAACATGGATGGCTGGGGATTTAACAGTGTGACTACGTGTCAATCGGAGCGTGATTGTTGGGGCTCTGAAGTGGATGTGGCTCCCGTCGCCGGGACCAGCCAAGCCGTAGGATTTGATAGTGTCGCCGCTGGTTCCGGCCAGGCCAGTAATATGCCCGCATTTAGGTGCCTTACGACAATTAACACCAACCCCGTCGGCGGCTGGAAGAACTGCTTGGAAATTCAGGGCGTGACGGATACAGCTTTTCTGTTCTTGGCAAAAGATGAAGCACTGAAACTCATTCAGAATGTTTCGGGTTCTGAATCCCCGCAGACCGTCGCAACAAATGGGAATTGCACTACGCTTCCCTACTCCCAACTTTACGTTGGCGAGTTTGTCTCCGTGGATGCCGGCGGCTCACAAGAGGATGTACAGATATTGAACACCGGCTGCCAACAGAACACGTCTGTCACCGCCGTATTCCGCAAGAATCATCGCAATCCGACACCGTTCAGTGAATACGGCGCGCAAAGGCTATGGGATGCCCAAAACTATGTCGCAAGCGCACAGAGTCCTTACCTATGGGGCAGCATACAAAAGTACAATCTTTCGAACACTCCCAACGTGCTTGGGTTTGGTGTAATTGACAGCACTGGTATTTCGAGGCTTGCGGAATTCTACACTCCCAACAATGTCCACACTTGGCGGGAGGTCGGGACAACCGGATTTAGTTGGCAGAATCTTTCTGGAGCGCAAGTCGCTTCGCTGAGCGACAATGGAACATACCAGCCTTCCGCATACGGCACCCAAACGAACTGCGCGGTCAATTCTGCTTCCCCCGCCAGGTGCAGTTCCGCGGCTTCCGGCGCAATTGTGGTCCCCGGCAGGACGACGACTTACACCGTCATGACTACCGCCGTAACAGCTTCTAGCCGGGTGTTCTTATCTCCCACCACCGATCCCAGCAACTTACCTCTTAATCCGAATTGCGTTGCACCTGCGTCTGGACCCGTCGTGCAGTCTTCACGAGTCGCCGGAACCAGCTTCACTTTCAGTTTGCCAAGAACCTCAGGGGCCACGTGCTTCAATTATTGGATCGTAAACTAATACGTCCTTATGACTTCCTTTTGTGCTCCGCGGCCATTCGCTGCGAAATCCCCGGCAAAACGTCCCCGGAACGAGCGGGCTCCCTCTAGAAACTTGTTTCACGGAAAGGGTTTGGCTCCACTTTTAGACACCGATCGTATCTTCAGGCAGATGCCAAAAGTGATTTCCATCACCGCGCGTATTCGTTGGACGACGTAACATATTGCGTGTTGCATTCGAATTATGGCGGTTCAGCAAATTGATCTTCGTCCTGCAAGGCGGGGCCTAAACGCCTTCCGCGTAGCTCTGTGGAGCGTACATTGTGATCGGAACCGACACGGTTAACAGCCGCATCATTTATTGGCACCGGGAATCGCCCCCTCTTGAGGTCGAACCGCTCGGGGAACATACAATTGAAGCCACGAGCGGCCATGTTCCCGGAACGCTGGCACACCGAGATGAATTGTGGGCTCGCTGCTACGAAGGTCGATGGCTCAAACTCGGAGCCGACTGGAGCAGGAAGTGCTGCGTCTTGGTAGGCAGTTGCGCGCACGTGCTGAGTGAATCCGTCGATAGCAAGCATGATGAACTCACCGGCGAAGCGTGGCTGCATGCCGGCACGTTCACCTATGTGCTCTATCGTGTCCGGGCAAACTAGCGCAGGCCGGCAGTCCAAGAGAATCTGCGGCTAGATAGCCTTGGCGTGCGTCAACGCCGCACACTGTCCCTCGCTAACGGCTGCCTGGATTACCGCCTTGCTCGCAAAGGCACAAGTCACATACGCTCTAAGCAGTTGAGGTACTCGGCAAGCAGTGATGGAGGTGACGACCAACCAATGAAGATACTACTCGCGATCGACGGCTCTGATTTCTCGCAAGCAGCCCTGCAAAGTGTGATCGCCAGGCCATGGCCTGGCAATACGGAAGTGAAAGTCTTGCATGTGGTCGAGCCCCCCTCCCTTCTCATGGGGCGAGAAATGGGCGGATACGACCCCGAATTCGAGATGGTGTGGAAGGCCTTACGGGAACAGGCCAAGGATTTGGTTGAGAAGGCCGAAGCGAAACTGCGGGCCGCGGGATTTCAAGTCTCTCCG
Source organism: uncultured Acidobacteriota bacterium (assembly GCA_963695945.1). Classification (GTDB taxonomy): domain Bacteria; phylum Acidobacteriota; class Terriglobia; order Acidiferrales; family UBA7541; genus Palsa-360. Next base: position 1,869 of record CAVOIX010000103.1, on the reverse strand, counting down.
GAATTGGTCGAGGGAGATCCGAAGTCCCAAATCATCGACATTGCCAACGAATGGCATACCGACATGATCGTTCTCGGTTCGCACGGGCGAAGCAGACTGGACCGCTTCCTGATGGGAAGCGTTTCGCAAGCGGTCGTTCGGCACGCGGCCTGTTCGGTGGAGATTATCTCGCGCGCCGTCCCCGTGAGGTTCCAGGTTGTCGCGAGGAATCATATGCCCTTGAATAACCAACGGTCCGCTTCTACGGTTTCACGGAGCATATTTGCGGGAGGGCTTGCTTACGCCGGCCTGTTTGCGATTTTCATCAGCATCGTCGTCATGCAGGCTGTGTTTGGGCAAGCGTCGTCCAGCGAGGAACCGCAAGGTACAAAAATTGCGGAAGGCGAGTACGCGATCTTTGAGCAGGCCAATGGCGGCCTCCTCGATCCCTTCCAGCAGGCCATCTACAATTTCCACGAATCGTGGACGCTCAGACTCGTCAAAAACGGCCAGTACCGTGTGGAAGGCGTAAGAACATTTGAATCTCCGAAAGATGATCTTCATTCCAACCGCTTCATCGTTGAACTCAGTCGTGATTTGACTATCATTCGATTGAAGGAGTTCGGGAAGTTGCGATGGGTGCGCGACTCGGGCCCGTTGTCCTGCGAATTCCTTCCGACTCAGCTTGACTGCTCGTCAGGAGGATCCATCCCAAACGTGAGCTAGAAATGCGCACCAAGCTGGAGCGCCCGTATGGAATTCTCTGGCCGATTTCGCCTTTCTCGTTCGGCGGCATCACCCGGCAAGTCGAACGGGACCGAAACAGTCCAACACGGGTTGATCTGGTTGCGGATCGAGACAGCCGGGTATGACCGATCCTGTCCAAGCCATGGTTCTGGCAGGTCGCACTTCAAGTACCTCGGAGATGAAACTATCGAGGCTGCGGGAAGAAGTGGCTGGCCCATGAAGTTTTCCCTCAAATTCGCTCAATCCCGAATATCTCATCTGGATTTCCTTGAAAGGACTGTTGTTGGCGCTCTCCGTCCAGCACCAGCATCTTACGTGGAGAGAGGAAGGCATCAGGCTGGAGCGCTTCGAGGGCTCCGATGAATTTTAGCGTAAACAACGTGCCGTGACTCCGACGGCGCCCCTCAGGTTAGTTCGACAGACAATCGGAATAACAAAAGTCATCCCGAGGGCCATCAACCTTCAAAAAACCAGGAAGTGGTCAAAATTCACACCCATTCAAGCCAAGGAAGTATTTCCGGCGAGTCTTTTGCGTAGATGCTCCGATGCAAGCGCAGAGCGAAATTCAACTGTAGCAGCGTGGAAGCCTCGCCAGTCAAGGACCGCGGCAGGAAAACGGCCGAATGATATAAGACCGTTGGAAATGAATAATAAATGGCGGACGAAGCCTGTAAGCCGGATTTTGTACAGCGCGCAGCTCTCCGACTACGCTCCGCGACGATCATTCCTCTAGGTCCAGGTTCGCACCTGGGCTCCAGCAGCCTACCCGAGGGTCCTTACGGGCTGGGCCAGCTCTCCCCTCCTATTTGGCCTTGCACCACGCGGGGTTTGCCGTGCCGTCTCCGTTTGCCGGAACGCGGTGGGCTCTTACCCCACCGTTTCACCCTTACCTGAGCTATCGCCTTCCGCAATCCGCTTGCGCGGGCTGCTTTCAGGCCGTCTGAAGGTTTTCCTCCACATGGCCACCGAGGCGCGTTGCACTGGCGGTTTATTTTCTGTGGCACTGTCCGTGGCCGGAACTTCGCCTCGCTTGCGCGAAACACACGAAGAGCCAGCCCCTGGCGTTACCAGGCGCGTTGCCCTTTAGTCTGAGGCGCCTTCAGCCAGAGACTTTCGTCTCTACCGAAGAACGCGAAGACCACG
>CAVOIX010000102.1:0-14824 GCA_963695945.1 uncultured Acidobacteriota bacterium | reverse complement strand
TCACATTGCTGGGCATCATGGCCGGCTTCCTTTATCTGATCGCGACGTCCTTGCGGGAAAAATCCGTGGCGGCGCTCACGCGCCCGGCAGCATCGCTGGTATTCCTTATGATCGTGTGCACCATGGCCTCGCAATACGGCGTGATCGCCCGCATGGATGCGCTCCGTGTGCAAATGGGCTCGGTGAACGCGACGCCTGCCGACAACCCGCTGCGCATGGCATTCGATCGTCTGCACCAATATTCCGTCCGGCTGGAAAGCGTGGTTCTGCTCTCCGGGCTGGTGGCGTTGTCCTCACGGCGCGGCAGAAATCTTCCTGAGCGCCTGCCGGAAATGGTTTTTGCCGTTGAACTGAAACGGACCGGACGTTAAAATTCACAACTTCATGATTTCGCGGGACTCCTAAAGGAGCCGCGCCCCGGGGGAATCAAAATGGAAATTTTCGTGTTCTGGCAAAAAGCTGGCGAGGAAATGGCCAGGTTTGATTTGCTGCAGCATCCGTTTTACCAGGCGTGGTCCGCGGGTGAACTGACTAGGGAAGATCTGGAATTTACGCCCAGCAGTATTACCACCAAGTTTCTGGATTTCCCACCTGCCTCACGTCGCTGCATTCCCGGTTGCCGGACGGCGCGATGCGCCGCGACGTCCTTGCCAACGCCTATGAGGAAGAGTGCGACGGCGTCGCGCATTCTGACCTCTGGCAGCGATTTGCCGAAGGCATTGGCGGCGACGCGCCAGCTATTGGTGAGGGAACGGCTATTCCGGAAGTGCGCGATCTAGTGAAGGCTTTTCGCACGTTGGCCAGCGAAGCTCCTATAGCGTCGGCCTTCGGCGCTCTGTTCGCCTATGAATCGCAAGTGCCGAAATCGCTTCCGAAAAACGGAACGGTCTGAAGAAGCATTACGGAGCCGATGACCGCACCTGCAGCTACTTCACCGTGCATGAGAAAGCGGATGTTCATCACGCCGGCGTGTGGCGGAGAATTATTTCCACGCTGGTTGAAAAAGATGACCGCTGCGCGGCGGAAGCGTTAGAGGGAATTTCCCGCGCGGCGCGCGCATTGTGGACGGCTCTGGATGGGATTGAGCGGGACCGCCCAAATCACGAGACGGGCAGTTGCATCGCCGCTACAACGAACTAGTGTTTACGTAGGATAGGTTTTAGCTCGTCCGGTTTGGATTTCAGTAGGACGAACCTGAACCGAGCAGGCTGCGTTTCCCGGGAATTCAGGGTAAAAAAGCCTATCCTAATTTATTTTTTCTTCCCTGCGGATTTCTTCGCATTCTTCTGGTCCACGGCCCGCCACAGATACCAACTGGCGATCGAACGGTAAGGCCGCCTGAGCGTTCGCCGTATTCCAGGATCGCCTGCGGTTTGGGCGTATCTTTCAGCCCGTAGACGTGTTGAAAACCCTTTTGAATCCCCAGGTCGCGAATCGGCAGCACGTCAGGGCGCCCAGCCGGAACATCAGGAACATCTGCACGGACCACTCGCCGATGCCGTGCACCTGCACGAGGCGCTCGTGAATTTCAACCTCGCTCATGCGGCGGAGCTTCGCCAGCGGAAGCACCGTGCCGTCCAGCGTCTTGGCGGCAAGGTCCTTTACCGCGGCGATTTTTTGCCGCGAAAGGCCCGCGCCGCGCAACTTGCTGGCGTCCAGCAGTAAAATTTCTTCAGGTGTGGGAAATCCGCTTGCGCCCAACGCTTTCACCCGCCCGAAAATCGTGGCCGCTGCCTTGCCCGCCAACTGCTGATACACGATCGACTGCAGCAGGCTCTGGTAGGGATGTTGCGGCTTTTGTCGTTTGGTAGGGAACGAGCCAACTTTGCGAATGATGCGCGCAAGACGGCGATCCGCGCGGCAAAGTTCGCGCATCACTTGCTCGGCATCCACTGGGTAATGGGTTCTGGGCATAGCGAAACCAGCAGCTTAGGAGAGCTGCCTGGCAGCGTCAAGTGGCCTGAGAACTTTCGGACAAAATCACGGCCTTCAAGGGCATCACGCTCGTCGCTCACCGTGTGAAGAAATACCCGGTCCGGAAACGCGACTGACTTTCGCGGACGGCCGGAACTCTTGAGTTCGTTGGCGCAATCTAAGGCGACTGGCAACCCAGTCCGCGGAGGGCGAATCAGGTTTGCGGGACTTTTCCATTCTCCATTTGTATAGCTTCCTTGGTGTGGTCGGGACGGGACACGCGAGTCTGGTGAAGCGCTGTTTCAATGGACGCGAACAATTCCTGTGTCCGAATTGGTTTTGAGATGTAGGCGTCCATGCCGGATGAAAGGCACTGCTCTTCGTCCCCTTTCAGAGCGCTGGCGGTCATCGCGATAATCGGAAGATGCTTCCCCGTTAATTGTTCTTTTTTCCGAATGGCCGCGGTGGCCTCGAAACCATTCATTTCGGGCATCTGGACATCCGTCAGGAACAGATCGAAATGCTCTTTCTCAAGCGCGTCCAAAGCTTCCCGGCCCGTTGCCGTGACGTGAACGCTGTAGCCGCGTTTTTCGAGAAGGCGTACCGCGAGCTTCTTATTGATCGCGTTATCTTCGGCCAGCAGAATCCGTGTCCGCGACCGGTTCTCTCGCAGCGTATGCCGGGTAACCAGTTGTGGCTTCTTCGGGGATTCGGGGTTGAGGATGCTGGCGATCGCTTCGGAAAGTTCTCTCTGGCGGATGGGTTTCGCCAGATAGCCGGAGATCCCCAGTTCGCGGCAGCGCGCGGCATCGCCAAGCTGCCCTGCCGACGTTAGCATCATGAGGTTCCCGCCGCCCAGTTCGGGATCTTTTTGAATTCGCTCCGCCAAAGCGAAGCCGTCCATTTCGGGCATCTGCCCGTCCAACAGGATCAGCGAGAATATACGCCCGGAATCCTTAGCCTTCTGAAGCGAATCAAGTGCCGCGGGCCCGCCTCCGACGCAAGCGGACTCAATTCCCAGGCGCGCAAGCATCCCGGAAAGAACTCTTTGATTTGTGACATTGTCGTCGACCACCAGAGCGTGCAATCCGCGCAACTGTTCCGCGGGAAGCGGATCGAAGCGGGGTGGAGGGTTTTCCTGAACGCCGAGGCGCAACGTGAAGTGAAATGTGCTGCCGCATCCGAGTTCGCTTTCCAGCCAGATGCGCCCGCCCAGCAAGGCCACCAGTTTCGTGCAGATCGCCAGTCCCAGACCGCTGCCTCCGTATTTCCTGGCCATCGAGCCATCGGCTTGTGAGAAAGCCTCAAACACTTTCTTCTGTTTATCGGCGGGAATGCCCACACCCGTATCTTTCACCGAAAAATGAAGCACGGTCGTGGCGTCTTGATGGGATTCCTCCTCGACACCGATAAAAATCTCGCCGGTTTCGGTAAACTTGATGGAATTCCCGACCAGATTGATTAGAATTTGCCGGACCCTGCCTGGATCCCCGACCAGCCCTTCGGAAACGTCCGGCTGGACATCCCAGATCAGTTCCAGGTTCTTGCGATTCGCCCGGAATGCCAGGGTTTTCATGGTTTCGCCGAGACTTTCTCGAAGATCGAACGGAATCGATTCGAGCTCCATTTTGCCGGCTTCGATCTTGGAGAAATCCAGAATGTCATTGATGATCGAGAGCAGCGATTCGGCCGAAAGTTTCACCATTCCCAGATTTTCGCGCTGTTCCTCCGTGAGATCGGTGTCCAGAACCAGTTCGGTCATGCCCAGGATGCCATTCATCGGCGTCCGGATTTCATGGCTCATGGTCGCCAGAAACGTGCTCTTGGCTTCATTGGCGGCCTCCGCGGACTCCTTCGCGCCGCGCAAGACCTGCTCAATGTTTTTTCTCTCGGTGATGTCGAGAATCAGGGCGGAGATCAGAATTCCTTCCCCGCTTTTCAATGGGCAAAGACTGATTTCGGCGGGGAATTCACCGCCATTCTTGCGCATCGCGACCAGTTCCAATCCGGAGCCCATGGGGCGCACCTGCGCATTCGAAATAAACCCTGCTCGGTGTCCGGGATGCTGGCCACGGAAACGCACGGGCAGGAGCATGTCCACGGATTGATTCAACAATTCTGCCCGCGAGTACCCGAAGACTCGCTCCGCCCGGGTGTTGCACGCAGCGATCATGCCTTTGCTATTAACGAGAATCGTTGCCTCGGGCGATGACTCCAGCAGTCCTTTGAATTTCTCCTCGGCTGTCTCGCGTTGCGTGAGGTCACGAACAAATGCCGCAAAATACCGGGCCTTGTTGCGGCGCATCGCCGACATGGTGATCTCCACCGGAAGTTTCCGGTTGTCACGGCGGGTTGCGCAGGTCTCAAATCTCAGGTGCAGAGTGTGGTCAACGTGCGGCGCGCGCAGGCGCCGCACGTTGTGTTCGTAGAACTGCCGGCAAGACGGGGGAATAATGAGCGAAGTAAGGTCCTTCCCGGAGACGTCCTCAAGGCCCCATCCAAACGTGTTCTCCGCCTGCGCATTCCAATCCGTGATGCGGCCCTCGGAATCCATCTCCACATACGAATCGAGAGAAGTTTCCAGGATCAGGCGGGCCCGCCGTTCGCTGGTTTCGAGAGTGCTGGCTTGTTCGGAAAATCGCCGGTCCACGACGGCGGTGAGGATCGTGAAACCCTGGATCATCAGCGCCGCGATGATGATGCTTACGCTGACCAGCGAAGATATGTTCAAGGCGTGCGACAGCTTTCCTTGATTTGCCAGGGAAGGAGTGAAACTCGCCGCCGCCATTCCGGTGTAGTGCATCACGGGAATCGCTTGTCCCATGACTATGGCGCTCAAGACTTTTTTCCAGATGCTGGAATTCGTATTTTCCCGGAAATGAAAAGTCAGCCACAGCGCAATCCAGGAGATCACTACTGCTAGGATGACCGAAGCCGCTACATTTTTCTGTGAATACTGGCACCTGGCCGGCAATCGCATGGCCGCCATTCCAATGTAATGCATTCCGGCAATGCCGCCGCCCATGAAAAGGCTGCCCGTCGCGGCGCGAAAGGGGCCCATCTTCTCACGGCTGGTCACGAACAGCGCGATGGCCGATGCGAAGATGGCGGCCAAAAGTGACAGCAACACCGTTGGCCAGTCATATTTGACCGCCACTGGCAACTTGAAAGCCAGCATCCCCACGTAATGCATCGACCATATGCCGATCCCCATCACGATCGCGCCGCTGCTCAGCCAAATGGAGCGCGTGACTCCGCGGGCCGAGGTCACCCGGCCCGCCAGATCCAGCGCGGAATAGGACGCGAATATGGCGATCACCACGGACAGGGCGACGAGGCGGTAATCGTAAATGCCGACCAGCGCAGCCTCGGAAATGCTCATCAGTCCGCCTTCTTTTCGCATCTGCTACCAAACCGACTCATAAACCCCCAATTGTGGATTCGTGGATTCCTCTGGTGGCAAACGACGGGAAGGGGGCGAATCTGGACCAGAAGTAAATTTTGGAAGGGACTCCATTCTGACGCAGCGCTCTGGAAAGTCAAGCGCAACGGAGGCCGAGCATCGCGAAGGTTACGGTGTGGCGCTCATGAATTGCTCAGACCGGTGGGTCGGACCGGGTGCCGCACGCTCCACGATTTTAGCGAAGGGTGCGGCGCCCCAATACAGTACCCGTTGCAGCTCGTGCATTTTGTGATGTCCGAGTTTTTCTACTTTCAGACTAGAGCGTTCGTGGCATTCGCGCCATGAGGCGCGGCGCGCGTGGGTATGCTACGATTTGCAACCTATGCAAACCGGGATCATCGGGCTTCCTCAAGTTGGAAAAACGACTCTGTTCAAAATTTTGACGCGGGCACAGCTGGACGAGAAAGCAGCGCGTGCGGCTACTCACGTCGGCGTGGCGCGCGTTCCGGAACCGCGTCTGGAACTTCTGGCCAAGCTTTACAATCCGAAAAAGATAACTTATGCCACGGTCGAATACGTGGATGTCGGCGGCATGGTGAAGGATCGCTCCAAGGATTCCGCGGTGCTCGCGCCACTGCGCGAAGTCGACGCCCTGGCCCACGTGCTGCGCGTTTTCGACGATCCCTCCGTGCCGCATTCCGCCGGCTCGATCGATCCCTTGCGTGACGCCGAAGTCTTGGACCTTGAATTGATGTTCTCCGATCTCGATCAGATCGAGCGGCGCATCGAGCGCGTGGAAAAAGATTTGAAGAAAAAGAAGGAGCCGCACCTCGAGCAGGAACTGGTGTTGCTGAATCGTTGCAAGGCGGCGATTGAATCGGAGAAGCCGCTGCGCGAACTGGAATTCAACGCCGACGAGAGGAAGACGATCAACGGCTATAAATTTCTGTCGCAGCGGCCCATGCTATACGTCTTGAACCTGGGTGATGGCGAAGTTGCCGAGCTTGATACGGCGGTGCAGCGCCACAAGCTCGACAAGCTCGTGGGGCGTCCCAATACCGTGGTGCTCTCGATTTGTGGACGTATCGAAGCCGAGCTCGCGGAATTGGAACCAGCCGAAAGCGCCGAGATGCTTGCGGCCTATGGCCTGAAATCCTCGGGACTCGATCGCATCATTCAGGCTACCTATGAACTTCTGGGGCTCACCTCCTTTTTCACCGCCGGCGAACCGGAAGTTCGCGCCTGGACCATCAAGCGCGGCATGAACGCGCAGAAGGCCGCCGGCGCGATCCACTCGGACATCGAGCGCGGATTCATCCGCGCGGAAGTAGTGCGCTGCGAGGATCTGCTTGCCGCCGGAAGCCTGCCGATCGCGCGCGAACGAGCGCAGGTGCGCCTTGAAGGGAAGGAATATATCGTGCAGGAAGGCGACGTCATTCTGTTCCGCCACAGCGGCTAACGATGTTGGCCTCTCCCGTCATCAACGTCCCCGCGTCTCGCATGATTCTGGCATTGCTTCTCGGCCTGACGGCGGCCGCAGCCAATATTCTTGGCGGGCTTTTCATTCTGTATCGTTCGTGGTCGCGCCAGTATCTGAAATACTTTCTGGCGTTGGGCGCCGGCTTCATGCTGGCTGCCGCCATTCTGGAAATTCTTCCTGAATCGGTGGCCATGACGGGGAATCTGGCGTACTTCCTGGTGCTGGTCGGCTATTTCATCGTGCATTTTTTTGAACACACGCTGGCCCCGCATTTTCACTTCGGAGAGGAAACTCACGTCGAGCACTTCGTGCCGGATCATGCGGGAATTTCAGCGCTGCTCGGCCTGTCGATTCACACGTTCTTTGATGGCGTGGCCATCGCCTCCGGATTTCTGGTTTCGGGCTGGCTCGGCGGCGTAATTTTCCTGGCGATTTTTTTGCACAAGATTCCCGAAGGCTTCACGGTGGCTTCGCTGATGCTGGCCACGGGACAAAGCCGCCGCACGGCGTTCCTTGCGGCCATCTGGCTGGGCGTCGCAACCGTCGCTGGGATTCTGTTGATGGGACTGCTGCATTCGCAGGTGGGGTATGCGCTGCCGATTTCCGCGGGAGTCACGCTCTACGTGGCCGCGACGGATCTGATCCCTGAAGTGAATCGCGAGCCGGACACGCGCATGGCCCTGCTGGTTTTCCTCGGGGTCTCGCTGATGCTATTACTCGCCAAACTTTTTCACGCCTGAAGGGCGATGGATTTCGGGTCCCTCGCCAATCGTTCAAATTCTTACGCTGGCGAGCGCGAAGGCTAGCGCGATGATCGCGGTTGAGAGGCCAGTTCGTTATAATTCCCGGATGTCCCAGCTGGAAAACTTCAGGCTGAAGGTTTTTCGCACCGTCGCCGAACAACTGAGCTTCCGGAGAGCCGCCGAAGTGTTGTTCCTTACGCAACCCGCCGTCACCCTGCAGATCAAAGCTCTTGAGGAAGAAGTTGGCGTGCGCCTCCTCAACCGTGCCTTCGGCAAGGTTGCGCTCACCGCGCAGGGAGCGATTCTTTTGCGCCACGCTCAAAAAATTGCCAAGATAGCCGCGGATGCGGAACGAAAACTTTCCGCGGCCGACGGGCAGCTTTCCGGAAAGTTTGCGCTGGGAGTTTCGACAACTATCGCGCAGTACGTGCTTCCACGGTTGCTCGGCGTTTTTCTCGCGGAACATTCACGGCTGCAGCTCGTGGTCCATAGCGGCAACACCCAGGGCATTCTGCAGCTTCTGATTGACGGCAAGGTTTCCATCGCTCTGATCGCCGGCCCCGCACGGCAGCGCGAAGTGCGCGCGGAGCCATTCATGGAAGACCACCTGGTTTTGATCGCGCCGCCGGATTTTGAACTCGATCGCGTGTCTCACGATCAACTGGCTGCATCCACTCTCTTGCTGCGCGAGCAGGGATCCGGTTCCCGGCACGCGGTTGAAGCCGCATTGGCGAAGGCGCGCCGCAAGATCAAATCATTCAAGAATGTAATCGAGCTTGATTCCACGGAGGCCATCAAATCGGCGGTCGAAGCCGGGCTGGGCGTCAGTTTCGTCTCGTACGGCGCGATTCACAAAGAAATAGAATTGCAAACGTTGAAGATAGTCGAAGTGGAGGGCCTGCGCATCACGCGCGGCTATTTTGTTGTTTCTCTCATCGGCCCAGAGCCTTCCGGCGCGGCAGCGGCGTTTCGCGCTTTTGCGCTTGATCGTGCGAAGCAGCTCTCCCAACCGCCGAGAAAATCCGGCCGTTCTTCCGGCGTCTTGTGATAAGAATTGCTAATCGCGGATTAGATTTACTGCTTTGAAAAAAGTCCTTCCGCGCGCGCAAACTCTGTCCGTGAGCTGCATGCTCACCACGGAGCAAGCACGCAGGCGGGATCCGAAGCCGGTTGCCTCCTGAAAGGAAACTTCATGACGGACTCGGTCAGTCGCAGGGAGTTGCTAAAGTACGGTTCGGCCGCCGCCGTGTTCGCGGCGGTCGGGAAAATTGCCATGGGCCAGGGCGAGGCGCGTTCCCAGCAGAGGGCAGTGGTGATCATGTTCGACGGCTTTGACCCCCGCTACCTGGCCGAAAGCAACATGCCCGTTCTGGCTCAATGGAAACGCGACGGGATTTACAAACAGGTTCAAGGCGTCATGCCATCCGTGACCAATGCCAACAACGCTTCGATCTGCTGCGGGACGTGGCCGGAAACGCACGGCATCATCGCCAATTCGTATTTTGATGAGAAGAGTGGGGAAGAATTGTACGTGGAATCCGCCGACCTGGTTCTGGCGCCCACGCTGTTTGAACGCGCAGCAAAGCACGGTGTGAAGTCAGCGCTACTCTCCAGCAAAGCCAAGACGGCGACGCTGCTGTTGCGAGGCGCCGAAATCGTGCTCACCGCCGAGAATCCGAACGCCGAATGGGTCAAGGAACTGGGTCCCGCGCCGGTGATTTATAGCGCGGATATCAATTACTGGTTAATGGCGGCCGCGATCCATGTTCTGAAAACCCGCCCCGATATCGGCGTCCTCTACATCCACACCACGGACTATCCGATGCACATGTGGGCGCCCGAAGCTCCGGAATCGAAGGAACATTTGGCGCGCATGGATGAACTCATCGGGCAGGCCATGAAAGCGGCCCCGGATGCGGCGTTCCTGGCCACCGCGGACCACGGAATGAACGCGAAGGGCGCGTGCTGGGATCTGGAACAAGTCTGCTCTGGAAAGGGAGTTCCCATCCGCAAAGCCGTCTCTACTGGGCGCGATCGCTATATGAAGCATCATCGGGGCTGCAGCGGAGCCGTCTATCTGCACCTCAAGGATCCGAAGGATGCCGCGCGAGTCCGGGAGATCGTGTCCGGTGTCCCCGGAGTGGAACGGATTCTGACGCGCGAAGAGGCGGCGCGGGAATTCCATTTGATGGCGTCACGTATCGGGGACCTCATGGCGATCGGCGACCAGGACACCGTGTTCGGCGAACTGGACGATCCGAAAGAGAATTTTCCCGGGTTGCGTTCCCATGGGTCGCTTCACGAAGTGAATATTCCGTTGTTCGTTTACAACGCCAAGGGCGCTCCACCGGCCGATTATTTCAATCACAATCTGGACCTGGCGCGATGGCTTTACCCCATGGAATCCAAACTGGTCTAAATAGATCCCGGCGTCGCCTTGCAGGCATTTAACACGCTGAAATCAAGTCACTTACCTCGGCCGGGTCCGGGATTAGGCACTTCCATCTTTCCCGCAACTTTTTGACAACAAACGGGTTTGATACAGTGTGGAGGCCATGGCCAGGACCGACGTCCAATTGATGCTGGACGTGAAAGCCGGGGACGAACAGTCCTTTGAGCTTTTGCTCCGCAAGTACAGGACTCCCCTCGTCAATTTCCTTTTCCGCATGGTCCGCGATACAGCGGTCGCGGAAGACCTGGCCCAGGAAGTCTTCCTGCGCGTTTACCGCGCTCGCCAGGAATATGCTCCCAGCGCGAAGTTCACCACCTGGATGTTCCGCATTGCCACGAATCTGGCGTTGAATTCGGTGCGTGACAATCGCCACCGCCAGATGGAAATTTCCATGGACCAGACGGTGGATACCGGTGAGGATGAGCAGCAGGCCCTGCAAGTCCCCGATCGCACGCCGAGCGTGGAGCAGGAGTTGGTGGCACGCAGCCGCGCCGACTTGATTCTGAAAGCGATTCACGCGCTGCCCGAAAAACAGCGCGCCGCCGTGCTGTTGCACAAGTATCAGGAACTGGATTATGACGAGATTGCTCGGGTTCTCGAATGTTCGGAAAGCGCGCTAAAATCGCTACTGTTTCGAGCTTATGAAACGCTGCGCGTTGAGTTGGCGCCACTCGTGAGTCCTACGGTGAGGATGCAACGAGTGCCAGCTAGCCGCAGCGGGCAGCCCGCCTGATTCCGGGTGCGGCTGTCTGTGCTACCCGCCTTGATGGAAGTATGGTGAGGGAAGTGAGGGTCCATATGTTTGGCAAACACGATAACGGGCAATGTGCCGCGATCGAAGGCAAACTCGTCGAGTATCTTGATGGGCGAGCCCGGCCTGCGGAGCGGCGCGCGGTCGAGGAACATCTTTCCGCGTGCGCGGCCTGCCGCTCGCGCGCCGAGGAGTTTGGCTCGCTGTGGGGCGCGATGGACGATCTTCCGGAGATTGCCCCTTCGGCTGCGTTTGACGCTTCGCTACGCGCACGCATCGCGGCGGAACCGCCTCGCCGCAGTTTCTGGGACCTGATGCCTTCGCCCAGGCTGGCGTTCGCGATTACGGCGCTGGTCGCGTTGTCGGTCTGGATGGCCTCCATGCCTCGCGTATTGCCGCACTCGCCGGTTGCTGCGCAGATCGCGCAGGTCAGCAAGGTTTCCGCGGAATCTGATTTTGGCATGATTCGGGACTTGCCGGTGCTTGAGAACTACGACGTGGTCTCAAAATTCGACGCGCTTTCCGAACTCCCGGGTTCCACCGCCGAGACCGTGCAAGAAGGGAACAAAGAAACCAGGTAATGAGACTGCGATTCCAATTCGGGGTAGCGCTGACGGCATTTTACGCGGCATCACTACTATGCGGTTCCGCGGCGATCGCGGCGCAGAAATCCAGTTCCGCTCCCCAGCAGGAGGGGGAGACCCCTCGTCCGCAGCGGCCGCTGCTGCGCCCGAGGCCTCGCAATGCATTGCCTGCGCCAGGCATTGCGAATAAGCTGCCGCCTAGAGCCATCGAGAGGCTCCAGGATATGCCGCCGCGCCGCCAGGAACAGTTTCTGCGTAACAATGAGCGCTTCCTCAGCCTGCCGCCGGAACAACAGGCGCAGATCCGGCAACGCCTGGAAGCCTGGAACCGCCTGACTCCCGAGCAACAGCAGGCCTTGCGAGATCGCCAGCGGGTGTGGGAACAGATGACTCCCGAACAGCAACGGGACGTCCGGCAATCGTTGCTGCCTCGCTGGCAGCAGATGCCTCCGGTGCGCCGGCAGGCCCTGCTGCAACGCCTGCACTCCCTTCGTAACATGACCGAAGAGGAGCGTCAGGCCAAGCTCAATGATCCGGCCTTCGTTGAGGGACTGAACCCGGACGATCGTGAAATGCTCGGCCAACTGGCCCACCTGCACGTCGGCATGGCCCCGGATTCTCCCGGAATGTAGGAAGTTCGCTCGGCCGCACGACTCAAAACCAAAAAAATTCACGAATTCCGAACGGACGAGCCGGGAAACCTGAAACTCGTTACTGTTACGCAACCCCTCGCAAATACGCCCCAGAAAATGCCACGCTAATCCTAGACACCGTTCGTTCTTCCAACACAAGCTGTAGTGGTTTTCAGAAAGACCTTAGCAAGCTACAGGATTTCCACAATAAATCTTTGAATCTCTACGGTTTTTCCTTGACAAGTTTCGCGTCCTGACTAGAATCGTGGCACAAAGTGGTAGAGAGTGGCAGCAAGTGAGAAGTAGTGGCGAAGGGGCCAGAGCTGGAAAGCACTAAAGGGGACCATCTATGAGAGGCGAACGCTCCACAGCTTCTTTGGGCAGACGACTACATGCTAAGGGGAAACATACCGGGAAGAGTGGACGAGAAGGGACGCCTCAAGATACCCGCGGCCTTTCTGGAAGAGCTCAAGGGATTTGGCGAGCAGTTCTACGTAACGAGCGAAACCGGTGAGTATGCCCGGATCTTCCCGATGAAGGTCTGGGAAGAGTTGGAGAGCAAGCTAGCCAGGCTCTCTTCGCATAACAAGACCAAGCAAAAGTTCCTGACCTGGACCAACTATTACGGCCAGGCGGTGGAAGTCGATAGCCAGGGCAGGATCCTGATTCCACCTGTGTTACGGGAAGATGCCCAGATGAAGGGCGACGTCGACGTTATGGGCAATCTGACGTACCTGGAAGTCTGGAACCACAGCCGCTCGCTCGAGAACCTGAAGAAGAGTCCGATTACGGATGACGACCTGAAGATACTGGACGAACTGGGAATTTAGTTGAACGTTCAGCACAAGCCAGTACTCGTCGAGGAGACGATGGAATGGCTGGCAATCAGGTCCTCGGGGTTCTATGTCGATGCAACGGTTGGACTTGGGGGCCACGCAATTGAAATAGCCCGGCGCCTGGGGGCCGGGGGTCGATTGCTGGGCCTGGATCGGGACACGCAGGCCCTGGAAATTGCGCGGGGCAGGCTGGCGGAGTTCGGAGACAAAGTGACCTTGGTGCACGCGGACTTTTCACAAATCGGCGAGGTTTTCGCGGAACGCGGACTTCCTCCCGCCGATGGCGTGCTGGCGGACCTGGGCGTATCGAGCATGCAGTTGGATCTGGGCGAGCGCGGATTTTCCTTCCGCACGGCAGGCCCGCTGGACATGCGCATGGACCGCGAAACGGAATTGACGGCTTCCGATATTGTGAACACGGCGGACGAGAAAGAGATCGCCGACCTGCTCTACCAGTTAGCGGAAGAGCGGGATTCACGGAGAATCGCCAGGAGCATCGTTCGAGCGCGTCCCCTACGGGATACCGCGCACCTGGCAACGGTTGTGGCAGGGGCCCGAAGCGTAAGGGGAAGGCAGAAGCTGCATCCCGCGACAAAAACGTTTCTGGCGCTGCGGATTGCGGTGAATCGAGAGATGGAGGAACTCGGGCAGTTTCTTTCTAGGGTTCCTGCCACACTATCTCCAGGCGGCCGGTGGGTGATGCTCAGCTATCACTCGCTGGAGGACCGACCGGTCAAGCAGTGTTTTCAAAAGCTCGCCCAGGAAGGCGTGCTGAAAATCCTCACCAAAAAGGTAATTCAAGCTTCGGACGCGGAGATTGCGGCCAATCCACGTGCGCGCAGCGTGAAGATGCGCGCGGCCGAAAAGATTGATCCCGACCAGCACGGGATGCCGCAAGAGGAAGAGTGGGAGCAATGACCGAGTTCTACACGGTAAAGCAGATTGATAATTCGCGCCTGGTACGACTGGTGGCTCCCAACCACATGCGCGAATGCGCGCGCGTGGTTTCGCTTGGCGCGCTGATCGCTCTGGGGGCCTTTCTCTATGCCTGGCAGCATTTTGAAACGATTCAGCTGCGCTACCAGCTGGAATCTTTGCGAAGTGAACGGGCGCAGGCCACCGAGCTGAATCAGGAATTGAAACTGGAAATGGCGGGATTGCGCGCACCGGAACGCATCGACATGATCGCGCGGCGCCAGCTTGGTTTGACAGCCCCCACGCCGGGACAGATTGCTCCGCTAGACACGCCTCCGAATGCGGTGATGGCGGAAGCGCGCCCAGCGAATACTTCGGCAGCCGTGCGACAATAAAATTTTCAGGGTGGCACGGCGTCTTGCCGCCAACGGTTGGACGGCTTGCGGCGACAACCAGACAAGTTGTCCTTCCGAGTGCAGCGAGGAATGCCTCTTCGGACAGGATCCGGCAAGAGAGAGATTGCTCGCTTCGTTCGGACTGACAACATTTTGGGTTCCGCGCAACCTGTTGAAGCGATTTGAAAGGTGAGCCGGAGTCGCCCGGCCAGACGGACGTGCCCGCGCCTCACGACTGTTTGGGCCCGGAGTTCCCGGCGAAATTATGGATCTTCGCAGTTCCCGGACCCGGATTATCATCGTAGCTGCCCTCGCGGCGATATGGGCCGGGGCGGTGTTCGGACGGTTGGCCTACCTGCAGTTATTCCGCTACAGCGAATATTATTCTCGGGCGCAGCACCAGCAGCGGCTGATCGTTGATGTGGGAGCAAGCCGCGCTGAAATTTTTGACCGCAACCTGAACCCGCTGGCCATGAGCGTTCCGGTGGATTCGGCGTTCGCCGTGCCGTCCGAGATTGCCGACCCGGACATGGTGGCGCGTCTGATCGGCAAAGTGCTGGACATTCCCGCCGACGAAATCGCTACGCGCATCGCCAGTTCCCATTCGTTTGCGTGGATCGCGCGCAAGCTGCCGCCGGAAAAAGCGGATCGCATCGCCGCCATGAACCTGCGCGGAATTTATTTTCAGCGTGAAGGCGGGAGATTCTATCCGAAGCGCG
>CAVOIX010000101.1:0-8973 GCA_963695945.1 uncultured Acidobacteriota bacterium | reverse complement strand
ACCGAGCCTCCACCAATTTGCAGTTCTTCCAACGGAATGGGATGCGTCTGATTTCGCATTCAGGACTCCAGCCGAACCTGCGCGAATGCGGCACCCGAAATTAAAAATCGCTTCGACTACCGCACTCTCAAAAGCACCTGCAGTTCATCTCAGGCCAGGCCGCTTAATGATTAAAAACTCTTCAACACCCAGGCCGCAATCACCAGGCGCTGAATTTCGCTGGTGCCTTCGTAGATTTCCGTGATTCGCGCGTCTCGATACATGCGTTCGACCGGATATTCGCGCTATAGCCGTAGCCGCCGTGAATCTGCATCGCTTTGTGCGTCGCACGCGTAGCCAGTTCCGAAGCGAATAACTTCGCAATCGAGGCTTCCATGGAAAAGCGTCCGCCGGAATCGGATTTCCACGCCGCCTTGCGCACCAGCAGGCGCGCGGCGTCGATTTCCGTGGCCATGTCGGCCAGCATGAACTGAATCGCCTGGAAATCCGCGATCGGGTGGCCGAAGGCCTGCCGCTGCTTCGCATAGTCCAGCGCCTGTTCCAGCGCACCCTGCGCGATGCCGGTGGCTTGCGCGGCGATGCCGATGCGTCCGCCGTCAAGCGTCGAGAGGGCGATCTTGTAGCCTTCGCCTTCGTTCCCGATGCGGTTGCCAGCCGGCACTTCGCAATCGGTGAAGGACAACTCCGTGCAGGCCGTGGCATGAATGCCGAGCTTCTTTTCTTCTTTGCCCACCTTAAAGCCGGGCGTGCCGCGCTCTACGATCAGCGCGGTAATCCCTCTTTCGCCCTTCGACGGATCCGTATTCGTGTACACGATCGCGGCATCGGCCACGCCGCCGTTGGTGATCCACGCCTTGGTGCCGTTGATGACGTAGCGGTCGCCGTTGCGCACCGCGTGGGTTGTGAGCGCCGCAGCATTCGACCCTGCCTGGGGCTCGGTCAGCGCGTAGCACCCGATTTTTTCACCGCGCGCAAAGGGCAGACAGGAATTTTTTCTTCTGTTCCGCCGTCCCGAAGCGGTGGATCGGATCGCAATACAGCGAATTCTGCACCGAGAGAATTACGCCGGTGGAAGCGCAAACGCGGGAAATCTCCTCGATGACGATGGAATAGGAAACGTGGTCGAAGCCCGCGCCGCCTTCGGATTCGGGCAGCGCCACCGCCGTCAGGCCCAGTTCCGCGGCCTTGCGAAATGTTTCGCGCGGAAAATGACCGGTTTCGTCAATCTCGCGCGCGAGCGGCCTCACTTCGTTTTCGGCGAATTCCCGCACCGTGCGCCGCAGCAAGCTCTGCTCTTCGGTGAGTGCGAAGTTCAATGCGACTCCGGATACGTTCCTAGTTCAAAAATCGGCAGATCCGATCTCAGGACTGACTCCGATTCGAGTGCGCAGGTTCAGCCTTTGGAGTCGTCATATAGAACTGATTCCACAGGCGGAAGCCTGCGCACTCAGAGTACTAGCGCTTGGCGAAGCTTCGTGTATGTCACGGAAAGCTCTTCGGGCTCGAGGCGCGTTTCGCTCACGGTGGTCATGAAATTGGTGTCGCCGGTCCAGCGCGGCAGGAGGTGCAGGTGGAGGTGGTCGGCGATGCCGGCGCCGGCCGAGCGGCCCAGATTCATGCCCAGGTTGAAGCCATCGGGATGGTAGACGTCTTCGATGGCCGCCTGCACGCGCTGGGCGAGCAGCATCATTTCCGTCGGCGGTATCGCGTTCGAGTCCGGCAAAATCGGCGGTGTGCGCGTACGGGACGATCATCACGTGCCCGGAGGTGTAGGGATAACGGTTCAGGATGATGAAATTTTTCACGCCGCGCTGGACGATCAGCCATTCCTCATCGCGATTGCCAGCGGAAGCGTCGCAGAAAACGCAACCGGATACGTTCTTGGCTTCGGCAACGTATCGGTAGCGCCAGGGCGTCCAGAGGTAATCCATAGGGAAGTTATTGGATGCGGCATACGCGAAGCGCGCGGGTCCGCCGCGCGGCTTTAGCTTTGCGGCGCGGCGGCGTCGCGCCCGCGCCTGCGGCGCGCCGGCGGCGCACCGTATTGACGTGGTCCTTCAGCTCTTTGCTGGGCTTGAAGAATGGGATGCTCTTGGGCGGCACTTCAACTTTGGCGCCGGTCTTGGGATTGCGCCCGGTGCGGCCGCGGCGCTGGCGCGTGCGGAAACTGCCGAAGCCGCGGATTTCGATGCGGTCGCCGCCTTGCAGCGCGCCGATGATGCTTTCAAAAATCGTTTCGACGATGGCTTCGGATTCTTTGCGTGGAAGTTCTGTGACGCGAACGACTTCCTCTACCAGGTCCGCCTTTGTCACCGTGGAATCGGTCATTGATGTATGCTCCGCCTGCTCCTAAAAATTGCACCGCTGGGTGCCTGGCTGGACGCGCCTCGGGAACGCGCCACCCGCTCGCCGGAGCAAACCTCCTCCAGCGGGCGCCTTTGGTGGCAATTCCATATCACCAAACGAGGCTTAAGGGAAATAGTATTTACGCTCCGGCCCGGGGGAACGCCGGAGAGCGACTACAGAGAACGCTTGGCCATGATCGCGTCGCCGATCGTGGCCTTCGCCGACGATTTCGTCGACCGGTAATCTTCCATGTCGCGGCGTTCCGCCTGCTTTTGCGCGCCACGGTAGCTGAGTCCGATCTTGTGCTGATCCTGGCTGATCTTCACGATCTTGAATTCGTAATCGCGGCCGGGATCGAGCAGGCCGCTCTGGCGCACGCCGGGCCGCGGCGGGCGCTTGCGGCTTGTCGCCGCCCTTGCCGCGGCGCTCGTCGATCTCCGAAATGTGGCAGAGGCCTTCGATTCCCTCGGCCAGCTCGACGAACGCGCCGAACGTGGTGACGCGCGAAACTTTGCCGCGCACCAGGTCGCCCACCTTGTGCTTTTCAAACCAGATCGACCAGATGTCGTTGACCTGCTTGACGCCGAGCGAAACGCGCCGCGTGCCCTGGTCGATCTTCAGTACCTTGGCTTCGACCGTGTCGCCCTTCTTGTAAACTTCCGACGGCGTCTTGATTCGCCCGGTCCAGGAAATATCGCTGACGTGAATCAGGCCGTCGAAACCTTCCTCGATTTCGAGGAAAGCGCCGAACTCGGTGAGGTTGCGAATTTTCCCGCTGACCACCGTGCCGACCGGATATTTTTCCGCCAGCTGCTTGCCACGGATCGGACTGCGCCTGCTTCATGCCCAGCGAAATGCGGCGCTCGTTGGAATCCACGCCCAGCACAATCACTTCCACGTCGTCGCCCGACTTCGACGATCTTCGACGGGTGCTGCTTGCGCTTGGACCAGCTCATTTCGCTGACGTGCACCAGGCCTTCGATGCCCGGCTCCAGTTCGACGAACGCGCCGTAATCCGTCAGGCCCATGATCTTGCCGGTAAGCTTCTTGCCCTGCGCGTAGCGCTCCACCACCGAGGACCACGGATCGGGCAGCAATTGCTTGCGCCCGAGCGAAACGCGCCCCTTTTCCTTGTCGTACTTCAGGATCTTGACTTCCACTTCTTCGCCCGGCGAAACGGCGTCCAGCGGGCTGGCCACGCGGCCCCAGGACATGTCCGTGATGTGCAGCAATCCGTCGATGCCGCCCAGGTCCACGAACGCGCCGTAGCCGGTGACGTTCTTCACCACGCCGCTGCACGATCTGTCCCTCGGCCATCGAATCCAGCATGACCTGCCGCTGCGATGCTTGCTGCTCGTCCAGGATCGCGCGCCGGCTGACCACCACGTTTCCGCGCTTGCGATTCATCTTCAGGACGCGAACCGTCAGTTCGCGGCCCTTCCATTCGTCCAGATCGCGCACCGGATGCAGATCGGCCTGCGAGGCCGGCAAAAATGCGCGCACGCCGATGTCCACGACCAGGCCGCCCTTGATGTGATCTACGATTTTTCCGGTAATGTCGGCCTTGGTGCGGTAAGCCTCTTCAATTTTTCCCCACGCGCGCGGCGCCGTTCACGCGCTGGTAGGACAGCAGCACCATGCCTTCCTTGCGGTCGCCGGTGCGCTGCACTTCGACCGGCTGGCCGACGACCAACGGGAACGGGCCGTCGAGTTCCGCGAATTCCTGCGCGGGAATCAGCCCTTCGGTCTTGCCGCCAAGGTTCACGACTACGCCCAGGTCGGTGATCGCCACCACCTGGCCCGATTCGATCTCACCCTCCGCCGGCGCCTGATGCGGCACGGCGTATTGCTCCATGAGCTGTTCCATTTCGGCGTTCGATTCCGTCGGGGCCTCGCCGGTTTCCACCGCGGTTTCCACGGCTTCGCTCACGTTCGAATGTTCGACGGCCGCAGCGCCATCCGGCGCGGCGACGGGTTCGGCGGGATGACGGTAATCACCGAGCCGGCTCCGGGGAGGCGCGGCGGAAGCGCCAAGGGGATCCTGGCGCCTGACTGCAGCAGCCTCAGCCTGAGCGGCTTCTGCGTTCGTTGTTTGTTCTGGCGCCGCTGTTGCGGCGGTTGCGGTCTGTCCGGCGGATAGCTCCGCGCCGGAGTTTTCATTATCGGAAAACATCTTACTGCCTCCAATGAGGTCCCTGCGTTGCTCCCAACAGGAAACGCCCGGGGTTATCTTCCGAGTCACGGGGAGGTGCAAGGAAGGAAGCGCGGCTTCCCACCCAGGTGCCGCACCGAGGGGATGATACCCGCGCTTTGTGGCCTATGTCAATGAAATGCCGGGGGGTAGGGCGGCTAACCTTCGCCGTGCCCAGGGATGGACGATCGGGCCGCGGCGGAAAGTCAGGGGCGGCTGAGCTGCGTCACCCATTTTTCAAATATAATGAGCGATCGAGCGCGTCACTCGATCGCGGAGAGTGCCTGGGTAATGCGTTCGGCAATTTTCCCGCGCCACCCCTGCCCCATCACCTTGAATGCAAGGCTGTCCGGATCGGAACCGGAATGCTCCAGCCGAAGGCACGTTCCACCCCTCGCCGTGGGTATGAGTTCCCAGGCAACGACGGTGTCCACTTCGCGACCGTAACCCTCGAGCTTCTGAGATCCGCCGCGCCACGCGTAGACCGGCCGACCCTCCGGCACAACCTCCAGCACTTGGCAATAAACCGTGCCATCCCACCCCGCCACACTTTTTTCGGAGCGTCCGGCAATTCGTATTCCACGACGATGGATTGTTTGCCGCCCACGGATCGGTTCTCACTCATCTTTCATTTCCTTGAGCCGATTGCGGAGCCGAGGCAGTCGCTCGTTCCAAAATGCCTGGTAATGGCTGAGCCAGTTGATCAGCGGCTTCACTCCCAAAGGCTTGGCCCGGTAGAAAACGTGGCATCCTGATTTGCGCTGCGAAATGCGCCCTTGTGCGGTCCAAGTGTGCGGTTTAAATTGCAACACTCGAAAAATGAGCCGTGGCGCCGCAAGAACTCGCCCTTCCGATAAATCGTGTTTCAAGAAACGATCGTCACGCGAAGTCTTACCGCTCTCCGGAAAATGTGAGAGTCTATTCGTTCGACAACACTGGAGAAGTTCGCGGATGAACGAGTTTCCTTCGGAACTGGCAACTGTGGGCCGGCACTTCCTGATCGGACTTCAGAAGTCTGCCCACCTCACCGAGCATGACGCCCGCCTGCTGTCCGCGCTGCAACCGGCGGGAATTATCTTATTCCGAGAGAATTTCAAGCGCGAAGTTCCATACAAGGAATGGTTCGACTCGTATCAAAAACTGATTGCTGGCGTGAGGGCCTGTGTCAAACGGGAAAGTTTGCTCATCTCCATGGATCACGAAGGCGGCCAGGTGTTTCGGCCGCCGCCGCCGATCACCAACTTTGGCGCTGCCGTGAAATGGGCTTCTCGGAGCGGAGAGGTAGGCGCCGCGATGGGAGTCGAGCTTCGTTCTCTCGGGATCAATCTCAACTACGCGCCGGTCGTGGATATTCACACCAACCCGGCAAATCCTGTCATCGGAAAGCGCGCTTTTGGAAGCGACGCGGAGATCGTGGCGGGCAGCGCGCGCGATTTTTTGCTGGCGATCGAACGTGAGGGAGTGATCGCCTGCCCAAAACATTTTCCCGGTCATGGCGATACCGGTGTGGATTCTCACTACGATTTGCCGGTCGTGCAGCGGAGCTTGAACGAACTTCGGCAGCGCGAATTGCTGCCCTTCGCCGCGATGGTCGAGGCGGGCGCGAAAATCATCATGTCCGCTCACATCCTCTATCCGGCCATCGATCCGCATCTTCCGGCGACTCTTTCGCGGCTTTGGCTGAACGATGTTCTGCGCGGTGAAATTGGTTTTCAGGGAGTTATCACCACCGACGATATCGGCATGGGCGCCGTGTCAGCGCTGTTCAACAAGCCCGGGGCCGCCGTGCGCGCGCTGGAGGCGGGATGCGATCTGCTGATGATGTCCGCCCACTGGACCGACACCAACCGGATCGCCGGCCTCGCGCAAGACCTATTGAGCGCTTTGAACGACGGTGATCTGAATTTGAAAATATTCCAGGAATCCCAGTCGAGGGTTGCCAGATTGCTGGCCGCGGCGCCGCTCCATCGGATCCAGCATCTGCCTGAGAATCTGCTGGTCGCTCATGATGCGCTGCGAGCACGAATCGCTGAACCAGGATGACAAGACCAGCAACTCGCACCATGCCCGGAGATATTTCTTGGCGATGTCCCGGCTCTAGGACCACAGATTTCAGTCTGTGGGGTTTTCTGGCGACGACCTAAAATCCACTGACGAAGCTTGTGCCGCCAAATGCGGGATGACACGATCGCCGCTTACCGCGTCGGGCCGGCTTGTCGAACCTCGCGGCGATAGTCGGGCGCGAATAATTCGACGGTGCGGCACATTTCGTAAAGGCGCGATCGGACGCGCATCCCCAAACGTTCTGTCAGCGAATCCTCGCGCGCGGCGGAAACTGCCTGGCCGGAGGGAAGTTGAGCCCGCCGCGGCGACGGCATGGCAGTCGGGGCCGCCGCAACGGCATCGAGATAATTTGTCGTCAAGATGGTGATCCGTTTATCGTTGTAGCGCGCGTTCAGAATGTGCCCGACGGTTTCCATGGCCCAGGGCGACGGCTTGCTGGCGCCCAGATCATCGAGCAACAGAACATCGGCCGTCAGCACGGGTTCCAGCACGCCGAGTTCGCTGGTCTGGCTTTCCGCATTGTAGCTGCCCTGGATCTCTTTCAGCAGTTCGCGGTAATCGTAAAACAGTCCGGTGTGCCCACGCAAAACGATCTGCCGCAGCGCGGCGACCGCCAGATGCGTTTTGCCGGCGCCGCACGGACCCATGATCAGGAGGCCGGTATCATTTCCGGCCGGATAATCGCGCGCAAACGCTTCGGTCACCAGCTTGGCTTGTTCCAGGCTGCGATTCCATGCGGGCCATTCGGGGCCGGTGCTGGCGTCGTAGAGTCCCTTGTCGAAATTATTGAAATCGCAGTGTTCGTAGCGGGTGGGTATGCGCGTGCGGCCGAGCACGCGCGCGGCGCGGTCCTTACCCGTGCAATCGCAGGGCACGGCCCAGGTTTGCCGGGTGGCCGCCGCGCGCGCGACGATTTTTTCCTTCGAACCGCGTCTCAATCGTTCCTCTTCCGCGATGCGGTCGACGGTTTTCCATCCAGTGCCGCCGCACAGCGGGCAATCAGTTTGCGCCATGAAGCCAGCATAGGCGCGCGTGGAAGGTTGCGCAAGTTGACCGACTCTGTGGAAAGCGTGCGCTGTGTGGAAAAGATTATGGGATCCGCAGATGAACTTGAATCAACATAGATAAAAACCGGACCGATAAAACATACAGAAAAAAACGGCAAATCGGCAGTCTGCCAGTGTCTTCAGTTTATATCGGTGTTCATCTGTGTTTATCTGTGGATTCGGATTTGTGAACGCGGATGACTTTCGGCGGAGGAATTCTCGCCAGCGCATCGCCCTGAGGGCGCACGCCAGCGGTGCGCAGTCCTCGCGCCAATTCCTGCTGTACGAACGATGTGAAGGCTTCCATCTGGCGCTGCATCTCGCCCATTTTCTCGCGCATATTCAGAATGATTTCGATCCCCGCGAGGTTCACGCCCATTTCCCGCGTAAGGGTGAGGATCACTTCCAGGCGTTCCAGATCGGAGTCCGTGTATAGCCGCGTATTGCCGTCGGACCGCGACGGTTTCAATAATCCCACGCGCTCATACAGGCGCAGGGTCTGCGGGTGCAGTTTGTACAACTCCGCCACCGCCGAAATCATGTACCCTGCGCGGGTCTTTTTTCGTTTTGCGTTTACGCGCGTCATCGCTGCGCTCCCTACGCTTGCGCCTTGGCCTTCTCAAAGAGGTCTTTGCGCGGATCTTCCGGCGCGATTTTTTCCAGCTCCTTCAAAAGTTCGCGCACCCGTTCATCCACCGGTTTGGGCACGATCACCTGCAGTTCGACGTATTGATCCCCGCGCTGGCCGTGCGAGCGGACCGACGGCACGCCCTTTTCGCGTAGGCGCAATTTCTGTCCGCTGTTGGTTCCCGGCGGCACCCGCAGGATTGACCGCCCATCGATCGTGGGCACCTCGATTTTTGCGCCAAGCGCCGCCTCGGTGACGGTAATGGGAACAGTGGTGTAGAGATCGTCGCCGTGCCGGTCAAAGTACGGATGCGGCAGCACTTCGGTGATGATGTAAAGATCTCCCGGCGGTTCGCCGGCGGTTCCCGCGTTGCCGCGTCCGGCTACCCGCACCCGCGATCCGGTTTGCACCCCCGCGGGAATACGAATCT
Source organism: uncultured Acidobacteriota bacterium (assembly GCA_963695945.1). Lineage (GTDB taxonomy): Bacteria > Acidobacteriota > Terriglobia > Acidiferrales > UBA7541 > Palsa-360. Next base: position 268 of record CAVOIX010000101.1, on the reverse strand, counting down.
CAATGGTGTCCGCGCGGCGCACCCGGCCTTCGCCACCGCACACGCGGCAGATGTTCCGGACGCGCCCCGTACCGGCGCAGCGCGAGCACGTCAGGTTGAAGCGCATCTTCCCGCTGGTCTGTGTAACTTGCCCGCTGCCGCCGCAAGCGGTGCAGGTTTGCGGTTGCCCGACGGCGCCCGTGCCATGGCATGCGGTGCACGTGTCCAGGCGAGAGATCGTCAGTTTTTTTACCGTGCCGCGAACCGCTTCCCAGAACGTGATTTCGAT
>CAVOIX010000100.1:0-5745 GCA_963695945.1 uncultured Acidobacteriota bacterium | reverse complement strand
CGACCTGAATCCTGTTTCCTATGCGACGTTCATCAGCGCCCTCTGGACGGAGGAGACGAAGGCGGGAAACCTTGCGCCATTGGCGAACCTGTCCGAAACAGCGACAACCGATCCGGTATTAAACAACGGCACAATCTGGGTGAAGAATGCCGATCTCGATGCGCTGGGTCTCGGCGGGCTGATCGACGTGCCAGCGGATCCGGCAGGCACGGTCACCCTGAACATTGGCGATATGACAATGGATGGCGGCACGTTCAACCTGCAATCGGTGCCCCTTGCCTCGTCGTATCGGCTACAATCCATGGTGCAGTGTTACGGCCGCCGAGGACCAAAGATAGCTTTCAGGCATCTCGGCAAGCCGGGCCTTCACCGGATTCTGCTCGATGTACGCTTTCGCCGCCCGAAATTGTTCCCCGTCCCGAATCCATCGATCGTGGAAGCCGCGATGCCAAACCGGAAACGGTTGCGGCCCCTCGACCCCCATCTGGTGGGCCGAGCCGCCCTTGATCATCTGCATGGCCTTCTCTATCGTGGTCTCATCACCCGGCGTAATCAGCACATGCAAATGATCCGGCATCAGCACGAACGCGTGCAGTCTGAAAAGTCCGCGATCCCGGCAGGCGGCAATCTGTTTGACCACGATACCGGCGAGTACGGTGTTTATAAAAAGCGCGCGTCTTTCCCAGGTATCCGTCGTTGCGAAATAAACGCCGGCCTGCCGGACTCGCCGTGCGATCTGTGCCATCTTCGCACCGCCAGGGGCTAAAGCCCCTCCTGCTGAATGCGCTTCGGCACGGCTGAAGCCGTGCCCTACAAAGACTACCCCACTTCAGACTCCCCAATTGCAGGTTGCCCCCGTTGCGGACTACCCGGTTGCAGGTTGCCCCAGTTGCGGACTACCCGGTTGCAGATCGCCCCGGTTGCGGACTACTCCGTTGCAGGTTGCCCTTTTGCGGATTACCTGGTCGCAGCTTATCCACCTTCACTGAAAGCGATACAGCGAAACTCGCGGAGCTTGGTCAGCTGCGCTTGCACATCGCACGCGCTGCTTCAAACACTACTTTCTCCGTCGGGATCGTTGCATCCTCGAGGGGCGGAGAAAAGGGAATGGGCACGTGCATCGCGCCGATGCGCTTTACCGGCGCATCCAGATCGTAAAACGCGCCGGTTGCGATTACCGAAGCGATCTCGGCGGTCACGCCGTATTTTCTCATAACCTTCATCCAGCACAATCGCCCGCGAAGTTTTCTTTGCCGATTCGATCAGTGTCTTTTCGTCCAGCGGCCACGTCGTACGCGGATCCACGACTTCCGCGCTGATCCCGATTTCCTCGAGCTGCGTTGCCGCGCCCAGCGCCACCTGTACCATGCTGCTGGTCGCCACGATGGTGATGTCTTCGCCTTCGCGTTTGATGTCCGCAACGCCGAACGGAATTGTGTAATCTTCAGCCGGGACGGGACCCTTCAGGCGGAACATCATTTTGTCTTCAATGAAAATGACGGGATTGTCATCGCGAATCGCCGTCTTCATCAATCCCTTGGCGTCATACGGCGTTGAAGGAAGTACCACTTTCAGGCCGGGAACGTGGCTGAGCCATGCTTGCAAAGATTGCGAATGCTGCGCAGCCGACCGGCGCGATGCCCCCAGCGTGGTGCGCAGAACCATCGGCACTTTCCAGGCGCCACCGGACATGTAGTGCACCTTCGCGGCCTGGTTCACCAACTGGTCCATCACCAGCGTGAGGAAATCGCCGAACATGATATCGACCACCGGACGCAGCCCAGTCATCGCCGCACCCACGCCAATGCCCGTAAAACCAGGCTCCGAAATCGGGGTGTCGATGATGCGCGCTTTTCCGAACTCTTCCACCATTCCGGAGAGGACCTTGAACGGGTGCCGGCTTCGGCAACGTCTTCACCCAGGATGAAAACGGTCGGGTCGCGGCGCATTTCCTCGGACAGCGCTTCGCGCACCGCTTCCGCCATTGTCAATTCACGTACGGCTACTTCAGGCATAAACATCCTCCCCGACCTTGTCCACTGACGGATACGGGGCTTGCAAAGCGAATGCAACCGCCGCGTCGATTTCTGATTTGGCCTGCGCCTGAATTTCATCGAGCTGCGCCTGCGTGGCGATTTTCTCGTTCAGCAGCCGCTCGGTCAGCACTTTGATCGGATCGCGCTCGGCGCGCCATTCCACTTCTTCCTGCTTGGCGCGATAGTATTCGCGGCTTACGTCGCCGACGTGATGTCCGTGATACCGGTAGGTGTTGCACAAAAGAAATGATGGTCCATTTCCAGCCCGCGCGTCCTCGATCATGCGGCTTGCCACCGCGTGCACCGCGCGAATATCCTGCCCGTCCACACTTTCCGCGGGAATGCCAAATGCCGCGGGACGCGCCAGAATTTCTCCGGCCGTCGTTTCGGAATAATGCGTGTATTCGTTGTACATGTTATTTTCGCAGACGTAAATTACCGGCAAATTCCACAGCCGCGCCAGGTTCATGGTTTCGTAAAGCAGTCCCTGGCCAAGCGCGCCCTCTCCAAAAAAACAAACAGCCACTTGCTTCGTGCCGCGATATTTCGCGGAAAATGCCGCGCCCGTGGCGATCCCCGCGCTTCCGCCGACGATCGCGTTGGCGCCCAGATTTCCGCTGGCGGGATCGGCGATGTGCATGGATCCGCCCTTGCCCTTGCAGTAGCCTGCCTCTTTCCCGAGAAGTTCGGCGAACATGCGGTCCGGCGATGCTCCTTTGGCCAGACAGTGCCCGTGTCCGCGATGCGTGCTGGTGATGTAGTCGTCGCGATGCAGCGCTTCGCAAATTCCGACCGCCACCGCTTCCTCGCCGATATACAGATGCGCGAGCCCCGGCATCACCGCGCGCGTGTACAGCTGGTTGACCTGCTCCTCGAACAGGCGAATCATTTGCATGGCGCGATACATCCGCAGCCACTTTTCGCTGTCCGCTTTCGCGTCCTTTACCGCTGTTTTGCCTTCGGTCTTCATTTTTCTATCCCGGACATCCGAGCTAGCACCTCGAACATCACCGCGAAATCCTGTTTGACCAGGCCCATGCCCCGCGCCGCCGTCAGAAATTCATTTGTCACCGCCGTGGTGGGAAGGGGAACATCGAGCTGTCGCCCCATCTCCATCGCCAGCAGCATATCCTTCTGCATCATGTTCACGTCGAACCAGGCTTCGTCCGGCATTTTTAACACAAATGGGCCTCGATATTGAACCATCGGTGACGCAATCGCGCTATGAGTCAAGACGTCCACGGCGGTCTCGCGCGAAATTCCGCTTTTCTCGGCCAGCAGGACGCCTTCGCAGAAAGCCAGCATCTGCACGGCGAGACTCAGGTTCGTGGCGATCTTCATCGCCAGCGCCAGACCGTTTTCGCCTACATAAGTGACCTTCGGACCGACATCCAGGAGAATCGGTTTGGCCTTCTCAAACGTTTCGCGCCGTCCGCCGACCATCACCGACAATTTGCCTTCCTGCAAGGTGATCACGCTGCCGGAAACGGGCGAGTCAATCATATCGGCGCCCTTCTCGCGTACCTTCGCGGCCAGCCCGCGGCTCACCGACGGACTCACGGTGCTCATGTCAATGAGGATTTTGCCGGCGCCAAGTCCCGCCACAATTCCGTCGGGTCCTTCGGTGATGGAATGGATGGCGGAGGCATTCGTAACCATAGAAAATGTAAAATCCGCCGCGGCGCTGACAGCGCGCGGCGAGTCCGCCCACTTCATGCCACGGTCGATCAACCACTGCGCCTTGGCGCGCGTGCGATTGTAACCGGTGACTTTGTGTCCCTTTTCCAGGAGGCGAGCTACCATGTTGCCGCCCATCACCCCGAGTCCTACAAAACCAAGATTCGCCATTCGCTGAATTCTCCTCGTGATTGAAAATCGCCCTTAGGCGCCTGCCGAGCTATCGTCCGGGGTATTGCGCGAGTCCTCGCGCACTTGCGAAAGATGGGCCCTCATCGCGTCACGCGCCGCCGCGGCATCGTGACGTTTGACTGCTTCCAGAATTTGCCGGTGGTGGTGTTGCCCGCGATCTGGGCCGCCTGGACGCGGAAAATTCGCAAGCGCTGTTCGCGCAGCAACCCGACGATCGAATCAATCAACGACAGAACAATCGGATTGCCTGCGGCCTCGGCCAGCGCCAAATGGAAATCGAGATCCGCTTCGATAAAAGCGTCCAAATCGCGCCCGGAATGATCCATGACGTTCATCGCATCGCGCATGGTGGCCAGGTCCTGGTCCATGGCGCGAACCGCAGCCATGGCCGCGATCTCCGGCTCCAGAATTTCGCGCACTTCAACCAGCGAAGCCCATCCATCCGGCTCGCCGCTTTTGATGATTTGGTCCAGAGAACGCCGCAGGGAGTTGGAAGTTCCGTTCGTGACAAACGTTCCGCGGCCAGGAAATGCGTCGACCAGTCCCTTTTCCTGGAGCGCCTTGATGGCTTCGCGGACGGCAGTCCGGCTGACGCCGAATTGTTTGGCAAGATCGCGCTCCGCGGGGAGTTGGGTGCCTTCGCTCAACTCACCCTTGAGGATGGACTCCTCAATCTGTTGAACGATTTGCTCGTAGAGCCGTGAGGCTTGGACGACCTTATACAAGCGACGAACCTCATCCGGGAAGTTTGCCAGCTGGCCTGAGAGCAGATCATTTTGCGCAACGATTCGCCCGCAGGTAATATGGTCAGACCACTATACCATTGGTACTTTTGTTTGCAAGGAAAGAATTTGAGGTCGATTTGATCGTCTGGCCTTACTTCACCCAGACCGTCTTCACGTTTGTGAACTCGCGAATCCCGTACGTGCTCAATTCGCGGCCCACGCCGGAACGCTTTACACCGCCGAACGGAACCCGAGGGTCGGAGAACACCATTTGATTGACGAAGACCATGCCGGCCTCCAGTTCGCTGATGAAGCGTTCCTGCTCAGCCTTGTCGTTGGTCCAAGCGCTGGCACCGAGGCCAAAGCGGCTGTCATTGGCGACGCGGATGGCCTCATCGATATTCTTCACGCGGAAGATGGAAGCCACGGGGCCGAAAAGCTCTTCGCGATATGCCGGCGAGTTTTCGGGAATATCCGTCAGTACGGTAGGCAGATAGTAGCTTCCCGGCATGTCCGCGGGCTTGCCGCCGGTCAAGACCTTGGCACCCGCCTTCACGGACGCCGACACATCCGCCTGCAGCGAAGTCACAGCTTCGGCATTTGCCAGAGGGCCCACATCTGTCTTCTCGTCAAATGGATCGCCGAGTTTCAGCTTTTCCATCTGGGCGACGAACTCGCGTTGAAACTTGTCGGCGATTTCATCGGCGACGATGAAGCGCTTGGCCGCGATGCAGGATTGGCCGTTATTGGCAACGCGCGCCTTGATCCCGGTCTTCACGGCTTCTTCGAGATTGGCGCTGGGCATCACGATGAAAGGATCGCTGCCGCCCAGTTCAAGTACCACCTTCTTGATTCGTTGCGCCGCGCCTGAACCGACTTTGACTCCCGCGCCTTCGCTGCCCGTCAGGGTCGCTGCCGCAATGCGCGGGTCGTTCAAGATGCGATCGACTTTATCGGATCCGATCAAAAGAGTTTGGAATGCGCCTTCGGGGAAGCCCGCCTTGAGCAAGATCTCTTCGATCTTCAACGCGCATTGGGGAACATTGGACGCGTGCTTCAGCACGCCCACATTGCCGGCCATCAGCCCTGGCGCGATAAAACGGAAGACCTGCCAG
>CAVOIX010000099.1:0-17423 GCA_963695945.1 uncultured Acidobacteriota bacterium | reverse complement strand
TCTTTCGCGATCGCCACATTCTAGCCGCCCTGGCAATCAACCAAGCATCGAATGCGATTACGGGGAACAGAATTGAGAGGGAGAACGCAAGGTTGATCAAGGGAGGACGCGCGGGGATAATCAGGGGGAGGCGGATGGAGGTTCCCTGGAATGGCTGGAAAGATCCAAGCACTGAGACCAATGGCGGCCACCCATGCGACGCCTTCACCAAAAAGCGATGTGCGCGGCTCGATAGTTCGGACAGTTTGTCTCAGTTTTATCGTCTTCCACCACAAGCTCCACGTCGCACCAGATGACGAGTGTGGTGGTGGCTATAGAAACGAAGTAAAGTGTGAGCATCATCAGATCGAAATAGAGGATGCCTGCAAGAACGATTCGAACGCTGTAAAAGAGCGTGAGGCAACTCAAGATCAACGCTCCGAGCCGCATAAGGGATCTACCAGAACGCGGCGAACCGGCCTGAATGAATGCTCCGAAAATAAGCGGTCCGGGAGAAATAAAGGCCCATGGACTCTGGAACATGAGAAGAGGCCGAACAACACGTCCGCAGCAATGGCTACGCCACGCGCGCGACTGGGCATGATTTCGGTGGTATCGGACATGACTCATCGAGTTTACCGCCCCGAACCGACCGTGCGGAGTTTCAGACTCGTTCTTGTTACCGAACGAATAACTCAAGCTGGGAGTTAACTTCCGAGAAACGCGGTGGTCTTAATAGGTCGACGCACCTCTACCGTGCAGCCTACTCGCAGAATTCATTCCGAAGTTCGGGTGTGCCTGTGACGGTCCCGCGCTTACGCGACCTTTAGCAGGATTTTGCCCTTGGCCCGGCCTTTCTGGCTCGCATCCTGCGCCTCGCGCGCCTGATCGAGCGGAAACACCGCGCCCATCCGTGGCTTCACCTCGCCGCGCTCCACGAAGCCTGCCAGTTCCGCTAGGTCCGCCGCGCTGCGCTGCTGAGCGATGTTCACGCCGCGAATCCCCGCCTGCGCCGCGAGCGCCGCATTCGCCGCACCCACCGTCGAAACCATGACGCCGCCCTTCTTCACCACCGCGAAGGAGCGCGTCGCTGTCTCGCCGCCGATCAGGTCCAGCACCGCGTCCACCTGCCCTACGGATTCAAAGCGTTCGTGCTTGTAGTCCACCACCTGCACGTGGCCTAGTCCGCGCAGGTACACGATGTCCTCGTCCGAAGCCGTTCCGATCACCTGCGCGCCCCAGAGCTTGGCGATCTGGGTGGCAAACGAGCCAACGGCGCCCGCCGCGCCGTGAATCAGAATCCGGGTTCCCGGCTTCGGCTGCACATAATCGCGAATTGCTTGCAGGGCCGTCAGTCCCGACGTTGGCAGCGCTGCGGCCACCGCGAAATCCATTTTCTCCGGAATCGCCGCGATGTCCGTAATCGCGGCCGCCGTGAATTCCGCGTACGTCCCTTCGCCGAACCCGAACACCCGCTCGCCGGTCCGGAAAGTGCCAGAGTCGCCGCCGCTGGTCACGATTTCTCCCGCGAAATCCAGCCCGAGCGTCAGAGGAAAGCTCACCGGGCTGACCTGCTTCTTGTAGCCCTCACGGATTTTCCAGTCGATGGGGTTTACGCCCGCGTAGCTCACTTTCGCGAGCACATGGCCCGGGCGGATTTCTGGCAGCGGTGCCTCTTCATATTTCAGTTGTTCAGAGCCGCCGTACTGCTCGATGCGAATCGCCTTTATCAGGCTCGGAACCGTCGCCCGTTTTGTCGTCGCCATTGTCGTTCTCCTTTCGCAGGGCTGGCGCTCTTATGCAGCGCTCGTCGCTACATCTTTCGCGAACTCCAGCAAATCGGCGTTGATCGTGTTGGCCCCGGTTGTGGGCATGCCGTGCGGAAAGCCATCATAAATTTTCCATGTACCGTTCTTCAGCAGCTTTGCCGCGAGTGGCCCGGCGTCGGCATAAAGCACAATCTGGTTTTGTCGATAACACTCATCATTGGCCTCTTCATCGGTTTGTTGAGTTCGGCACCAATCAGCATCTGCGATTAAGCCACAGGCGTGAAGGCGAAGCAATTAGACAATGGTATCGGCAACGCCTTCGTACCATGCGGCGCGCCGTGCGGCGTGATAGTTCGGTTTCCATCGATGCAGCAAAGGGCCGATAATCTGACAGCCGGGGGTCGATACCAAAGCACAATTGACACTGTCCCGTGGACTGGCGCATGTTTTTTCACGAAATACCAACAAGCGTGGCCGCGGCGGAGACGTGGATCGGCTGTTGCATTTCTACGAGCCGGGCAATATACAAGTGAATGGCCCTAAGAAACTGCGCCAATCACGATGAAAAGGACACCTTAAAAAATGGCTCAGCTGTTATCGGTGAACGTTGGTCTTCCGCGCGACGTTTTGTGGCGGGGAGAGAAAGTGTTTACCAGCGTTTGGAAACAGCCCGTGCAGGGCCGTCGCATGGCGCGGCGGCTCAACGTCGATGGCGACGGCCAAGGCGACCTTTCCGGCCACGGCGGAGAGCAACGAGCGGCCCTGGTCTATCAGATGGATTCCTATCGTTACTGGGAGCAGCAACTAGCCCGTACGAACTTCACTTTCGGGCAATTCGGGGAAAACTTCACGGTTGAGGGCTTGCCAGACGCCGAAGTGTGCATCGGCGACCGTTATCGAATTGGCGGCGCGCTGTTTGAAGTGACGCAGCCGCGCGTGACCTGCTACCGGGTGGGAATCCGCATGGACGAGCCGCGGATGGCCGCGCTGCTGGTTTCCAATCACCGCCCTGGATTCTATCTGCGCGTGCTTGAGGAAGGCGAGGTTGGCTCGGGCGATGAGATCGTGAAGATCGCCGATGGAGCCGAGCGCGTGACCGTCGCGGCGATCGATGCTCTGTTATACCTGCCAGGACACTCGCGCGAATTGCTGGAGCGCTCATTACGCATACCGGCATTGAGTCCCGGCTGGAAGGATTCGTTCAAAGCATTATTCAATCAGGAAATAAATCCAGCATCCACAGGAAACGCCGGGCTCACGGGCGCCGCCGCTCCCCCTCCCGCGTGGCAAGGGTTCCGGTCGTTGCGAGTTGCGCGGGTGGAGCGGGAAAGCATCAGCGTCATTTCTTTGTCATTCGAAAGCGCGGATGAAAACCCGCTGCCCGGGCCCCTGCCCGGCCAATTTCTGGTGCTGAGATTCCGTCCTGGACCGGACGCGGCTCCCATTTCGCGCAGCTACTCGATGTCTGGCGCGCCAGAACCGGGCACCTACCGCGTAAGCATCAAACAAGAAGTTGACGGGTTGGGGAGCACGTTCTTATGCAATCACGTGAAAGTTGGCGATGTTCTGGAAGTGAGTGCGCCGCGGGGAAATTTCACTCTACGCACGGGGGAGGGACCGGTAGTGCTGCTCGGCGCGGGCATCGGCGCAACTCCATTGCTCGCGATGCTCCATGAGCTGGCTGCCACGGGTTCGCCTCGAGAGGTGTGGTGGCTATACGGCGCGCGAAACCGCGACGAGCATCCTTTCGCAGTGGAATCGCGAACTTTGATTAAGTCGCTGCCGCTCGGACATGGATACGTCTGCTATAGCCGGCCAAGCGCCGGCGACCGACTTGGGCAGGACTACGATGCACCCGGACGGGTGGGCCTTTCCTTGCTCAATCAGCTTGCAGTGCCGCGCGATGCGGATTTTTATTTATGCGGACCAGTCGAATTCCTGAAGAGCCTGACGTCGGTCCTGGAAATCTGGGGCGTTTCAGCCTCCCGAGTGTTTACGGAAATCTTCGGCGCGGGCGAGGCCATACACCCTGGGATCCACAGTGCACAAACGACGTCACCGCATCAACCTGCGGGAACGGCCGGTTCCGGACCTCAAGTTTCGTTTACTCGAAGCGGATTGACGGTGGCGTGGCGTCAGGATTGGCATAGCCTGCTGGAACTCGCGGAAGCATGCGATGTGCCGGTGAGATGGTCCTGTCGGACCGGCGTCTGCCATACGTGCGAAAGTGTGTTGATTTCCGGAGCAGTTGAGTATCAACCCGAACCTCTGGAGCAGCCAGCGAAAGGAAACGTGTTGATCTGTTGCTCGCGGCCGCAGGGCGATATCGAGATAGATCTTTAAGAGAACAAAGTCTGGAGGGTCAACTCGTGACGAATGACTTTGATGCGATCGTGATCGGCAACGGCCGGGCATCGTAGTGAACAATCAACTGCAACCGTGACGGCCCCGTAACTGAACGTTACGACGGCAATCCAGACGGCAAGATTCTTCCTTCCGAAAACTCCTCAGCTCCAGTTGCCAGGCGTTCTCCTACACAAACGGCTCCAGTTTGGACAAGACGGTGGGAAGAAATTCGGCAACGGTCGGGTGAATGTGCATGGCGCGTTGCACGACCGTGTAGGGCGCTTTGGCATACATGATATCCAGCAGAATTTGAACGACTTCATCGCCTTCGGTTCAAGGATCGCCGCGCCCAAAATGCTTTTTGTTTCCGCATCCACGGAAATTTTGATGAACCCTTGCGTCTCACCCTTTTCGACGGCCCGGCTCACTCGGCTCATCGGATATTTCGCGGCGAGCGCGGCGCGCCCGGACTTGCGTACGTCCGCGTCGGTCATGCCGCAGCGGCCGAGCGGTGGATCTGTGAACAAAGCGTACGTCTGGATTCGGTCCGACACGCGGCGATGGCCGGCGTTTAGAAGGTTGTCGGAGACGATCTCGTAGTCGTTGTATGAAGTATGGGTAAAACCGCCGTGCCCGTTGCAGTCACCAAGCGCCCAGATGCCGGATACATTCGATTGCAGCTGATCGTCAATGGTGATGTAGCCGTGCTTGTCGGTCGCAACACCGGCACGGTCGAGGCCCAGGTCGCTCGTGTTGGGGTCCGTCCCACCGCCAGAAGAACCTGAGTGCCCAATACTTCCGGTGGACCTTCGTCGCAATCGACGCCGACAGCGATACGGCCGTCGCGCTTTGCCATTGATATGCATTTCGCATTCAGCTGAATTCGTATCCCTTCCGCCTCCAGGATTTCGCGCACGGCCGCGGAAATATCCTCGTCTTCACGTCCGATCAGCCGCGGCCCCATCTCCACGATCGTGACTTCGCTTCCGAAGCGGCGATACATCTGAGCGAATTCCAGCCCAACATAACTTCCGCCAATGATGACGAGGTGCTCCGGCACGAAGTCAACTTCCATGATCGATGAGTTGGTGAGAAATGGTGCATCGTGAATCCCCGGGATGGCGGGAGTAGAAGCGCGCGCTCCTACATTTATGAAAATTTTGTCGGCTTCCAGGATTTCATCGTTGACCACGACCGTGCGGGAAGATTGAAATCGGGCGTGACCCTGGATGACCCGGCAATTCTTGAGTCCTCGCAACCCTTCCTCGACGCCCTTGCTCGACCGCCCCGAGATTTCATCCTTGCGTGCTTTAACCCGTTTCATGTCGACGCGTACATCGCCGTTGACAACAAAACCATATTCGGCGCCGCGGCGGGCAACATGGGCGGCATACGCACTGGCGACCATTGTCTTCGTCGGTACACATCCCGTATTTACACATGTGCCGCCAAACTTGTCGCGTTCCATAATGGCGACCGTCATGCCGGCCGCCGTAAGCCGAGCGGCTAAAGACGGGCCGGCCTGACCGGTCCCGATAATAATTGCGTCGAAATGTTGAGACACGAGGCGCTCCTCATTTAGTGCGGGGAATAGTAGGTACCTGGGCCGGTGACCAGCACGGGGTCGATCGGCTTGCGCAGCTCATCGAAAAATCATCCCTTCCTGTCACTTCGCTGTTGGTTTCTGACCTGACCGCTTCGGCCATCCATGGAACGGCGAGAGATCACCCGCGTCCCACTTCTCACGGAGACCAGGTTTGCTCAGATCCCAGTCGGGGCGGATCTCGCTCGACGCGGCGCGCAGATCGTGCCACAGGTCAACGACCGATGGGCGGCCCCAGAACCAGTAGCCATTGTAGATGCTGTGGATCACGAGGCCCGGCTTGAGCACGATCGTGTGCGGGATCATTGGGTTATTCTCGGGATCAGTGTATTCCTGAATGTCGAGATCCTTCTGGACGATTCGTCCAGGGTCCGAGAGGAACGGCCATGGAGCTCCGACCGAAGCGCGAAATTCCTGGATGGTGTGATGGTCGTCGGTGGCGATCGTTGCGATCTGCGTGTAGGCCACGGCGATCTTGGGGTAGAACGCGGCCAGCTCTAAGTGTTGCTGGTGCTCTTTAGGGCAGTAATGGCCGCGCGCGAGCGTGAGGATTAGAGGATCGTCGCCCTGCATCTCGCTGAGCTTGCGGGGCGTCTCCGTGTGATCGGGTAGCTCGTAGTCAGGAAAGATTCTGCCGGGCACGATATCAGTACGCAAGGTTGGACTCCCTCACAACGGCAGCTCCTTGCCCGACTGCTCCGCCACCATGTACGCAGCGTACCAGTTCGGCCAGTTCGGATCCGCCTGGCCGGTGCGCTTTTCGTGCCCTCCGTGCGCGGCTTCGGCGCGCCGGAGCGCATTTGCCAGGTCGGTCACCGACGAGAAGTTCGTCGTCACCGGGTCAATGCGCCCGGGCAGGCGCGTTGTGACCTCCTGCAACAGCCAGCCATTGCCGTCCGGGTCGCTGAACGTGGCGAATGAGTTGTAGCTGGCATGTCCTCGAGCCGGCCCGCTGACGCGTCCGCTCGAGCCATCGGTTTGGAATTGCGCGCCGGGCGTCCCGGCGTGAAATACTTCACTGACGTTGACACCGTGGGCGATGAGCTCGTTGCGGGCAGCCGCGATGTTTGACACGACCAGATACAGGCCTTTGGCCGAGCCGGGCGCGGCCGATGTGATGTTCATGCCGAATTGAATCGAGCACCCCGCACCGGGCGGCGTGTACTGAACCACCCGAAAGCCGTTATCGAAGGGGAAATCGGCGTCGAGCCGCCAGCCAAGCCTCCCGTAAAACTCCTTCGCGCGATTCACATCCGAGACAGGAATGACAACCGCCTCCAATCTCATCTCGACTGTCGCGGCCTTCGCGTTGCCTTTCGGATCGCTGCTGCGGAATTCATTTTTTGGAGTTGCCATTTTCTTTCCTCCTCCAGGTTCACTGGGATTGAAAGTAAAGATTATAGAATGCCAGCCTCAACCCGGAGATTCACTTATTCGTTGTCGTTCAAAAACGATCGACGTCAACGATGGCCTTGGCAAAGGCATCGTGGGCCTCTTGCGGCAGACTGCGACCGATGCCACCCGAAATTGCCCAACGTTTGACTTTCGCGTAACCGACATTCAGCAGGCCGGCGTCAATCTGTTTCAGTGAGCCGAACTAACTATTGGTCCCCGGGCCTCCAGTCGTTGAGGCAGCCGAATTTGCCGCATCGGTTTGTGCGTTTGCAGAACCGAAAATGCCAAGTTGGGGTCGCGGCAACGGTCATGGCCACCGTGCTCTATTTCACATCGTTAGAACGACGCGGAACTGTGCGTTGCCGCTGAGCATGCGCACATAGGCCTCGGCCGCTCGTTCGAGAGGATATGTTTCAATCATGGGACGCACGCCGGATAGTTCCGCAAAGCGCAGCGTGTCCTCGGAGTCGGCTGCTGTTCCCGCGGCCCAGCCTTGAATTGTCTTGCTTCCACTGATGAGCTGTAGTGGCGTCACTTCGATGGGATCAAATGTCGCACCGATCACCATGAGTTTCCCGTTCGGTTGACTTAGCGCCGGAAACGGATCCGCCAATACTGTGTCTCCCGCGCAACCTTGTGGTCCCTCAACTGATGCTCACGGTGGAGGACGGCTTGCCGTCATATATCAGGATGAATTCGGTCATTCAAAGATCACCGCCGCCAATGATTCGCCGGACAGTAAACCGCTGTTTGCTCGGCGGACTAGTGCGTTGATTCTGTGTGTTCTCTGCATCCAAGTTATTTGCCGTTGTTCTCGTAGCTCTTGTTTCGCGGATCGTCTTTCGCGCTGAGGTATTCCAGTCCCAGCGGCCCCATCGCGGTTACTTGGGTAACGTACTCGCCGGATTTCGCCCAGTGGAAATGGGAGGTGTTGCCAGGGAGAATGACAACCGCGCCGGGCGGATAAGCCTCCAGCTTACTGGCGTCGAATTCATCGCCTAGTCCGATATAAAAGACGCCGGAAATCACGGTATAGACTCGATCCTCCGGGTGCTTGTGAGGCATCAGTTTCTGGCCGTGCGGCGCTTTGACCCGGATTGTGTAAGGACCGGGCTCCGAGGGCTGACCCACCACGACGGCCAGCCGGATGGAAGGTGGAAATGCCGGGAACGGTTTCCAATCGACATCTTCGGACAAGATGGTTCTAAAAACCTCCTGCCCGAGTTGGTGAGGCCGGACTTCGCTTTGCTGAGCGCGCTTTACGGCGCTGGCTTTCTGAGGCATGCAAACTCCTTTGGTGCAGAAAATGTAAAACATCACTACAGATATGACTTCTCAAGACTATCGACGCGTGCCAATTTCAACGTCCCGGATTTGGGAACCCGTCGGGTTCCGGCCTAGCGAGCGATTTGGCCCAGGTAGTATCCGAGCCGATTTTCGACATCGCCTGGCTTGTGAAAGCCGCGCGCCATCAGCGCTTTGATGCCATCCTGGGCGGCGGGTCGGCCGAGCGAAGCGATGCACGCATCCCACCCAGCACTCAGCTCGACGTCCGGCGGTAAGCTGGTGTTGACCAGGCGTTTGGTGTTGGCGATCGCCCATTTGTCGAACCCGGCGATCCGCGTAGCAAGCGCCTCTACGAATGCGTCTAGCTCGGCGTCGGGCAGGGCGCGATTCACGTAGCCGTAAGCTTCGGCCTGGTCCGCCCTGATGTCGTTTGAGCTCAAGAGCACCTCAAGGGCGCGGTTTCGTCCGATGAGTTCGGGCAGCCGGGCCATCGGCCCCCCGCCGGCGACCATTCCTACGCCCACCTCCCATTGAGAGATGACGGCCTTTTCGCGGCTGGCGAAACTCATGTCGCAGGCCAGCGTGATCTCGCTGCCGTTTCCGGTTGCCCGGCCGCGGATGAGGGCGATGGAAGCGATCGGCGCGCGGGTCAACCGCACCAGAAAGTCCGGCCAGGGCGGCAATCCCGTGGGGCCAGCCGGCATTGAGGTCAGGTCCTCGAGCTTTGCTATGAAATCGGAGTGATTCAGGAAGTAGTCGTCGACCGCGCTATCAAAGACTACAACCCGGACATGCTCGTCAGCCTCTAGCGCGCCGATCAGTTCCTGGAATTGCCGGACCATTTCCGGGCCCATGACGTTGATGGGCGGATTGTCGATCGTGACACGCCAATAAGCAGGCGACCTCCGGGTCACTCGAATTTGTGCGGGTTTCGTAGCTGCGACTTGCAGTTGTCATCGGATTCTCCTTTGTATCGTCGGTCTCTAAAACTGCTTCATTGCCCTGAGCGCTTTCTTCAGTGCTGGATCAGGTGTTCTTTGCCGGAAGTTGGTTAATTACTGCCGCGCCTGCGTTGCTGACGATCTCGTCCTGGGAATCCGTGCCTCCCGAACAACCGATTGCACCAATCATCGCTCCCTGCTCGATCAGTGGAATGCCGCCGCGAGACGCGATTACTCCATCGAACGCCAGCAGATAGTTGAGATGCATCAAGTTGATGCCGTCCTCGAAAATCTTGGTTGGGCGCCGGAAGGTCGCGGCTGCTCGCGCCTTGTGCTCGGCAATCCGAATGGAGGCCAGCATCGCGCCGTCCATGCGCTGAAAGGCGACGAGGTTGCCGCCGGAGTCGACGACGGAAACGTTCATCTTCCAATTTCGCTTCTTGGCTTCTGCCACGGCGGCTTGAATAACCGCCTGGGCGCGGTCCAGGGATATCGGTGGGCCGTACGGAATGTCGAAAGGAATTTTGTCGGGCACAAAATCAAGAGGGTTGGTTTCCGTGGGCTGCGGCGCTCGACGCGCGCCGGCGGCGCTTCCTGCTTTGTCATTTGACATAGTTCCTCCTTTAAAAGTCTCGGCCCAGCTCCAGGCCGCCATCCTCGATTACCACGACGAACTGGTGTGATCGCCAACTTAGGCAGAAGCGCCGGCGGCTCTCTCTCCTAGTAGCTTCAGAAGCGCTTGAGCCGTGGACGTTGATGATGCTGGATTCTGGCCGGTGATCAGGCGGCCATCCACGATGGAGAAAGGTTGCCAGTTCGCCTTCTTCTCGAATATGGCGCCGAGCCGCAGCAGTTCATCTTCGACCAGGAACGGCACAACCTTTGTGAGCTGCATTTCCTCTTCCTCGCCGTTCGTGAAACCGGTGACGTGTTTTCCTTTCACCAGCGGAGCGCCCTGGTAGGTAACGTGGCGAAGCACTCCGGGCGAATGGCACACCAATGCGATTGGCTTGCCGGAATTATAGAAGGCCTCCAGAAGAGCGATCGACGCAGGGCTCTCCGCGAGATCCCACATCGGGCCGTGCCCACCGGGATAGAAAACGGTGTCGAAGTCTTCCGCCTTCACATCCGCAAGCTTGACCGTGTTGGCGAGCGCCTTTTGCGCCGCCGCGTCCTTCTTGAACCGAGCCATCGCCGGCGTTTGATTTTCAGGCTGATCGCTTTTCGGATCGAGCGGTGGCTGCCCGCCTTTCGGCGAGGCGAGGGTCAGATCGATAGCAGCGTCCCTGAAAACAAAGTAGGGGGCTGCAAATTCTTCAAGCCAGAAGCCGGTATTGCGGCCGGTGTTGCCAAGCTGATCGTGGGAAGTTAGTACCATCAGTATTTTCATTTTTATTCTCCTTTTTTCGTGCGCCTCGCAACGCTGTTGCGGATTTCATCGTTGCCGCCCCTCCTCTTCCGAGGTTCTCAGCATCAAGTTGCGTAGCGAGTGAAGACGAAGTCGCGATCCTGAATCTTCTGGTGGCAAGGGAGCAGGTTTTGAGCTGTGCTTCGGCGAGAGGTTTGCCGTCCTTATCGAATTGAGCGCAGCCCCAGCCACCTGTCCGGGCCACCCGTGGATAATGATGGGCCGGATGGAGACATCCTCGACTGTTGCGCCCGGCCTGGCGTGGCCGGAGGCGGCGAGTGCGAGTGAGTAACAAGCGTCCGCCGCGGTGTACCGCGCTCTCTCGAAGGTCGTCACGCGCGGTCACTTCCAAGGCTTGGCCATTGCGCGTTTCCAATTTCAATTGGATCCGCCGCACGCGCGAATAAGACCACAGGCGGAAAACGGAGTCTATTGGACGAAGGTATCGGTCAATTCCGAAGGATGGATTGGACAACTGCGTCCAGAGTGATGCATGCTACTCGCAAACGCCGTCGGGGGGGAGATTTTGTGGAGATGACCACATATGAAGAGCGCCACCAACCCCATTCCCTTCGCCGGTTCTCAACTCAAAGATTTCCGCCACGTCTGCGCGTTTTTCAACAGCGACGACGAAGAGTATCGCGTGCTGCTCCCGTTTATTAAGGACGGGTTCCAGTGCGGCGACAAAGCGGTTCACGTCGTAAATCCAGGCCAACGGCAAGACCACCTGCGACGGCTGGTGGGTGCGGGAATTGACACCGCGGCCGCTCAGAAAAGCGGGCAATTCGAGCTGCTGACAAACACCGAAGCTTACCTCAGGGACGGTCGCTTTGATCAGAACCGCATGCTTGAAGTGTTCGAGCAGTTGGCCAGCGGTAACGCCAAGGGAGGATTCCCGCTCAGCCGAATTTGCTGCAGGATGGACTGGGCGGTCGAAGGATCGCATATCAACGATCTGGTCGAGTTCGAGTCGCGCGTCAACGAAGTGTGGAGCCACCACGACGACGCGGTCATCTGCACGTATCGCCTGTCAAAATTTGGGGCAGATACGGTGATCGACATTATGCGGACGCATCCGATGGTCATCATCGGGGGCATCCTTCAGCAGAATCCGTTTTTTGTGCCACCTCGGGAGTTCCTGGGTGAACTTCGCGGCCGGCGAGCCAGTCAGGCTGCGGCAGGATCAGCGGCGGTCTGATATGGAAACGCCAATCGAGCATTCAGCCGAGGAAATCAAGGGCCTTCAGCGCTGCATTACGGATCTCGTCAGTGTTCTTGCCCTGCCTGCGATTTGGAATGGTGGCGAGCCGTCCCAGATTGTCAGCACCTTGCTCGACGTGCTACTGGGAATGTGCCACCTGGACCTTGCATATGTGCGGTTGAATGATCCAGCCGGCGAAGCGCCTATCGAGATGGTCAGGGTCTCTCACTCGCGAAAATTGACAGCCAGTCCACATGAAATCCGCAATTTGCTGAGTGACTGGTTGGGGAACGACCCGCAGAAATGGCCTGCGGTGGAACGGAACCTTATTGGAGACAGCGAGATTTCGATAGTGCCCTTGCGACTAGGATTGCAGGGCGACGTCGGCTTAATCGTAGCAGGCTCTGAGAGAGCGGATTTCCCCCGACGAACCGAGCGGCTTCTTCTCACCGTGGCGGCGAATCAGGCGGCCATCGGGCTGCAAGAGGCACGGCTCCGCGGCGAACAGAAACGGGTGGCCAGGGAACTGGATCAGCGGGTCGAGCAACGAACTAGAGAACTTGCCCAGGCCAACGAAGAGCTCAAAATGGAAATTGCTGAGCGCAGGCGGGCCGAAGATGCTTTGCGCGAAGGCGAGCGTGAATCACGCTTGATCGTGGACACCATTCCTGGCCTGGTTGCAGTCCTGAACCCAAGTGGCGAAATCGAATTCGTCAGTCAGCCGCTTTTAAAGTATTACGGAAAGTCGCTTGAAGAACTGCAACTGTGGACCGAAGACGATACGATTTACTCTGAAGATCGCACCGAGTCGATTCGGGCTATTTCACATTCAATCACCTCTGGCGATTCCGTGAATATTGAAGCACGCTTTCGGCGTTTCGACGGCGTGTACCGATGGTTCCAGGTCCGCGGGTGCCCGCTTCGAGACCGACACGGTCACATATCCCGATGGTACTTTCTGCACACAGACGTGGATGAAAGGAAACGAGCGGAGGAAGCCCTCAAGAGTCGTGAGCGTGACCTCAAACTCATCATCGACAGCATCCCCGCGCTGGTGTGGTGCATGCTCCCGGATGGTGCGAACGAGTTCATCAGCAAACGCTGGCACGAATATACGGGCGTCATTCCGGAAGTGTCGCACGGTTGGGGCTGGCAGGCCTCGTTCCATCCGGATGACTTGCCGCCGTTGATGAAAAAGTGGAGAGAGGTTCTGGCCTCCGGCGAACCGGGTGAGATCGAGGCCCGCCTGCGACGTCAGGACGGAATCTATCGATGGTTTCTCATACGGGCCTCGCCCTTTCGCGACGCTGCAGGGAACATCGTACGATGGTACGGGACCAGCACAGACATCGAAGATCGGAAGCAGACCGAGCAACAACTGCGCCGCAAAGAGGAATTTCTAGAGACAGCGCAACGGCTTAGCTTGAGCGGCTGCTTTTCCTGGCCCGTCGACACAAACGAAATGGCATTTTCTGAAGGGGCTCGTCGAATCTACGGATTTGAACTCGATACCCCGGTCACACTTGAAAGGATCGCTAGTCTGGTTCACCCCGACGATCGCGCCGTGCTGGCGGAAAAGATCGGAAGAGCGCGTGGGCCCGGTGGCGGCCAGGACTATGGTTTTCGCCTTCAGATGCCGGACGGCTCAATCAAGTATTTGCGCGCAAGCTCTCAAGAAACGCGAGATGGAAGCGGGCGACGGGAATATGTTGGTGCCATTCAGGATGTGACGGAACGCCATCTCGCCGAGGAGGCCCGCGACAAGGCTCGCTCCGAACTCGCCCATGTGTCGCGCGTTACATCCCTCAACGCGATGACCGCTTCGATTGCCCACGAGATCAATCAGCCGCTGTCAGGCATTGTCACCAACGCGAGCACATGCCTGCGCATGTTGAATGCCGATCCCCCGAACGTCGACGGGGCGCGCGAAACCGCGAGACGAGCCATACGGGATGGCAACCGCGCTTCGGATGTGATCACACGATTACGAACTCTTTTTAGCAAGAAAGAGGTCGTAGCTGAGAGTGTGAATCTCAATGAGGCGACGCGTGAAGTGATCGCGCTTTTGCTGAGTGAACTACAAAGGAACGGAGCAATTGTGCACTATGAACTTGCGGATCGTTTGCCGACTGTCAACGGCGACCGCATTCAGCTTCAGCAAGTCATTCTCAATCTTGTCCGCAACGCCTCGGATGCCATGCGTAACATCGAGGACAGACCGAGGCGATTGCTGATCCGCACGGAGCAGATCGACGAAAACGTGCACGTCGCGGTCGAGGATTCTGGAACCGGCTTTGATCCTGCAATTGCCGACCAGCTTTTCGAATCGTTTTACACGACGAAGTCGGAAGGCATGGGAATCGGGCTGTCGGTTAGCCGCTCGATCATTGAGAGCCATCATGGCCGCCTGTGGGCAACGCCGAACAATGGCCCGGGAGCGACGTTTTCGTTCTCCATTCCTCGAAGATCTGAGAGTTCGACTAGCGCCGGCGGGAGTCGCGACCTTCGAACTCGTGCTGCGACAGACGCCAATTGAAAAATCGCCGTGGACGATGACATCTCGGTGCGGGAATCGCCGGAGTTGCTGATCCGCACGGAAGGCTGGAGACCTGAAATCTTCGCCTCGGCAGAGGAATTCCTCGCCGACCCGCGAGTTCTGGCCCCCAGCTGCCCCATACCGGATGTCTTGTTGGCCTCAAATCCGCGCCGAAGAGTTAACACTTCACCGCCAAGTCGTTCTGTTTTCGGCCCTCGGGTTTTTCCTTATTGCGGGATCAGGAACGGGCATTCGTGACGTCTTCTGGGACCAGCGACATTGTTTTGAGATGATTGAGTAGCTGCGCGGTGTCCACGGGCTTGAATACGTAGGCGTCGCACAGCGAGTTAAAAGACTTCACCACCTCTTTCACATTATCCAGCGCGGTGACCATGATGATTTTTACTCCCGAGGTGGAATAGGTGCCGGACGCTTCTTCAATGCCGCGGATTTCGCGGAGCGCTGTCTGGCCGTCCATTTCGGGCATCATGATGTCCATACATATCAGGTCGTAGCCATTTCCGTCTTTTTTGGACAGCCGAAAAGCTTCCACGGCTTCAACGCCGTTGATGGCCACGTGGCATTCGCCGAAACGGGCGAGATAAGTTTGCAGCAACAGCCGGCTGGTAAAGTCGTCTTCAACGATCAGCGTGCGCATCTGGGTCGTTCCTTCCCGCGGTTGGGCTACGCCCAGCCGGACTGGCTTACCGTGGTCTTGAGTTTCTCGAATTGTTCTTCAAGGCCGGGCGCTAAGGATGCAACGCGGGACAAGTCGGCATCCGCCACGGCTCGCAGGATTTCCATGCTGAGGTCACGCAGTGCTAGCGCGGAAACCGTATCCGCCGCGCCCTTCAATAAATGCGCCTGGGAGCGGATGCCGTTTACGTCCGCCTGCTGGATCGCCAGCCGCAACTTCTGCAGTTGGCCGGGCGCGTCACCCAAGAATCCCGCAACTATTTTTCGCGCGAGATCCATGTCGCCCGAAAGGCGCGCCACCAGTTTTTGAGAATCGAAAATCGCGCCTGATCCGGATTGAGGCTGGCTGACGATCGCCCCTACGTTTTCCGGCGATTGGGGGCGGCGAATCCATTTCGACAGCATTTCCGCCACTCGGGCCGGCTCGATCGGTTTGGAGATGTAATCGTTCATTTCCGCCGCGAGGCATCTTTCGCGATCTCCAGTCATGGCGTGGGCGGTAACAGCGATGACGGGAATGGCGGGATTGCGAACGCCGCCGGCAGGGAGCCGGATCCGCCGGGCGGCCTCAAAACCATCCATTACCGGCATCTGACAATCCATCAGCACCAAGTCATATTCCGTTTGCCGGAGCGCCGCGAGAGCTTCTTCTCCATTTCCCACCGCCTCCGCGCGACAGCCAAGCTTTTGCAGGATGGCCAAAGCCACCTGCTGGTTCGTCAGGTTATCCTCGACCACCAGAATTCGCGCATAGGAGGTGGTGGAAGATACGGCCAGCAACGGAGCCGCGATTTCCAGAGCGGAGTCCTCGCGTCCCCTGCCACGAAGAGAGAGCGCCAGGGCTTCGCGCAAGGACGATTCCCATACCGGTTTCGAAAGGCTGCCGGCAAATCCCATTTGCTTGATGGAGCTGGGCTCGCATTCCCGGCCGAGAGGAGTCATCAGCACCAGAGAAATTCCATGAAGTTCGGATTCCGAAACGATTTGCCTGCCCAACTGCAATCCGTCGGTACCGGGCAGCTTCCAATCCAGAAATGCAACGCGGAACGGATCCTCCTCTTTGGCCGCGAAACGCAACGCCGCGAGAGCGGAGTTTTCGTCCGCGGCTTCTTCGCATCGACAGCCGAATGTATTCAGGAGCGTGCGCATGAGGGTGCGGTTGGTGGCGACGTCATCCACGATCAACGCTTTCAGAGCTTGCATGCCGAAATCCAAATTGGCGGGAATCGCGTCCTTCTTTGGTTGCTGCTCAAACACAATCGTGAACCAGAACGCGGATCCCGCGCCGGGTGCGCTGTGCGCGCCAATCTTTCCGCCATCATCTCGACCAGTTGTTTGGAAATCGTCAATCCCAGGCCAGTCCCACCGAATTTGCGAGTTGTCATCCGTCACCTTGCACAAAGGAGCGAACAGGACGGGGCTTTCTCCTCGGAAATCCATGCCGGAGTCCTTACTGGAGTCGCAGGGTTGCCGTGCCCTGGTACTCGGCTTCGAGACCCACGCTCAACGCAATTTCTCCATGCGCCGTGAATTTTACGGCGTTGGCCAGGATGTTCACCAGGACCTGGCGCAGACGGGCCGGATCTCCACGCAGCAGGGAAGGAACGTCGCGGGCGATCTCGCAAGTGATTTCGAGTCCCTTTTTGTGCGCGTCGGCCGCCACCATCTCGGCGGCTTCACGGACCGGCGTATGCAGATCGAAATCCATCATTTCCAGCGAAAGTTTCTGGGCTTCGATTTTAGAGAAATAGAGAATGTCGCTGATGACCGTCAGGAGGGCCTTACTGCTTTTATTGATGATTTCCGCATATTGGCGCTGTTCGGGAGTCAGTCTAGTTTCCAGGAGGAGCCAGGCCATGCCCATTACGCCATTCATCGGTGTACGGATTTCATGGCTCATATTGGCCAGGAACCTTCATCTCCATCTGCGTCGAAGATCCAGAGCTCATAGTCTTCTCGCACGAGAACAGTCCCCGTCCCTGAGAGATCTGTGCGACGGAGCTTCACGACAGCTTCCAGGTGTATGCTGGATTCGTGGCCTACTATTGAGGTCGACGGGGAGCATGTGCCGCACAGTGGAATCAAGTCCAGAAGCCGAATTATGCCGAAATGATCACGTTTTATCGGCGCCAGGGGTTGGGGCCGAAGGGACTTTGACGATAGGGAGGCGCCGCTCAGGGTGTAAGCCGCCAATTAACGGGGCCGCATTCAACGTTTCAGCGCAGTAGACTGGACCGATCGGCAACCCGCAGATAACGAGAA
>CAVOIX010000098.1:0-26497 GCA_963695945.1 uncultured Acidobacteriota bacterium | reverse complement strand
TTGCTTGTGGGGAGCTTGACTTGTCACAGGGAGAATCCTCAGCGGAGGAATGTTGAACTTGTTCGAGAATACCGAGGGTGCCTCCTGTTTTTGCGGTTTTTACCACTTCGCCTTTGACGGATAGAAGGCGTTGGAAAGTTATGACACCGGCTCGTGTCCTCCTAGATTATGTCTTCGCATTAGTAAAGCATGACTTCGGTGTTGGATGTTGTACGGGTAGGGTTTTCCCGCGACTACCGCGCTCAACTCGGCCGAGCCGCCTCGTCCCGCCGCGGCATCACCTTCAACAATTCCTGCGCCAACCCCGTAAACTCCGCCGTGGCTGCCGAGCTGCGTGGATGAATCACAACATCCCATCCTGGGGCGATCTCCTGTCGGTGCAATCTCAATATTTCGCGTAGGCATCGCCGGATTCGGTTGCGCCGGACCGCATTCCCAGCGCCTTTTTTATGCTCCAGCCGAATCGGCTGTGTGCGAGGCCATTGGGACGTAGAAATACCGTGGACTTCCGGCTCGTTTGCGCCGCCGCCCCTCTCGATACACCGCATCGTACTCACTCCGGCGCACCAATCGAGCTTCGCGGGGAAATTCGAGCCGTGGCGGGTCAGACGCGCGTGAGGCTGTGGCGTCCCTTCTTGCGGCGTCCTGCAAGGACTTTCCGTCCACCCTGAGATTTCATCCGTTTGCGAAATCCGTGCTTCTTATGCCTGCGCCGCAATGCGGGCTGAAAAGTCCTCTTCGGCAACGATAATTCCCCCTGAATCGCCCTGCAGGGCGATTCACCCTGAGAACCGGCAGTGCCGGTTCGAAGGGTTGCATCCGTTCTACAAATCCCTAAGCCCGACCAGCCGGTTCCACGGGCTGCATCCGTTTTACAAATCCCCTAAGCGCGACCAGCCGGTTCGAAGGGTTGCATCCGTTCTACAAATCCCTAAGCCCGACCAGCCGGTTCGAAGGGCTCTCTTATATTGTCATCCCGCCGGCCCTGACTGCAGTCGCGAAGGGAGCGCAGCGAGGGACCTCTCTTCGGGTTAACTCTCGGCGTGAGCCAGCCTTCCGCTCGATGGTGAGGCCCGCGCCTCGCATCCTTCACACCACCACAAATCCCGCGCCCGGACGCCGCGACGCGCAAGGGCGTTCTGGTGATGAACACGCCGGGCGGCAATGCTATCAGCGTGGCCGAACACACCATGACCATGCTGTTGGCCATGGCCCATCCTGTCGCGCAGGCGGACGCATCGATGAAGGCCGGGCAGTGGGAGAAAAAGAAATTTACGGGCAGCGAATTGCGCGACAAAACGCTGGGCCTCATCGGCCTGGGCACGATCGGCACGGAAGTCGCGCGACTCGCCCAGGCCCACAAGATGAAGGTCGTGGCCTTCGATCCTTATGTCTCCGCGGTTCTGGCGAATGAGCAGAATATCCGCCTCGTCCCGCTCGAAGAGCTGTTCAAGACCAGCGACTTTATCAGCCTGCATTCCTCGCTCACGCCGGAGACTCGCCATGTGATCAGCGCAAAATCGATTGCGCTGATGAAAAAAGGCGTGCGCATCGCCAATTGCGCGCGCGGCGAACTGGTGGATGAAGCGGCGTTGCTGGCCGCACTGGAAAGCGGAAAGGTAGGCGGCGCGGGACTGATGTTTTTGAAGCCGAGCCGCCTGCCGATCCGAAACTGGTGCAGCATCCCAAAGTGATCGCCACACCGCACATCGCGGGATCCACCGAAGAGGCGCAAAAAGTGGTGGGCACGCGCATCGCGGAGCAGTTGCGCGACTATTTGAAAACCGGCGCCGTAAAGAATGCCGTAAACATGCCGTCGATTTCTCCGGAAGAGTTCAAGAAGCTGGAACCGTACCTGCAACTCGGAGAAAAGTTGGGCGAGTTTGTCGCGCAACTGACAGAGAAGCCGTTTACGGAAGTTTCGATCAGCTATGACGGCGGTCTGGCCGATTTGAATACGCACCTGGTGAAAAACGCCGTGCTGAAGGGCGTGCTGGGCCACATGCTGGCCGGGCAGATCAATTTAATAAATGCCGGGAATTTTGCCAAGGCGAGGGGAATCGAAGTGGTCGAGGTGCGTAGCGCGCGGCGCGCCAAGTACACGAATTCCCTGGGTGTGGCGCTGCGCATGGATTGGGAAAGTGTTTCCGTGCTGGGCATGATTGGCCTGAACAATGCGTTGCGCATACTCGGCGTGAATAACATTGACATCGATGCACCGCTCACCGGGTTCCTGCTGCTTTTCCGCAACCAGGATGTTCCCGGCGTGATCGGGCGCGTCGGCACGCTGCTCGGAAAGCACAATATCAACATCGCCAGCTTTGCCCTCGGCCGGGTACACAGTTCGGACGAGGCCATCGGCATCGTCAATGTGGACCAAAAAGTTCCGGCGGAAGTTCTTGGCGAACTGCGCGCGATTACCGCCGTGCGCCAGGCGCGAGTGATTGAGATTCACTAACGGCGTCGCGGTTCGCACAACTGCGCCCGCGAATCGCCGAGAAACTCGAGCCGCCTAACTCGCGGGCGAGGCGGCATTCGGTGTTGTGGCCTTCGGTTTCGTCGCGAGTTTACTGATTAAATTAACCAGATCGACGCCCAGGCCGAGCCGGTAGAAATCACGGTTGGTGGGAGGCAATACTACCCGTTGCACGCCCGGCGAAGTCAGTGTCACCGAGGAACTCGCCGTGTCCAGGATAAGTAATTAATTGGTTGGATAGTTCCGCATGCAAATATCACTTCACGCTTTTGGCCGGACACTCTGAGGGCGTCTTCATCAAGGCGCCTCGCCAGGGCAAGTCTTGGAGCTTTAGCGGGTTACAAAACGTGGAACGGCAGATGACACAGCCGCCGGCGCGCGCCACCGAAACGCGAAACCCTCAGACCAGACTCTGTGCTACTCTTTTCCAGCCATACTTCTGTTTCCCGGACCTTCCGGCGGCACTCCCCTTTCAGGACCGGAGCGAGGACCAATTTCATGACAGCCGAAGAACAGCGCCTTGACGAATCCCGCCAGCGCGCCAAGCATTGGAAGCGCTGGGGGCCGTACCTCGCGGAGAGGCAGTGGGGAACGGTTCGCGAGGATTACAGTCCAAGTGGGACGGCATGGGAATATTTTCCGCACGAGCATTCCCGTTCGCGCGCCTACCGCTGGGGGGAAGACGGAATCGGAGGCATTTGCGACCGTCATCAGCGCATGTGTTTCGCGCTGGCTCTTTGGAACGGCCGCGATCATATCCTGAAAGAGCGCCTGTTCGGTCTGACCGGGAACGAAGGCAACCATGGCGAGGACGTGAAGGAATATTACTTCTACCTGGACGCAACGCCCACGCACTCCTACATGAAGTATCTGTATAAGTATCCGCAGGCAGCCTTCCCCTACGACCAACTCGTAGCCGAAAACCACAAAAGAGGAAAACGCGATCCGGAATTCGAGTTGATGGACACGGGTGTGTTCAACGAGAACCGCTATTTTGACGTGTTCATGGAATATGCCAAGGCCGACGCCGGAAGACATTCTGATTAAAATCACCGCCTGGAATCGCGGGCCGGAGGAAGCGCAACTCGATCTGCTGCCAACGCTGTGGTTTCGCAATATCTGGTCGTTCGGGGAGAAGCATGGGCATCCCCGCTTTCGCGCGATGCGGATTTTAAGGGCGCCGCCGTGGTGGAGGCGGAGGAAAGCCGTTACGGCAAGCGCTGGCTGCTGGTCGAAGGCGCGCCGGAGATGCTCTTTACCGAAAACGAAACCAATTATAGAGCGGGTGTTTGGTGTTCCAAACGCTCCGCCGTACGTGAAGGACAGCTTTCCACGAGTATGTATGGGCGGCGTGAAGGAAGCTGTAATCCCGCGCAAAAGGGCACGAAATGCGCGGCGCACTACCACTTCAAAATTGCGCCGGGCGCTTCCGTCACTGTTCGCTTGCGACTGACCACATGCGACGCCGACAGACGCAGTGGCGAATCCATTCGACGCGTCGTTCGAAAGATATTCGACCTAGCGGCGCGGTAGAAGCCGACCAATTTTACGCGCGACCGTTTTCCTCAGGAACGCTCCGGAAGACGCGCACCGGGTGATGCGGCAGGCGCTGCGGGCATGCTGTGGTCCAAGCAGTCCTATCACTACGACGTACGTACCTGGCTGGTGGGAGATCCTGGCAGCCTCCGCCGCCCGAGGAACGCAAGAAGACGGCGCAACCAGCGACTGGGCGCATCTTTACAACGCCGACGTACTCTCCATGCCCGACAAATGGGAGTATCCGTGGTTCGCCGCCTGGGACCTGGCGTTTCACACGGTGGCGCTGTCACTGGTCGATCCGGACTTTGCCAAAGAGCAGCTCATCCTGCTGCTGCGCGAGTGGTATATGCATCCGAACGGGCAATTGCCCGCGTACGAGTGGGCGTTTGGCGACGTGAATCCGCCAGTGCACGCGTGGGCGGCGTGGCGCGTCTACAAGATCGAAAAGCGCATTCGCGGATGCGCCGACCGGGTCTTTCTCGAGCGTGTGTTTCACAAGCTGCTACTGAATTTTACGTGGTGGGTCAATCGCAAGGATCCCGACGGAATGAACGTGTTTCAAGGCGGCTTTCTGGGCCTGGACAATATCGGCGTATTCGATCGCTCGCAGCCGTTGCCCACTGGCGGCCACCTGGAGCAGTCGGACGGCACCAGCTGGATGGGAATGTATTGCCTGAATATGCTGGCGATCTCGCTGGAACTGGCTCGTGAGGATCCCGCTTACGAAGATGTAGCCAGCAAGTTCTTTGAGCACTTCGTTTACATCGCTAGCGCGATTAATGCCCATGGCGGCGAAGGCATGTCGCTATGGGATGAAGAGGACGGTTTTTTCTACGACGCGGTGCACCTTCCGAACGGCGAGCAGCATTACTTGAAGGTGCGGTCGATGGTGGGGTTGATCCCGCTATTTGCGGTGGAGACGCTGGAACCGGAGTTGATTGCGCGGCTGCCGGGATTTCAGCGGCGTATGCAGTGGTTTCTCGACAATATGCCGGGCTTTGCTTCGCGCGTGGATTCCAGCCAGATGTCGGCGAACGGTCCGCGCCGTCTGCTCTCCCTGGTGGACTCCAAGCAACTCGTGCGGCTGGTCGGTTACATGCTGGACAAGGATGAGTTTTACTCGCCGCACGGCATACGCGCGTTGTCCAAATATCACGCCGCGCATCCTTATATTCTTTCGGTGAACGGTAACGAATATCGCGTGGATTACGAGCCCGGGGAATCGCAAAGCGGACTGTTCGGCGGAAATTCGAACTGGCGCGGGCCGGTATGGTTTCCCACCAATTTCCTGATGATTGAATCGCTGCAGAAGTTTCATCACTATTACGGCGATGATTTTCAAGTGGAATGCCCCGCCGGCTCGTGCCAGCAGATGTCTCTGTGGGACGTCGGCGCGCGGATCTCACGATCCTTGACTCATATTTTCCTGCGCGACGAAAACGGGCGCCGGCCGGTTTATGGCGACAACGATCAATTTCAGAATGACCCCTTCTGGCGTGATCTCATTCTGTTTTATGAATATTTTCATGGAGAGACCGGGGTGGGATTGGGCGCCAGCCATCAAACGGGCTGGACTGGCTTGGTGTCGAAGCTGCTGGACCAGACTGGAGAGTAGGAATTATGGCGTAGGCTTTTAGCCTGTGGAGTTTGGTGTTCGCAAAGCCAAAATTCCACTGGCGGAAGTCTGCGCCACGGTAGGCGATAAATCTTTTTTGCGCGGAGCAGCGCCAAATTCGGGGGCTCGATGAATTTCCATGACAAAGTTGTTTTGGTTACCGGCGGAACTGGCGGATTGGGCCGCGAAGTGACCATGGCCTTCCTGGAGGCGGGGGCGAAAGTGGTGGTTACCTACGTTATGGCGGACGAATTCGCCGGCGTCGTTTCCGCCGCTCAGCGGATCGGCGCGGAGCCTCCGGCGGGCGTGAACGTAGATGTGACCAACGCGCAGGCTGTCGACAAATTTATTGCCGATGCCGTGGAGCAGCACGGAAGGCTCGATATCCTGGTGAATACGGTGGGCGGATATGCGGGCGGGACGAAGCTGTGGGAAACGGATCCGCGAACCTACGACAAGATGCTGCAGCTGAATTTGAAGGCGGGATTTGTTCTGGCGCGGGCCATTGTGCCGCAAATGATCAAGCAGAATCGCGGCTGGATCGTGAACATCGCGTCGAAGGCGGCTTTCGATCATGCCGCGGGAGGAGCGCTGTATGCTGCATCGAAGGCCGCTGCGCTGGCCATGATGGATTCGCTGGCGGCGGACGTGATGCCGTACAACATCAATGTGAATTCCGTTTTGCCGAGCATTATCGATACGCCCACCAACCGCAAGGCCATGCCGGACGCCGATTTTGCGAAGTGGCCAAAGCCGAATGAAATCGCACGCGTGATTCTTTTTTTGTGTTCGGACGACGCGCGGGTGATTCATGGCGCAGCAATTCCGGTGTACGGGAAGTCTTCGTAGGATGGGTTTCAGCCTGCCTGCGTTAGATTGTTGGCACGCAGCGATCAACCAGACAGCCGTGAAGCGTGTCCTACCGGTGGCCCTCCACCAGCTCCAGCAACACTTTTTGATTGTTGGGCCCGGCAACGAGAAAAAAATTCACGCGCGTGCCGTTCGCCCCGCCGCGCGTCGCTGGGTAGACCGGCTCGACTTTGAAACGAGTGCGCAGGATTTCCGTTGCGCGGTCGACCTCCGTCACGTCGAGTTCCACTTGCTGAATCCCTTCGCCAAATTTTTCAAGAAAACGCGCGATCGCTCCATTTCCTCCCGGCGACTTCGCAGTCAAAATGTCCAGCCGCGCGTATGATGCGCCGCTCTCTGAGAATTCCAACTCGAATTCCAGAACATCCTGATCGGGCGGTGCCTCGGCGAGGGGCGGTGCGCCGTTGGCGGTGCGAATTTTATGGAAGGTTTCGCTGGAGACTGCAATTCCCACGGTAAGTTTCGCCGCATGCATATTTTCTTGGCCTGAGTCGGCAGCGTTTTCCCGCACGATGAGCTTCCGGAACTCCTCGTCCGTTTCCCATTTTTCGAGCGAGCCGCGTAGACGCTCGATTCCAGCCGTGAAAAGCTCCCGCGCAACCTGGGCGCGTCGTCGGGGATCCGTGTCCGCCAGAAGTCCTATGGATTCCGGTGGTGGCTGCGGAATCACGCGGGGTTGCCCGCTTTCATCGGCCTCCTCCGTGGGTTTCGCCTTCGGTTTTGGCCGAATGACGGAGAGCAGAATCGCGATGGCGATGATGCTGCCAACTATCGCCAGAGAGAGTCCGGTGGAAATGTGGATCCACGGGTTGGCGAGCATCTTGGCCCCGATAAACATGACCGTGATCGCGAGGCCTTCATCCAGGTACTGAAAATACTGCAGGATTCCGGCCAGCAGGAAGTACAGCGCGCGCAGACCGAGGATGGCGCAAACGTTGGAGCTGTAGACGATAAAGGGATCGCGCGTCACTCCGAACACGGCGGCAATCGAGTCAACCGCCAGCAGCAGATCGGTGGTTTCCAGCACGATCACCACGATAAAAAATGGCGTGAAAAGCCATCGCCCATTTTCCCGCACTACTAAAGACTGGGACTGCGAAGTATCGGTTAGCGGCAGAAACTTTTGCGCCCAGCGCACCACCGGATTTTTCTCCGGGTGCACGATGTGATCGGTGCCAAATAACTTGAATCCCGAGTACAACAAAAATGCCCCAAGGACGTAGAGGACCCAGTCGAATCGGGAAATCAGCGCCGCGCCCGCCGCGACCATTACGCCGCGCATCACGAGGGCACCCAATACGCCCCAGAACAGCAGCCGGTGCTGGTAGCGGGGATCGACGCGAAAGTACTGGAAGATCAGCAGGAATACAAAAACATTGTCCAGGCTGAGAGATTTCTCAACAACATAGCCGGCGAAAAATTCGAGCCCCGGAGCGGGTCCGTGTGAAACGTAAATCCACGCGCCGAAGCCGAGCGAGAGAGCGATCCACGCAGCGCTTTCGATCAGGGCTTCGCGCAACGCAATCACATGGGCGCGCCGGTGAAACAGTCCCAGGTCCAGGAGGAGCAGGAACGCGACACCGGCGTTAAATGCGATCCACAGCGGCCAGGTGCCCATCTAGGCCACGCTCTTGTCTGGACGGGTCACTACCGGAGGAATCCTCAGTTATTGGAATTTTGGGCCGTGGTGTTGGACCGAACCGAGTTGAAGTTGGAGAGTTCCAGGTTGGCGGTTTGGCCCGGACGGACGGTGACGGGAAGATCCCAGTGCAGGTGAACGTCGCCGGAAATCGCTTCCGCGCCAAACATGCCGATCCAATAATTTCCGGGAGCAATGCCGGAGAAGGAGCCGCGCCCATCGAGGTCGGTATCGGCGTGGGTCACGAGATAACGCTCCTGTGCCAGTTGAAATGCGCGGGTCTCCACGAGCTGGCGCTGCTTGTTCTGCATGGACTCCCACTTCGGATCGGGATTCAGATCGATCAATTCCAGGTCCATCCCTTGTTTGGTGGCCGGGGCGTTGGCGATAAATTTGCGTATGGCCGCTTTATAATCTTCTTTCTGCTCCTTGTATTTTTCCGGATTGGACTCGCGGTCCTTTTCCTTGTATTTCGGCTCCGGGAAACCTGCGCCCCGGTAAGCTTCATTATGCGACATATAGGCCTTGAAAAACTCGGGAATGTCCACGACGTTTTCGGGAGTGAGGCCTTTCGTGAAGTCGTCTCCGGAGAGAAGCACGGAATGATGTTTGGTCATCCAGGCTTTCAATTCCGGCGTAACACTCAAACCGTCTATGAATTTATCCAGTCCCGTTCCCGGCCCCCATTGCAGTGCTTCCGCGCGGATGTCCGCCACACTTTTGCGCAGCAGATAAAACGTCATTTGCCGGACGGGCTCAGGCTGTCCGCCGGTGGGCGACACGCGCGCCGTGAACTCGATGCGCCCTGTGGATTGCGCCGCGACGTGAGCCGGGTGCAGGCTGATGCAAGCTCCCACCAACAGAACGATCGCGCAGAGATAGGATTTCTTGGTTATAGAAGTCATGGCGCAGTGTACCCCGCCGCAATGCCGTTGGAAATGGTTCCGCGAGGGTATGTTTCCGCAGCGTACTCGCGGCGGTGCTACTTTGTGTCGAGAATTTTCTCGGGCTTTGCCGCGGGTAGCCGTGTGAATCGTAAATCGCGGGCGCGCCTGACTTTCGTGATGTAAATGATTTGGCCGGTGTGATAGCTGAAATGCTCGACCACGTGAAATACCGCCTCCAGCCCGTTCACATGCAGGCCTTGGATGGTATGTTTGGCGGCCAGCGAATCGTCTGACATCTTCATCAACACCCGCGAAGCGTCGCGAACGGTGCGGCGCAATTGAGCGACCAGTTCGTTGCGCCGGATCGCTCCCCGCTCCGCAAATTCCCGGTCGCGATCCCGCCGGAACTCCGCGCCGCCCAAGTGCGAGACAATCCACTGGCGCACATTTCCGCACAAGTGCAGGACCAGATTGCCCGCGCTGTTGGACGCCTCATTCGGCCGCCACCAGATTTCCTCCTCGGAAAGTTGCTGCAGCGATTTGACGATCAGCGGCAGATCCAGGTTAGCGAGCCTCTCTTGCGCGCTAGCCAGGAACAGACTCGCTGTACGAGTAGGTTTCGATTTTTTCAAGGCGGGCACCTCTCGCCGGAATGCTAATCAATTCACGGCGAAACGGCAATAAATGCATTCCGTTGCGGCGGAAGGCCACGGTTTTAGTTTGGGCGTCGTCTTGGGTAGCGCAGCGACTCCTCGCTGTGCGGGTTTTGCGACTGACCGGGACAAGGAAACCTTGCGGAGACGCTTACAAAAGCGCACAGCGAGGAGTCGCTGTGCTATGCGCGGCGGGAAAATTACAATAGGCGGAACGTTACTTCGATAGGGACGATCACTGGAACCGGTTTGCCGCCGGGGCCATTTGCGGGTTTGAAGCGCCATTGCTTCACGGCTTCCACCGCTTTTTCTTCGAGGCCCAGTCCTGGGCCTTTCACGACCTGAATTTCCGTGGCGCGGCCATCCGGCGTGATTACCGCCTGGAGAACCACCGTGCCCTGATATTTCGCCTTGCGCGCTTCTTCGGAATATTTCGGATCGGGGCAATAAACGCACGAAGGATAGCCAACGCCATTCGTGCCCGGATGGTAGGCTCCGCCACCGGTTCCGCCGCCAGAACCCGGTCCGAGGCCGCCGCCTTCTCCGCTGCCAATGCCGGTGCCCGTGCCGCTTCCGATGCCGCTGCCGCCGCCGGGTCCGCCAGAATCATTCATGAGCTTGGAAAGCGGATCGCCGTAGTTGTCCATATTCGGGCTGGGAATTTTCAGATCCGGCG
The DNA here is from genome assembly GCA_963695945.1 of uncultured Acidobacteriota bacterium. Taxonomy (GTDB): domain Bacteria; phylum Acidobacteriota; class Terriglobia; order Acidiferrales; family UBA7541; genus Palsa-360. The sequence continues at coordinate 16,142 of CAVOIX010000098.1, read as the reverse complement.
GGCCAAGCAGAGTCGCCTGGATGTTGGAATCGGCCTTCGGGTGAACCATCGGCGGGGCGATCTGGTTAAAGCTGAACTTCGGCGCGCGACCCTTGGTTGCGGGAATAGGATTGCGCTCACCGCCGCCACCGCCGCCGCCGGCCTTGTCCTTGCCCGGGTGGCAGTTTTGCCGCGTAATCGGAAATATCAATCGGCGTGACGAGCGTGTTATTGACGGGATTGGCGGTCGCTTTTGTGACCACTGTATAGAGCAGTGGAGAGAAAACCAGAATCGTGATGGCTACATGAACGCCAAGCGCGATGGCCTGCGAAGGCCCGAACGCTTTATCCTTGGACCAGATTTCCTTCACCTTCACCGGCTGGCTGGTCACCTTGAGCGGCGGCAGTTTGGGAGGTGAAATAACATCGCGAATATTCTGCCAAAGAACTTTGTAGGCAGGCTGCCAGTCAACCGTCATGCGCGAAGAGACGGCCTTCGGCGTTGGCTTGAACCATTCCTTAAAATTTTCAGCTAAACCGCCGCCGATATTCCGCAATGGTAAAAACTTCGCCGCGCGCATTTTTGTCGACTTTGATGGGACGTTCCATCAGGAAGTCCCTGAGGTTGGACATGAATCCGCGGGAAAGCGGCTTCTGCGAGCCTCCCAGGCGCGGCGCAGTGGTACCCTCGGGCAGGACCACCTTGGGCGGTGGCGTTCCCGGTTCACTCCACTTTGGCGCAATGGTGCTCAAGGAATGCTTTGCCTCGCCTGACCGAAAAATGTCACTCGCTGTACGATTCTCTCACGACACGAATGGATGCCCAGCGGGGCAGGGCGGCTGACACACTGCCAAATCCATTGTAACATTGTGCCGTTACCACGCGGAAGCTGGTTTCCAGACTAGACGTTACCGGCGCGGCAGTACAGAAAAAACTGTCCTGGCCCGGCGCGCCGAGCTTTTTCTGGCGCGTTCACGCTTGCTTAGACGGGCTCCGTGCTGAAAGGACAGTCCGCACTCGAAGCTAACTTATGCCCAAAATTGTCGACTTGAAAAGCACTCTGAACTTGCCGCGCACGGCTTTCCCGATGAAGGCCGGACTGCCGCAGAACGAGCCCAAGCAGCTTGCGGAATGGGAAGAGAACCGGCTGTATCACCGCATCCAGAAGGCTCGCGCCGGCTCGCCGCACTACGTCCTGCATGACGGTCCGCCCTATCCGACCGGCACGATCCATCTCGGGACCGGTCTGAACAAAATTTTGAAGGACATGGTAGTCAAGTCAAAAACCATGGCCGGATTTCGCGCGCCCTACGTCCCCGGTTGGGACTGCCACGGGCTGCCGATCGAAACGCAGGTGGAAAAAGAGTTGGGCGGGAAGAAGGGCAGCGTGCCTCCCGGAGAATTCCGGCGCATGTGCCGCGAATTCGCCTCGCGCTATGTAGATCAGCACCGCAGGGATTTCAAGCGCCTGGGCGTGTTGGGGCAGTGGGAAGATCCGTATCTGACCATGAGCCCGCAGTACGAAGCGACCATCGCGGACGCGTTAGTCACGTTTCTGGAGAATGGCTATGTGTATCGCGGATTGAAACCAGTGTACTGGTGCATCTTCGATTCCACGGCGCTAGCGGAAGCCGAAGTGGAGTACGAGGACCACACCAGTCCCTCGATCTGGGTGAAGTTTGCGGTTGAGCCGGGCGAGGCTGCGGAAAAACTTGGCGCTGGGGTTAGCGGAGTCATCTGGACCACCACCCCCTGGACGCTGCCGCACAATCGCGCGCTGGCGTTTCATCCGGACTACGACTATGTGGTGGCCGAAACCTCCGCGGGAGCGTTACTGCTGGCAGCGGATCTGGTGGGCCCCGCGCTTGATGCGTTGAAGCTGGAAGCCGCGAGCGTGCGCGGACCATGGAAGGGCCGAGAACTTGCCGAACTGAAATTCAAGCACCCCTTTCTCGATTTGATTGTGCCCGCGGTTCTGGCCGATTACGTCACGCTTGATCAGGGCACCGGCATCGTACATACCGCGCCGGGGCATGGCGTGGAGGACTTTCAGACTGGGCAGAAATATGGCATCGAGGCGTACGCGCCGATTGACGGACAGGGGCGCTATCTCGAAGGATTGCCGGAATACAAAGGCAAAACAGTTTTTGAGGCCAATCCGATCGTCGTGCAGTTGCTGCGCGATCGTGGGGCGCTGCTTGGTGAACAAAAACTTTCGCACAGTTACCCGCATTGCTGGCGCTGCCACAATCCGGTGATTTTCCGGGCCACCGAACAATGGTTTATCGACCTCGACGGCTACGGAAAAGGAGCTGGCCCGATTCGCGCACGCGCGCTGGCGGAAATTCCCAAGGTGAAATGGATGCCCGAGTGGGGCGCTGAGCGCATTCATTCGATGATCGCGGAGCGGCCCGACTGGTGCGTCTCAAGGCAGCGATACTGGGGCGTGCCGCTGGTGATCCTTTATTGCCAGAAGTGCGGCAAGCAGTTTGATGACTATGCGGCGCTGCACGCGCTCGTTCAGAATTGGTTTACGAAGGAAGGCGCCGACGCGTGGTTCACGCACACCGTGGAAGAACTTTTGCCCGCAGGCACGCAGTGTTCATGCGGAGCATCGGAATGGCGGAAGGAAACTGACATTCTGGATGTGTGGTTCGATTCCGGTTCTTCGCATCTCGCAGTGCTGAATCGCCTCGATGCCGACGGCCTGGAACTTCCGTGGCCCGCGGACATGTATCTGGAAGGGCCGGATCAATATCGCGGATGGTTCCATAGTTCGCTGCTGGTGGGCGTAGCGGTGCGCAACGGCGCTCCCTACCGGCAGGTGGTGACGCACGGCTGGACGCTTGATGGCAAAGGCCAGCCAATGTCCAAATCGCTCGGCAACACCGTGCTGCCAACCGAAGTGTGCGAGAAGTGGGGCGCGGATCTGCTGAGGCTGTGGGTCGCTTCGCAGGATTACACCGCGGACGTGCGCATGTCGGACAACGTGATGACGCAGCTTTCCGATGCGTACCGCAAGCTGCGCAACACGTTTCGCTTCGCGCTCGGCAATCTCGCCGATTTCGATCCCGCGCGAGATGCCGTGCCGGACGCTGAAATGGAAGAGCTCGATCGCTGGATGTTGTCGCGCACGGCGGAACTCGTTGCGCAATGCCGCAAGTGGTATGAGGGTTTTGAATTTCATCGCGTCTTCCACGCGCTGCATGATTTCGCGGTGGTGGACCTCAGTGCGTTTTATTTCGATGTGCTGAAAGACCGCCTCTATACGTTCGCCGCGCGCAACCATTCGCGGCGTTCGGCGCAAACGGCGGTGTATCGCATATCCAAGGCGCTACTGAGCCTGGCGACGCCGATCATGGTTTTTACCTCTGAGGAGATTTGGAGATATTTTCCTCGCGTGGCGGGAGACGTGGAGAGCGCGCATCTCGCGTTATTTCCTGACGTGGAGGCCTTCGGCCCTCCGCTAGGTGACAACAAGACGGCGAACTGGGAAAAGTTGCTGGTGTTGCGCACGGAAGTGCTACGCACGCTCGAAGCCGCGCGCAACGCCAAAACAATTTCGAGCGCGCTGGAGGCGAAAGTTATATTGAGCGCCGGACCGGATTTGGCTCCGCTGCTGGAAGAATACAAGGGTTGGCTGCCGGGGCTCTTTATCGTTTCGCAGGTGGAACTGGCATCGGCGGCTTCGGCCGACGCGCAAAAATCGGAAATGCTCCCGGGATTGAGCGTAGCGGTGCAACACGCCGACGGAAAAAAGTGCGAGCGCTGCTGGAATTATTCCACGCACGTGGGCGAGAACACGGATTACCCCACGGTCTGCGACCGCTGCGTGAAGGCGCTCACCGAAATTGAAGCGGAGCTCCCGGCTTCGGCCCATGCGGAAGGACAAGGGGCCGCGTCCTGATGCGCAATGCGCGCTGGCTGTGGCTGTCGCTCGGGGTGCTGGCCGCGGACCGGGCCACGAAATTCGCCATCGAGCGCACCAGCCCGTTTTTCCGGCGTTCCATCGTTTCGGATATCGTTGTACTCGTTCACAGCCAAAATCCGGGCATCGCGTTCAGCATGTTTTCGGAATCGAAGTCGTCGTGGCTCGCGCCGGTACTGGTTGCCAGCTCGGTGCTGGTGATGATTCTGCTGGTGTGGGCGATCGTGACCGGCCGCGCGGGAGGAACGTTCGCGCAATGCGGCCTTGCGCTGATCCTCGGAGGCGCCGCCGGAAACGCGTTGGACCGCGTGATGCATGGCAGCGTCACGGATTTCATGGAAGTGCGGCTATGGACGTACATCTGGCCGGCGTTCAACGTGGCCGACTCGGCAATTACGGTTGGCGCGATCTTCGTGCTGGTTGAGTTGCTGGTGGGCTCGCGGCAACGACAGGCGCTGCCAACGGAAAAACGAGGACGCGTTTAGTAGCACAGACTTCAGTCTGTGGCTTTTTGTAACGCTGCCGACTGGAATCACGCGGGGCGCCCTTCAAGACACACCGGACACGCCGAATTGGATACGACGAAGAAAAATCCACAGACGGAAGTCTGTGCTACTAAAAACCAATCCCTCACCGCGACATCGCTCGATGTTGGGCGGCGCCTGGATTTGTTTATCGCCCAGCGCCTGCCGGAACTTAGCCGCACGCGCATCCAGGAACTGATCCGTGAAGGGCACGTTCATGTCGATGGGCGCATCGCCAAGGTCGCTCATCGAGTTTCAGCGGGAGAAATCGTCGAGATCGCTGTGTTGCAACGGCCCGCTCCGGAAGCGCAGCCGGAAGATCTGCCGCTCGATCTGCTTTACGTGGATGCCGATTTTGTGATCGTGAACAAGCCCGCTGGGATGGTGGTTCACGCCGGGGCGGGACATTCCCGCGGGACGCTGGTGAACGCGCTGCTGCATCGCCTGGGAAACCTCTCCGGCGCGGGAGGCGCGCTGCGTCCGGGGATCGTGCACCGGCTGGATCGCGAGACTTCCGGCGCGATGGTCGTTGCGCGCAATGACCAGGCCCACGAACATCTTTCCGAGCAATTCCGTTCGCGCAACGTCCGGAAAATTTATCTGGCGCTGGTGCACGGAAAGATTCCGCGCGATTCCGGAACGATCACATTGCCCATCTCGCGGGATCCGCACCGCCGCACGCGGATGACGGCCCGCGCAACCAAGGGCCGCCACGCCCGGACCGACTGGCGGGTGGTGGCGCGCCTGGACCGTTGCACGCTGATCGAGGCGGTGCTGCACACCGGCCGCACGCACCAGATCCGCGCGCACTTTGCGGCCATCGGCCACCCCGTGGTGGGCGATACGCTGTACGGAGCGCCACGCGGATTAAAGGCCGGCACGCGCAATCTTCCGGTTCTCGAACGCAACTTCCTTCACGCCGCGCTCATCGGATTTTCGCATCCTTCCAGCGGCGAATGGGTGGAAGTTCGCGCCCCCTTGCCGCGAGATTTGCGGGTATACTTCGATCAGTTAGGATCAACTTTGGGTTGGAGTGCCGCGGAGATTCAGGCCGCGCTTGCGCCGTACGTATGATCAGCATGAAAAACCATATTCGTTGGATCGCGATTTTGGGCATTCTAGCGGCGGTCGCGGTAGTTGGCGCGCAGCAGGTTCAGCCTTCCGCGCCGGCGCCAGCTCCGCCCGCCCAATCTTCACCTGCGCCATCTGCGCCCGCGCAAACTCCTCCTGCGGCGCCTGCGCAGGCTGACCGCCAGGGCGCGATCGTCCGCAACGTGAACCTCGTGGAAGTCCTGTTCAGCGTGGTCACCAAGCGCGAAAAGCTGGTTACCGACCTGCAGCGGGAAAATTTCAAAGTATTCGATGACGGTGCGCAGCAGGAAATTATCGACTTCAGCCAGCCCACGGATCTTCCGTTGCGCATCGGCATGGTGCTGGATACTTCAAACAGTATTCGCGAGCGCCTGAAATTTGAGCAGGATGCCGCCATCGATTTTATTTTTAACGCCATACGGCGCGGACGGGATCAGGCGTTCCTGATGACCTTCGATGACGGCCCGCAGATCATCAGGGATTTTACGGGCGATACCGGCGACATTCGCGACACGATTCTAAAGCAGCGCGCCGGCGGCGGCACCTCCCTGTACGATGCGGTGTATACGGCCAGCACTCATTTGTTGAAGAACTCGCCGGTTCCGAAAGAGGCGAATACCGATGTGCGGCGCGTGCTGGTGGTGATTTCCGACGGCGATGACAACAGCAGCAGCCACTCGCGCGGCGAGGCCGTCGAAATGGCTCAGCGAGCCGGCGTCATCATCTACTCGATCAGCACGAGCACGGATTGGATATCAGCCGAGGACGAAAAAGATCCCTCCCGGCGCATCAGCCGCAAGTATGAAAAGGGCGAAGGCGATAAGGTGATGGAACAGCTTGCCACGGAAACCGGCGGCCGCGCTTTCTTTCCCTACAAGGTGGATGATCTGGGGCAGTCGTTTCTGGATATTGGAGACGAATTGCGGCATCAATACGCGCTGGCCTATAGCCCCGCGGGCCGCTCGCCGGACGGTAAGTACCACACCATTCGTATTCAGACCGATCGCAAGGACGTGATCGTTCGGGCCCGCAAGGGATATTACTCCATTCCGATCCCTACACCCGGCGCCAAGCCTGCCGCGCCTCCGGCCTAATTTCTTGCGTCGCGCGGGCGTCTCGCCGGCGCGACAGAGGTTGCGGCCTTCCATCGTTTTCCGAGAATGATGATTCGTGATCCGGGCCTTGGGGTTTAGGGCGCCGCTACGCAACTCTTCTAGTCATTCGGAGCGTAGTATCCGCGGCGGGTCAGAGCGGAATAGTCCTTGTTCTTCAACTCCACCTTTACCTTGCGGTAGCTGCCGTCGTGGGCCTTGTTGGTAGGAGTGTAGCCGATGGTGTACTGGCTGCGCAGTTCTTCCGAAATTTGATCGAACGCCCCTTCCAGGTTTTTTTCGCTGCGCACGATGATCATGCGTCCGCCGGTTTCGTCGGTGAGCCGCTTGGCGACGCTTTGATCGCCTCCATCCTCGGCTACCAGGAGAATGTGGACGACGGTGTCGGTGCGCTGCGCCGCTTCGATCGAGTCGGTTAGTCGCATTTTGCTTCCCGTATCTTCCGCATCGGTCAGCACGACGATCGCTTTTCTTCCCGCTTCGCCGGACAACTTGTCATGAGCGGCGAGATACACGGCGTCATAAAAATTCGTGCCGCCGGTGCCGCTCGTGGGAAGCGGCCCCTGGGCAATCATTCCGCCGCTGGGGGCATTGATCTGCGCGCGGTTGAGGGCTCGGTCAAGCATGCTGCGGTCATCGGTGAAATCGGCGAGGAGGTCTACATCGGTATCAAACGACATGATCATCGCCAGGTCGCCCTTGCGCATTACCCGCGCGAGGAAACGGGAGCCCGCCTCTTTCTCGCCGCCGAGCATGTAGTATTCGCTGCCGCTGGTATCGACCAGGATGCCCAGTGTAATCGGCAGGTCCGATTCGGCCGAAAAATTGGTAATTTCCTGAAGCTGGCCATCCTCATAGACCTGAAAATCATCCTTGGTTAGGCCGGTAACAATCGCTTTGTGTTTATCGCGTACTGTGGCGAAGAGGTTCACCAGGTTGACTTGCACGCGGATCTGGCCGGGCGACGCCGCCAGAGCCAGTCCCGCGGCGAGAACCAGGCCACCGGCAAGCGCTGCGACGCACAGATAGGAAAGAAGGGCTCGGTTCCGCATTGTATAATCTCCTCCGGCTGTGAAAGGCGTTGGATGCTTCGCCGGAACAGTAAGATGCTAGGTGCGCGGCGGCCGCTGGCTGCCTACTTGGAAATAGTGACGGGACGCCCATGAAATGTCCACGAAAATTCCTGACTGCTGCCTTGGCCATCGGCTTTGCGATCGGGCTTCTCAGCGTCGTGATCGTAGTGTTGCACGCGCAGGAGTCCCAGGCGCCCAAGGAGCAAGCGCCGCCCCCTTCGCTTAAGGGCGGAAACCGGCCGGCGCCCGATTCGCGCGCGCCGGATAGCCAGACGGAAGATCCTCGCGCCAGAATTCACACTACGGTTTCACTGGTGGTGGTGCCGGTGACGGTGAAGGACAGCGCGGGCGAACTGGTGACCGACCTCGGCCAAAATGACTTTCGCATTTTTGAAGATGGCGTAGAGCAGCCCATCGCGCTGTTTTCGGCGGACGCGTTTCCTCTGTCAGCGGCCATCCTGATTGACGATGACCTGAAGCGCGGAACGGCGGAAAAAGTTCAGAAGACCCTGGAGACTCTGGCGGGAGCTTTCAGCGCTTTCGACGAAGTTTCCTTGTGGCGCTTTGACGAAGTGCCCGAACAAATTTCCGAGGATTTTATTACCGACAACGACAAACTGCTCACCCAACTGAAGCACATCGACCTCAGCACTTCGTTTCCGGGCATCGGTTCCTACACCATGACGGACGGGCCGCGCGTGAATACCGCTGCGCCTCCGGGCCCGGCGAAAATTCCGACGGAAGCGAATGGGCATCCCAACACCAAGCACGTGACCGACGCGATTTTCGCCGCCGCCGACCAGTTGAAGGACCGGCCGCGCGAAATGCGTAAAATTATTTTTCTGATTTCCGACGGGCAGAACGTCAAAAACAATTCGCACAAATACGAAGAAACGCTGCAGCTGCTGCTTTCCGCCGATATTTCCGTCTACGCCGTCGGCGTCGGCGAGGCCAACCTGAATCGCGGCATCACGTTTCTCGGAAATAATATTTTGTCCAAGTACGCGCACGCCACCGGCGGCGACATTTTTTACGGCGGAGTGAGCCGCGAGAATCTCGAAGAGCTGTACGCGCGCGTGACCGAGCAGGCGCGCAATCAGTACACCATTGCCTATTCCGGCGCGCACGCGGACCGCTCCAAGCCGTACCACTCCATCGAGGTGCGCGTGAAACGCCCCGGCCTGTCGCTGCTGACGCGTGACGGCTACTACCTGAGCGCCACGCCGTAGTTTTTTCTTTTCATTCAGATATGTGCGCCCATTTCTAACGCCTGAGAAGAGATGTTAAGTGGCGCAGGCTTCAGCCTGTGGAATTTTGTCACCGCAGGATCGATCTTGCTGCTGCCAAATTCCACAGGCTGAAGCCTGCGCGACCCCACTCTTTGGCATTCGCTGCCATTGAAGAACTTTAAAAATATGTATCGCGTTTTTCTTTTCGCACGCGCGGGAATTTCTTCTTGACTTCCGGCGCGTACGCTCGTAAAAGTGCTTTAGCGAGTCTGCGAACGATTGGCTCGCTGCTCCGAGGGGAGAATGGTTTACGGAGCGATTGCGCGAAATGGGCCACGTCAGGGAAACGCAACAAACCGAGTCGGTCTGAGAAAAACGTTTCCGAAAAAAGGCGGTCACGAAAGTGACCGCCTTTTTTATTTGGTCCATTGGTGGAAAAAATCCGCCAGGCGTGTGGCGGGGATGTCCCGCCCGCGGTTTTCCTCAGCCCAACGGCGCAAACCGGCGGGCGAGACGCCGCGCCAACGCGTACCGGCTGCGCCGCGATCATTTTCCTGATCTTGAACGGAAAATTCACTCTTCGCCCGAGGCGCTGGCCGCCGCGCCCTGCTCGCGCGCGGGACAAATGGACTCGTAATCGCAGAACCTGCAGGCGAACCCCGGCTTGGCGGGGAATTCGCCGGCGCGAATATCCGCGGCGGCTTCCTGAATTTCGTCGCGCACTTTTTTCAGCTGCTTGTCATCGCGTGTGGCGCTGATGGGATGGTTCGATTGCAGGAAATGCAGCGTGAGGCGCGCCGGGTTCCAGTCAAACACTTCGCGCGCCGCAAGCGCGTAGGCGCTCAGCTGCACATCTTTTTTAGCCTTGCCTCGTTCCGCGGTTTGCCCGTCTTGTAATCGACGATTTCCTCTTGCCCCGGGCCGAGGCGGTTCACCTGATCCATGCGCCCATTGAGCACGATGTTATTGTCCAGCGGCAGATCGAAGACTTTTTCCTGGGCGATCACCTCGGGCGGCGAGGCCAGCGTGCTCGCGTGAAACGCGCGCAATTGGATCACCCCGTCCTTCTTGTACTCCTGCTCCTGGTAATCGTCCTCGAATCCGGCCGAGGTCCACTCCAGTTCAAATTTCCGTTCCACTTCCTCGAATGGGAGTGTGTTGCCTTTGGCCAGCTCGCCGATGAAATATTTAATCGTGTTGTGCATCACGCTGCCAAAGCTCATGGCCGCGGCCGGTCCGCCGCGGAGTTTCCAGGCGCAACTGAATAAGATATTTTTGCGGGCAAGACTCCAGCGTGCCGATTTGCGAAGGGCTGATCTTCAGCGGTTCCGGGACCGGCGGCCGATAGGTTGTGGCCCATTCGCCGATGCGCGAGCCGATGCGGACACGTTCCCGAGGCAGGTCGAAGAACAGGGGTTCTTCGACGGCGATGAGCGCGGGCGCCGGTTCGGGAGGCGAAGTTGGCGCGAGTTGCTCGACGTCGCGCTTTTTGATCTGCGCATCCATCAGAATGTCGTCCAGAAAAGGCGACGGTTTCGAGCGCTTGTTCGCGACAGTATTAAGGGTAAGCCGGTTTTTCGCCCGCGTCACGGCAACGTAAAACAGGCGGCGCTCTTCCTGAATGTGAAAGCTCCCCTGGGGCTGTTCTTCCTTCATCAATTCCGCGGGAAATTCCAGCACGCGTGGTTTTTCCCCGGCCGGAAAACCCCGCTGCACGAGGCGCAGGACGTACACGTGTTCAAATTCGAGCCCTTTCGCGGCGTGCACGGTCATCAGCTGCACGGCATCGCCGGATTCCTGCTCGAGGTTGATGGAGCCTCCCGCCTGCTCGAAATAATCCAGATACTCGACGAATTCCCTAAGGCGCTGGGTCTCGCTTTTGGGCTGCCATTCGCGCACAAACTGCGCGAGGCGATCGAAATATTTGCGATCTTCGGTAGCCACAGCGGCGGCAATTTCCAGGCGCTCGGCGAACTCGTCGAATAATTCCGACGCCGTCAGCTGCCGGGACTTTTGTCCAGTTCCGTCACAAGGTCGGCGAGCGCTCCCAAGTCGCGGCCGCCATCGGAAAACGGCGGCTCAGCTTTCGCGGCTTGCGTCGTGTCCCACAGGGAGATTCCCTTGCCTTTGGCGGTTCGTTCGCTAAGGCGCACGAGATCCGCAGGATCGAGGTCCCATGCCGGCATGGCCAGCACGCGGGCGCAAGCGACGTCGTCGGAAGGCTGGTCGATGAGCCGCAAGTACGCAATCAGGTCGCGGACCAGGCGATGCGAGAGGATCGAGAGATTCTTAATCACAAAAGGAATCTTGCGGCGCTTTCAGCTCGTCGACCAGCTTGTCGCGATGGCGCGTGCCTGCGATACAGCACGGCGAACGTGCGCCACTTGGCTCCCGCGCGGTGCAGCCGCTCAATTTCGCCGGCGACCCATTGGGCTTCGGCAGAGGCTGGATTGGTGTGTGACGATGCGCACCTTGTCGCCGTCTTCGCGAGCGGCGATCAACGGGTATTCGGGAATGTTGGTCGGTTTTTCGTTGTGGCGAATCACTTGGCCGGCAACGCGCAGGATGCGCCCCGCGGAGCGGTAGTTGAGCGTTAGCGGCCGCAGCAGTTCCTGGCTCGCCGTGACCGCACGGCAAGCGAAACGCTTTAGAAAAATCGTGAAGCTGCCGAACGATGCGCCGCGAAAACGGTAAATGGCCTGGCGATGGTCGCCCACCACCACCAGATTGGGCCGCTCGCCGCCCAGCAGCCAGAGCAATTCCAGTTGCGCGATGTTGGTATCCTGAAATTCGTCCACCAGAATGTAGCGGTAGCGGGCGCGCAATTTTTCGCGCAGCGATCTGGTTCGCTCGAGATGCATGCACCGCGTCCATGATCTGCATGCCAAACGTCAGCATTTTGCGCTCGCGGAGCAGAAGATCGCTGGCCCGGTAGGCCCGCGCAATTTCCTGAATCTTGGCGATTTCCTCGTCGCGGATGCGGCGCTCGTCATCCGGCAGCGCACTGCGCACTCGCCGGATATTCCGTCCGCTTCTTCTCGCGCGTATCGCTGGTAATCGTCGGGCGTAACCAGCTCATCCTGGCAGCGCGAGAAAAAATCCACAAAATCGCCCAGAAATTGTCCCGGGCTCGGCCAGCCGCCGGTAATGTTCCAGTCGCAGCAGCGGCAGGTTGCGGCGCAGCAGATCCAGTGGTCGATCCCTGTCGATGGGTTTCAGGTCCGGATCCATTTCCTGCAGCAGCGAATTGCAGAAGGCGTGAAAGGTGCTGAGCGTTACCGCCTCGGCGCGCTCAACGTCCGCTTCGCCGCGCTCGCGCGCGATGCGAGACCACGCGATGCTTCATTTCCGCGGCGGCCTTGTCGGTAAATGTCAGGCCCAGGATTTCCTTGCCGGTGAGTTCCGGCTGGGTCTCGAGAAGGTAGCGGATGCGCTCGGTGATGACGCGAGTCTTGCCCGTGCCGGCGCCGGCCACCACGACCAGCGGTCCCTCGCCGTGCTGCGCCGCGGCGCGCTGTTCGGGATTGAGCTGAATGCCGGCGCCGGTGCGCCGACATATTCAAACAGGTCAGCCATTTTGAATGCTATCTACTCAACAGTAGCACACGGGTGAATTTCGTGCCTAACGCGAAGCGTTTAACGAAATTGTTAATTGCTATAGAGTACGGAATACAATTGCCATCTAAATGGAATATGGTATTGTGATTTCAATCAATTTCCGCCGGGCCACGGAACAGATAGGACGGGCAAGTCAGACGAGGCAAGGAGTACGCTATGTCTCATCGAGTCCATTCTCGTGCTCCGGTGCCGTAACCACGGAAACGCCCATCGAGCGCATCTTTGAAAAAGTAATGCGACGAAAGATGACTTCACAGGAGACGAATCTATTTTCACCTGAAGCGCAAATTAAGGCGCCACAGCGCGTCACTTCGAGCAGGCACTCCCGCGCGGCGTGAGGCCCCTAAAATTGACCCGTTCGAACTCCCTCCTATACTGACCGTGGCGCTGCCGCTATCCCTTTAGCGCGCCCCGGTAGTTAACCCCCGGGAGACCAACCATGGACCAAGCCGTGATTCTCAGCGCTGTTCGCACGCCCGATCGGCAAATTTCAAGGCGGACTCGCGCCTCTTTCCGCGCGCAGCTCGGTGCCAAGGCCGTCGCCGAAGCCGTGCGCCGTGCCGGGATCGAACCGGCGACGGTGGACGAAATCATCATGGGCAACGTGGTGCAAGCGGGGCTGGGACAAAATCCGGCGCGGCAGGCGGGCCTGGGCGCGGGGCTAGATGTGCGCGTTGCGGCCATGACCATCAACAAAGTGTGCGGCTCAGGATTGAAAGCCGTGGGTCTCGCGGCGCAGGGCGTGATGCTGGGCGAAGTGGAAATTGTCGTTGCAGGCGGCATGGAGTCGATGTCCAACTGCCCCTACTTGCTGCCGGGAGCGCGCACCGGCTACCGGTTTGGCAATGCGGAAGTTGTGGACTCGATGGTGCATGACGGGTCTGTGGGACGTGTACAACGATTTTCATATGGGCATTACCGCGGAGCTGGTGGCGGAAAAATACGGCATCACGCGGCAGGAGCAGGATCAATTTCCGTCTGGAGAGCCACCAGCGCGCGGTTCGCGCCCGAAAATCCTGCTTCATCGAATCACAAATCGTGCCCGTCGAGATTCCGCAGAAGAAAGGCGATCCCATCGTGATCAAGTACGACGAGTCGCCGCGTGAGGATGCTTCGCTGGAAGCGCTGGGCAAGCTGCGCCCCGCATTCAAAAAGGATGGCACCGTGACGGCGGGCAACGCTCCGGGCACAAACGACGGCGCGGCGGCGCTGGTGGTGACCAGCGAGAGCAACGCGGCGCGCCTGGGAAAAACGCCGATGGCGCGGATCGTCGCGCAGGCGGTGAGTGGCGTCGATCCCAAATGGATCATGATGGCGCCGTTTACGCGGTGGAAAAAATCCTGGAAAAAACAGGCTGGGACCGCGATCGCGACGTGGACCTGTACGAAATGAACGAAGCATTTGCCGCAGCCGCTTTGGCCGTGACGCGCGAACTGCATCTCGATCCCGCGAAAGTCAATGTGAATGGCGGCGCGGTGGCCATCGGCCATCCCATCGGCGCGTCCGGCGCGCGCATTCTGACCACGCTGCTGTACGAAATGCAGCGCCGCAACGTGCATCGCGGCATTGCCGCGCTATGCCTAGGCGGTGGCAACGCCGTCGCCCTGGCCGTGGAGCGCGTAATTTTTGTCGCCCGCTCTTTGTAGCCACGCCTCTTCAGAGGCGGGGCCTTTCCGCCCATGAATAGAAAGCGTATCCGCCGATTCAAAAAGTGTGGGTGACCGGCCGCAGAATGCCCTAGCGATTGCGCCAACGACCCCGCCTACGAAAAGGCAGCGACGAAATACCATCTCATGTCCAACGACTCTCTCGAAATTCTTTGGCGCGGTTCCGATCCCGCGAAATTCACCGCGCTGCAAGCCGCCCTGCGCGACGAAGCCATTCCTTTCTGGCAGACGCAGTCGTACGATCCCGCAGGCGGCTTTCTTTCCTCCGCCCGTACTATCTGGAAGCCACCCCCGGCTTTGAAATTCGGGTGCATTCTTCGGATCTGGAGCGAGCCAACGGCGCGCTGGAATGGGTGGAGAGCAAGGAAAACGCTCCGATGATTTCCGCGGCTCCGCGTTTCACGAGCATGACCGTACTCGACCCCAGAGAACCCTGCCTTACGATTGGGATTCCAGGGAAGCAACGTCAGAAATCTGGTCGGGCGAAGATGAGTCCATGGCCGAATACCTGGCCAGCGCGCTTCGCGAAAACGGGATCCCCAGCCACATCCCGGATGATCCGGGCCATCGCGCCCGGCTTTGCGTACGGCCGGGAGCTTGCGCGCGCGAAAAATATCGTGCGCGAAATCACGGAAGGATAGGTTTCCGCTGAATGAGCGGTAGAATGCACCGCCTATGATCTGCCCCAATTGCAAATGCGAATACATTCGCGGTGTGACCGAGTGCGCCGATGCGGCGTCCCTCTGGTAAACGCGTTGGATCCGCCGCGGGCGAAGCTTGCGGAGGACGCACGCATCGTTGCCGTCTGGCGGGGCAGCGATCCCGCTGAACAAGAGAGGTCGAGGAAGCCCTCGACAGCGCCGGAATTTTGTTTACCGCCCCGGACACCAAAAGCTCCTTCAGTTTTATTCCCACGGAGCCGACGATGGAAGTTTGGGTCTCGGAAGCGGATCAGGAGAGATCCAGGAAGCTCATTGATCAACTGGATGACCGCGCGCACCCCGACGATTTGACTCCCGGAGAAGCGGAGTCGCTGGCGATTCCGGAATCCGTCGATGTGGACGGTGATACCGACGACGATGAGCAAGCGGAACTGCACTCGGACTTGTCGCAACGGTGGTACGAAGACGATCCCGTGGCTGAAGTTTGGAACGGCGACAGCGAAGCTTTTGCGGATAACCTGATCACCTGCCTGCGCGAAGTAGGGATCGCCTCCCGCAAGCTTCCCGAAACAGAGGGCTGGCGGCTGGTCGTCCGCCCCCAGCAGGAATCTCGATCGAAAGAAATTGTCCGCGAAGTGGTGGAAGCAACGCCGCCGGAATAAGAAGTGGCACAGACTTCAGTTTGTGGGGGTTCGAACTTGCAAGGACTGAGCCCCACAGACGGAAGTCTGTGCTGCTTTCCCACGCTTCCGCAGCTTCCTGATTTACGGGAGAAATGATGACCATCGACGGGATCCGCACGGTCGCCGTGCTCGGCGCTGGAACCATGGGCAACGGCATTGCGCACGTCTTCGCCCGCGGCGGCTATGACGTGATTCTACGCGACGTCGAAGAAAGCTATCTGGCGCGCGCGCGACACACCATCGCGAAAAATCTGGATCGCGAAGTGAAGAAAGGCAAGATTGAGGAGGGCCAAAAATCGAAAATTCTCGGCCGCGTGCATACCTCGCGCGGATTTATCGAAATTTCGCGCGCCGATTTCGCCGTGGAAGCCGTTCCCGAACGCGTCGATCTGAAACTTTCCGTCCTGCGCGAAGCGGACAAACTGCTGCGCCCTGGAGTGATCCTGGCCTCCAACACATCCTCGATTCGGTGACCACGCTGGCAGCGGCCACCGGCCGTCCCGACCGTTTTATCTGTATGATTTCATGAATCCAGTGCCGGTCATGGTCCTGGTAGAAGTAATTCGCGTGCTGC
>CAVOIX010000097.1:0-104150 GCA_963695945.1 uncultured Acidobacteriota bacterium | reverse complement strand
TGCCCTCGCCGATGGTGCAGAGCTTGGAGTCCCGATAGTACTTTTCGACCGGATAATCCTTCACAAAGCCGTAACCGCCAAAAATCTGTACGGCTTCGTTGGCCACCCGTACGCCCACTTCGCTGGCGTACAGCTTGGCCATGCTGGATTCCTTAGTGAAGCGCGGGCCCTTCTGATCTGCGAGCCATGCCGCGCGATACACCAGCCAGCGCGCCGCGTCAATCTCGGTGGCCATGTCGGCGAGCTTGAATTGAATGGCCTGAAACTCGCTGATGGCCTTGCCAAACTGCTTGCGTTGTTTGGCATAGCCGACGGATGCTTCGTAGGCGCCCTGCGCCATTCCCAGCGCCAGCGCAGCGATCGAAATGCGTCCTCCATCCAGCACCTGCAACGTGTTCACGAATCCCTGGCCCTCTTTCCCCAGTAGATTCGCATCCGGCACGAAGCAGTCTCTGAAGATGATTTCGGAAGTGTCGCTCGCGGCATGCCTAACTTATTTTCTTTCTTGCCCGCGCGAAAACCGGGTTGCCCTTCTCCACGATGAAGGCGGAAATTCCCTTGGTGTTCTTTATCTTGTCGGTCACGGCCATGGCCACGCAGACATCCGCGTAGTGGCCATTGGTGATGAATGTTTTTGAGCCGTTGAGAACCCAGCCGCCTTCCTTGCGCACCGCGGTTGTTCGCGCCCCACCGGCGTCCGAGCCGGCCTGCGGCTCGGTGAGCGACCAGCAGCCCAGGCTCTTGCCCTGGGCCAGCGGAGTGACATATTTCTTGCGCTGTTCGGGAGTGCCGAATTTGTAGATGTGATTGGTGCACAGCGAATTGTGCGCCGCCACGATCAACCCTATCGAACCATCGACGCGCGCCAGTTCCTCGATCACCGTTGCGTACTCGATGTATCCGAGTCCGGAGCCGCCATACTCCTCCGGAAAAATCACGCCCATTAGCCCCATGTCCGCGAGTTCGGGATCAGCTCGGAAGGAAATTGCGAGGCTTCGTCCCACTCCATGATGTGCGGGCGAATTTCAGATTCGGCGAATTCGCGGACAGTACGCCGGAGTTGCTGCTGCTCGTCGGTGAAGGAGAAATCCACAGGTCCTCAGGTGAGCGCGCGGCCTGAATATAGCTCCATTCATTTATACCACAGGCCTGGCAACGGCTTTTTGCGCCGCGTGAGGGAGATTCCGAAGATGCAAGGCCGAAGTAGCACAGAGTTCAGGCTGTGGGGCTGCCGTTAAGCCATCCCAAGTCGATGCGATGAAAATCCACAGACGAAAGTCGGTGCTACGTAAGGCTCACTCCCATCCCACTTTGTGCCCGGCATTTTGTTCGTCCAGCCATTTCTTCAGCGGAGCGTAGTAATCGACGATCGCGGTGGCATCCATCTGGCGCTGGCCGGTCAACACTTCGAGCGCATCTGGCCATGGACGGCTCGCGCCCATTTCCATCATTCTGGCGAGCCTCGCTCCGGCCGCCTTGCTTCCGTAAATCGAGCAGCGGTGCAGCGGTCCTGTGTACCCTGCTTCCTTGCATAGCGAGCGGTGAAACTGATACTGCAAAATGATCATCAGAAAGTAGCGTGCGTAGGGAACGTTGCCGGCCACATGATATTTTGCCCCCGGATCGAAATCGGCCTCGCTGCGAGCGACCGGAGGCGCGACGCCTTGCAGCTTGCGCTTCAAATCCCACCACGTCTTGTTGTAATCCGCGGGCTTTATCTCTCCGGAAAAGACTTTCCAGCGCCACTCGTCGACCACCAGCGTGAACGGGAGGAGAACCAGCCGGTCTAGAGCACGATTGAGCAGCAGGCCGATGTCCGCCGATGGCGGCGAAACGTCATCGATCAGGCCGACCTTCTCCAGATATTCCGGAGTAACCGATAGCGCCGCCATATCGCCGATTGCTTCGTGAAATCCGTCGTTCGCGCTACCCCGAAACAGCGGCGGCTGATTTTTATATGCGCGCTGATAAAAATTGTGGCCCAGCTCGTGGTGCACAACTACGAAATCCTCGGACGTCGGGTCAAGGCAGGCCTTGATTCGCACGTCATCCTCGAAATCGATGTCCCAGGCGCTGGCATGGCAAACCACCTCGCGGTCCCGAGGCTTGGTGAACATCGACCGCTCCCAGAACGTCACGGGCAGAGGCTCAAATCCCAGCGAAGTAAAAAATCCTTCCGCGTAGCGAACCAGTCCCCGGGCGTCGACGTTTTTCGCCCGAAGCGCTGCGCCAACGTCAGGGCCAGAGGTTGCATTGGAAGGCGCAACGAGCGGGTAGATATTCGTCCAATCCTGGGCCCACATATTGCCTAGCAGGTGCGCCGGAATCGGCTGATCCTCAGGCACAAGCTGCTTGCCATATTTTTCCGCCAGCTTCCAGCGAACATAGGCATGCAGCGAAACGTACAGCGGGCGAACCTGCGCCCACAGGCGGTCGAGTTCCGTCGCAAATTGATCCGGAGGCATGTCATATCCCGAACGCCACATCGCCCCTACATCGTCAAACCCCATTCCCTTCGCGCCCTGATTGGCCAGATCAACCAGGCGGATGTATCGCGGGCGCATGGGTGGCGCGATGGCATGCCAGCCCTTCCACGCGTCGAGCAGTTCCCGCGGATCGCGGCTGGTGGCCAGAATTTGTTCGATGTCCGGCAGCTGTTTGCAATTTTCCGGCTTGTCGCCGGAGCACCATGTTCCCTTTCCATAGTCACTGTCTAGGGAAACGGCAATTTTAGAAAGTTCCGCCAATTCGGCGGGATCACTCGGCGCGGGAATATCGACAGATAATTTCAGAAGCTTAAATTTGCGCGCCAGGTCCGGCGGAAGGGGGAGGTTTTCATATCGCCTGGCCTGGCGCGCCAGATCAAGCGTCGCGGCTTTCACGGCTGCGCCGGTATCCGCTGAAATCGCCTCGGTGTCGTCGGTGATAAAACTTTCGGCGACCCACGAAGCGCGGCTGCTCTTGATCCACAGATCCAGCAGTTGAGCTTCCGCCTGCGACATGAATTTTTCGGCTTCCGCTACGGTGGGAGCAGTGCCAGAACTGGCGCGCGAAGAAACGGCCGGCTTTCTACGGGCCGGTTCCTGTCCTCGGGCCAAGGGAACGACCGCAGCGATGGCAGCCACAAGGAGCGCCATCAACCGGGGGCGGAACACTTTCGAACTGGCGATTTCTACCGCCACGAGGGACGTCCTCCGTTCACGAGTGACTGAGCTTCCCACTGAAAGTGCCGGTACAAAAGCCGATCGACCCAGCGGCTTCGGTTTCACGCCAGCAAATGCACAAATACTTCATTCGAAACGGTCAGGCGATCCGGCGAAAGCCGCAACTTCGGCCCATCCCATTCGACGAGGCCCTGCGCCAGAAGTTCCTGCACGCGCGGCCGCAATTGAGCGCCATACTTTGCCTCGATCCCGGCCAGATCGATGCCCTCAAGCTGGCGCAGTCCCAGGAACAATTCTTCCTCCAGCGCCTGCTCAGTTGTGACGCTCTCCAGCTGCTCGACGGGAAAACGACCTTGCAGGATTGCCGCGGCAAACGAAGCCGGATCATGCGCATTGGCCCAGCGCTGCGAACCGTTGAAAGAATGCGCGCCCGCGCCAAAACCGAAGTAGGGTTCGCGCTGCCAATATTTCAGGTTGTGGCGTGAGTGGTATCCGGGCAACCCCCAATTTGAAATTTCGTAGTGCTCGTAGCCCGCGCCTGCCAGCTCGCGGCAGCCATGCTCATAGTAATCGGCCATGGCATCGTCGGAGGGCAAAGCTTTCGCTGAGTATCGTTCGCCGCTCTGCAGCACTTCGAGTCCCAGGCGGCTGCCTTCGTCAATTTCCATCATGTAGATTGAGACGTGCTCGGGGTGCAGTTGCAGCAACTGCTCCACGGAATCTTGCCAACTCTTTTCCGTCTGGTGCGGGAGTCCGGAGATCAGATCGAAGCTGAGTTTATCGAATTCCGCATCCCGCAGAATTTTCGTCGCATGGAAAACGTCCGCGCGCCGATGCATTCTTCCCGCAGCGCGCAATTCGCCGTCGTCGAACGATTGCACGCCCATGCTGATGCGGTCGACTCCAGCTTTCCGCCACGCTGTCGCCTTTTCCACGGAGATTGTTTCGGGATCGGCTTCCAACGTCATTTCCTCGAAGTGCGATGGGAAAGTTTCGCGGATCGCGGTGATGATTTGCGCCAGATTCGCCGGTTCCAGAAGGCTGGGCGTCCCGCCGCCAAAATAGACCGTGTCAACCATAGCGTCCGGGACACCGGCGATTCCGTTTTCACGGCGCAGACGGGGAAATTCGCTGATCTCCCGGCAGACCGCATGCACGTATGGCGCGTAAAGTTCTTTTGAAAAAACGCCGGTGTGGAAGTTGCAGTAAGTGCACTTCGTCTGGCAGAAAGGAACTTGCACGTAAATGCCGAGTCGCGCCATTCGCCTTAGAATTTAGCACAGGAGCGTTCTCAAACCATCGGATCAGGAAGGATTTTTACCTGCACCTCGCGGCTTCTCGGGCCATCGAATTCACAGAAGAAGATTGCCTGCCAGCGGCCGAGGCGCAGGCGGCCCTCTTCAATCCAGACAGCTTGCGAGCTTCCCACGAGCGTGGCCTTGACGTGCGAATCGGAATTTCCTTCGGCGTGCTGATAGCCGGCATCGCGCGGAACCATGCGGTCAAGAGCCATCTCCATGTCGCGCGCGGCGTCCGGATCATATCCTTCGTTGATGGTAATGCCTGCGGTGGTGTGCGGACAGTAGACGTGGCACATGCCTGACGAAATGCCGGAGGCGACGACCCGGCGATTCACTTCCGCGGTGATGTCCACCCACTCGGTCCGGCGCGACGTCTTCAAGCGCAACGTTGCGACGCGCGGGCCGGACGGCGCTGTGCCGGATGAACTCATGATTTCCAATTCGTAACCAAACCGCCGAGAATCAGGCCAACGCCGAAACGGAACTTGCGCCGTAAAACGCGAACCACGGCTTTGCCGCCGTCAGCCGGCCGTTGACGTTTTTAATGTTCGTTACGCCCTGATCTTTCAGCCAGTCTTCCAGGGCTTTCGGGCCCTGTTTGGCGTAAACGGGGATGGCATCCTTCCACGTGGCGCGGCCGCATAGCACGCCGGAAAAATTCACTCCCGTTTCGGCGGCCAGATCCAGCGTCTCTGTAAACGTATCATTGCTCACACCGGCCGAAAGATAAATGAACGGTTTTTTTGCGGCAGCAGCAGCCCCGCGAAAATGCTCCTTGGCCTCCTCGCGCGTATAGGCGAACTCACCTTTATTGGATCGTGAGCCTTTCACGTAAGCCATGGTGACCGGAACCTCGACCTTCAAAACGTCGACGGCATATTGCGGCTTGCTGAATTCCTCCATGCTGCGCGTGACAACTTCCGGTTTTTTCCGCGCATATTCCAATCCCTTCTCATCCGCCCCTTCTTCATAGCCCACAAACTCCAGAAAGAACGGGACGTCGGAAGCCACGCACTCTGCGCCGATGCGTTCGACCCAGGCATGCTTGATGTCGTTAATGTCCGCGGAATCAAACGGCGTGTAGTACAGCAGAATCTTCACGCAATCGGCGCCGTCGGCAACCACGCGCCGAACGGAATAATGATCCAACAGATCGGGAAGGCGTCCCGGCTGGGTGTTGTCATAGCCGCTGTTCTCATAGGCCAGCAACAGTCCCGCGTTTTTCGCGCGAACCTTGGCTGCCGACAAACCGTATTCCGGATCGAGCAGAATCGCCGTGGCATGCGGCGTCAAAACGCGCGAGACCGCTTCCTTGAACTCGGCCATCATTTCGTTGGTGACGGCTTTCTTGTCAATTCCCTTTTCCTTGGCGATGGCGCTCTTGAGCGAGCCGCGCTGATCCATTGCGGCCGCGGCGATCACACCGCGCGAATCCGATACGGCTTCCAGTCCCTTGATTTTTCCAGGAGTCAGCTTCATCCGAAATTCCTCCGCTCATGAGGTTTGAAAATTACGACCGGCCGGGAATCTTACCATGATGGAACATCCCGAGCCTTGCGGTCTTAGTGCCATTGTATTGGCGTTGCACCGAAAAATATATAGGCGCAGTGCCTGGGCGTTCTGAGCGGGACGTATGGTTCCAAGGAGGGCCGAGTTCCGCTCGGGCGTTGAAGATGGCTGTGGAAATTGCCTGGGCTCCTGACGCAACCCCAAACTGGCGCTAGGCGCGAGTTCATTTCGCTGCGGGGGGAAGATACAGAATGCAGTGATCACCGCTTCCAAGCTTAATGTGCTGGTCGAGTTGATTGAGCAGCTCACGCCCCTCCGCCGCCAGGAACGTAAGCAATCCAAAGGACCGCTCCTGCAGGGCATTGTTTGGAAAGAGCGAACTGGCAATCTCGTTTTCGTGCGTGTTCAGCACGCCGGTGCGAAAACCTTCCGCGCGGCCGGCTTTTGCGCGCAGGCCATTGAATTGATAAAGAATTTTCTCCGATGCGGTTTCCAGCGCGCCCACCAGCGTTTGGTCCAGCTTCGTCAGCGGTTCTCGCAGACCATCGACGGCGGCTTTGATGGCCTGCTCTCCCGAATCGAAACGCGTGGTCAGCGCTTCCGGCAACACTTCCGCCTCCAGCTTTGCGCGCAGCTTGCGGCGTTCGTGGATAATTTCCCGTACGTCCAGATTGTATTTCTTGAGCAGATTAGAGACGTGGGACGGCACCAGCGTAAAAGTGGCTCGCGGCAAAATTGCGGGCGCCCGGCCGAGAAGCTTTTTGTAAATCAGCGAAGTCTGCGCGTGGTAGGCGACTTCCGCCGGACCGGCGATGTATGCGACGGTCGGCAGCAGCGTGTCCTGAATCACCGGTCGAAGCAGCGCGCTGGGGCTGAAGTCTTCCGGGTGCTCTTCTACCGCGTTCAGCGCTTCTTCCAGTGACTCAACCTTGTTGCCGGCAGCGAGCCCGCCATTCGCTGCGCGCAGGGCCAGCCTCTGGCCATCGACGATGCGGAAAACCAGAGTGCTCTGCTCCGTGACTTTTACTTGCGCGTGAAAGCCTGCTTTTTCGAGGGCCGCGGACCGCGCGACCAGATCCTTGGCCAGTTCCCGATGTTCTTTTATCGCGCGGCGCAGCGTCGGCAAGGATAAACGGTGCAGCTCCGCAGACATGGGATCAAGAAAAATGAGGCCCTGCCCGGCGAAAATACGACTCATCAACTTGCCAAATGCAGAGCCAAAAGTCTCTTCGGGACCGTATGACTCAGAGGCCCACTTGCCGATTTCCTCGGCCGAAGGACCCTCGAGCATCGCGGAAATCTGCGCCGTAAGCTCACGAGCGCCATCGCCCAACCGGATATCGCCAACGCGACGATCCGCCGGGCCCGATACGGAAAGCTCCAAGCGTTCAAGCCCGCCACGCTTGGGAATGAAAACGTGATCGACCTCCGCCAGATCGTGGTCTTCAGTCGCCAGCCAGAAGACCGGGACGGCGTCCACGCCGCGTTCCGTTAATTCGCGCGCTACGTGCACGGCAGTCAGAGCTTTGTAAATGCTGTACGCGGGATCGCCAAACAATCCGACTTGCTGCCCGGTGACCACTGCGAACGCGCCGTCTCGCAACCGGTCCAGGTTGCGGGTGGTCGCATCGTCCCCGCCAAAATTCCGGTTCTGATCCCGCAGCACCTCAACCACGGCGCGGCGAACGGCTCCATCGAGCTTTACGTCGCGCGTGGCGGCATCGATTCCATTTCGGTTAGGAGGGTGGCTATAGAATTCAGAGACTTGAGAAAAATCGGATAGGAAAGTGGAATAGAGGCGTGTGGCTCCTGGCAACTCGGCCGCTGCGATCCAACTACACTCCATCAGGCGTTCCATCCTTCGCTAAGCGCTTGCGGCTTCAGGGCCGCACCCATTCGTCCACACTGCACACAGCGGTCCGGTACAGTCGCAAAAATCATTGGATGACGTGGAAATTATTCGGATTCAGACAGAAACCACGGACGGCTCGAGAGTCGCCATCAGCGAATCGACTTCCGCCTTCCGCGCCTGATCGAGCGGCAAGAGCGGCTGGCGCACCGGGCCGCCGTAATACCCGCGGCGGTCCATGGCGTACTTAATTCCGGAATTTCCCATCGCGCCGACGATTCGATAGGTCGGCGTGAGTGCGCGACGCTGCAATGCCAGCGCTCGTTTTGATTCGCCAGCGACGATCGCGTTGTATAGCTCGACGCACAGTTCCGGCAGAAAATCAGCCAACGCCAGAATCGCGCCTTTCGCTCCCACCACCATCGATGGAAAAACGGTGGTCGAAGCGCCGGTCAACAATTGAAATGATTCGGGCACGGCGGCCAGGATGGCACCGACGCGGTCCACATTCCCGGAACTATCCTTCATGCCTGCCACGTTGGGATGCTCGGAGAGGCGCGCCGCAACTTCCACTTCAATGGGCACGCCGGTAAATTGCGGCACGGAATACAAAAGGATCGGAATTCGCGAAGCGTCCGCTACGCGGCAATAGTGTTCCACCAGGGCATTCGTGGTCATTGCCGGCTTGAAAAAACACGGTGGGCAAACAAGAGCGTAGTGGTACCCGAGCCTGGCCGCCGCTTCGGTTCGCGAAATCGTTTCCGCTGTGGACTCGGCACCCGTTCCGGCGATCAAGATTCGTCCGGGGGCAGCCGATTCGAGCACTGTGCCCAGGACACTTTCAAATTCGGCGCGGTCGAGCAACACCGATTCGCCCGTGGAGCCGAAGGCCAGATATCCGGAGAGTCCGGTTCGATTGTACCTGGCCATATTTTCGCGCAGACGGTCCAGGGCCAGTGTTCCGTCAGCGTTAAACGGAGTGGTCAGCGCTGGAATGATTCCCTTGAGTGGCGGTGTGTTTCCCATTAGCACGTTCCTCTTGGTTGCAGAAGCTTAGACCCGCGCAGCAAAACCTTCGCGCGCACTGGAAATCGCAAAACCCGCACAGGCAAGAGTGCCTGTGCTACCCGCACTCAATCGCCGGCGGAGGGCAGTTGCGGCGCGGCTGCCTTCTTGGAATGAAGCGATTGCAGCGGCGCAACTTCCAACGATTGTTCGACGAGCGCGCGGATGCCGCGGGCGGCGGCGTTGGCTGCAGACAGCGTGGTGATGCATGGCACGTTGTAGCGGATGGCGGCGCGCCGAATCGATTTCTCGTCGTAGAACGATTCGCGGCCGAGTGGCGTGTTGATGACCATGTCGACCTTGCCGGTCTTCACCAGGTCCACAATGTTTGGACGGCCCTCGTTCACTTTATATACCGGCTCCGCAGGAACTCCGGCCGCTTCGAGCGCCGCCGCCGTGCCGCGCGTGGCGATCAGGCGGAATCCCAAAGAGTGCAACTCCTTTGCCAGAGGACCGCAGTGGCGCTTGTCGTGGTCGCTGACGCTCAGAAAAATCGAACCCTTGCGCGGCAGGCGCTGCCCGGCGGCGAGCTGCGCTTTGGCAAACGCCTGGCCATAACTTTTGGCCACGCCCATCACTTCGCCGGTGGAGCGCATCTCGGGACCGAGAATGGTGTCCACTCCGCGGAATTTGTTGAACGGGAAGACCGGAGATTTCACGGAGTAATAATCGCGCACCACGATTTCCGCGACGCCGTTGGTTACCACGACCGGAAGATTCATGTCGCGCAGTTTGCGGCCGGCCATCAGCCGCGCTGCAACTTTCGCCAGTGGAACGCCAGTCGCTTTGCTGACGAACGGAACTGTGCGTGAGGCGCGCGGATTCACTTCCAGCACATACACGGTGTCGCGCTGGATGGCATACTGCACGTTCATCAAGCCAACAACCTGCAGCGCTTTGGCGAGGCGCTTAGTGTAATCACGAATGCGCGCCAGAACCGAGGGCGACAGGCTCACCGGAGGCAGCACGCAGGAAGAATCTCCCGAGTGCACCCCGGCCTCTTCGATGTGTTCCATCACGCCGCCGATGATCACGTCTTCGCCGTCGGCCAGCGCGTCCACATCCACTTCCGTCGCTTCTTCCAGGAATTGGTCGATCAGTACCGGACGCGCCGGTCCCATTAGCGCCGCCTGTGCCACATATTCCTGAACCGTATTCAGATCGTAGGCGATGACCATGGCGCGCCCGCCCAGCACATAACTGGGGCGCACCAAAACGGGGAACCCAATTTCGCTGGCTACGCGCACCGCTTCTTCCGGAACTAGCGCGGTGCCGTTTTTCGGCTGCGGAATTTTCAGTTCGTCGAGCAACCGGCCGAATCTCCGGCGGTCTTCAGCCAGATCGATGGACTCGGGAGCGGTGCCGATGATGGGCACGCCATTGCGTTTCAATTCCAGCGCCAGATTCAAGGGCGTCTGTCCGCCGAATTGCACAATCACGCCCTGGGGTTTTTCACGCTCGACGACCGAGAGTACATCTTCCAGGGTCAGCGGCTCAAAATAGAGGCGATCCGAAGTGTCATAGTCGGTAGACACGGTCTCCGGATTGCAATTGATCATGATGGTTTCGTAGCCATCCTCGCGCAGCGCGAAGGACGCGTGGCAACAGCAGTAATCGAATTCGATTCCCTGCCCGATGCGGTTCGGGCCGCTGCCTAGGATGGCAATCTTCCGGCGATCGCTGGGCGCGGATTCATCCTCGTCCTCATATGTTGAATACATGTACGGCGTGAAGGACTCGAATTCCGCGGCGCAGGTGTCGACGCGTTTAAAGACCGGAGAAATGTGAGATTTGGCGCGACGATGCCGCACAACCGCGGGCGTGGTCTTCCACATCTGCGCAAGCTGTTCGTCGCTCGTGCCGATGCGCTTGGCTTCGCGCAGCAAATTGTCCGAAACCGTCTCCATCGTGACCGACGCCAGCCTGCGATTCATGGTGATAATTTCCTGCAACTGCTCGATGAACCAGGGATCGATCTTGGTCAGCTCGATGGCTTCCTTGGCTGAGATTCCCCGCTCCAGGGCAACGAACAGCCAGTGAATGCGATCCGGCCGCGGCGTGGCGATTTTTTCGCGCAGCAGAGACACCGGCGTGTCGGCCGGAGCGCGCCACGGCGAACTCGGCTCCAGCGAGCGAATTCCCTTTTGCAGCGCTTCCTTGAACGTGCGGCCAATGGCCATCACTTCGCCGACGGACTTCATCTGCGTGCCCAGCGTCGAATCCGCCCCGGGGAATTTCTCAAACTGCCACTTCGGAATTTTTGCCACCACGTAATCGATGGTGGGCTCGAAGCAGGACGGCGTCTTCTTCGTAATATCGTTGGGAATTTCGTCCAGCGACAACCCCACCGCGAGCAACGCGGCGATTTTCGCGATGGGAAACCCGGTGGCCTTGGAAGCCAGCGCCGAACTGCGCGACACGCGCGGGTTCATCTCGATGACGATCATGCGCCCGGTGGCCGGATCGATGGCGAACTGGATATTCGATCCGCCGGTTTCCACGCCCACCTCGCGAATGATCGCCGCCGCGGCATCCCGCATTCGCTGGTATTCCTTATCGGTCAGTGTCTGCGCGGGCGCCACGGTAATCGAATCGCCTGTGTGCACGCCCATGGGATCGAAATTTTCAATCGAGCAGATGACCACGAAGTTGTCGCGATAATCGCGGATCACTTCGAGTTCATATTCCTTCCATCCGAGAACCGATTCCTCGACCAGCGATTCATGCACCGGACTGGAATCGAGCGCGTGCGCGATGGCTTCCGAAAATTCTTCGCGATTATAGGCGATCGATCCGCCGGTACCGCCCAGCGTGAACGAAGGCCGGATCACCACGGGATAGCCCAACTGGTCGGCCAGTTTTAATCCGTCTTGCACGTTATTCACGAGGGCTGACGCGGGAACGTCCAGACCAACCTTGCGAATCGCGTCCTTAAACCACAGGCGGTCTTCGGCAACCTTGATGGCTCGCAACGAAGCGCCGATCAATTCGACGTTGTACTTTTCGAGGATGCCGCTTTCCGCAAGTTCCACGGCAAGATTCAAGCCGGTTTGACCGCCAACGGTGGGCAGCAGCGCCTGCGGCCGCTCCACGGAGATAATTTTCTCGAGATATTCCTTGGTGAGCGGCTCGATGTAGGTGCGGTCGGCAATTTCGGGATCGGTCATGATCGTCGCCGGATTGGAATTCACCAGCACGACTTCATACCCTTCGCTGCGCAGCGCCTTGCAAGCCTGCGTGCCGGAATAGTCGAACTCGCAGGCCTGCCCGATTACGATCGGGCCGGAGCCGATGATCATTATTTTCTTGATGTCGGTGCGTTTGGGCATGTTCGGTTAGGCCTTCGCCTGTCCGCGCCGCAATGCGCCCGAGAGTTTCCAGTTTTTCATCATGTCGTTGAATTGGCGAAACAAGTAGTGTGAATCGTGCGGCCCGGGCGAAGCCTCGGGGTGATACTGCACGGAAAACAGCGGCAAGCTGCGGTGCCGCAAACCTTCGTTGGTCTGGTCATTCAAATTCAGGTGCGTAATTTCCACGTCGCTCGAAGGCAGCGAATCCGGGATCCACGCAGAAACCGTGATTTTGCGCGGTGATCTCCACCTGCCCGGTCAGCAGATTCTTCACCGGATGATTGGAACCGTGGTGGCCGAAGCGCAGCTTGAATGTCTTTCCGCCCAGGGCCAGACCGCAAATCTGATGACCCAGACAGATTCCAAAAACCGGCACACGGCCGAGCAGTTCGCGAATGGCGCCGATAGCGTAGGTAGCCGGTTCCGGATCGCCGGGACCGTTGGAGAGAAACACGCCGTCGGGTTTCAGCGCCAGAACATCCTCGACGGAAGTTTTTGCGGGGACCACCATCACTTCGCAATTGTGATCGACCAGCAGGCGCAGGATGTTCTGCTTGATGCCGTAATCGTAGGCCACCACGCGAAATTTCTGGACTTCGCTTGGAAGACTGCGCCTCGCCCATCGCTTCCTGCCAGGGCGAAGCCGTCAGCTCGATCGATCCTTTCTCCCAGGAGTACGGTTTTTCGGCGCTGACGCGGCTGGCCAATTCCAGTCCAGCCATCGAGGGCAACGCGCGGGCCTCAGCAATCAGAGTTCTCCGCCGGCGTGCCGTCGGTCGAAACCACTCCGCGCAACGCTCCCATCTTTGCGGATGTGCAGCACCAGCGCGCGCGTATCCACATCCCAAAGCACCGGAATGTTGTGCCGCACCAGATAATTCTGCGCGGATTCGCCGGAACGCCAGTTTGACGCAACCGCGGAAAATTCCCGCACGATCAGCGACTTCGATGTAGCGGCTCGGACGATTCCTCATCATCGGCGTTCGTTCCGACGTTTCCGATATGCGGATACGTGAGGCAGACAATCTGGCCGGCGTAACTTGGATCGGTGAAAACTTCCTGATATCCGGTGAGGCTGGTATTGAAAACGACTTCGCCGCCGCGCCGCGTGACCGCGCCCGCCGCGCGCCCATGAAAAATTCGCCCGTCTTCGAGCGCAAGGGTTCCCTTCCGTGCTTCGGTTTCCGACAGTGGATCCTCTTTCCGGCGAGCGCAGACTTCACTTCCATGAGTGTGCAGCTACACCCGCACCTTCTGGAGCTCTATTTCACGGATTCGGCAAACACCGGGATCGAACCGAAATGATCAACCGGCCAATAGGCGAATACCGCTTTGCCGTAGATAAATTTTCTTGGCACCGGCCCGAAAATCCGCGAATCGTTCGAACTGGTGCGGTGATCGCCCATTACAAAGTACTCGCCCTTGGGAATCTGCGTGGCCGGGTACGTCCCGAAATCGTCGGACTCCGGCGGAATATAAGGTTCCGGCAGCGCCTTGCTGTTCAGATACACCTGCCCGTCGCGAATTTCGACCGTATCCTCCGGCAATCCCACCACGCGCTTGATGAATGACTTCGAGCGGTCCAGAGGATACCAGAAAACGACCACATCGCCGCGTTCAATCGGCTCAAAGCGGTAAACGAACTTGTTGATAAAAATCCGCTCCTGATCGCGAGATCAGGGGAGTCATGCTGGTGCCTTCGACTTTCACCGGTTGGTAGAAGAAAATGATAATGACAATGGCGAGGCTGAGGGCGATGACCAGATCGCGTCCCCAACTACGAAGCTCGCGCCGCAGCGGCTGCGCCGCTCCGGGCGCGACAGTCGTGCTGATATCGGCGTTCGGCTCCATGTCCTTACTTGGGAACAAATTGAGAACAACTAAATTTATACCACGCTCTTTCGTCCCGCGCCAGTGCAACGCCAGTTGTTTTCGCGGGAAGCTTTGAGGTTGACGGGCGAATAGCTCCCGGCATATCGTTTGGAAACAAACCGATTGGCCCGGACTTCGGCCGGACAATCTTCAAACTTAAGGTTTCGACACCATCAAATCGGGCGCTCACGGAGGATTAAATGCGTTGGATGCGTGGACTTATGCTCTTTCTGGCGGGGGCCGCTTTCGGAATTTTTACGATGCAACCCAGCGCCGCGCCACAGGACAAGTCAGTAGGCTTGCGGCTGAATCACTTCGGGCTGTACGTAAAGGATCTGGACGAGTCCACGAATTTCTTCACCAAAACCATGGGATTCCGGCCGGCGTTCTCGCTGAAAGACAAAGAGGGCAAACCGTCGCTCGTCTACCTGCAAATCGATCATGACACGTTCCTGGAACTGGCGCCCGCCAGCGTCGATCGTCCGGTCGGGTGTCTCGCACGCCGGATTGTGGTCCGAAGATCTGAACAAGACGGTCACCGTACTGCGGGAACGCAACGTAAAAGTCGATAATCCCATTACGGGCGGAACGAAAGCTCTCCTGACCAATATGCTGGAGCCTAACGGCGTGAGGTTCGAATTGCTGGAATATCCTCCTGAGTCACTTCAGCGCAAAGCCATCGACAGCTGGAAATAGCCCGTGGCGCAGGCTTCAGCCTGTGGATTTTGGGCCTTGCAAGGACGAAATTCCACTGGCGGCCCTTCAAAACCGCCGACGGCAAAAAATCCTGCACCACGAGGCATTCATTTGTACGCCGCCAGCCTGAGCCTGCGGTAATCCGCCCACCATTGCCCGTCGCGAAATAATTTGGGACGCAGGATTTCTTCGACTCTGCGTAGAAATTCCTCTTGCCGCGCTTCCCCGGCTTTTGCCAGGTACTCCCCGCCGAACATGATGATCCAGTTCTCCTTCATTCCGGCCGCGCCATCGGCCAAACCTGTCGGGCGATCGAACAGTGTGATCAGGCGCACTTCAAAACCATTTCGCTCCGCCAACGTTGCGTACTCGCTGACGCTCGGGTAGTGCCATCGATTCACGTTCCCCCGGTTTCGCGGCGCCAAGCTCAAGGAGCGCAACGTCGAAGGCTTCCTGCATCGCGCGAATGTTGCCTTTGCCGCCAAGCTCGGCTACGAATCTCCCGCCAGAGCGCAGCGCCCTCCACACTCCCTGCAGCACGAGTTCGGGTTCATGAATCCAGTGCAGCGTGGCATTTGAAAATACGGCCGTCAAATTCCTGGTGGAACGCGGAGGCTCCGCGCATCGGCAACCTCAAATTTCAAACTTGGATACGCGCCGCGCGCGGCGTCCACCATTTCCGCCGAGCGATCCACGCCTGTGACCCGCGCCCCGGACTGCGCGATTTGCGCGGTCAAGTGTCCGGTGCCGCATCCCAAATCCAAAATGCGTTCGCCGGCTTGAGGATCCAGCAGCGAAACCACGTCCGATCCATATTTCCAGACAAAATCATGTTTCGCGTTGTAGAGCTTGGCATCCCAGGCCGCGCCACCGCCTTGCACTCGATCGTTCACAGCCTCTCCTTATGCGTCCGCACGATTGCTGTAGCTTGCTTCTTCACCTTCCTTCACGCTCACTCCTCGCCCGGCCGAAATGCCCCAAACGCGTATTGCACGGAGGATAGCGCAGCGCACACCGCCGTCTCCGTGCGCAGAATGTTTGCGCCGAGAGCGGTTTCCGTAAATCCACAGTCCGAAGCCGCCGCGAATTCCCCATCGGTCCATCCGCCTTCGGGGCCGATCGCGACGGC
Source organism: uncultured Acidobacteriota bacterium (assembly GCA_963695945.1). Lineage (GTDB taxonomy): Bacteria > Acidobacteriota > Terriglobia > Acidiferrales > UBA7541 > Palsa-360. The sequence goes on along the minus strand of CAVOIX010000097.1, from coordinate 88,215 downwards.
TACGCCTGGGCTTGGCCGTCGCGCGGCGTGCACCACGGCTCGAGCACATCCCGCAGCGGTATCGCGCCCGGCCGCTCCGAGAGCAAAAACTTTAAGGGCGCGGCACCGCACGAAACGCCTCGCGTGGTTTTACCGCGTCAGCAGCGACGGCACGCGCAATCGACGCGACTGTTGCGCTGATTCAGTAAGCATCCGTTTCCAGCGCTCGGCGCGCTTCCCTGCCGCGGCAATCAGACCTTTCTCGCCACGATCCGCCGCCAGCGGCGTAACCTTGTCGCCCAGTTCGGTGGCCTTCTCCAGCGCCCACTCAAATCGGTCGAACTTCACGATGGCCAGCAGCATCTCGATGTGAACGGGGGCGATCGCCGCGGGGAGCTGCTCCACCAGACGAGAACTCAACTTCGTCGCGTCCCACCCTTTCCGTGCGGGCAAGCCACACGCCGCGACCATCGCTCAGTTCATAAATTGACCGGGCTCCGCGCGCAGCACGCGTCCCAGGTGATGCGCCGCTTCGTCGCGCAAAAACGCGGATCCTTCTTTAAATTTTTCCACAAAAATCGCCGTCGCATGTGCCGCTATGTTATATCAATCCGATGGCATCGCGCTCCCAGCCCGCCTGTGCCGCCGTGCGCGCGCTGCTGTTCGTATTTCTACTGACGACTTTTTCATTCTTTTTCTCGCCGGCAACGTTCGCTCAAACGCCGCCCCGGCCGTTGCCCCTGCGTCGCGCCGTGATCGTAGATACCGACGCCGGCGTCGACGACCTGATCGCCATCGCGTTTCTGCTGTGCCGTCCTGACATTCATGTCGAGGCCATCACCATTGAAAATGGAATGGCACACGTTCCGGCGGGAGGCAAAAATGTATTGCGCCTGCTCGCGCTCGCCGGACGCAACGACATTCCCGTTTTTCTTGGCCGCGGAACGCCGCTTAGCGGAACTCAGGAGTTTCCTGCGGAGTGGCGCCGCGCATCCGACGAACTTCCCGGCATTACGATGCCGGAGCCCGCACACGCGCCCCAGACACGCGACGCGGCGGACTTCCTGCTCAAGCGTCTCCTGGACGCCGCGCACCCGGTGCAGATCCTCGCGCTGGGCCCGCTCACAAATCTTGCGGAAGTCTTTTCGCACACGCCACGAGCGGCGCGCACCGGGCGGCAACTCGTGATCCTGGGTGGCGCTGTAAGTGTTTCAGGAAATCTGGGAGATGGCGGATCCCTGCAGACCAACAACTCTTCCGCCGAATGGAACCTGTTCATCGATCCCGTGGCAACTAAAATCGTTTTCAATTCCGGCGCGCCGATCCGCCTCATACCTCTGGACGCCACGCAGCGCGTGCCCATCGACATGGCGCTCTACGAACAATTCGAGACCCGCGCAGCCACGCCGACGGCCCGATTCGTGGCCCAGGCGCTGGCTACAAAAAGCGAGATGATCCGCCAGGGATTCTACTTCGCACGCGATCCGCTGGCGGCCGTCGCCATGGCCAACCCGGCAGTCGTTACATTCCGGCCGATGGCGATTGAAATCAGCGACAAACCGGAAGAATCAGGCCGCACCATGGAGAACAAAGCGAAGAATCGCCGCGCGAACGCGCAGGTGGCAATCGATGCGGATAATCTGAGATTTCGCGACGTGTTTATGACCGCTTTTGGAATTCGCTGAGAGATGGCAACTGCAGGCGATCGCGCCGAACAATTCTCCGTGTCACTTCGTTTTCTCAGGATCCTCCGTATTGGAGCCGAAAACTAGAAGCAAACCTGACACCGAGTCCGCGGAGAAATCCACGAGGACCGCAGAGAGAACTATCCGAAAATATCTTTCACCTTTTCGAACAACGACGAATCGCGATGCGCGGGGCGATTCTCCACCGGCAGCGTAGCTCCGAGTTGTTCGAACAGTCGCCGCTGCTCGCGTGATAGCTTGATAGGAATCTCCACGTGAATGTTGACGTAGAGATCGCCTTTGCCGCCGCCGTGCGGGTCCGGCATGCCTTTACCCTTCAGCCGAATAATTTCTCCGGTCTGCGTTCCTTCGGGAATTTTTACGGTCTCTTCGCCATTGAGTCCGGGAACCAAAATTTCCGTCCCGAGCGCCGCCTGAACGATGGACACCGGCACCGTGCAATACAAATCCGCGTCCCGGCGCTCAAAATACGGATGCGGCTTCACGTCCAGCACCACGTACAGATCGCCCGCAGGTCCGTTGTTGCCGCCAGGTTCGCCTTCCCCTGGAATGCGCAGGCGCGTATTGGAATCCACGCCGGGCGGAATTCTCAAGTCAATCGTGCGGTTGCGTTCCATGCGGCCTTTGCCCCGGCAATCCGGGCAGGATTCGCGCACGATTTGTCCCGCGCCGCGGCAATCCGGGCAGGTGCGCGAAATGGTGAAGAATCCCTGCTGGTAATGCACCTGGCCATGGCCGCCGCAGGTGGCGCAGGCCACCACGCCTGTGCCGGCCTTCGCGCCGGTGCCGTTGCACACTTCGCAAAATTCCAGGCGCGGAATGCGGATTTTGGTGTTCACGCCGGAGGCGGCTTCCTCAAAGGTTAATTTCATGTCGTAGCGAAGATCCGCGCCGCGGTGCGCACGGCGTCCTCCGCGACGTCCGCCGAAAATATCCTCGAATCCAAAAAAGTCCCCGAAAATATCCTGGAATTCATCGAAGATGGTTTGATTGACGCCGCCGTCGAAGCCGCCGCGGGATAGGCCTGCGTAGCCGAAACGGTCATACGTGGCGCGTTTTTGCCCGTCGGAGAGAATCGCATACGCTTCGGTGGCTTCGCGGAATTTTTCTTCCGCTTCGTGCTTGGATTGCGGGTTACGGTCGGGATGCCACTTGAGCGCCGCCTTGCGGTAGGCGGACTTCACCTCATCCGCGTTGGCACTCTTGGCTACTCCGAGAATCTCATAGCAGTCTCTTTTTTCACTCATCGGCTGGGCCGCCTGAATGGCCTAATTGTCATGTCGAGCGGGAATGCTTCCCACTTTCTCCGGGATTCACGGCCACACGCACGATTGCGGGCCGCAGAACGCGCCCGTGAAACATATATCCGTCCTGAAACACGGCGACCACGGAGCCGTCCGGATAATCGCTGGATTCCAGACGCTCGATGGCCTGATGCTGGTGCGGATCAAACATCTTTCCGGCCGCCTCGATGCGCTGCACCCCATGCTTCGTCAGCGTGTCCGCCAATTGCTTGCGGATCAGCGTTATGCCCTTGCGATATTCCTCGTAGGCCGGATCATCATGCGCCTGCAGAGCGCGGTCGAACGCGTCCAGCACCGGAATCATATCCGTGACCAGACGCTCAACGCCGCGCCGCCCCTCTTCCTGGCGATCGCGCTCGGTACGCTTGCGGAAATTCTCGAAGTCCGCCTGGCGGCGGATCATCGTTTGCATCAGCTCTTCTTTTTCCGCCCTGAGCCTGGAAACTCGTCGAGTCCAGCCGCCCCGCCGCTTGCGGAGGATTCCGACGCGGACGAATCAGCGGAGCTTTGCGCCGATGCCGGTTCTTTGTCGTCGCGTGCGCCGTCGATAGGGATCACTTTTTCTTCCTCGCGTTTTGGTTCTGCCACGGTACTAGCTCCGATCCAACGTTTCGCTGAAGGCGCGGGCCACAAACGCCACCGCGGTAATCGCGCGTTCATACTGCATGCGCATGGGCCCCAGCACTCCTACCGTTCCCTGCGACTGGTCCTGAAACGAATAGGGCGCGCTGATCAAGCGCCAGATGTTCTCCCGCGCGATCGATTCCTTTTACGCCGATCTGCATGTGCACGGGATCAGGCGTATCGATGCAATTCGCCAGCAGCGCAATGATCCGGTGCTTTTCCTCAATGGCTGCGAGCACGTCCCGCAGTTGCGACTGGTCGTTGAATTCGCGGCGCGGCAGCCATCTGCGCCGCGCCCTCGATGTACACGCGCTGCCCGAGCCTTGTCCGAGCATCCCGGGATCGCAAAGCACCAGCGCGTTCCGCGCCAGCAGCGCGTACCGCTCCTCTTCCTCGGACCAGCCGCGTCGACCAGGTCCGCGCGAATCGCCTCCAGCAGAAATCCCGTGTAATGGTGATTCAAATATTCGGCGGTGTGATCGAGGTCCTGCTGGGCGAAGACCTTCTCGGGACGAATCACTTTGTCCCGCGTGTTGCCCCCGGTGGAAACCAGAACCACTACAATGCGGCCGTCCGGCAACAGGACGAAACGAATGTGCTCCAGCACCGTCTTTGAGATGGGCGGGGACACGACGATTCCCAGCCCTTTTGAGATTTCCGCCAGTACGTGGCCGGCGCGCTCGGCAATTTCCTCGCCGGTCGAGGCCCCCGCGAATTCGCCGCGAATCCGCTCCTCATCTTCCGGGCTCAGCGTGGCCCGGGCCACGATCTGCTGCGCAAAGAACCGGTAAGCGGTGGCCGTCGGCACCCGTCCCGCCGACGTATGCGGCTGATACAAAAAGCCTTGCTCCTCCAGCTCGGCCATCACGTTGCGAATGGTGGCGGAGCTGAGCGATTCCACGTGGCGTCGCGAGATCGACCGGCGAAGACACCGGCTCTCCGGTTTCGATGTAAGCGCGCACGATGGCGGACAAGATCTGCCGGTTGCGCTCGTTGTTAGTGCTGGGTCAGACATTGGCTCCACAGCTCGTATGGAACATATCACGACTGTAATACATTTTATGCGCTGCACGGGCCGTCGTCAAACTGCAGACTGAGGCTGTGCACGAGGAGACAATCCACCCTATGCCGTATCGATTTGCGCGCGCTGCAAGCGGTCCGAATAATCCACGTAGAGCGTCTTCCACTCGGAATAGAAATCAATCGCCGCGGTTCCGGCTTCGCGATGGCCGTTGCCGGTCTTTTTCGTGCCTCCGAACGGCAGCTGAATCTCCGCGCCGATGGTGGCGCATTGACGTAGACGATTCCGGTCTCGAGATCGCGCATGGCCTGAAAGGCCTGGTTCACGTTGCGCGTGTAGATGGAGGCGGACAGTCCATACTGCACGCCGTTGGCGATCTCGATGGCCTCATCGAACGGAGAACGGAATCACGGCCACCACGGGGCCGAAGATTTCTTCCTGCGCGATGGTCATCTTGGGATCGCATCCGCGAAAATTGTGGGCTCGTGGAACCAGCCGTTCGCCAGATCGCCGGACTCCGCGCGGTGGCCGCCGGTCAGCAGTCTGCGCGCCTTCGTCTTTCCCGATCTCGACATACTTCATCACCGTTTGCAGCTGCGTCTCGTTCACCACCGGGCCCATCTCGGTCTCGGGATCGAGGCCGTCGCCGAGCTTCAGAGCGCCTTGGCGCGCCCCGCGAATAGCTCCAGAAATTGCTGTACATCTTTTGTGTGCACCGCCACGCGGCTGGCCGCCGTGCAGCGCTGGCCGCTGGTGCCAAACCCGCCCCACACCGCGCCTTCCACCGCGAGTTCCAGATTGGCGTCGTCCATCACGATCAAGATGTTCTTGCCGCCCATTTCCAGGTGGCAGGGCTTGAACTAGCGGCGCGGAGGCCATGTTCACCATGCGGCCGGTCTCCGCGGATCCGGTAAAACTGACCGCCGAAACGTCGGGATGCTGTCACCAACGGCGCGCCCGCTTCCGGCCCCATGCCGTTCACGATATTCACCACTCCAGGCGGCAGCCCCGATTCGATCAAAATCTGCACCAGATTGTAGGTGGAGAGCGGCGTGTCCTCGGCCGGCTTGATCACCATCGTGTTTCCGCAAATCAGCGCCGGCATGATTTTCCACGACGGAATGGCCATGGGAAAATTCCATGGCGTAATCATGCCCACCACGCCCAGCGGATCACGCACCGACATCGCGAATTTATTGGGCAGCTCGGACGGCACCGTTTGCCCGACGAGGCGACGTCCTTCGCCGGCCATGTAATACGTCATGTCGATCGCTTCCTGCACGTCGCCGCGAGTTTCCGAAAGCGGCTTGCCCATCTCGCGCGTCATGTCGCGGGCCAGATCTTCCTTGCGCTTCACCAAGGTTTCCGCGGCGCGATACAAAATTTCGGCGCGGCGCGGCGCGGGATACAAGCGCCATCTTGAAGGCGGCCTTGCGCCGCTTCGACCGCGTCGTTGACATCTTCCTTTGTCGAGGATCGGGAAAGATGCCGACCAGTTCGCTGGTGTTCGCCGGATTGCGGTTTTCAAATGTGTTGCCCCGGCGCGCTTCGACCCACTCGCCGTTGATGAAATTCTTGTGGCTTCGGAAACCGCGCTGGTCGTCATGTTGCCTCCTGCAGTCGATTGAGGCCTTGCGAAGGTTGGCAGATCACGTCAAAAACATCGCGGCGGAAAATTTCCGCGTGGCAACTTCAATGTAGCAAAGGGTCCGATCAGCGTCAAACCAGGCCGGTCGAATGTCTCTGGCGCGTGCGCACCTGGTTAATCCCGAGGATTGGCGTCAGTCCGGCGCAGTCGGTTTCCGAAAAATGCTGGCGGAATAGCGCCTTTCGTCGAGATTCACTCTCGAACAGCGCGGCCGCAAAGGAAAAAAATGATTTTCGGAAGCGGTATCGCTAGTGTAGGATGCCGCCCAATCGGAACGCTCAAATCGGAGTTGCCGCTGAGCATGGCAGGAGGAGAGGGTCATGAATCCCAACAAAATGTTGTGGGAGAAGGGCGACTTCACGGAAATCGCCGCGTTCATGCGAGAATCCGGGGAGGCAGTTGTAAAGTCGATCGGTGTGGTGCCGCCTCTGCGCGCCCTCGATTTAGGTTGCGGAGATGGCACCACGGCATTGCCCCTTGCACTGTTGGGAGCTGACGTCACGGGAATCGATATCGCCAGAAACCTTGTGGAAGCCGGAAACAACCGAGCGGCAGCGGCCGGCCTGACGCGCTTGAAGTTTCAGGAAGGCGATGCATGCGATTTGGAGGGAGTGAGCGACCATTCATTTGATCTGGTGGTCTCAGTTTTCGGCGCCATGTTTGCGCCCAAGCCTTTCGACGTCGCGAAGGAAATGGTGCGGGTCACCAAGCCCGGTGGACGCGTCGTGATGGGCAACTGGATCCCCAACGATCCCACATTCGTCTCGCAAGTGTTGAAAATCAGTTCGGCGTTTACTCCTCCGCCACCGGAAGGTTTTGTCAGCCCCATGACCTGGGGCGTGGAATCGAACATCATCGAGCGATTTGAAAAAGCGGGAGTGTCCAAGGAAAAAATCTCGATGGCCAGGGATACCTACGTTTTTCGGTCGAAGGACAAGAGCCCTGCCCAGTTCATCGATTTATTCCGGCGGTTCTATGGCCCAACGATGAATGCCTTTGAGGCCGCTGAGAAAACCGGAAAGGCCGACGAACTCAACCGCCAACTGGTGGAGCTGGCGAATTCACAGAACACGGCCGCGAATGGCGGAACTTCGATTCCCGCCACATTCACGCGAGTGACCGTAAACGTTTAAATAAATGCTTGGAAAAACGGGTACGACGATCCTTACTGCTGCTTCGCTGGAGCGTTCGCCGGAGCCACCGAAGAGGACGCCGCAGGCATCGGCGCACCCTTGCCGGCGGTGTCCGAACCCAGGCCCAGTTTGTTGAGCGTCGGAGCGTCAATCTTTCCTGTAGGATTCAATCCATTTTTGTCCTGGTATTTGCGCATCGCATCCATCGTCGCAGGATCCCATTTACCCGAAGGCTCGCCCTCGTAGGAACCGTCCTTCTGCAGGGCCGTCTGGATTTCCCGGATGCGGTCGGGGGCAGGGGCCGTTTGGCCTTTGACTTTGGCCTTTTTCTTGGACTTTGCGGCGGTTTTTTTCTTTTTGGCGGCTGCGGATGTCGTCGGCGAGGCGCCCGGACGGCTTGCACCGGACACTGCGGGGGCCGCGCCGATTAGCAGCGCGGCCCCAAAGATAGCTACCAGGGTTCGATGGCTCATTGAAGGTTCGCCATCGGTTTATTCGCGTCCATTCGTCCTATCCTTCTACTGTTCAGGCGCTGGAACGACTCCGGCTAGATATACCGTATCAAACTGATCGCTGCCTGACCGCCGCTGGACCTTGAACAACACATCCTGCCCCGCTTTCAGGCCAGAAACAGCCCGGCGATATTCGGCGACGGTATTGACCGGAGCGTGGTTCACTTCGCTAATTACATCGCCGCGAGTGAAGCCGATATCTTCGGCAAAGCTGGCCGGATCGACTTCAGTGACCAGGGCACCCTTCATATTTTCGTATCCCGCGCGCCGCGCGCGGTCAGTCCCCAGATCTTCCAGGCGCAGGCCGAATTCCGCGGGCGTAGGTCCGCTATCATTTCCACCGCCATTTACGGTGCGATCCGGGAAAATCTTGGTGCGATCGGCGACGGTGATGGAAGCCTCATGTTCTTTCTTGTCGCGCATGTAGGTAACGCGCACGGAATTGCCAATGGGGGTGGAAGCAATCGGGTTGACCAGATCGTTCCCGTTGTGCACCGGTTTTCCGTTGACGCTGGTAACCACGTCGCCTGACTGCAGGCCGGCCTTCTCCGCCGGGCTTCCCGCTTCCACGCGCTGCAATACGATTCCATAGGTGGCGCCAAGCTCCTTCAGCACGATGGGATTACTGCCCTGCGTTTCCGTAAAGCTCACACCGATCGAGCCGCGAGTCACTTTGCCGTTGCTGATGATCTGGTTGTAGACGCCGATGGCGGTATTGGACGGTAGAGCGAAGCCAACGCCTTCATTGCCGTGTCCGCCGGTAATGATCGCAGTGTTAATGCCGATCACCTGCCCGGCCATGTCCACCAGAGGCCCGCCGGAATTTCCGGGATTGATTGCCGCATCCGTTTGCAGAAAGCGCTGAAATTGCTGACCGACATTGCCGCGGTCCTTGGCGCTGATGATACCTGCGGTGACGCTGCCCTGCAGGAAACCAAACGGATTACCGATCGCCAGGGCCCAGTCGCCGACCTGAACGGAATCCGAATTGCCCAGCTTGGCAAATGGCAGATCGTGGCCCACTTCGATTTTCAGAATCGCCAGGTCGGTCTCTTCGTCAATGCCGATCACTTTGGCCGTGTACTGCGTCTGTTCGCCGTTCAATGTGACTTGCACCTTGGTGGCTTGATCCACGACGTGATTATTGGTCAGGATGAAGCCGCGCTTATCCACGATCACGCCAGAACCCAGGCTGCGTTCCGCCTGCGGTCCTTGATCGGGAAAATCGAAAAAGCGATTGAAGAAATCCTGAAACGGCTGCTGATCCTGATCCGGGCCCTGCTCATCCGGCGGGGCCATTTCGCCGCCGCGATTGCGTTGCCCGGGCGTTGCGCGGCCCTTGCCGCGCTGCTTTTCGATCACCTGGGTGGTGGAGATGTTGACGACCGCCGGCTGCACCTGCTTCACGATCGAGGCGAAAGCGCTGGACAGTTGCACCGGATCAGGAATCGCTAGGGCGGTTCCGCCCACCGCGGCAGCGGGATGCGAAGCACCCACGCGACCGGACACCAGCGTGCCGATGAGCATGCCGATCGCCAGCGTGACCGTCACCAGCAGCGTCGCCAGAATTTTTCGGTTGCGCACCCATGCGCCAACCTCTCGAAGCTGATTGCCCATAATCTTCACCCCTCTATGCCAGTCGCGATCCACGAGTCGCGCCGAACGTTCGTTGGGGATTATACCACTCACTCCACTGCCCGGCGTACCGTCAGGCCTGTACGGGCGTGTTCCCCGAGCAACAGCGGCAATCTCTTGGATCCCGATCTAAAATGAAATGCGCGCGATCTTGATTTTTCCGAAGACCCGAAAAAAATAAGCGGTTCAGCCGCGGTTCAGTTCCTCCTGGAAATCCTGCTATAATCAGAGCTTATAGCGCTCACAATCATTATAAATTTGATCCACATGGAAATCCGGGATCAAATGGTGTTGCGCGACGTAATGAATCAAAATAGCAACCGAATCCGTCCGCGTGCGCCTCTCGGCCTGCTAGATTAGGATGCACAACCATGAATCCGCGTACGATGTACAAAAAGATTTGGGAATCCCACGTAGTTCGGCAAACGCCTGGGGACCCTGCGCTCATTTATATTGACCGTCACCTGATTCACGAAGTGACCTCGCCGCAGGCATTTGCGGGCCTGAAGGCCGCGGGCCGCGCCGTCCGCCGGCCCGATCTGACTTTTGCGGTAATGGATCACTCGGTTCCCACCAAGGACCGCAATCTCCCAATCCTGGACGTCGCCGCGAACGGTCAATTTGAGGCCCTGGAACGCAGTTGCCGCGAAGCCGGCATCACGCTGTTTGACATGTTCAGCCACAATCAAGGCATCGTGCACGTGATCGGGCCGGAATTGGGCCTCACGCAGCCGGGACAGACGATTGTTTGCGGCGACAGCCATACTTCGACGCATGGCGCGTTCGGCACGCTGGCATTCGGCATCGGCACGAGCGAAGTTGAACACGTCCTCGCCACCCAGTGCATGCGGCAATACGAGTCGAAGACCATGCACGTCGTCGTCAGCGGAAAACGCGGCAAAGGCGTTTCCGCCAAGGACATCATCCTCGCGATTATCGGCAAGATTGGCATCGGCGGCGGAGCAGGCTACGTATTCGAATATGCGGGCGAAGCCATTCGCGCACTCTCCATGGAAGGCCGCATGACCGTCTGCAACATGTCGATTGAGGGTGGCGCACGCGCGGGAATGATCGCGCCGGACGATACCACGTTCGCCTACCTTGAGGGCCGCGCTTACGTGCCGCGCGGAAAAGATTTTCAGTCGGCCGTAGAGACATGGAAGCAGCTCCCTACCGATTCGGGCGCGACAATTTGATGCCACCATCGAACTCGATGCGGCCTCGATCGCGCCGCAAGTTACCTGGGGCACGAATCCGGGAATGGTCAGCGGAGTGACCGGAAAAGTGCCCGATCCCGGATCGTTCCGCGAACCCGACGACCAGAAGGCCGTCGCCCGCGCCCTTTCCTACATGGGTCTGAAACCTGGCACGCCCCTCGTGGATGTTCCGGTGGATCGTGTATTCATCGGTTCCTGCACAAACTCACGGATCAACGATCTGCGAGCCGCGGCCCGAGTGGTCGCCGGAAAACATATTTCCAAAACGCTAAAGGGCGCGCTGGTCGTTCCCGGCTCGATGACCATCAAGGCTGCGGCGGAATCCGAAGGTCTGGACAAGATTTTCCGGGACGCCGGCTTCGAATGGCGCGACGCCGGATGCAGCATGTGTCTGGGCATGAATCCGGACATCCTGCAGCCCGGAGAGCGCGCCGCAAGCACCTCCAATCGGAATTTCGAAGGCCGTCAGGGCAAGGACAGCCGTACCCACCTGGTAAGCCCGATCATGGCCGCGGCGGCGGCAATTGCCGGCCATTTCGTGGACGTAAGAGACTGGAACGTGGAAGAGTAAGACAGGCTTCGCCTGTTCGACCTCGCGGGAGAAAAAATGCAACCCTTCGCAAAACATACCGGACTGGTCCTGCCCCTGGATCGCGTGAACGTTGACACCGATCAAATGGTGCCGAAGCAATTCTTGAAGCTGCAAACCAAGCAGGGATACGGCAAGGTCCTGTTCTACGACTGGCGCTATCTACCCGGCGACAAGCCTAATCCGGACTTCATCCTGAATTGGCCGCGATATCAGGGCGCATCGATCCTTCTGGCGCGCGCGGGTTTTGGCTGGGCTCGAGCCGTGAACACGCTCCGTGGGCGCTCGCCGACTACGGCTTTCGCGTGATCATTGCCACCAGCTACGCGGATATTTTTTATAGCAATTGTTTCATGAGCGGCCTGCTTCCGGTCAGGCTGGCGGAAGATCAGATCGACGAACTCTTTCGCCGGGCCGAGCGGCAAGAAGGCTACGCTCTGAACGTCGATTTGCCGGCGCAAACGGTCAGCGATTCGGCCGGATTGAACTGCAGCTTCGAGGTCGACCAATTCCGCAAGCACATGCTTCTGGAAGGGCTGGACGAAATTGGCCTGACGCTGAAACAAAATGCGGCCATCACCGAATACGAAAAATCGCATCATCCGGGCGCAACGCTGTATTCACAGGTAGATTCGAAATACGCCCCGCAGAGGTAGCGAATACCAGCGCAGCGGAACACCTACTGCGTGAAGGCTGAGGCACCCCTTACGATCCGGCGGCCGGAATCGTTCCCCTCCACTCAGCGATACAGATCCCGCCTAGTATCAAGACAGCACCTGCCAGCGGCCGCCCTCCCAGCCGTTCATGCAGCACGAAGTAAGACGTGATCGCGGCAAAGACCGGTTCGGAGGTGAGAATCAATGCGGCGTTCGTCGCGCTGGTGTGCCTCTGCCCCCAGACAAGCAGCGGGTAGGCCACCGCGGTGGTGAAGATCGCCGTGACGATTACCCCAAATTCCATCTGAAACGTAAAGCGCACGAAGAACTTTTCAACATGCGTGACGTCCAGCAAAGGCACGGCGATCGTAGAAAGCACGCCGGCCAGAATCACCTGCAGGCAGCTCAGGGCTCCCAGCGAATATTGTCCCGTATAGCGCGAAATGTAAATGATTTGAAAGGCATAGAGCACCGCGCAGCCCATCACCAACAAGTCGCCGTGATTGAGCTGGGCAAAGCCCGCCCGCGGCACCGTCAGGAGATATAACCCCGCGAACGAGGCCGCCGCTCCCATCCAGGCCCATACACCAATCTTTTTTCGCCAGAACACCGCAAGAAAACAGGCACCAGAACCACGCTCAGTCCAGTAATGAAGGCCGCCTTGGACGGAGTGGTGCGCGCGATTCCGGAAGTCTGAAACGCGTAGCCGCCGAACATGAACAACCCGATCTGAATGCCCGCCCAGGACTCCTCCCAGGTAAGTTTCCGAAGATCTTCGCGGTACAGCCAGATGAGCGGCAACGCTCCGAGGATGAAACGCGCTCCAAGGTAGGCGAAAACGGAAATATCAAAGAGGGCGTCCTTGACGACGACGAACGTGACTCCCCATAGAAAGGAACAGAGTAGGAGTGCACAATGGGCTTTGAATCGCTGGCTCACTGGAAAAGGGATACTCGAGCGAAGGCTGACACCCGCGGCAGAGGGACTATTGTCTCGAATCTACAGCTCATGGAGGTTTACAGTTTATTGATCCGACGGCCCAAAGGCAACCTGCAGGAGCGCGTTGGAATCGCACTTACGATGATTCCGGAGCGCCCCGCGCGGGTAGTCTTGCTAAACTCAGGGAGATTAAATTCGTTGGCGCACAGAATAATTGTGTCACTTCGTTACCTCATTCGGGCAAACACCAGCCTGGCGGTTCTGTTTCCTCCCGTTACTCCTCTGCCCCGCTGCGCGCGCTTCCGGCAAGGACGACAAGGACAAGGACAAATCAGAGAAAGAGAAGAAGGAAAAGATCGAGCCGTGGGTGGAGATCCGCACCGCGCATTTTATCGTAGCCAGCGACGGCGGAGAAAAAATGGCCCGCAAGTTCGCCGACCAGTTTGAGACCCTCCTACGCGTGTTTCAGTCCACCATGCCGAATTCGCGGGTTAGTTCCGGCGTTCCCGTGCGCATCCTGATCGCCCGAGATGGGCCATCCTTTGGCCGCATGGCCCCCGAATTCCCTTTCGACAAGCGTCGCCAACAGCGCCAGCAGCCGCCGGGCCTGATGTTTTCCAGCGAAGAAAAAACCTACATCGGAATTCGCGCCAACACCGCCGGGCATTTTCCCTACGCCGAAATCTACCAGAATTATGCGCGTGAAATCGTGAGGCGCAGCTACCGTAACCTGCCGCCCTGGCTGGAGGAAGGTTACTCGACGGTTTACAGCAACATCACTTTCGGCGACCGCGGCATGCGTTTGGAGAGGCCCGAGCCTGAGGACCTCAGCGTGCTCTTTGAAAGTCCTCTTCTTCCGCTGGACATCGTTTTCCACGCGGACCGCGCCTCAGGCTATTACAGCCCCGGAGACAAACAGTCTGTATATTTCGCGGAGTCTCGCGTTCTGCTGCATTATCTGATCAGCGATCCGAATTCGCGGGAACGAAGTCCATGGAGCGCTACGTCACCGCCGTGCAGGATGGCGCGGACTCCCTGCAGGCGGCGCGCGATGCCTTCGGTGATTTGAACCAGCTGCAAACTAAACTTGAAGCCTATATCAAATATGTGAACGGGCCCGCTGCCGAGATTCCAGTTGATGGAGGGAATGATCCGGGCGGCGCTCCTCGCACGCTCACCCCCGCGGAAATCGAAGCGCGCGAGGCTGATTTCATGGCCCTGCGCGGCAAGAGCGAGGATGCGGAAGATAAGTTGAATGAAGCGCTGATGTCCGAACCTTCCCTCGCGGAAGCGGAGCAAAGCCTCGGATACATGATGCTGAAGCGCAACGATCTGGATGAGGCCCAGAAACATTTCGACCACGCCGCCCAACTCGATCCGAACGACGCGCTGAATTTCTATGGGCAGGGCCTCGTGGCCGTGGCCCAGGCCGGAAACCGGGACGCCCCGGCAGGAGCGGCTGCCGCATTTGAGAAAGCTGTGGCACTCAGCGCGGACTTTGCCCCTGCCTGGTACAACCTGGCCATGATCAATTCGCAGCGAAATGAAACTTTGCCCAAAGCAGTGGTGGACGCAAAGCGTGCGGCTGCCCTCTCGCCTGGGATTCCAAATTACCAGCGGCAACTCTCCGCGCTGCAGGAACGCCTAAACCATCCGGAAGATGCGCGTAATAGAACTTCCCGCGATCAGGAATCCGCCAGCAACCGCCCCGCGCCATCCTCAGGCAATTCTGGCGGCGCTGGAGGGCGAATCTCTCCGCGGCAACCGCCCCCGCCGCCACCCGGCAGTGCACCGCCCAAAGACACCGGGTTGCGCATCGAACGCAAGACCGAAACTGAAACCAGTCCGTCATCGACCGCGACGCCATCTTCGGCCCCCAAGACAGCGCCGCCTTCGCCACCACCGCCGCTGTTCACCGAATCAGCCCAGGTGTATTCGATGGTTGGCACGATCACGGATGTGAACTGCGCAAGCGCGCCGCAAGTCCAGGTGACACTGAAATCCCAAACCATCGTGATGAAGCTGCATGCCGAGAGTCTGGAAAAATTATTGATGAAGGCGGCCTCCTCGGTTGGCGCAATGAAG
The DNA here is from genome assembly GCA_963695945.1 of uncultured Acidobacteriota bacterium. Taxonomy (GTDB): domain Bacteria; phylum Acidobacteriota; class Terriglobia; order Acidiferrales; family UBA7541; genus Palsa-360. The sequence goes on along the minus strand of CAVOIX010000097.1, from coordinate 73,167 downwards.
GCTCCCGCCTGCTCCAGCCTGCGCGGGCGCAGCGCGCGCATCTCCTACCTGTTCGTCTCGGGCAAACCTTGGGACGCGGAAATGCAAACGGTGGAATTCCGCTAATCAGGAAGAGCCCCTCTTTCGGTTCGCGCCGATTCAATCGTTATCGGGAGATTTGTAATTGGAGATTTGACACGGGGGCGCAGCGTCGCACTATGCACAAGCGTGCTAGGGTTCTAATCCTGCGACGCCGAACACGGTTAGCGCGACGCGCTGCAAACCAAGTTCCCTGCCACTGGGGTCAAACCATTCGTCGAGCGTGTGCGCTCCGCCGCTGCGTCCGCCCGCGCCCAGAGAAATTGCCGGAATTCCCATCGAAAGCGGAATATTGGCATCCGTGGAAGATCGTTCCTTGCGCGAGCGGTTGCCGAGCTGATTGTCCGCCGCCGTCAAAGCGGCCAGCAGCGGCGAGTTCTCCGCAAGTTCTCCCGCCGGCCGAATTCCCAACACATTAATTTTCAGATTCAGCAAACTGGCGCCGCCGGCCATGCCGCGGTCGCGTGCCGCGGACATTTCCTCGTCGACGCCGGACTTCACGGCATCACGCAACAGGCCTTCCAGCGTGCTCAGTTCGACTTCCGACTCGGAGCGCAGATCCACTTTCATGTGCGCGCTTGAGGGAATGGAGTTCACCGAGGTGCCGCCTTCAATCTCTCCCACGTTGAAACTGGTGCGCGGCGATTCCGGCACTCGCGCCGCAACGAATCGCGCAATTCCCCGCCCCAACGCATGAATCGGGTTAGGAGATCCAAAGTCTGACCAGCTGTGTCCGCCCGGCCCGGTAATGGTAACTTCCACGCGCCGCGAGGCCAGGGCGGCCGTGGTCACGTATTCGGTAGCTGAGCCATCGAGGGCCAGCACATATTTCAGGCGTTTTTTGTAGGTCTCCGCAAGCGCGCGCATCCCGCGAAGATTTCCTTCGCCCTCTTCGCCCACATCGGCCACAAACAAAATCGTCTTGGTGGTCTTGATTTTTGCATCGCGAAATGCTTTGGCGAGGGTCACCAGCGCGGCGAGTCCCGTTCCGTTATCCGAAATTCCTGGGGCGAGCAGCCGACCGCCTTCGCGCTTCACATGCACGTCCGTGCCGGCAGGAAAAACGGTATCCATGTGCGCCGTCAGCATCACGATCTCCGGGGAGGCCCCGGGCCATTCGCCGATCACATTGCCCGTATCGTCCATCTCGACGCGAAGCCCCGCGGCCGCGAAGAGCTTTTTCATGTAGGCGGCGCGCACACTTTCCTGGAACGGCGGCGCTGGAATTTCAGTTATCCGGATTTGTTCTTCCGTGGTGGCGTTTACGCTCGCCCGCAGAATTTCCAGGACGCGGGAAACGCGTGGATCGGTTGGCGCGCCGGACGCTTCGGTTTTTCGCGAAAAATTTGGAATGAACGAAGTCACTGCCACTCCCAGCAAAAGTAGGGTGAAAAAATGCTTCACGGCTTCTCAACCGCGCAGGCTTTGTTGTTAAAATAAGACTCCTCGGTCAGTAAGTCGTTTGATCAGCCCGCCGAATTCAATTGTGTGCTCGATAGAGGAATTCCAGAAGCGCGCAATTTTCCCGGACCGCTCCGCCAGACCGTCCAGTGCAATAGATCGATGATCGAGAGATAAACAATTTCCCGCTTTGCAGTCGCAATGAGCATCTCGAGCCATTAGCATGTCGCAATGAACGTGAAACTGTGAGGCATCTGCTTCGGGTCGGGCTTATACAGCGTTTTACAAAATTCACAGCGGTAAATTTCCGCGTCTTTTCCGATCTTGGCCTGCATTTCCTTGGGGTAATCGTACCAGCGCTTCAAATGGCCGGCGCAGAGTTTCCCCTTTGCGTCTTTCTCATCACACGAACGCTGCCTGGGCTTGCGCACCTTGATTTTCTTTCGGCGGGCGCGCTCGACCGCGGCAGGGGGGCGGCAGGGCCGCAGGTGTGCGCCGCTGCGGCGGGTGGTGTCGCTGCGAGGCGGAGCCGACCGGCGGCGCATTCGGTGAGCGGCTTCTGTCGTCTCCTCAGCCATACGGTCAGATCCTCTCTTCTCTCGTCAAATCTCTCGTCACAAATTCGATTTTGGAATCGTTTTCATCTCCTCGTTTATCTTACTCGAACACTTCCCGTGCAAACCAAGCGGACTTGAAACATGGCAGTACGCGGTTCGAATCGCCAGGAACGCAATCCCAGAATTGAGCCAGCGAATTGGCCGGATCCGGATACTCCACGCTCTCGAGGCAAAGCCCTGCGGCGGCATCGTCGGACCCGATTTCGAGCGATCGCGCAGCGCGAGAAGCGTCGGAACGTCCGCCGGGACTCAATTTTTTCCCCGCCCACTTCAATCATAGTTCCGACCATCTTTCTGACCATGTATCGCATGAAAGATTTTCCCGAACCACGTAGATCCACTCCTCCCCTGCATCGTGGGAACGGCGTTTCGCTACGCACGCAGATCTCGGAACTATAGACGGTCGCACCGTTGTCCGGTCGCGGTCGTCTTCTTCCGAACCGGTAGAGGCCGCGAAGGAACGTGAAGTCGTGCTCTCCGAGAAAATACGAGCCGCTTCGGCCATCGCGTCGAAATCCAACTCGAAGAAGAATCATGATGCACATATCTCCACACGAAAGGAGGAACTACGGGTCCGCGAAAAATTCTGTAGCGGTACGTCTTCGCCAGCGCGCATCCCAACGCGAATGAAAATCCAGGCCGACTTCCTCCGCGGCAATTCACTCGAATGGAAGGCGGCAGTAAGGCGTTGAAAGCGCGCTGAATTTCTTCCGGGGCCAGCGGCGAGTGCGTTCTGAAATTTACCACCTGCCCGGCAGCGTGCACGCCGGCGTCAGTGCGTCCTGAAGCATGGATCATCAGGCGCTGCTGGGTCAGCTTTTCCAGAGCATCGCCGAGGGTGCCCTGAATCGTGACCTGCCCCGGCTGCGCCTGCCATCCGCTGAACTCCGTGCCGTCATATGCAATCGTACATTTGATATTTCGCATGGCTTCAGAAGTACGATGAAATCACGGACGCATAAGGATAAACACAGTTAAGAAAAAAAAGTTGAGATCAGGGCGGCTTGCCAGCGGGTCGGCATCAACTATGGAATTGGGGGTCAGGCGCCAGAACCAGGAAATGATTGTCTATTTTCTCTAAGACTCGAATTTATCCTTGTGTGATCCGCAGCCATCCGCGTGCATCCGTGGTTCCGTCTCTGGCTCAAGCGCCGGAGCGGGCGTACCTGCTCCCGGGCTTCACTGCCACGCCGCCGCTACGGCACAAGGGACATTCCGAAGCGTCGTAGCTTTCGATCTTCAGCTCCACCAGGGCTTCGGTGCGGACAGGCAGTTCAATCTTTCCGCCGCTGCGATCGATCAGCGCACCGGCAGCGACCACACGCGCACCGGCTTCTTCCAGCACACGAATCGTTTCGCACGTCGAGCCGCCAGTGGTCCAGACATCTTCCACCACCAGGACGTGCTCGTCCGGCTCGACACGAAATCCCCGCCTGAGGGTCAACGTCCCCGCGGAATCACGTTCCACGAAAATCGCGCGGATGGGCTTGCCATCGGCGCGCGGCGGAATTGCCCGGGCCACTTCGTGGCCGATAATCAGGCCACCCAGCGCCGGCGAGGCCACGCAATCCACACGTAGATCCATAAATTCCGCAGCCAGGGCACGGCCCAATTGCTCCGCATACTTTGGGTATTGCAGCACCAGCGCGCACTGCACGTACGTGCCGCTGTGCATGCCGGAGGTGAGTTCGAAATGGCCGCGCCGAATGGCTCCCACTTCCTCGAAAATCTGGACGGCGGCATCAGGTCTCATCGAGCGCCAAGACTATCGGCACCTCGACGCAATGTCAAGAATTCACGCGCCTCACCCGCAACTGCGGACTTGCCGGGAATTATCCCTGGGAAACAGGTCCGGAGAAGTGGTTCGATTCAGCTGTGGGCGCCGGTGCGCACAGGAACACCCGCGACGGGTCAACATATGGCACCAAGCCGACAGCCATTTACCCTGATCTTAACAACTTCATTCTGTGACTCCTGGAATCATTCTTCGCTTCAGATAACCGGCTGCGGTATCCCCTCTTGACCAACTCCGATTTGTCGCGTCCAATACTTCGGACCCGCGGGCGGTGGGGGCAATGAAGCGGGATCATGCAATGATCCGTGTGGCACTTGGATCAGCGGTTGTCGGGGCCGCTTGATGCTGGCTGAAAGCACGACCAACGATTCGGCAATCGCGCGAAATATAATTGAAACATATAGGTCCCGACGCACGTTTAGAGTACTTAGCGCCCACGAAGTGTCGTGAAGTAGTAAGCGTGCGGATTTCTGTTCGGAGAGGACAACTCGACATGATTGGAAGGTTTTGCCGTGCCTCGCTCACCTTATTCTTGGCGGCAGTGATGGTGTTGGCGCCAGGCTTTCCGGTATTCGCCCAGCAACAGGGACAATCCGCGCCGCCCGAGCAGCCTCAGCCTGTAAGCCACACGATCCAGATGTCGAATCAGAACTACACCATTGGGAAACGATGGTTTCCGAATATCATTGCTCCGTATACGCAAACGCCGATTCCCGAACCGATTCTGACCAACGCGCCGCGCATCGAAGAGATGGTCAAGGACGGCAAATTGAACATCAGCCTGCAGGATGCCGTGGACCTGGCGCTGCAGAACAATCTAGCCATCGTGATTGAGCGTTACACGCCGTGGATCGCGGAGGCCAATGTTCTTCGCACCCTGAGCGGCGCGCAGCCATTGTCGGGAACTGTACAGGCACTTGGCTCCATCCCGTCCCAGAGTTTTGATCCCATCGTGAGCGCCAATTTCAGCCTGGACAATAAGGGTATCCCCGTAAACAATCCGATCGCTTCAGGCACCGGCGGCAGCGCCGCGGTTGGAACGTTTTCTTCCCTGTACACGCACACCTCGTTGGGCGACGTCGCCTACAGCCAGGGCTTTCACACCGGGACCTTCTTTTCGGCGGCGTTTAATAACGTTCGCGGGTCCACCTCCAGCACCACCAGCTTCTACGATCCATTTGTACAGTCGAACTTCATCTTCACCGCCAGCCAGCAATTGCTGAACGGATTCGGCCTTCTGCCGAACGAACATTACATTCGCATCGCGAAGGTGAACAAAAACATTGCGGACCAGACCCTGGTGCAGCAGGTGATTACATCGATCACCGCCGTCGGCAACGCGTATTGGGAACTCGTCTTTGCGCGCGGAAACGTGGACGTGGCCAACCAGGAAATCGCCTTGGCGGAGAAGACCTACAGCGACAATAAAAAGCAGGTGGACGTCGGCACCCTGGCCCCACTGGAAATCGTCCAGGCCGAGGCACAACTCGCGACGGCCCAGGAGGCTTTGATCGTCGCGCAGACGACGGTGCTGCAGGATCAACTTACGCTTCTGAATCTGATCTCCAAGGATCCAAATTCTCCCGTCCTGCGCACCGTGGAAATTATTCCCACCGACAACGCCAACGTGCCGCCACCCGAGGTCGAGAAACTTCCGCTCGAAGATCTGATTAAGGAAGCCATCACCAAGCGGCCCGATGTTGTGCAAGCCGGACTGGTAATTCAGGGAGACGATATCAACGTCAGAGTCACAAGGAATGCCCTGCTCCCGATTCTCACTTTGTCCGGCGAGTATGCGACCGAGGGTCTGGCCGGCAACTCCCGGCTGATCACGACCTGCACGCCCGTTGCCCCGGCGACCACCTGCACCCCTCCGCCGCAGGTTTTCACCGGCTTGGGAGGCGCCCTGAACCAGGAGTTCACGGGGGTCTACCCGGAATACAACGCGGCCATCAATCTGACGATTCCGATCCGCAATCGCGCCGCGCAGGCCAACAACATCATCGCAACACTGGAGAAGCGTTCCGACGCGGCCAACTACCAGCAAATCGTGAACAACGCCGTCACCGACGTTCACAACGCCCAAATCACCCTGGAACAAGCGCGCATCACGCAGGCGGCCGCCAGCAAGACGCGCGACCTCGATCAGCAAACGCTGGACGCCGAACAGAAAAAATTCCAGGTTGGCGCCTCCACGCTGTTCAATATCGTGTCCGACCAGAATATTCTGGCGGCGGCCGAATCCGCGGAGGTTCGTGCGCGCGTCAACCTGGTGGAAGGCAAAGTCAATTTCGATCGCGCCATGGCTCGCACGCTGGAGGTCTACGCCATCACCATTGCCGACGCCAAGTCCGGCCATCCCGCCAAGGACACGCTGATCCCCGGCACGTCCGCCAGCGGACAGCTAGTTGTGGACCCATCGAAGCAACCAACTCAGAGCCCGGTGGCGGCGAACTCTTCAACCTCTGGCAACGCGCGATAGCCGCAAAGGGGCACAGGCTTCAGCCTGTGGATTTTAGTCCTGGCACGGACGCCGACCCCACAGACTGAAGTCTCTGGCACGCAAGGTCTGACCACATTTGTTGCCAGTGCTTTGTAAAATTCGGGCTAGAATCAAACGGCGCTGCGAAATCTCATGCTCCGCCTTATTTCCAGCGCCCACTGCGCTTTCATGTCATACGATCGCCATCGAACAACACCACCCGCAACCGGCGAAAAACCATCCGAGCGCGCACGCGAATTCACCACCGTTTCCGGTTACCCGATTGGCGCGCTGTACTCTCCGGCCGATCTGGCCGGTCAGGACCCAGCACACGACCTGGGCCTTCCCGGACATCCGCCTTACACACGCGGAATCCATCCGGCGATGTATCGCAGCCGCCTCTGGACCATGCGGCAGTTTGCGGGGTTTGGCTCCGCGCAGGATACCAACGAGCGATTTCGCTATTTGCTGACGCAGGGGCAATCAGGACTTTCCGTGGCCTTCGATCTCCCCACGCTGATGGGCTATGACTCCGACCACGCGCTATCCGAAGGCGAAGTGGGCAAGTGCGGCGTGGCCATCAGTTCTCTCGCGGACATGGAAGCGCTGTTCGATCAGATTCCGCTCGGAACCGTTTCCACCTCGATGACCATCAATTCGCCGGCGGCGATTCTCTGGGCCATGTATCTGGCGATCGCCGAAAAGCAGGGCGTGAATTGGAAAAATCTCTCGGGCACCCTGCAAAACGACATCCTCAAGGAATACATCGCGCAAAAAGAATATATTTACCCGCCGAAGCCTTCGATGCGCCTGGTGATTGATACCTTTGAATTCGGAGCGCGGCACACTCCGAAATTTAATCCGATCTCCATCAGTGGCTATCACATTCGCGAAGCGGGTTCGACGGCCGTTCAGGAATTGGCGTTTACGCTGCGCGATGGAATCGAATACGTCGAGTGGGGCGTGCGCCGCGGCATGGCCGTGGATGATTTCGCGCCGGCGTTGTCCTTCTTCTTCAATGCGCACAACGATTTCTTTGAGGAAATCGCCAAATACCGCGCCGCCCGCCGCATCTGGTACCAGACCATGACCGAGCGTTTTGGCGCCAAACAGGCGCGCTCCTCGGCGCTGCGTTTCCACGCGCAAACCGCGGGCTGTTCGCTGACCGCCCAACAGCCCTACAATAATGTCGTTCGCACTGCCGTACAGGCGCTCGCCGCGGTGATGGGCGGAGCGCAATCCCTGCACACCAACTCCCTGGACGAAGCCTGGGCGCTGCCCACGGAATTTGCCGCGACCCTCGCGCTGCGCACGCAACAAATCCTCGCCCACGAAACAGGCGTTGCCAATACGGTTGATCCTTTTGGCGGATCCTATTTTGTTGAAACCCTGACCAATGAGATGGACGCCGCCGCGCGGAGCTATATCCGCAAGATCGACGAACTCGGCGGAATGATTCCGGCCATCGAGCAGGGATATCCGCAGCACGAAATCGCCGACGCCGCCTATCGCTACCAGGTGGCGGTGGATCGCAAGGAAAAAATAATCGTCGGCGTGAATGAATTTACGGGCGAAGAAAAGCCCATCGAAATTCTGCGCATCGATGAATCGGTGCGCAAGCAGCAAACCGCGAAATTGCGGGAGCTGCGCGCGGAACGCTCCAATGACGACGTCACGCGGCAGCTTGCATCCCTGCGGCAAGCGGCCAAAGGAACCGAAAACCTGATGCCGCACATCTATGCCGCCGTGAAGGCGTACGCGACGCTCGGAGAAATTTGCGACACGCTGCGGGAAGTCTTCGGCACGCATGAAGAGGCGTCGATTACCTAAGCGCCGAAAGTATCGGCATAGAACCGGAGAGCGACGACACGCATGCCTGAGAAACGAATTCGTGTTCTGATTGCCAAACCCGGCCTGGACGGCCACGACCGCGGCGCCAAAATTATCGCCCGCGCCCTGCGCGATGCCGGAATGGAAGTAATTTACACCGGCCTGCGACAAACCCCGGAAATGATCGCATCGGCCGCCGTTCAGGAGGATGTCGACGTGATCGGGCTGTCGATCCTTTCTGGCGCCCACAACACGCTCGTTCCCCAACTTATGGAACTGCTTAAGCAAAAAGGCATGAGCGACGTCACGGTGCTTCTGGGCGGCACGATTCCGCAAGCGGATATTCCGGAATTAAAGAAAGCCGGCGTTGCGGAAATTTTTTTACCCGGCACATCCACGCAGAACATCGTCGACTTCGTCAGGCAGAGCGCGCCGCGCAAAACCCGGTAGCGCAGACTTCCGTGCGTGGATTTTGAACTCTGAACAAAATTCAAGAGCCACAGATTGAAGTCTGTCCTGTTTGAAATGCGCTATTTCACCAGGTTTCCGTCCGCATCGCGAATCTCGACGCTGCCCAAATCAAGTTTCACCAGTTCCGGTTCAATTTTGGCGCGGTCGCCGACGCATACCAGGATCAACTGCTCCGGATGCAGATATTTTCGGGCCACCGCCTGAGCGTCGGCGGCGGTGACGGCATTCAGCCGCGCGGGCAAACTTGTAAAATAGTCATGCGCCAAATTGTATTCAAAGATTTCGGACAGGGCGCCCGCTTCCCCGTTGCTCGTTTCAAAAATTCCCGGCAAGGACCGCGCCTGCGAATCTTTCGCGAGGCTCAATTCCTCGGGCTTCATCTCCGTATCCATCATGCGATGAATTTCCTTCAGAATTTCGGTGACCGCGGGCGCCGTCACATCCGTGCGAATTCCTCCGCCCGCCGCGAAATAGCCGAGCGAACGTCGATAGACAAAAAACGATGCCGCTCCGTATGTATACCCGTGCTCCTCTCGAAGATTCAGATTGATGCGGCTGGAAAAGAGTCCGCCCAGCTCCGAGTTCATCACTTCGAGCGCCGGGTAGTCGGGCGTAGCTCGGCCCACGCCAAGCTGCAACAGACGCAACTGTGTCTGTTGCGCGCCCGGACGGTCCACGATCACAATTTTGGCCTTGGTAGTTTCCGGAGCGCCGAATTGCGGCACGGCCGCCTGGCCGCCACGCCACGCGCCAAATTTACTTTCGGCCAGCGCCTTCAAATCATCGATGGGAATATTTCCGGAGACGACCAGCGCGGCATTTCCCGGCACGTAGTTGGCCTTCCAGAAATTCAACAGGTCCTCCCGTGTCATCGCCTTGATTGAGGGCTCAGTTCCGGAATTGTCATACCCGAACGGGTGATGCGGCCCGAACAGCGCGGCGGCATCGGCGCGAACGATGATCGCGTCGGGATCCGAACGCGCATCCGCAAATGCCGCAAGGCGGGATGCAGCGCCGTCGCTCCACTTCCTCCGCAGGAAACGTCGGATGCAGCGCGACGTCCGCCATCAGGTCCAGCACGCCGGGGAAATTCTTGCTGAGCGCACTGGCTCCCACGCCGGACGCGTCCATGGTGGCGCTGGAAGAGAGTTCCGTGCCCAGGAGCGCAGCTTCGTCGGCAATCTGGGTGGCATTTCGCGACGTCGTTCCCTGCTGCAGCATGTTGGCGGTAAAACTCGCAAGACCTGGCTTGTCGATAGGATTCGCTCCGCTTCCGGTATTGAAGACCAGATGCGCGGCCGCCACCGGCAGTCCAGCGCGATAGTGATAAAGCACCGTCAGACCGTTGGAAAGTTGAAACACTTCAGGTACCGGAAGATTGATCGCGCGCTCGGGACCTGGCCGCGGAGGATTCTCACGCCACGCGGCATCGGCATTCACCGATTCCCCGCCCGTGTTCTGTCCCTTTTGCTGGTTCTTCGGTGTTGGCACGTCCGGCCCGAGATCCGGCTTGCCGGGAACTCCGTAGACGACGACGCGCGCGCCCGGCTTCAACTGCGCCGCTGCGAATGTTCGAATGGAAGCAGTCGTCGCGGACTCGTACCGCTGCACGTCTGCTGGAAAGTAGCCCGGATTTCCAAGGTAATGGTTGTATTCATTCAGTCGGTCTGCGACGCCGCCAAAGCCTCCAAGGCGCTCGAGTCCCTGAATCATCTCGGTTTCCACGCCGTTTCGCGCACGTTCCAGTTCTTCGCCGGAGGGTCCGCTTTTTCGAAAGGCAGCCAGTTCCTCGTCCACAGCGTTTTCCATTTCCTGGGCGGTGTGCCCTGGACGGGCGGTCACCTCAATTTCAAACACCGACCCCAGAGTCAGCGATCGCTGCGACGCGCTGACATCCAGCGCAATCTGCTTTTCGTAAACCAACTTTTTGTACAGGCGGCTGGACTTCCCTCCACCGAGAATGCTCGACGCCAGATCTGCGTCAGCGTCGCCTGGCTTGAAAATGGGAGATGTCAGCCAGGCCATGTAGACGCGCGGCAATTCCACCTGATCGTGGATCACCGCGCGGCGCTCGGTGGTAATCGGCGGAGTCACCGCGGTAATTTTTGGAACCGGCGCGCCACGCTTCAGCGGTCCATAATATTTCTCCACCATCTGCTTGGCCTGCGCCGGATCAAAATCCCCGACGATAGCGAGGCTGGCGTTGTTCGGAGCGTAGTAGAGCTTGAAAAAGTTGCGAACATCTTCCAGCTTGGCCGCCTGGATGTCCGCGTGCGATCCCATCACGTCGGCATGATACGGATGGCTCTGCGGGAAAAGCAGGTGATACATGCCTTCTTCCACGATCCCGTAGGGGCTGTTCTCGATGCTCTGGCGGCGTTCGTTGCGCACCACGTCCTGCTGGTTGGTGAGGCTGGCCTGATCCAGCTTGTCGGGCAAATACCCCATGCGGTCCGATTCGAGCCACAGCGCAAGCTCCAGCTGGTTGGAGGGCAGCGTCTCGAAATAATTGGTGCGATCAAAGTCGGTTGTACCGTTTAAGTCGGACGAGCCAGCCCCCTCCAGAAATCGGATGTGGGCGTTACCGGGAACGTGTTTCGACCCTTCGAACATCATGTGCTCGAACAAGTGCGCGAACCCGGTGCGCCCGGGCAATTCGTTGGCGGGCCCCACGTGGTACCAGATGTTTGTGGAAACCAGCGGCAGACGGTGGTCTTCGGACAGGATCACCACCAACCCATTGGGGAGCGTGTATTTCTCGAATTTGATGCTGGGAACGGAAACCGGTGCGGAATTCGCGGCCGTTGGAGCAGCCGCCATGGGCGAGGCTTTGCTGGACGGAGCTTTCGTCACTCCCTGACTGAAAACGGCTCCGCTGGAGGCAGCCACCGCTAACAGCAAGATGAGTACGCGCTTACGCAATTCGGAAGTCATTCCCAATCTCCTCCTCGATTCTCCCATCCCATATCAGACGCGCCGCGCGGTGATTGGGCTGCACCACCGAAACATTTTCGCTACTAAGATAGCTCAACTCACGCGCGCCACGCGAAATGACGTTGCTGGATTTCGTAGCACAGAATTCCGTCCTGGGATTCCGGATCACCCGTGGACTGAACCCCACCGACTGAAGTCTGTGCTGCCGGCGGCGCATGCTCGTTGTACCTGGCGCGGGAAAAGCGTACGATTCGCGTGACTGGAATCCACTTCCATCGGAGATTTTTTTTCTCACAAGGATTGCGCCCATGAAGAATGAACACGTGTGCAGTTGCCATCCCGGAGTATCACGCCGTGCCATCCTTCAAGGAGGATTGGCGGCCGCCCTGACTTCCCTGGGCGGCGCGACGGAAATCTTCTGGCGGATTCCGTCGCTCCCTCGCCACAAAAGAAAGCAGGCCCACGGGCCATCGATATTCACGCTCATTATTTTCCGCAAACCTACTTCGACCTGTTCAATTCAGAGGGCCAGCGTTACCACTCCGAGTTTCACCAGACCGATCAGGGCATTTTCTTCAAAACCCCGGTGGAATCCAGCGGTCCGCTACCCACGAAATTCATTGACCTGAAGCAGCGCCTTGCCGACATGGACGCGCAGGGCGTCGCCGTTCACGCATTGTCGCTCACCGGACCGATGGTCTACTGGGCGGACGGTGAATTCTCACATAAGCTCGCCATGACGTGGAATGACGGAGCGGTTGCCGCGCACGTAGCCAATCCTGACAGGTTCGTGGTCCTGGCCACACTTCCCATGCTCGATCCCGATCGCGCCGTGGACGAACTCAATCGCGCCAGTAAGCTTCCCGGAGTGCGTGGCATCTACATGGGCACGAACATCGAAGGCCGCGACCTCGACGATGCACTCTTCGAGCCGATTTTCGCGCGCATTGAGGCGCTCGGTCTTCCCGTGTTTCTGCATCCCCTGCCCCCAATTCTTGGCGGCAAACGGTTGCAGCCGTATTCTCTAACCAATCTGGTGGCCTTTCCGCTGGATACCACGGTCGCGGCCTCGCATCTGATCTTCGGCGGCGTGTTGGATCGCCATCCGAACCTGGTAGTGGTGCTGCCGCATGCCGGCGGCGCGCTACTGAATCTCATCGGCCGTCTGGATCACGGGTGGAGCGCCATCCCCGCGGCGAAACAATCGGCGCAAACCCCCAGCGCGTATCTTCATCGATTCATGTATGACACGATTGCGCATTCCAGGCCTCTGATGGAGTTTGTAATCTCCCAGGTCGGCGTTGAGCGAATCATGATGGGCAGCGACTACTGCTTCCCTGTGGGCTATGACCGTCCCGTGGAGGTGGTTGAGGAACTGCGCTTGAGCCCTGAACAGCGCCGGATGATCCTTGGCGGCACGGCGGCGAAGCTTTTGAAAATTTAATTTCTCCCGCGTTCCCCCGCGTCCCCGACTATGACTGGAACGCGCCCATGTGGCCACGCAGAGCGCTGTGCATAACATCCACGATTTACCTTGCGCGATAAGAACACGCGGCGTATAAAGAACTCTATCTTGGCTCGGGCTTTGGTCCAGAGGCACAGAACATGCTTCGTGACTTCGACATTTTTGAGAAATTCCCGGATGGATCAGCAATTTGGCGCACTTGCGTGTTCGGTCAATTTGAAGCGGAACGAAAGATGCACGAACTGGCTGAGCACTCAGAAAACGAATTTTGGGCTATTGACATTCAAGCGCGCGAACCCCTGCCGACCATTCGAGGCCGGCAAAAACCGCCATCCGCTTCCGTGAAGGCCGCCAACGGATAGCGGCGGGTTCCCTTGAACGCGCCCAACGGCGCCACGCTAACGTCTCATCCCGCTTTGCGGCTTTTTCGCGGAGATTCGGCGCGTTTTGGCCCAGCACGCAGCGCCGGCCTCTCCGCGCCCAGAGCAGGCTTGTTTGACAGGCTCTTCTTCAGCGCCTCCATCAAATCGATCACGGGAGCTTTTGCGGACTTCGGCACGATGGACAACTTTTGGCCGTGCGCTTTCGCCTCGATCATGCTCTGCAGATTTTGCTGATAGGTGTCATGAAATTTCTCCGGTTTGAACTCCGTGGCCAGAGACTCAATCAAGCGCATGGCCAGAGCTTTTTCCTGCTCCTTGACTTCTGATTTGTCGGTGTTGCCAAACTCAACCGCCGGCCGAATCTCATTTTGATAAAACATGGTGTGGATGGTCAGCCCTTCCTTGCGCGGACGGATGATCACAATATTTTCCCGGCTGTGCATGGTGACCTTGGCGATCGCCGCGTATCCCGACTCCAGCATGGCATCTAGAAGCAGGTGGTAGGCCTTTGCTCCGGCCTGCTCCGGCGCCGCGTAATAGGAAGCATCGAAGTAAAGCGGATCGATCTCCTCGACTTTCACAAACTCCAGGATCTCCATCGTGCGCGCCGATTCCGGTTCGGCCTCTTCCAGTTCCGCTTCGGTGAAAAGCAGATACTGGTCTTTCTCATATTCATATCCCTTTTCGATCTCGGAGCGCTCCACCATGCGATTGCATGCCGGGCAGAACAGAGGCATCTTAATGCGCGTATGGCACACGCTGTGGAGTTGATTGAAGCTGATGCGCTCGCTACGCGCAGCGGGAGATAACCGAATCGGAATGGAAATCAGGCCAAAGGACAAAAAGCCTTTCCATGTTGAGCCAGCCATGGGAGCCTCCAGGATGAAGTAGAATGGGACGATCATCATATTCAGGACGCCCCTCCGAGGCAATACAGTCCCGCAGGTAAATGTTTGAAACCGGCCAAGGCGAACAACAGGCAAAAATAAACGAGCGAACTGACTCTTTTGCCGAAATTCGGGCGTGCAACTGTGTGGTACTAAGGGAAACTTCGTACTCAAATCAGGAATGACCCTGATTCAAGAGCGTGGTTCTTTCGAGATATCGTCGCGACAGAACAGCAACGAGTCTCTGCCGTTTATTTCCCGGTGCGGCGGGCAATAAACAGACAGAGGTTGCCCGAGAGGATGCGTTATGGACATCTCCGAACGTCGTTGGCGGCACCTATTACTGGCGGTCCTGACCGAACTTGATTCCGAAAAGTTTTCCATTCGCCTGGCCGCCGCTGACGATGCCATATTTGACCGATTGATTCAGTTGGAAGGCACCGCAGGAACTGACGAAGAGCGCCTGGCGCTGGAAGAAGCGCAGATGGATATCCGGCTGTTGCGACGAAACTGCTACCAGTTCGGACGCTAACGGCGGAAGCGATTTTGACAACCATTCCGCGGAACTATGTCTTTTCCCGACTTGACGCTCAAGGATAATTGATGAAACGAATTTTAAGTTTGATGGTATTCGCGTTGCTGACGATGGGTCTGGGCTCGAGTCTCTACGGATGCTATTGGACTCATTCCGGCCAGGACTCCGCCAGCAGCGACGAAAAACAACGTGAGCGAGACGAAAAGACTCGCGATGAAGTCGCCAAGGCCACTGAAAAAATGAAGCCGGCCATTGAATCCGCCGGACGGAAACTGGGCGAGGCCACTGAAAAGGCGGCTGAGGAAGCGCACGCCGCCGCCCAAGGCATTCAAGAGGGCTGGCAGCGCGGCGGGCACGCCCCGCTGGATCTGAATTCCGCAACGGAACGCGAGTTGACCGAGCTGCCGGGAATTTCCGCTCCTGAAGCCCGAAAAATCATCCGCGCCAGGCCCTACAGCGACAAACACGACTTGGTAACCAAGGGAGTTTTGCCACGGTCTAGTTACGAGAAGATCGAAGATCAGATCACCGCGAAGTGAATCCAGGTAGCACAGGGGTTCATTCTGTGGAGTTTTGATTGATCTTGGTATAGGCGCCAGCGCAGACTCCCACACCCAACCGCTACAGACGGAAGTCTGTGCCACTACAACCCGGGCCGCCTCGCCACCTTACCCTCCACGGCACTCCAGCCAGATTCACTTGACACCCGCGACTCCGAACTTCGATACAATACCCAACACCAGCCAATCCCACGCCAAGGTCGGACTATGCCCAACATATGGAACGAATGGGAAGGCCAAACCCTTAACGGCAAGTTCCAACTGGTGCGCTACCTGGGCGGCTCCGAACAGTGCGCCGTTTTTCTCACGCAACGCCAGGAAAAACAACATCTCGTAAACGCCGCCATTAAGATTATTCGCGGGACTCCCGAGGAAGCTGAGCGCCAGCTGGCGCGCTGGCAACAAACCACCGAGCTATCACACCCGCACCTGATACCGCTGTACGAGATGGGACGATTCGAGCTTGACGGTGTGCCCTTCGTCTACGCCGTGATGGAGTGCGCCGATGAAAACCTTTCGCAAGTAGTTCCGGCGCGCGCGCTCACCGCGGACGAAGCGCGCGAGGTGCTCACGTCCATCGTGGATATACTCTCCTACCTGCATGAGAAAGGTTTCGTGCACGGCGGCATCCGACCGGCGCACATCATGGCCAGCGGTGATCAACTGAAGCTATCGAGCGATGCCCTGCGCCGCGCCGGCGAAACGCTTGAGGATTCCGCCGAGCAGAACGTCTACGTCGCACCCGAACTTTCCGGCAAGAGTTTCCCGATGCCGCAGCGACTGTCACCTGGAAGCGACAGCTGGTCCTTGGGTATGACCCTGGTAGAGGCGCTTACCCAGAAGCTACCGGCGGTGCGGCCGATCGACCGTCAGGATCCGTTCGTCCCCGTGAACTTGCCGGAGCCATTTCTCGATATCGCGAAGCACTGCCTGGTTCGCAATCCTCAGGCTCGCTGGAAGGCAGAACAGATTAGAGCCCGGCTCGAAGGTCGTGCTCCGGAGGTCGAAATCCCCAAGGTTGAGGTCGCGGTCCCGCTCCCCGTTCCAGTGCCAGCGGTTGAAAATCGCGCTCCCGAATCAAAGTTGCCTCCCGTCGTGCGGAGTTTCAAGCCAGTGGCGAAGCGCAATCGATACGCCGCGCCTTTCGCCATCGGATTCGCCGTGGTTGTCGGCGCGATTCTGGTATTCCCCCGGGTGGTGCGTCATCGAGCAGACGCGCAATCTCCCCAGGAGATTGCTACCGCGGACAATCCCGCTACCGCTGCGACGTCGGCGAACGAACACGCTCCGGCCAGCGATCAGCGCGCAATTGAGTCCCGCGCCGTGCAGCCAAGTTACTCGGACGAAAAATCGAACTCCAAGGCTCCTGTACCGATACCCGCATTAGTTCATCCCGAAGCGATGCGCGAAGAGCCCACAAACATGGTCGCGAGGGTGCCGGTGGACTCCGCTTCTCGTGGTTCCATCGCTCACAAGGTGATGCCGGAAGTGCTGCAGTCCGCTCGAAACAGCATCCACGGCACGGTGAAAGTGAGCGTGAAGGTGGACGTCGACGGGGCCGGCAACGTAGAAGATGCGGAGCTGGCGTCTCGCGGACCGAGCCGATACTTCGCAAAGGCCGCGCTACAAGCCGCGCAGAACTGGAAATTTAATCCTCCCAGGGCCGGAGACCGGGGAGTGTTGAGCAGCTGGATTTTGCGCTTCGAGTTTACCCGCGGCGAAACGACGGTCTCGCCGACACAGGAAATGCCCTAACTTTTGTGGCGATGGCGCTTTAGAATAGGTGCCGCTCCAAGCGCTCGCACGAAGCCAAGAACGCGCGTGGAAATAACAGAACTAGAGTCTTGCTCCCGGGCGTACAGCCTACCCTATCCAAGGATGTTACGTTGCATAGATGAATGAGTAGCCGCGCTCCTGCGCGCGATTCACGGCCAGGACTCCCGCGGGAACCATGTGCGCGTTGCCAATCAGGTTCGCCGTGATTTCCTTGACCACGTTGTCGACTTCCAGTCCGTTGGCCTTGGCGATTCTCGTGGCGATTCCGCGCGTGGACATCGAACAAACGGCAAACTGAACTCCCTTCTTGATGAGGGCATCCATTCTGCCGGCCTGCGCCGTCTCACCCGCGGGGCCGTAGATGTTGATTTTGGGCGGCTCCTTGGTCTTGGGATCCACAAATTCAGCTTGCTCGGACAGCTGCGCGCCATACTTGGCCCAAATCGCATCGGTGTAGGCGAAGGAAGTGGACTTGTGACGGGCCACGATGACGACGGCCAGGTCGCTATCCTTCAAACCATAGACCTGCTGATTCGCCGTGAAATAATTAGTGGCGAACTGCAGCGACCAGCCCATGGAATCCGGCGATGAGGTATCAAATAGAAATCTGTGTACGCCGGGAACCTTATCGTACCAGTCATCCTGCGCATGCCGAGCCGGGCGCCACGCGGCATCCGACGACTGTGCGGAAGCGGAAGGAGCAACCATAGCCGCCGCGCCAACCACGCCAGCGCCCGCGCCCAACCGGGCAAGAAATGATCGCCGTTCCATTGCGGATTCCGATCCTTTGTTCCTCATGCGGACCTCTCCTTTTCGTTCGTGATGCAAGCAAGATAAAGTGGCCACATTATATGCCTAAGACAGCCCAGTGGCGCAGTCTTCCGCCGGTGGCCTTTTGTCCGACCGAGAAATACGCGTCCAAAATTACACGTCCAAGTTGATCCACGGCCACCGCGGCGTCCGGTGCACACGCCGTGCAAGCACACCCAGAATCAGCTTATACTGTAAATTCAGGCCTTCGATCCAGGAAGACTTTTCGGGAGGATCTCCACTTGACGAGATCGGTTGTGGAAAGCAAAGTCAAACGAACTTCGCCTGACTTTGAGAAGAACACTCGTCGCATGGTGGACCTGGTGAGCGAGATCAAGAACCAGGAAGCCGAAATTCAGCAAGGCGGCGGCCCGAAAGCCATCGAATCCCAACACCAGAAAAACCGCCTCACCGCGCGCGAACGCATCGCCCGCCTGATCGATCCGCACACTTCGTTTTTTGAACTGGAAATTTACGCCGCGCATGAAATGTACGAAGAGTGGGGCGGCGCGCCGGCCGCCGGCGTCATTACCGGACTGGCGCGGATCTGCGGCCGCCTGGTGATGATCATCGCCAACGACGCGACGGTGAAGGCCGGCGCGTTTTTTCCGTTGACCGCAAAAAAAGTGATTCGCGCGCAAAACATTTCCATCGACAATCACATCCCGACGATTTATCTGGTCGACTCCGCCGGCGTGTTTCTTCCGCTGCAGGAGGACGTATTTCCGGACACTGACGATTTCGGCCGCGTGTTTCGCAACAACGCGGTCATGAGCGCCATGCACATCCCGCAGATCACCGCCATCATGGGCATGTGCGTCGCGGGAGGCGCCTATCTTCCGGTGATGTGCGATCACATTCTGATGACGGAGGGTTCAGGTCTTTTTCTTGCGGGTCCGGCGCTGGTGCAGGCGGCGATCGGGCAGAAAGTTTCCGCCGAGGAATTGGGCGGCGCGAAGATGCACGCGGAAATCAGCGGCACCGTCGATTTTCGCGAGCCGGACGACGCTTCCTGCCTGGAACGCATACGCTCGCTGGTCGACAAAATGGGCCACCCGCCAACGGCGCGCTTCGATTACAAGGAATCCGAGAATCCCGCATTCCCTCCCGAGGAAATCTACGGCATCTTTTCGTCGGATCCCGCGCGGCAATACGACATGCACGAAGTGATCGCCCGCATCGTCGACGGCAGCCAGTTTGAGGAATACCGCGCCGAGTACGGCAAGACCGTGCTCTGCGGCTATGCGCGCATCGGCGGCTGGGCCGTGGGCATCGTCGCCAACAACAAGAAGCATGTCCCCACCATCGATGCCGCAACCGGAGAACGCCGCATCGAATTCGGCGGCGTGATCTACACGGAATCGGCGGAGAAGGCCGCGCGCTTCATCATGGACTGCAACCAGGCCCTTGTGCCGCTGATTTTCCTGCATGATGTGAATGGCTTCATGGTCGGCAAGGAAGCGGAGTGGAGCGGAATCATTCGCGCCGGCGCGAAAATGGTGAACGCGGTATCCAATAGCGTAGTGCCAAAAATCGCGGTTATTTGCGGCGGAAGTTTTGGGGCCGGCCACTACGCCATGTGCGGCAAGGCCTATGATCCGCGATTTATTTTTGCCTGGCCCACGGCGCGTTACGCCGTCATGAGCGGCGATTCCGCGGCGTCCACGCTGGTTGAAATCAAGATCAAGCAACTGGAGCGCCAGGGAAAGAAGCTGTCCGAAGCCGATAAGAAGGAACTGAAAGATTCCATCCGCGCGACTTACGAACATCAGACCGATCCGCGCTACGCCGCGGCGCGCTTGTGGGTCGACGCCATTATCGATCCGGCGCAAACGCGCGAAGCCCTGATTTGGGGGCTGGAAGCGGCGGCGCTAAATCCCGAAGTGAAGGAATTCAAGACCGGCGTTTTGCAGACTTAGGCGCGAAACATCAAATTACAATCACAAGGATTCTCCATTGCCCGAAACCACAAAAATCATCGAATGCCCGAGGGATGCCTGGCAGGGGCTGGCAGAATTTATCCCGACCGAAGTGAAAGTCCAATACCTTTTGCAACTGGCCGCCGCCGGTTTCAAGCACATCGACGCCGTGAGTTTCGTTTCACCGCAGCACGTCAAGCAAATGTCTGACAGCGAAGAGGTAATGAAGGGCTTTCTCGCCGGGCTTCCCGCGGGAGCGCTGCAACCCGAAATCATTGGCATCGTCGTCAACGAACGCGGCCTTGAGCGGGCCCTGGCAACGCCGGGCGTAACGACCATCGGCTACCCATATTCCATCTCGGCGTATTTTCGCCGCGCCAATGCCAACATGAGCCGCGGAGAATCGCGCGCCCTGGTCCAGGAATTGCGCAACGCCACCAAAACTTCCGGGCACGGATTTGTGGTTTATATTTCCATGGCCTTCGGAAATCCCTACGAAGAGCCATGGGGGCCTGAGATCGTCGAAGACACGCTGGTCTGGCTGAAAGACGTTGGCGTGCGAAGCGTTTCACTGGCCGACACAGTCGGAAGCGCCACAGCCGGCCAGGTCGGCGAGCTGTACACTGCGGTGAAGGATTGCGTCGCTGGTTTGGAGTTAGGCGTCCACCTGCACAGCCGCGCCGAAGACGCGACGGAAAAAGTCCTGGCAGCCTATGACGCCGGGTGCCGTCGATTCGATGGCGCGCTCACCGGACTCGGCGGATGTCCCTTCGCCGGCGGCGAATTAGTGGGGAATATCGCCACCGAAACGATTCTTACCTCGCTGAGTTCTCGCGGACTCGCCGCCGAAATTCCTACCGACGCGCTCGGACCGGCCATCGCGATGACCGGAGAGATTCGCGCGAAGTACTCTCAAGCCACGCAGGCCCAGTGAAGAATCTGAGTGCCGCAGGCTTTAGCCTATGGGAGTTGGTTATTACACGGGTCGCTATCCTCCCATCAACCGTCGCAGGCTAAAGCCTGCGCCACATGGACATACCAACACCATGGCACACCAAACGCTCCAACTGAACTTCTCCGGCGAAGTCGCCACCATCACTCTGAATCGTCCGGAGAAACGCAACGCCATCTCCGCGGAAATGATTGCCGAACTTCTTTCCGCGTTCAGCGAAGTCGAAGCGGGCAGCTCGCGCGTCCTAATCGTGACCGGCGCGGGCAAAGCCTTTTGCTCGGGGATGGACCTGGACGGCCTGATCGCGCTGGCCACGCAGTCCTCCGCCGAGCACCGCGAAGACGCCGACCGCCTGGTCAGCCTCTGCCGGAGAATCTGGAGTTTTCCGAAGCCCACAATCGCCGCGGTAAACGGCCACGCCATCGCCGGCGGTTGCGGCATCGCCACACTATGCGACTTCACCATCGCCGTACCGGAGGCCAGGTTTGGGTACCCGGAAGTGCGCATCGGTTTTCTTCCAGCGGTCGTTTCCGTTTTTCTGGTGCGCCAGATTGGCGAAAAACAGGCCCGTGACCTACTGCTCACCGGGAAGACCATTGACGCCGCGGAAGCCCATCGCCTCGGCCTGATCACGCAAATTGCGCCGCCGGAATTATTGATGAAGACCGCGCAAGATCTGGCGGCAATGTTGCTCGCGGCCAGTCCCACAAGCCTGCACATCACCAAGAAACTGCTCTGCGATTTTGCCGAACCGGGAATCACGCGCCAACTCGAACTGGCCGCCGCCGAAAGCGCTCGGATTCGCACCACGCACGATTTCCGGGAAGGCCTGGCTTCTTTCCTGGAAAAGCGCGCGCCGCGCTGGAGCGGAAAATAGAATCTTAGTGGCGCAGGCTTCAGCCTGTGGGGGCTTGGTTCAGGCGGCCGTAACGGTGCTCCAACCAACACCCACAGGCTGAAACCTGGCCACTTGAGTTCCAATTACGCGCGGCGGCCAGCACGCCGCGCCGCTCATCTGCTACAATTTTCGCGCCTTTGAAACGGGTTGAGACGAAAACTTATGAGCGAATTTATCGACACTGTTGTGCGCGTCCGCTATGCCGAAACCGACAAGATGGGCATCGTCTACTACGGCAATTATTTCATTTATTTTGAAATCGGCCGCGTGGAATACCTGCGCCAGCGAGGCCTCGACTACCGCCGCATGGAACTGGAAGATGACAGTTTTACAGTCGTCGCGGAAGCGAAATGCCGCTATCGCCGTCCGGCCCGTTACGATGATCCGCTGCGCATTCGCACGCGGGTCACGTTAGCCAAGCGCCGCACCATTGTTTTCGGATATGAAATTCTGCACGACGAGACTGAAGAGTTGCTGACCACCGGGGAGACCACACACGTAGTCTGCGACAGCAACGGACGTCCCAAGCCTCTGCCCGAGAAGTACCGCCACTTTTTCGATTACTCGGAATCGGGGCCGGTTTAGTGGCATAGGGTTCAGCTTGTGGGGGTTAGTCGTACGCGCAGGTCCATGGCGCCATCAAAATCCGCAGGCTGAAGCCTGTGCCACCACTACCAGCATTTCTAACTTTCATTTCAGGAAATTGTGTCAGGCGAGTGTTTCAAACAGGAAAAGTCCCAGCCGCAACCCCGCAGGATATGCGAACGGCGCAAGCTCCAGCGAGTAATGCCCGCACGGCAGCGTAAGCGTTTCGAGTTGCACGCCCTTCTGCCGCAGCGACGCAAACATTTCTTCCGTCAATTCATACCAGAACGTAGGGTCGTAGCGTCCGCTGATCATCAGCATGCGCTGTCCCGTTCCACGAAGCATGTCCATGTACGGTACGGGGCTGATGGGCGTCCAGTAGCGGCGCAATTCGTCCGCGGTCACGTTGGAACGCAGCCCTTCCCAGACGTGCGCAGTGGTCATTCCCGTCCGTACGACATCCGCAAAATACGTAGATACATGCATGAACGCGCCGGCCCGCACCGCACGATCGTGTGCCATGGTGATCGAACCGATCGCGGAGCCGATGCTCGTTCCGACGAGGCCCAGCCGCCCATATCCCTGCTGCTCCAGCCAGCGCAGGCAGCGCCGCGCGTCGGTGATGGCCTGCCGCGTAGCCTGGATCGTGAGGCCGACGTTCGATCCCACCAACTGGTCCGCGCGCTCATGCCCGGGCGCGACTCGATAATCGTGATACGGCAGCGAAAGGCGCAAAACGCTGATGCCCAGCTTGGTCAGCCAACGGCACAGATTCACCTGGCCATTCCATTTGGCATTCCAGTTGGGCATCAAAACCACGGCTGGCCCCGAAGACCTAGCGCGAAAAAATCGCGCGTGCACCAGATTGTTATTCGCGAAAGGGGATGCAATCTGGCTGGTAAAGGTGAGCACCTGTCCGCCCGATGCGCCATTCTGCGGAGGATGCAGCGCGTAGTCATTGGCGGGAGTGGTGGCGAACCATTCCTCGCTGTGGGCAAGTGTTTTGTCCACCCAGGCGTTCAGAAAACCGCGCGGATCCGGCTCGTCGGCCCGACCGCCGATATGCTCCAGTCCCCACTCAAACGGGTAGACGCGCCGATTGTCATCGGTGGTCCACCGGGCATGCTCGTAGCGGCGTATTTTTTGTTCCAGCCAGGACATAAAATCAACGAATCTCGAATATAGGGGCGTGGGAAAGGGCTGTCAAACGAGCAGGTGCAGCCGGCACTACTGTTACCTGTTTGCTTCCGGGTACTTGCCTCAAAGATTGTCCACTTCACCTGGCTGTGGCAGAGTCTTCACGTGATACCTCTTGGCGCGTTTTTACTGGGCTTGATTATCGGCAGTTTTTTAAATGTTTGCATCCTGCGGATTCCCGCGGATAAATCCATCGTTTTACCGTCGTCAAGCTGCACGAAGTGCGGCAAGCAGATCGCGCCGTATGACAATATTCCGGTCCTCAGCTGGATGATTCTCGGCGGCAAATGCCGCAACTGTAAAACCAAAATCTCGGCCATGTACCCAGCCGTGGAGCTGCTCACGGGACTGCTCTTCCTCGGTTGCTACTTCGCTTTCGGTCCGACCGTGGAAGCAGCAAAGTGGGCCGTCTTTTCAGCGATCGTCGTGGTCCTTACCATCACCGACCTGCGCGAGCGCATTCTTCCCGACGAAGTGAATTTCTTCGGCCTGGGCGCGGGTCTGCTCTTCAGCTTCTTTACGAAATCGCTCGACGGCACCGCGGCATGGCTGGCGAATCGCTGGTTTGAGCTCCCTCCCCCGCCCATGGCGCTTTCGGTTGTTGATTCTATTCTCGGAGCCGCTGCCGGGAGCGGCTTGCTCTGGCTGGTCGCCGAAGGATATTTCCGCATTCGTGGCCGCGAAGGCATGGGCCTGGGTGACGTAAAAATGATGGCTGCGATCGGTGCCTTTCTAGGCGTAAAGCGCACCATGATGACCATTCTCGCCGGATCACTTCTCGGCAGCGTGATTGGTATCTGTTTGATCGCAGTTTCAAAAAAGGGCCGCGACTACGAATTGCCGTTTGGTACATTCCTCGGAGCGGGCGCGCTGCTGGTGGTGTTTTTTGGCAGCTCGGCGCTCCACTGGTATGAAAATTTGCTGGCGATAAAGTGAAACGTGCCAACTGAACCCCTTTTTGCGGCCGCCGTGCCTGCCGCCGAGTCATTGTGGATCTTATCGGGAGCCTTGCTGGCGGCCCTGCTGATGGTGGCCTTCGCCCTGATCGTGATGGCCAAGCGATACGCTCAGCGAGGGGCCCATTCCCCGGACGATTCTGGCTCGGAAAAGCCGCGCAGCGATAATCCCGCCGCGTTCATGACCGCCTCCATGCAGGCGGTCATCAAAAAGCTCAAAGAGCAGGAAAAAGAACTCGAAATCCTGCACCGCGGCGAACGCGAGCGCGCTCAGCAAACCGAGCGCATGAGCGAGGCGGTCACCCGCCACATGCCCGCGGGCCTGCTTCTGGTAAATTCCGCCGGCATCATCACCAGCGCGAATCCCGCCGCCGAAGCCGCGCTGGGCGTGAAATCCCTGGTCTTCCGCCGCTCCAGCGAAGTGCTCGGAGCGGATCGCGCCTCACGGAACTGGTTGCGGCTTGCCTCGAATCGGGCCGCACATTTCGCCGCGAGGAAGTCGAGTACCTGACGCCGGCGCACGAATTGCGGCAACTCGGCGTGACGATTTCCCCGATTCAGAGCAACACCAATGAAATTACCGGCGCGATCTGCCTGCTGAGCGACCTGACCGAACTGGCCGCGCTGCAAAAACAGATTCACATGAAAGAAAATCTCGCCGCGCTCGGGGAGCTTTCCGCAGGCATCGCGCACGAATTCAAGAACGCCCTGGCGACGATTTCCGGCTATGCGCAAATGATCCGCAGCGAAGCGCAACCCGGCACCGAGCTGCACGAACACGGCGACCTCATTCTGCGGCAGACCCGCTCGCTCACTCACGTGGTCACCGAATTTCTGAAATTCGCGCGCCCGTTGGAGCTTGCCGACGAACACGTCGCGCTCAACCCGCTGATCGAACAGATCGTAGGAGAAGTGGGCGAGGCCGTGCCCGATGTGCCGATTGAGACGCAGGGAGAATTTGGCGAGGTGTCCGGCGATGACGCGCTGCTGCGCCAGGCAATCCTGAACTTGGCGCGCAATGCCGCGGAAGCCGCGGCCGACAACCCCGCCGGAGGCCACGTGGTGCTGCGCGGAGAAATCGACAAATCCGGAGCGCTTCCCGGACAACGCATTTCGATTTCCGACAACGGTCCCGGTATTCCGGCGGAATCGCTGACGAAAATCTTTATGCCCTTCTACACCACCAAGGCCAACGGAACCGGCCTCGGACTGGCGGTCGTGCAAAAAATCATCGTCCAGCACGGAGGTTCGATCGAAGCGCGCAACCAGCCCATGGGCGGCGGAGCGGAGTTCATCGTATGGTTACCCTTTGAACGCGAACCCGTCAGGGCAATTGATTCGGCTGCCGCACGCATCTAAAATAGGCCTGTCAGGATCCGCCGTTTTCCCACCGAAAGGCGGCTAAATACTATGAATATAAAAACACTTATTGCACTGGCCCTGGGATGCGCGATGTTTGCCGTTCCGGCCCGGTCCGCGCCGCAGAACTCCGATCAGGGCAGCGTGGCCGACGCCGCGCGCAAGGCCCAGGCCGAAAAGAAGACCGCCCCCAAAGCCAAGATGGTGATCGATAACGACAATCTCGCCACGCTGACGGGCACGGTGAACGTCGTTGGACCGCAGCCTGCTGCAGCCCCTTCCGACGACCAGGCCAGGAACGGACCGGATGACAAGTCTGTCGCGCCGGTGAAGGGTGAGGCCTACTGGCGTTCCAAATTCGCCAGCGCCAATAAGAAACTGGCCGACGATTCACGCGAACTGGACATTTTGCAACGGGAATTCAATCTGAAGCAGGAACAGTTTTATACCGATCCCATGGCTTCGCTGAAACAAGAGTATTCGCGTTCGGACTTGAACGACAGCAAGGCCAAGATCGATGAAAAATCCGCTCTCGTCGATCAGGACAAAACTGAAATAGCGAATCTCGAAGATCAGTTGCGCCAGGCCGGCGGCGATCCTGGCTGGGAAGCTCCACCGGCGCAACCCGCCTCAGGAGCCGAATCAACACCGGCAGCCGCGCCGCAGCAAATGCAGCCTGGGCAACCGGCGTCTCAACAGTAGATCCATGCTCTGGAATCGCGGCTCGGCGCGAGCCACAAAAAAATGCCAGATAGCGAACTCCGCACAGCGTCGCGTGGCTGGTCACTTCGCGGCGTGAAATCGTGATACAAGAAAAATTATGGAACCCCTTCTTCTGGTCGAAGACAAACCCGAACTGCGCGCCATGCTTAAGAAAGCGCTGGAGCGCGCCGGTCACGCCGTGGATGAAGCTCCGGATGGATCGTCGGCGGTAGCCAAAGTTCGAGCGCGCCGCTACATGCTGGTGCTCACGGATCTAAAGCTGCCCGGGTGTTCGGGTCTTGAAGTCCTCCGCGAAACCAAGCAGGCCGATCCCACCATTCCCGTCATCCTGATTACCGCCTACGGTTCGGTGGAAGAAGCGGTGACGGCAATGAAAGATGGCGCCTACGATTTTATTCAGAAGCCGGTGGACCTGGAGCATTTGAACCTGCTGGTGGAACGCGCCTCAAAGCAGCAGGAGTTGCTGCGCGAGAATCTTTTGCTGCGTGAGGAATATGCGGAACGCTACGGGTTTCCGCGCATCGTCGGCGAGCACAAGAGCATGCAGGACGCCACGCACCAAGTGCAGCGCGTGGCCGCCACCGATTCCACGGTCCTGCTGCTGGGGCAAAGCGGCACGGGCAAGGAATTATTTGCGCGCGCGATCCACCATCTCTCTCCGCGGCGCCAGAATGCCTTCGTCGCGCTGAACTGCGCCGCAATTCCCGAAGGCCTGGTGGAAAATGAATTGTTCGGCCACGAGCGCGGCGCCTACACCGGCGCGGGTTCGCGCAAAGTCGGCAAGATGGAGCTCGCCAACCGCGGCACGATTTTTCTGGACGAAATCGCCGAACTCCCGCTGAACACTCAGGCCAAACTCTTGCGCGTGCTCGAGGAGCGCAGCTTCGAGCGAGTGGGCGGAACGCAACTGGTGGACATCGACGTGCGCATTCTCGCGGCCACCAACAAGGATATTCGCGAAGCGGTGGCTTCCAAATTATTTCGCGAGGATCTCTATTTTCGCATCGCGGCGGTGCCCATCACCATTCCCGCCCTCAGCGAGCGCGGTGACGATGTACTTCTGTTGGCCGACCATTTCCTGGATCGCTTTCGCCGCGAATTCCGCAAGCCCAACCTGCAGTTTGCGCCGAGCGCGCGCTCCGCTTTGCGCGCGTACTCCTGGCCGGGCAACGTCCGCGAACTGCAGAACACCATGGAGCGCTCAGCGATACTCACGGATTCCGAAATGATCGAAGCGAACGACTTGCAACTGCCCGCTCCGCGCCCTCCCGACGGCGATATCCCGGCGGGAATGCTGTCCGAATCGTTCGATTGGGGCGGCACGCTGCAGGAAGTCGGCACGCGCGCGGTAGCTTACGTGGAGCGTTTTAAAATCGAATCGGCGTTGAAATCCACGAAGTGGAATAAAACACGCGCCGCGGAGCAGTTGGGTGTGTCCTACAAAACCTTGCTGAACAAGATTCGCCTGCTGGGGCTGGAGAATTAGCGCTTTTCCTAACCATCACGACGGGCGGCTCGTGGGACTAGGTTTCTGTGGACTAGCATCCGAACCAGACAGGCTGAGCCTGTCCTACTGGACCCGTCGGGCGGTATGTAGAGTTACAATTCCGCCGGTCCAGCAGATGAATTGCACTTCCGTGTATCCGCACCGCTCAAACAATTCCCGCAATGCTTCAGGCGAAGGAAATTTACTCACCGAACTTGGCAGATACGTGTACGCCGAACCGTCTCCCGATATCAGCGCTCCCAGCCGCGGAAGCACCCGCCGGAAATAAAAACGATACAGTCCTCCAAATAATTTGCCGCGAGGCTCGGCAAATTCCAGGATCGCCGCGACGCCCCCCGGCTTCAGCACTCGACGAATCTCCAGCAGGCCGCGCTCGTAATTCGCCAGGTTCCGAAACCCAAACGAACAGGAGACCAGATCAAAAGTTTCTCCGCCAAATGGCAGCGCCAACGCGTCGGCCTCAACGAACCTGACATTCGCGCCGAGCGCCGCGGCTTTGGCGCGCGCGCGAACCAGCATTTCCGGAACGAAATCGGATCCAATGATTTCAGCGCCTTTCGGAGCCTCCTTATGAAATGCCAGCGCCAGGTCTCCGGTGCCGCAGCACAGATCGAGCACCTTGGCCTCCGGATTCTGCAGGATCGCTCTACAGCGGCGGGCCACGCGGCGTCGCCACACCTTGTCAATATCCAGCGAGAGGAGATGATTCAACAGGTCATAGCGCGGGGCGATAAGGCCAAACATTTCCCGGACGTGCGCCGCGGCTTCGCGTTCATCGCGAACGCCTTCGGGCCGTGTGCCGGGAACTCCGCTCTCGGAAGCGGTCTTCATTTGCGGCGGCTCTTGCGCGGTTCCGTTTTCGGCATCGCCGCGGCGCAGTCGCGCAACACTTGCGACAGCATTTCCTCATCCGCGTCGACGCCGCAGCGAACCTGGCCAATGCGTTTCGGCAATACAAAACGCAGGCGCCCGGCGCGTGTTTTTTTGTCTGCCTGCATCGCCGCGATCAGTTGCGCGGGCTGTGCGGATGGCCACGGCGGGAGCGGTCCCACGCGCGCGATGACCTTCGCGAGCCGCTCTTCTTCGGCCTTCGGGAACATTTTTTTCTCAACCGCCAGGCGCGCCGCCGCTGTCATTCCCCATCCGACGGCTTCGCCGTGCAGATAGGTGCGATAGCCGGTAACGGTTTCCAGCGCATGCGCGAAAGTGTGTCCGAAATTGAGAATTTCGCGCAGCCCGGATTCGTGTTCATCCTCGGATACGACGCGCGCTTTCTGCGCAATGGAACGCTCGATCACGACCGCCAGCGCAGCGGGTTCGGCGCGCAAAACTTTTTCCATATTTTCTTCCAGAAACTGAAACAGCCGGGGATCGCCAATCACGCCATACTTGATGATCTCGTACATTCCCGACCGAAAATCGCGCTGCGGAAGTGTGCTGAGCAATTCCGGATCAGCTACTACGCCCCTGGGCGGATAAAACGCGCCCACCAGATTCTTGCCTTCCGGAAGATTCACGCCGGTTTTTCCGCCCAGGGCGCTGTCAACCTGCGCCACGACGGTGGTGGGAACGTGCACCAGGCCAATGCCGCGCGCATAACTCGCCGCCACATATCCGGCAACATCGCCGACCACTCCGCCTCCCACGGCGACGATGATGGCGCGACGGTCCGCCCCCGCACGAACCAGATCCCGGCAGGCTCTCTCAACGGTGGTAAGATTTTTCGCGGTCTCCCCATCGTCAATCAAAATCGTGGCGCGCCGTGACTCTCCCAGCAGCCGCTCGATGAGCGTGCTGCAATGCCGCCAGACCCGTGGCGACGAAATGACGAATACAGACCCATCTTTCTGAATCCGCGAGACCATTCGAGGCAATTCCTGCACTGCGCCCCGTCCGCACCACACTTCATATTTCCCGTTCGCTGCCCGAACCGCTATTTTCTTCATCTGTTTTCGCTGATGATTTCTGGCGGACCCTTCGTTGAACGTTCCTCTTCGGCCATTAAAAAATGTAACACAGATGGCGGGACGCTTCGGGAAACAAAGGCCGGTGGCCGTCGATTCGTTTGGTGATCTACGCAGTGAAACGCTGCCCGCCCGGGGAACGGGCGGGCGCTACAAAACCCACTGAAACGGCAGCCCTCACTTCTTTACGTATTTTCTGACATCCTTCAGAACCACATCCGCGCCGTATACGCTTCCGCCCGGATCCGCGGCAACGCCCTCGGGCGCGTTCGTCGCCACGCCGGCCGGAGGAGGAATGGGAATGAACGCGGTTACCTTGCCGTCTTTCGCGCTTCCCACTCGAATTCCCTGCTCGAATCCAGGGTTATAGGCGGGACGCTTGGAGTCGCTCGCCTGGGACATGGAGTCCGCCACGTAAATCACATCGTGCCGGTCGATAAACAGACCGCTGGGCGTGCCGAATTGCTTCCACTCTTTTTGGAATTTTCCATCCTGGTCAAAAATCTGAATCCGTTTGTTTCCGCGATCAGCAACAAAAATGCGTCCCTTCGAATCCATGGCAATCCCATGCGGAACCTCAAACTGACCGGGACCCGATCCGTGTTCGCCCCACTGCTTGATGAACTTTCCGTCCTTTGAGAATTTCATGACGCGGGCATTGCCGGTTCCGGCAGAGTGACCATCGGCAACGAAAATGTCGCCGTTCCTGGCGATTACCACGCCGTCTGGCTGATTGAAAGTATCCGGGCCATCACCAGCGACCCCCGCTTTTCCCAGTTTCATCAAAACTTTTCCGTCGCCGCTGAACTCGATCACCTGCTGGCCCTTGCCGTCTTTTTCGGAATTGTCGGTCACCCAGATGTTTCCGCTTTTATCGATGTACACGCCGTGCGGCACCACGAACATCCCTCCGCCGAAGCTCCTCAGCAATTTGCCGGACGCATCAAATTCGAGGATCGGGTCCAGCGGGGAGTCGGCGCAGGAATTCCCGCCGCAACGCTCCGCGACCCATACATTGCCTTTTTCGTCGACCGTGACGGCATTGGTGGATCCCCATGCCCGGCCGTCCGGGAGCGGCTTGCCCCAATTTTCAACGGCGCGATACGGATCGGGAAAGGAATTCGCGCCGGAATCAGGCCGCGCCAGGGCGCTGCTGAGAAATATCCCTGTCGCAAGAATGCCAAAAGCACCCAGCACGAACGCGATGTGGGCCAGTCGTGATTTCACAATGCCTCCTGAATAAGTCGCGTGGAACGCAATCGATTACATCCCGCCTTTGATTTCCGGTTCCCGCATCCTACGCCGCTCCTGTTCTCGAAGCAACGGCCTGGAAACTGGTTTCGATAGCACAGGCTGAGTCTGTGGGGTTGGTGGCAGCAAGTACTGTTGTACTGTGCCGCAACCAAATTCCACCGGCTGAAGCCTGTGCCACGGAGTCCCCACATTTATTTCAGCGCCGCGATAGCGTAAAGTAGTCCGGCATATTTCCCCCGATCACTCGGAGGGCTACCAACCGTGAAGACGATTCCATTGGGCCAGGGCGGACCCGCAGTTTCGCAATTCGGATTGGGATGCATGGCCATGTCTGACATGTACGGTCCCTCGGACGAATCAGAAAGCATCGCCACAATTCACGCTGCCCTGGACGCGGGAATTACCATGCTCGATACCGGAGATTTTTACGGCATGGGCCACAATGAGATGCTGATCCGCCGCGCGATCGAAGGCCGGCGCAAGGATGTGTTCCTCGCCGTAAAATTCGGCGCCATGCGCGGCCCGGACGGCTCCTTCAACGGCTATGATCTGCGTCCCGAAGCGGTAAAAAATTTTCTGGCCTACAGTTTGCGCAGGTTGGGAACGGATTACATCGATCTCTACCAGCCGTCACGCGTCGACGCCCGCACGCCGATCGAGGATACCTACGGTACGTTGGCGGATCTGGCCAAAGCCGGCCACATTCGCCACATTGGAATCTCCGAAGCATCCGCGGCATCGATGCGCAGGGCGCAGAAAGCGGCTCCGATCGCGGCGTTGCAAATCGAATATTCGCTGGTGAGCCGAGGCGCGGAAGCAACCATCCTGCCCGCGGCGCGTGAATTGGGCATGGGAATCACGGCCTATGGAGTACTGTCACGCGGGTTGCTTTCGGGATCGCCGGTCACCTCACCCAAGGATCTTCGCAAACATCTGCCGCGTTTTCGCGGTGAGAATTACGAGAAGAATCAGGCGCTGGCCAACACGCTGAGCGCGATTGCCGCGGGCAAAAATGCCACCGCTTCCCAAGTAGCCATCGCCTGGGTCATGTCTCGCGGCGCAGACATCGTTCCGCTGATCGGCGCGCGCCGCCGTACCCAACTGGCCGAATCGCTGAAGGCGCTGGATCTCAAACTGACGTTCGAAGACCTGCAACAAATCGAACGCGCGGTCCCATCCGACGCCGTAGCCGGCACCCGCTACGGCGAAGAGCAAATGCGCTGGCTGGACAGCGAAAAGCCGCCAACGCAGTCATAGATGAAGCCGGAGACGAAACCAGAGACGAAGCCATATATGAAGCCAATCCATTGACGAAACCAAGCCAGAGGGCGGAAAGCGCCGGTGCAGGAAACTCGCTTCGGAGTCCCGGTCGAAATCCCGGTCGGAATTCTGGTCGGAATCGTGGTCGGAATCCTTGTAGGGCACGGCTTCAGCCGTGCCGTAACGAGCCAATAATCGAGGCGGCTTTAGCCGCTGGCTAATCAGATCGAAGTCGCTCGCACGGCCCAGCTTGCTGCTGCAATTCAAAATGCGGCATCGACATTTATCATGGTAGTGAGGAATCCGTGAAAATCATTGTCTGGGCCTTGTTCATGGCCCTCCTCTGGACCGCCGCGCTCATGATAATCGCGCGCACGATCGGCCTGCACTCCACGCCGGGAATGTGGACCGGCGCAATCGGATTGCCAGGCGTGGTGATCGCCAACTGGATGCAGTCGCAACTCTTCCACCAATTCCACCGCAACCTGGGCTACAGCCTGATGTTCGTGATCAATTGGGGATTTTACTGCACGGTTCTGCAAGGAATCATTGCCGTCATAGACAGGGTTTGGGTCAAGTAGGAGCGGCTGAAGCCTATCCTACTTGACCTTCTTTTCCAGTTCCGGAACGGACGCAATCAGCACGTGGCCGGTAATCGCCAGCGTGCGAGGATCAACTTTGTCGAGGGTATCCTGCGTGGTATGCCAGTACGGAACTTCCAAATCGATAATATCCGCCGACGGAACATCGCGCTTCAGAAATGAAAGATGGTCATCCTCAATCGGTGTCGCATCATTGACAAATACTCGTCCGTAACCGAGCCGCGCCGCCGTCCCCCACAAAATATCAGTGAGCCATGGCGTGGAATTCGTCTCTCGTTTATAAACCGGATTGGTGGGACCGACCATGTCCACCAGGATCATGGCCTTGACGCGCCGCACTTCGCCGGATAGCGCCAGAGTCGCCGCTAGTTCGCGGCTGCCGTAGGTGTTGTCCGGATCGGCCCACTTCATATTAAAGGCTTCCTCGCCGTCAAAAAATGCCAGCCAGATGGTCGACGCGTTTTTGCGCGCGCACAGCAGCCGCGCCAATTCCAGCAGGACGGCGGTGCTGGATCCGGCGTCGTCGGCGCCCACAAAATTATCCATGCGCTTGGTATCGTAGTGCGACGCCGAATAAAATGATGTTGGGATCGGATGATGGAATTTTGACGAGGATATTTTTCATGGCCACGTCGCCCACGGGCGTCGAAGGCGCGTGAAAATCCTCCTCCTCCACCGGGCAACCGTAACTCTTCAGCTGGCCGATGATGTATTGCTGGGCGCGCTGAATTGCAGCGGAACCCGCCGGAGTGCGGCCCGATCGCGACCAGTTGTTCCACATGCTTGTAGGCGCGCGAGCCGTCAAAGCCGCCGGTCGTTTCCGCGGCCGGCGCAGGCGGAAAGCTTGCCGCCTGGGGAGCGCTGGTTCCCTGCGAGTCACTTGTGGAGGAAGAAGAATGCCCGCAGGCAACGAGGCCGACGGCCGCCAAAACCACCAGCATCGTGATTCTTGGCGCTGACGAGAGTGACCGCATCAGCATGGATCAAACCCCTCGATCCGAGATCGCCGCGCGTTTGGCCTTGTTGCGAACCACCAGAGCGGCAACGGCGATGCCCACAAAATAGAGACCCACCATCGGCGCCATAAAGACCAGCATGGTGGTGGCGTCCGGCGTGGGCGTAATGATCGCGGCGACGATGGCGATGATCAGAATCGCATAGCGCACATTCTTCCACAAAAATTGCGGCGTCACGATGCCAAACAACGCCAGGAAGAAAATCAGCACCGGCAATTCAAAAATCACCCCAAGCCCCAGCAGCACGATCAATACGAAATCAAAATATTCGTTGATGCTGATGAGCGGCTTGAACGGCCCCTGAAAGCTGGTCAGGAAATC
The DNA here is from genome assembly GCA_963695945.1 of uncultured Acidobacteriota bacterium. Classification (GTDB taxonomy): domain Bacteria; phylum Acidobacteriota; class Terriglobia; order Acidiferrales; family UBA7541; genus Palsa-360. The sequence goes on along the minus strand of CAVOIX010000097.1, from coordinate 38,630 downwards.
CAGCATGTACGGCAGCATGATGAAATAGCCGAAGGAAATTCCCGCGAGAAACAAAAACACAGTGGAGAAAAGGAATCCGGTGACGGCTTTGCGCTCGTGCTTGTAAAGTCCCGGCGCGATAAACAGCCAAACCTGATACAGCACAAACGGCGCCGCCAGCACCACGCCCAGGTAAAGTCCGAACGTGATGATGATGTTGATCATCCCCGCCGGGCTGGTGTAAATCAGTTTGTCTTCGAGGTGCTGTCTGCGCAGGGCTTCCTGCATGGGGCGGGAAATAAATCCCAGCAGCCTCTCCGCGACGCTGACGCCAATCATCGCGCCGATGCCAATGGCGACCGCCGAGTTGATCAGCCTCTTGCGCAAATCCACAAGATGCTCAAAAAAGGACATCTTGCCGCCCGGCTCTTGCTCGAGCGCCTCTGTGGAGGGGTCAGACTGCGGAGTTGTCATCAGAAGATTTCTCGTGTGGGACGCTCACGGTTTCCGCCGGCGCGTGCGACGATTCGGAACCGGAGTCCGGCGAAGTACTCGAACTGTTCAGCGTCTCTGGCTGGCCCTCGCCCGCCGGGGAATCGCCGGTACCGGGAACTTCGCGCGGCACCGCGCCTTCCGGAGCAGCTGCAGGCGATGGCGAAGGAGCCTGTGCGGCCCGCGCGGCCGCGGCTTTTTCCTCTTCACGAATACGCGTCTGCCGTTCCAGATCGCGCACCTCGTCTTCGAGCGCGAAGCGGAAGTCGTTGGTCATCTTCCGGAACTCACCGGTCGCCTTACCCAGCATGCGGGCGAGTTCTGGCAGCTTCTCAGGGCCGAAGATCACCAGGGCCACGACAAATAGCACGACTAAGTGTGGCAAACTCAACATGGTCAGTGCACTTTGCCTTTTTGGATCGAACGCAGAAAATTCCAGTGGGCAGGAGCGCAGCCAAACCTCAAACCGCCATCATTACCGGCGAGCCGCCACTATGCCCTATCGGCACAAAAACCCGGCAAACCAACTGCAGCCCGCTCCCGTCTAATGCCCATGAGGAATCATAGTGGACCCGCGAAGGGGTGTCAATTCAGCGCGTATGCTATACTATTTGGCAATGTGCATGGCTTTGCGCCGTGCCGCAGGAAAGCGAGGGCGACATGCAGGGTGAGAGGCGTGGAGCGCTGCTGGTCATAGGTGTATTGGTCGTTTCCGCAATCCTGGGGGGAATTTACGGCCCTTCCGTGCGAGCAACGTCGACCGATGTGAATAACCTGCAGGACTCCGTCAAATCCTTCACGCACGTCCTTTCGGTAGTCCAAAAAGATTACGCCATCCCTATTGATACCGATCACGCTATTTATTCCGGGGCCATCCCTGGCATGTTGCGCGTTCTTGATCCTCACTCCAGCTTTTTCGATCCGCGGGCATACGCCAATCTGCGCGAAGATCAGCGTGGCAGGTACTACGGCGTGGGGATGACCATCGTCCCGCGCGATAACTTCACCTACGTCCTGGCTCCCATGCCTGCCTCACCGGCTTACCGCGCCGGCATCCGGCCGGGCGATGTAATTATGGCCGTGGACGGCAAGTCCACGGAAGGGCTGAGCAGCTCGGAAGTCGCCGATATGCTCAAGGGCCCTAAGGGCACTGTCGTTCACATCACCATGAAGCGCGTGGGATATGCGGAAGCGGTGAACTTTACAGTCACTCGCGACGAAATTCCCAAGCATTCCGTGGACCTCGATTTTGAAGTGAAACCCGGCATCGGCTACATCAAGCTCTCCGGATTCAACGAAACCACCGATACGGAACTGGCCGCAGCACTGAAAGATCTGGATGCCACCAAGCTCGATGGCTTGGTGCTTGACCTGCGCGGAAATCCCGGCGGATTGCTGAACGAAGCCGTGGCCGTTTCCGACATGTTCCTGGACAAGAATCAACTGATCGTTTCGCATCATGGCCGGGCATCGGCCGGAGCGCCGCTATTACGCGGTGCGCGGCAATCGCGGGGTCACCATTCCTCTGGTGGTTATCGTAAACGGCGGTTCGGCTTCGGCTTCGGAAATCGTGACCGGATCGATTCAGGACCACGATCGTGGCCTGGTAGTCGGCGAACAGAGTTTCGGCAAGGGCCTCGTTCAAACCGTGTCCGGGCTGAGCGAAAACACTGGACTCGCGCTGACCACCGCGCGCTACTACACACCCAGCGGCCGCCTGATCCAGCGCGATTACAAGGACATTTCCCTGTACGACTACCTTTATAACCACAAAAACCCTGCTCCCACCGAAGTGAAGTTGACCGATAGCGGACGCCAGGTTACCGGCGGCGGCGGTATAACGCCTGACGTGGTTGTGGCCCCGGCCAAACTGAATCCGTTTCAGGAATCGCTGCTGCGACACGAAGTGTTCTTCGCCTATCAGGGCGGCGTCGGCGCATTTACAACTTATTTCCTCGGCTCGAAACCCGAGATTACCAAGGACTTTACGGTTAACGACAGCGTGATGAAATCGTTCCGCGCGTATCTCGACCGGGAAAAAATTCCCTACACCGAGGACGACCTTGCGCAGAATTCCATCTGGATCAAGCACGAAATCCACAAGGAAGTTTTCATTTCGATGTTTGGCCTGACCGAAGGCGCGAAGGTCGATCTCGAAGACGACGTGCAACTGCAGAAGGCAATCGATTCCCTGCCTCAGGCGCGCGCGTTGTACGAAAATGCCCGCAGAATTATCGCGCAACGCACTGCCAGTTCCGGGCCGCAACAGCAGTAGTGACCGCTCCAGGCACATCGCAACAATTTTGGCGGCCAGAGGCGTTTGGAATCCTCGCCGTCCCCTGCTAAAATCTCACGAGTTCAGTGGGCGTGTAGCTCAGCTGGGAGAGCGCATCGTTCGCAACGATGAGGCCGCCGGTTCGATCCCGGCCACGTCCACCAACATTTCCCACAACCTGCAACGCGTTTTGAAATTGCATCAATTGCCCGTGTGGTTGTCTCCGAATGACCCCTGCTGGAAGGCCTCTGAAGCTCCTTGATCCTGGCACGACGGCGTGGGACAGCTGCTCGCTGCCATTAGCATGAATGTATCCAGGGTCGTGTTGAAGAAATCGAAGCTTAGCTCAGCCGCGGCTCGATGCGTGGAAGAGAACGTTAGTCTGATTGAGCAAGCTTCGAAGGACATTCGAACCGTCTCTTATCTTCTCCATCCCCCTATGCTGGATGAAATGGGGCTACATTCCGCGTTGAAGTGGTACATAGAAGGGTTTGCTGAACGCAGCAAGATCGCTGCGAAGCTGGAGTTCCCGGTCGAGTTCGGAAAGCTGCCGAAAGTTTACGAGTTGTGTCTATTTAGAATTACCTAGGAGTGTCTGACAAACATCCATCGTCACTCAGGAAGTTCGACCGCGATGGTGAGGCTGTCGCGAACCTCCGGGGGTATCAAGTTGGAGGTGAGCGATGAGGGCAAGGGCGTCAGCCAGGAAACTCAGGCAAAGATTGCTTCCGGCGAGAGCGTGGGAGTCGGCTTACGCGGAATGCGGGAGCGATTAAAGCAGCTGGGAGGAAGTCTGCAACTACATGCAAACGGAAGTGGAACCACCGTGACTGCGACGTTGCCTCGTGCAATCTTCACACCGTAGGCGCATGACAAATTTCGCAAAATAATTCCGGCTCTATATCCGGCCGGCCATATTGATTCGCGTGATTCTCGGATTGTGCCTGAGACGTCGGATTATGGGTACCTGCCCTCTCCGGGTGGCGAGCGACGGCATTTTCCTGGTTACCGATACGAGCGTTTCCTGCCAGGAATCTCTCACTTGTTGCTGAACTTTGTACATAATCGACTGCCTGACGGAGCCGTCGGTATTCCGGATTTTCAACCCTCGGTGCGGGAACTGGCGTTCCGTCCATCATGCGCTGCCCAAAATGCCAATTCGATCATGAATTACAGACCACCGAGTGTCTGAAGTGCGGAATCGTCTTCTCGCGTTACCAACCTGTGCTGGACGCGCCCGCAAAACAGACTGCCTCCGCCGTGCCAATGGCTCAGGCTCCCTCTCTTTCCCAATCCGCACCTTTTACCGTTCAGAACGCAGCCCTCCAAAACGAAGCCCTCACGGAGTTGAAGTACCGGGTGCTCGCGCTTCCGTTGGCATTACTCGCGGCGCGCCTGATGGTTAGAACCGGGCTGCGCATGCCGGTGGGCATGCTTGCGATGGTGCTGCATGAGAGCGGCCACGCCATCACGGCGTGGCTGACGGGGCGCTGGGCGGTGCCCATGCTCTGGGTCACGACGCACGGAGAAGACCGCTCCTGGTTTATCGTTCTGATTCTGACCTCCGCCATCGCCTCTGGGGGATTTCTGGCTTGGAAGATGCAGCGGTGGGGATGGGTTTGTGCCGCCGCCGCAGTGTTCATCCTGCAACTCCTTTTTCTAACCGCGCCCAACCCCGTGGCCCTGATCGTCTTTGGCGGGGATGGTGGTGCACTGGTTCTGGCCGCAATGCTGATGGCCACGTTTTACGCGCCCCGCGAGAGTGCGCTCTATAAAAATTGGGGCCTGCGCTGGGGACTACTGGTGATCGGAGCGCTGACCTTCATGCTCGTGTTTCGCCTATGGTCGGGTCCGATTGAAGATCTTCCGTTCGGGGAGATCGAGGGAGTGAACCTCTCTGACCCCAGCCTGTTGACCGAAGTATACGGATGGTCCCTGGCACAATTAATTAATCGTTACGTCCGGCTGGCCGAAGTCTGCCTGGTGGCCCTGCTGGCACTGTATGTGTGGGGATTGGTCTCGGCGTATCGGGAAATGCGGTCCCCTGCGTCGCAGGACGCGCTTTAAAATTTCAGATTGTGGCGTCCGTTAGTTTCCGTTTCCGGGGCCTGCGCGAAAAGTGTGACTCGACCGCCGCGGATTCGGATGGACGTCAGAAGCGGCTCAAGCTGTTGTCTTAATTCCCTGCTTGCCAGCCACGCGGTGTCGACCAGCAGGAGAGTGTCAATGCATCGGAGTTCCGCGTCCAGTCGCTCGAAGAGATCTTCGGTCGTTCCGTCCAGTTGCGAATCGCAGAATTTCATGTACAGCCGCTCGCAAGACAGCTCCACGGATCGGGCCCGTCTATGAATTCCCAGCATCAATAAATCGCGACGGTTCATAGCCTGTATGCCGTTAAGCGCGCGACGACAGTTCCAGCAGCGTGCGCCGGACCAGCGCCTTCGTCATCGGAAGTTTGTAGGCGTTCTTCGAGAGCGGCTGCGCACCTTCAATCGCAACTTCGCCGGCCTTTGCCGCCAGCGCGGCCGTAATGCGCTGCCCGGCGAGCAGCTTCTCGACGTTCGGCAGGCGCCAAGGAATCGGTGCGACTCCGCCCAGAACAACACGGGCGCTTTTACAAACATTGTCGTCCATGTCAAGCACAACCGCCGCACTGACAATGGCATGCGTCCATGATTCGCGGTCCAGCACTTTGTTGTACGTGCTTCTTCGGCCCGCGCGGGCGGGCATCAACTGCACACTCGCGAGTATTTCGTCCGGCTCCAGAATCGTTTCTCGCGCGGCATCCTGCTGCGGCAAAATGAAGAAATCACGCGCCGCCACGATGCGCTCGCCCGACGGTCCCACGATGCGGAATTTGGCATCAAGCGCGACGAGTGCCGGCGCGGTGTCCGATGGATGGACGATGTAACTGGGGCCGCCGCCGAAGATCGCATGGAAGCGGTTCTCACCGATCACCGAATAGCAGATCTCGCCGCCATTTTTCAGGCACGGAAATCCATTGCGGAAATACCAGCACCACGGACGCTGGCAAACATTACCCGCAAGCGTACCCACGTTGCGAATCTGCGGCGACGCCACGACGTCGGCCGCTTCGGCCAGCACCGTATACCGGCTGCGAATCACGGAGTGGCTGCTCAGAGCGTCCAGCGTAATCAGACCGCCGATGTGCAGGCCATCCGCGGATGAAGTGAGCTGGTCGAGTCCCTTGATCGTTTTTAGATTCACGATCATGTCCGGCCTGACCAGCGAGTCTTTCACCAGGCCCAGAAGATCGCTGCCACCTCCGGCAAACGATGCGGTCTTTCCGTCTTTCTTCGCCTGTTGCGCCAGCGCAACCGCCTGCTCCAGCGTTCGGGGGTTAGTGTTCGCGAATGTTTTCATGCCATCACCCCCAGGATCTTGTCTCGAGTAATGGGTAAGTCTCTCAGGCGATGTCCGATCGCGTTGAAGATTCCGTTACCCACCACGGCGACCGCGTGAACAATTCCCGCTTCGCCGATGCATTTGGCGCCAAACGGTCCATACCCGTCATCGCTTTCAATGAACATCACCTCAATTTCAGGCGCATCGAGATGCGTCATGATCCGGGTGCCGTAATATCCGGACGTGAGCGGCTGGCCGGTTCTGCGGTCATACAACAGATCCTCATGCAGGGCCATCCCGATGCCCTGGGTTGCGGCGCCCTTGATCTGGCTTTCGGCGGTCAGCGGATTAATGATTCGCCCCGAATCGTGCACCGCCAGATATTTCAGGACCCGCACGCGGCCAAGTTCCGTATCGACCTCCACCTCAACAAAATGCGCGCCGAACGCTTTTCGTACCTTGCCTTCCGAAGACGGATTCGGCGACGCCGAGGCAATCAAAGCATCGGTGCCTTTGGGCATTCCCTTCGCGGCGATCTGCGCTTTCAAATCGCGAGCGGCCTCAATCACCGCGCCCCCGGTCATATCCGTGGTGCGGCTGCCGGATTCACCTACCGAAAATGGACAGCGGTCCGTGTCTCCCCACATGAGATCGACGTTGGACAAGGGCGTGTCCAACGCTTCGGCGGCGATCATGGACATGGTGGTCTTGGCGCCCGCGCCAATATCGGTAACGCCGACGAACACCGTGTAACGGCCATTGGAATCGAGACGCAGCACGGCGCTGCTCTGTCCCAGTGGAGACCGCAGGGCCATGAAGGCCATGCCCACGCCGCGTTTAATCGGACCAGCATCTGCACCCGGCGCGTGCCAGCGTTTTTTCCAATCGAAAGCCTCCGCGCCGCGGCGAATGCAATCCTCAAGGGTGTAATTGGAGTACGGCGTCTCGTCATTCAGCTTGCGGGTCATGTTTTTCAGGACGAAGTCCACCGGATCCATCTTCACCTTGTAGGCGACGTCGTCCATCATGGACTCTATGCCGAAAAATCCCTGCGGGAATTCGGGCGCGCGGTAATTTCCGGAAACCGCCCGATTGGTGTACACCGGATAGGTGGTGCTCTCAACGTTCGCGCACTGATACAGCTCAATCCCGCCGATCATGCCCGTATTCTTGCGGTAGGGTCCCATGCCGCTGTAGCCGCGAAACTGCAGCGCTCGAAGTTCACCCTCGCGGCTGACTCCGACCTTGTAGTATTGCGTCGTCGGCCACCGGCCATGAATGCCGATGAAATCCTCTTTGCGTGACAGCTCCAGCTTTACTGGCGCGCCCAGTTGCTTCGCCAGCATTGCCGTAATCAAGTCAACGTCCTGATTCTGATTCTTATTTCCAAATCCGCCGCCCATGTACTTGCAGATCACGCGCACTTTTTCGTCGGGGATTCCCAGGTCCCGAGCCATGTCGTGGCGGCAATTCGAGGTGCCCTGGGTCGGCGTGTAGATCGTCAGCTTGTCACCTTCCCAACTGGCGACGGAAACACGCGGCTCCATCTGTGCGTTATGCACGTAGGTGGTGGTGTAGCGATCTTCAAAGACAAAGTCCGACGACCGAAAGCCTTCCTCAACGTTTCCGCGCCGGTAAATTTCCGGCTCCGGCTCGTTTTGAACGCTAAGCGCGATGTTTCCCTGCGGCCAGATTTTCACGCTGTCCGGGCGCAGCGCTTCTTCCTGATCGAGCACAAACGGCAGAGTTTCATACTCCACCGAGATCAGCTTCAGCGCTTCTTCCGCAACATGCCGGTTGATCGCCGCCACGGCCGCGACGGGTTCTCCGTAAAAACGCACAGGGTTATTGAATGCGTAGCGCCGCTGAATCGTCGATTTCTTCACCGCGTCCACATAATGCCGCCCGCCGGCCACGGAACCCGCGCCCCAAACCACCTTGCAGTTTTCGTGAGTCAGGACGGCCTTAACGCCGGGAAGCTCCAGCGCCTTGGACACATCGATTTTTTTAATGTTGGCGTGCGCGTGAGGACTGCGCAGGATGCGCGCGTAGAGCATGCCGGGAAGATGAATATCCCCGGAGTAAGTCGCCTTCCCCGTGACGCGCTCCAGCGCGTCAATGCGCGGAGTCGGATGGCCAACGGTCTTGCGCGGAGTGAGGATCGGCGGGCGGCTCATCGCGCACCTCCCGAAGCGCCCGTCGAAACTGTTGCGTTGCGCCGCTTCTTACCGTTGGACACGTTCGCAAGCTGGCCAGCCGATGAAGCAGGACGGCTCGTGCCGTCCTTTCCTGCCGCCGTTTTTCCCGAAGAAGCGGCGACCACCGCCGCGACGTAATGGTTGTAATTCGAACAGCGGCAGATATTCCCCGTCATGCCCGCGCGGATCTCTTGCGCCGTCGGATGCGGATTACGCGCCAGAAATCCCTTGGCGCTCATCAGTTGTCCGGAAGTGCAGAAACCGCACTGCGGTCCGTCGTGCTCAATGAATGCTTCCTGCAGCGGATCGAGTTGCTCGCCTTGCGCCAGACCCTCGACGGTCTGCACGGTGCGTCCGTCGGCCCACACGGCCAAATTGCTGCACGAATAAACCGGCTTGCCGTCCAGCAAAACAGTGCACGCGCCGCACTCGCCACGGTCGCAACCGATCTTTGTGCCGGTCAATTCCAGGTGATCGCGCAAGAGTTCGACCAGCGTCCAGCGATCCTCAACTTCGAGCCGATGCTCAGTGCCGTTCACCACCACCCGGATGGATGTGGTCGGCACACCCGGCTGGATGCCGCCGGTTTCAGCGGGGTCGAACGCGGATTTGGGCAACTTCAGAGCGGGGGTCGCGGCGGTCACGGCCAGAACGGCTCCCGTACCCTCCAGGAATTTTCGACGTGATATATCGCGCTTGCGTTTACTCATGGCACCCTTCCACAAACATCCGGCGAAGTAGCATCAAGAATATTCACAATTTACCGCACAATAGGAACGGAGGGAACGACGAAATACAGGTCAGTGTCACGCCGAATTGCCGGTCTTCAGCCTGACGAAGGTTCGATCGACGGCCGTTCGAAATCGCCAAGTAGTTGCGGCACTGCGCCTTGCTGGACTAAACTCATCGCTCAACGTCCGAGCAATATTGGTTCAGCTACAACCTGGCGTTCGGAATGCTAAAACCTCTCGACTCATCTGCGGCACTACGCCGGTTCTTTCTGCTCGCGCTTCTGGGTCTACCGTTGGTTTCCGGCTGCGGACCACTGGTCCGCTGGTACAACGGCCGCGCGGCGGCGCAGAATCCGCATTCGGTGACCGTCAACTGGAAGGCCAGCGCCTCGGCCGTGGAGGGCTACTACGTATATCGAGCTTCGCCCCCCGGGTCTCCGGTGAAATTGACCGCCAAAGTGATCGAAGAAACGCAGTACAAAGACACCACCGTCGAGGCCGGGCACACCTATTCCTACTCGGTCACCTCGGTCGATTTCCGAGGCGTCGAGAGCAAGCCTTCGGAATTGATTACGGTTACGGTCCCCACGACAGTTACGCCTTCCGAACAGCATTGATTCGAGGCTCGCTCGGACATCCCCGCGGTGCACACCTGCACCTCATGAATCTGGCCCCGCAGAGCCGGAAACGGTAAAATGAACGGATGCCAGTCCGCCTGATCGCACTCGACATAGACGGCACGCTGCTCGATGAACACTCGCTATTGCCGGCCATCAATCGCGACGCCGTGGTGGACGCATCGCTGCGCGGAATTGAAGTGGCCCTGGTCACCGGACGCCGTTATGACTTCGCCGTCCCCATTGCCCAGCAATTCCCTTGCCCGCTGACCATGATCGTCAACAACGGCGCGCTGGTGAAATCCAGTACCGGCGAAACTCAATTCGTGAATTTGCTGCCTCGGGACGTCGCCGAGCGCGTGCTCCATCAAGCCGCCCCGTTTCGCGAACTGGCCTCCGTCTGCTTCAATCGTCCGCGCGAAAACCAGGTGATTTACGAACGCATTGACTGGGAAGATCCCCTGCGCGGAGCCTATTTCCAGCGCAACCGCGAATACCTTGCGGAGATGTCTCCGCTGCACCACTGCCTCACCGAGGATCCCATCCAGGTAATGTTCACCGGCTACGCGAATCAGATTCGCGAAGTGGAATCATTCCTCTCCGGGCTGACCATGGCCTCCGATTATTCGCTGGCCATGACCGTCTATGACAAGCGCGATTTTGGCTTGGTGGACGTGATCGCTCCGGGTTGCTCCAAGGGCGCAACGCTGGCCCAATGGGTGCGGCGGCGCGGTTGGTCCCGGGAAGATGTGATGGCCATTGGAGACAACCTCAACGACATGGAGATGCTCCAATATGCGGGGCTGCCCATCGTCATGGCAAACAGCGTGCCGGAGTTGAAAGCGTTAGGCTGGCGTGAGACCCTTAGCAACGAGCAGGGCGGCGTGGCTGCCGCAATCGAGTTGTACGCGCTTGGAGATGCCTGACGTGAAGCGATTTGCCAAATTCGGATCCGGACGCTGGTTTTGCGCCGCGATTCTGGCCGTGGGAACCGCCATGGCTCTCGCTCCGTGCGCGCGCGCCGACTACATCGTCCTGCAAACCGGCCAGCGTATCCACGTCACCAGCTATGAACGCGTGGGCGATACGCTGCGCCTGACCATGGCGGGCGGCCGCATGGAAATTCCCGCGGATACCATGTTGCGAATCGATCCGGAAGACACTTTCGTTACAGTCAAAGTGAAATTGCTGGATGTGCCCTTCGCCGATTTCATTGCGCAATCAGCGCGAGTGCACGGCGTGCCTCCTGAACTCGTGGCCAGCGTCATTGCGGTGGAATCCAATTTCAATCCGAACGCCGTGTCCTGGCGCTCCGCTCGCGGCCTGATGCAATTGATGCCGCAAACCGCGGCGCGTTTCGGCGTTACTCGAATCTTTGATCCCCAGCAGAACATCGAAGCCGGCACCCGCTACTTGAAAGAATTGCTGACACGTTACAGCGGCGACCTGAACCTGACCCTGGCCGCCTACAACGCCGGCCCGGACCGCGTGGGACACTACCGCAACGTACCGCCCTACCGGGAAACGCGCGACTACGTACGCCGGGTAACAGAAAAATTCCGCACCGCCTATCAAGCAACTGGGCAGTTACAACTCCAGTAGGACAGGCTTCCGCCTGTCTGGTTTAAATTCGCCCAGGCGTCATCGAAAAGGGTTGGGCCGAATCCTATCCTACTGGGGTGCCGGCACCATCGGCGCTTGCGGAGTCTGCTGCGGCTGCAGTCCGTCGGGTGTATTCGGATTGTTCGGGTTCGCACTGCTGCCGTTCGGATTATTCGGGTTTGGATTTGCGGAAGGATTTGCGCCCGATGGATTTGCAGTCGCAGGGTTGGCATTCACGTTTGGCTGCGCTTGCCCGGGCACAGCAATTTGCCCCATCTGATTAAAGATGAATTCCCATTGCTGGTAAGTGTCGCCGCCCAGAAAAATTCTAAAGGACGGCTGCTGGATCTTGCTTCCGACGCCGGTGATGTTGCCGCCGAGAACCGCGCCCTGAAAGGGCTGCGGCTGTGACTCCAGGGGATTCGCGGCGCTGGCGGAATTGGTTTGCTGGCCCTGAACGCCGGGCCCTGTTTGCACGCCGTTCTGCTGTCCGGCTTGCAGATTCAGCGAAGGACTCGAAAGAGACTGCAAACCACCGCCCAACGCGGCTCCTGTTCCCGGTATCGAAAGCGAATTCTGCAGCAGGCTGGTCTGTTTGAGACTCCCGATGAGCTGGCCGTTCGGCCCCACATAGATGAAGCGCCAGGATCCGTCTTCCTTGTTCATCGGATCCTTGTAAGCCTGGCGCAGAAACCGCACGCCATTGGTCTGCCGCGTGAGGTCCTCAACCTTGGTGGGATACCGTCCAAATTTTGTAAAGTAGAGGCGGATTGCGCGGACATATTGATTCCCGCGCCACACCATTTCTTCTTCCTTTTCGCGGCGTCCCTGGGTCAGCAGATTGGGAGTGACCGCTGCGGCGGCGATCAGCATGGTGGCCACCATGAATATCACCAGCAGCAGCGTGTAACCGGCCTGTGTTCGACGGCGAAGTGTGGGTCGTGGGAACATTTTCAAATCGAAAGCCTATCCCGCCGGAGGAGTTTCTTCCAGAGTCAGTGTGGCGCGGCGTCCCGAAGATACCTCTTCGACATCGGCGCTGGTGTTGGTTAAGCGAACCACGCGGAACCGTCCCATGAGCGTGTCGCCTTCTCCGGCAATGATGATGTCCTCGTTGTTACTGGTGGAGAAAAACGCCCGCCGGTGGCTTCCGCCCGGATCGCTGACATAGCCGAAATATTTGGCGTCCACCGTGAGCGGCGGCGGTCCCGGGGGAGGCCCGGCCACCACGGCAACCTGTTTGGACGGCGGAGGCGCGGGCGGCGGGGGCATCGATGCGCTGAAAATGCTGCGGTGCACGCCCTTGTATTCCAGCGCCAGAAAACGCCTCAGAATATCCATGCGCAGCGCGGGATTGTCGACGTTCAGGGGAGTAAATCGCGCGTCCAACGAAACGGGCTTCGGCGCAACGTCATCCGATGCGTATCGCGTGCGATAAAAATTAAAGGCCACGCCGGCCAGCACCAGCAGCAATACTCCCAGCACGACGGATTGAGTGCGGCTCGTCATATCAGGTGGTCCGGAAATATGTCCTCAGCTGCACATTCAGGCGAAGCTTCCCGGCGCTGCTCGAAGCCAGAGCCAGGCTATCCAGAACATAAAAATTATCGGAATGCTCCAGCTTGTTCAGAAACTGGATCAAACCGTCGTAGTCGCCCTCCACTGCAGTGGTGATATCCACCTGCATCAGGCCGCGCGCGTCGGGATTATGCTGGTGAAAGGAAATGGCGTCCGCGCGCAATCCGGCGGTGCGCGACAAATCGCCAAGGTCTTCGCTGATGGCGGAATATCCCGCGCCCGCGGGATGGAAATGCGTGGTAAAGAATTCGTCCCATTGCTTTTCGTCCGCAGGCAGCTCGGACCGGAATCTTTCCAGGCGCAGATTATCCGCGCGATACTGCTTTTCGAGCATCGTCAGGCGGTTGATGTCACTGGCCTGCACATGCGGCGTGCTGTTCAGCTTCCAGCGAACGCCAATCAGTACGGCGTCGGCCAGCAACACACCCGCTAGCAACCAGCGGATCAGGGTATTGCGCTGTAAAATGGCTGGTTTCATCTCATATCACCGAGTACTGCGCCTGCAGCGAAAGCATCACGCGATCGGTCTGTTCCGCCTTGATAGCCGTGGGACGCGTTTCGCTCAGCAGTTGGATATGCGAAAACTCCGGCGCCTGCTCCAGGGCCTTCAGAAATTTCAATTTACTTTCGTCGCTCATGGCTCCCACGAGGACGGTCAACTGCACGGCATCGCCGGCCAGCTTAGGCTCGATGCTGACCACCCGCACGCCCTCGGGAAGAATGCGCTCCAGGTCCATAAAAATTTTGATCCAGGGAAACGCCCGCTGTTGGATTAAGGAGTTCAGGTACGCGGCGCGCTGCCGGCGTTGCACGGTTTGAGGGTTCTCAAAGAAATCGGAGAGGCTCTGGCGCTGCTGCTGCAGCCTGCCGATCTGAAGCTCCAGAGCATCCTGCCGCGCGCTCATGACTTTATCTCTGCGCCACACCGACCAGGCGCTGTAGGAAAGCACCAGCAGGGCCAGGATGGCAATGCTGCCGATTACCGTGGCGCCCAGCGCGAATCGCCGGTTGCTCTCCAGCGGAGAAGTCGAAAGGTTGAGGCGTACTTTCATTCTCTATGAGTGTGGCTCTCTTCTACTTTGACGCTATGCGCCGCGATTGAGTGTCCAGCCAATCAAGGCCTCGAGGCCGCGTTCCACCAGGGGCTGGTCGTCCGAACGAATCATGCCCTCGTTGTTGGCGGCCGTCAGCAACGACTGCACCGGGCACTTCAATTCACGCTCGAAGGGTTCGCGAAATTCGGCGATGCGGTCGTACAGTCCCGCCAGTCGCACCTGGGCAATGCCCTCGCTCCAGGAATCCTGATAATAGGCGGCCAGCGGGTAAATCTCATCGAGCAGCACTTGCGGCGTTACCGTTCGCGCGTCCGCCGGCAGGGTCGTGCAGCGATACCCGCACAGCACGCCGTCGCGAACGATCGCGGTGGTCAGCGTAGTGCCCGCCACACGCGCCAAAAGTGCTGGTCGATTGTCCGGCAGCAGAGGAACAGCGGCCAGCGTGGAACTCATCACCACGCCCGGCGACATTCCCACCGACTCTACCAAAGATTCGTACTCGCGAACAATGCGCAGCCGCGCCAATCCCGTGACAATGTCCACTCCGTCTTCGCGCGGAGACTGCCGCATGTAGGAGATCAGCGTCTCCTCCGCCTCGAACGGAACGCTCTTCTTCAGGCGCCAACGGAGAATGGGAATCGCTTCCTCCGCTTTTCGGGGAAACACATCGAAGTGCAGCACGAACACGCGGATCACGGAATCCGGAAGGAGCAGCGCAACGTCCTCGTTCCTGGCCCGCAGGCGGGAGAACACGCGGCCCACCGCCGCGCGCACTTCCCCGTTGTCAATCACATTGGCTTCCACGGGCGTCGGGAAAATGGCGCCGGGAGCCAGCGGTTCGACGGCAAAACTGTCCAGGTTCAATCCGGTGCGAGTCCAGCGCGCCGCAGCCACATAGTCGGCGGCAATTTCGCAGGCCACCAATGGATGGGGAATGGAGTCCAGCCAGCGCGCCACGCGGCGCACAAATCCACTCTGGTAAATTCCCTGCCGGATGCTGTCGGCGCTACTCAATGAAAGTCACCTTGTTGATTTCCTTGAGGGTGGTCACCCCTTCGCGCACCTTGGCCAACGCTGAATCGCGCAGGAAGGTCATGCCTTCCTCGCCGGCGGCCCGCTTGATTTCCGAAGTTGGACGGCGGTCGATAATCATCTCGCGGATATGGTCGGACAAATCCAGCAATTCGGAAATAGCGCTGCGGCCGCGGAATCCGGTGCCCGAGCATTCCAGGCAGCCCGCGCCTTCCACGAATTGAATGGAGCCCCATTGGTCGGGATCGAGACCCGAAGCGCGCAAGGCATCCGGAGAATAGCGTACGGACTTTTTGCAGTGAACGCAAACCACGCGCACCAGGCGCTGCGCCAGAATGCAGTTCAGGGCCGAAACGAAATTGTAGGGCTCGACGCCCATGTTAATGAAGCGGCCGATGACGTCCGTCACGTTGTTGGCGTGCACCGTGGTGAACACCAGGTGCCCGGTGAGCGCCGATTGAATGGCGATCTGCGCCGTTTCATTGTCGCGAATTTCCCCGACCATGATCTTGTCCGGATCGTGGCGCAGAATCGAGCGCAACCCGCGCGCGAATGTCAGGCCCTTCTTTTCATTCACGGGAATCTGGGTGATGCCGCGCACCTGGTATTCGACGGGATCTTCAATCGTGATGATCTTGTCTTCGTCGGTCTTGATTTCGTTGATGGCGGCGTACAGCGTGGTCGTTTTTCCGGATCCCGTGGGCCCCGTGACCAGCACCATGCCGTACGGCTCGCGAATGTACCGGCGGAACTTCCGCATTTCATCGTTGGAGAATCCCACCACGTCCAGGCTGAGGTTTTGAAATTTCTCGGAGAGCGTTTCCTTGTCCAGAACGCGGAGCACGGCGTCCTCTCCGTGAATCGAGGGCATGATCGAAACGCGGAAGTCGACGAAGCGGCCCTTGTAGCGGACGCGGAAGCGCCCGTCCTGCGGCACGCGGCGCTCGGCGATATCCAGCTCGCTCATTACCTTGATGCGCGAAATAATGGTAGAGAGCCAATCCTTGGAAATTGGCGCCATGGCATTGACCAGCACGCCGTCAATGCGGTACTTCACGGCAACTTCAATGTCGCGGGCCTCGATATGAATATCGGAAGCGCGCCGTTCGAGCGCCGTGAAAATCACCGTGTCCACCAGACGCACAACCGGGCTGACCGCGGAATCCTGCTGCGTCAGGCTGTCGGCGGAGATGTTCGAATCGGTTTCGTCGTCTTCTTCGACGACGGTAAGCGTGAAGGCTTCGGTGGCCTGATCCAGAACGCGCTGGGACTGCTCGGTGCGTTTCAGCAAATCGCTGATCTGAGTGGGCGTCGCGACCTTGAGAATTAATTTCTTGCCCAACAGGAGCGGCAGTTCATCGCTCAGCAGGACCTGGCTAGGATCGGCCACTGCGATCACCAGGGCGCCGTTCTGGGCCTCCATCGGCACGAAATTGAATCGGAACATCAACTCCGCGGGAATGCTGCGAAACAGCTCCGGATCGATGCGTTGTTCGAATAAATCGACAAAGCCGCAGCGGTAGCGTTCCGCCAGGCGGCGCGATTTTTCGCGTTCACCCTGCGGATCCGAGGCGGTCGCCAGTGTCTGATCGACGGTGCTCATGTTTCTCTATCCCCCCTGGCCGCCCACCGACAAAGAAAACATCGGCAGGTACAGCGCGACCAGGATAAAAGCAATCAGAATCGCCATAAAAATCAGGATCGCCGGTTCGATCACCGCCACCAGGTTGGCCAGGCTGGTGTTTACGTCATCCTCATAGAACTCGGCAACACTGGCGAGCATGGCGGATAGCGATCCGCTGGCCTCGCCCACCTCCACCATTTCCAGCGCCAGATCGGGCACCAAGCCAGTGGAGGCCAGGCTGCTGTGCAGGGATTGCCCTTCCCGCACCAGGTGCGCGCCCTGCATCACGGCGCCCGAAACCAGGCGGCTATGGATGGCCCCGCCGGCAGTTTCCATGGCCTGCACCAGCGGCGTGCCCCCAGCAAGGAGCGTGGAGAGCGTGCGGCAGAACTGCGCGAACTGAAATTTGGATATTGCTTCCCCGACCAGCGGCAGGCGCATCCTCAGCCGCTCCATACTCAAACCGCCCTGCGGAGTCTGGGCCCAGGCGTAAGTCGCCGCCGCAACAAGCACGAGCACCGCGATCGTGGCCAGGAGGTACGGCCGGTACGTCACCGTAATGGCAATCAAGATTTGGGTGGCCTGGGGCAAGGTAATGTTCAAGTCGGAATAGAGCCCCGCGAACTTGGGAATTACTGAGCTGACGAGATACGTCACGATGCCCGTCGCGGTGCAAACCAGAATCAGAGGATAAATCAACGTGGCGATCAGCTTCTTGCGAAACCCCGTGGTTACCCTCTGGTAGGCAATGTAATACTCCAGCACGCCGGACAGGTTTCCGCTCTTTTCACCCGCCAGAATCGAGACGGTGTACACCTTCGGGAAAACGCCCTGTTGTTCCAGCGCTTCCGACAGCGGCGTGCCTTCGCGGACCAGGCGGCGCACTTCCCCGAGAACGGGACGCAGGCCTTCCGCTGCTGCGCGTTCGGACAGCAAATCCAAGGCCTTGAGAATCGGAATTCCGGCTTTGATGAGCGTATTCAACTGTTGGTTGAAAACCAGAAAATCATTTCCATCAACGGATTTCTGGCGGCGTCTGCCGAAAAGCTGGCCAAGCATCCCGGCGCGCGGCCGCACGTTGTAAACGAAAAAACCACGGTCGGCAAGTTTCTGGCGAGCTTCGGTCATGCTTTCCGCAGGCTCGACGTGCAGGAAGACTTTCCCACTGCCGTCGGCGACTTTGCAGACAAACTCAGCCATTCGTAAAGTGTACCTCAACCCTCATAGATGCAGAAAGCTGGCCCCGCGTCTGCGTGCGCTGGACGATAACTCGGCGTTCCTGCCCGACCCGCGAATATATCGGGAGCGTGGGTGGAAAAAGATTTCTCATCTGTGAGTACTCCGTGAATTCACGGTCAATTCACCGTGTGGTGGTCGCCGTGTGGTCGCCTTATGGTCGCCGTATGGGGCCGCGTGGCAACGAGCGAGGCGATCCCATCCTGGAAGTTCACCAAGGTGCGGCGCCAACAACGAGATCTCACCTGATCTCTCCTCGGACGCACGCAGACGATTGCCTTGCCCTTTTTGGGCTCCTTTTACTAGAATAGCGCCCTTGTTCGCAGGCTTTTATTTCTGAAATCGGTCTCCCCACGCACGAACTGGAGACGAAACTCTCCGGTTCGATTTGGCGGCGTCCCAGGCTCTCTCTCATTCCAGTGAGCCGCTCGGGGCGCCGCATCATTTTATTCTCCTAGCAGCGGCGTTCCTCCGGCGTTTTCTCTTTCATGCTTCTAGAGTAGGCAAAACCGCCAGCCGCCGGGCGAAGCGGGGCCTAGTGGGGAGAAACCGGCTGAACCGAGAACTTACTGCGGGGATTCGGGCAGAGACGCGCCGTCCACAATGGCAGTTCCAGGCGGCACTGTAAAATGAAACAGATCGCCTGCCAGGGGAATATCCGTCTGCCAATCTCCGAAACGATATTCCAGATCGATTGCGCCGGGTTGATGAATATCGATGCGCGCCAGTTCACCGGTTGTTGTGTCCACTTCCAGGAAAACTTCCGTATAGCTCTCCTGATCAACAGTTCCCTTGGGTTCTTTGGGCAGGCAGCGCAGCACGGCGTGGCCGTTGGGCACTCCGGGCTGGCTGACAACGCTGATCTGGCTGCATAAGCGCGGGAGGTCGGCCTTACCCGTCAACAGCGCGAGAGGCGTCCGCCAGTCGGAGCTTTCCTTGACCGGGGACTTGGTCACCGTATGGTCGTAGGGCACATAAAACCAGGTCATCTTGCCATCGACCAAAAATAATTTTTTCTCGGGCGAATCGTATTCCCAGCGCATTTGTCCGGGCCGGCGAAAATAAGCGGTGCCGGATTCTACCTTGGTGTCCTTTTGCCCTTCGCTGTAGCGCTCGAGAAAAACAGCTTTTAAAGTCCGCGGCTGGCGGTAGTGCTCCTGCAGCAGATGCGCCAGTGATTTTGCGGAATCGGATGCTGGTCTGGAGGAAGATTGGGAAGCGACGGACGAGGCAAAAATAGTAGCCGCCAAAAATATTGCGGCCACGGCTATTTTCATTTGTTGATTCACAGCGAAATTATAGCAGGAAGCCGCGGGGACGAGCGCCCTCCTGGCATTGGCAGGCCAGGCTGAAAAACCGAAACGTGAACTCCGTTACATGGCCAGGTCGTTGGGACCGGCCTGAACGGAAACATTGGATCGCATCACGCAGGTTTGGTCAGTATAGAAATGGCGCTGTCCCGTGCTGGTGCTCACCGGATCGGCCGTCAGCGAATAGGTGATCGTGTGGCTTTGGGCGTCGGTCACGAGTGGAGTGTATTTAAAAACGTATCCGCTCTTGGTTCCATTAGCCAAGATGGAATCGATGGTCCCGGCGTTATTCTGGTCCGGGCTAATGCCATTTCCGGAAAGCTGCAGCAGAGTGACGGAGTAATTTATACCGTAAGTCGAAGAGTACAGAATCTCAGCGGTGGAGATGTTGCGCAGGCCCTGCACGGCGGAGGCTTCATTGGCGCGCATTCTGGATTGAATGTAGTTCGGTATGGCGATCGCGGCGATGATCAGGATCACGGCGACGACCACCAGCAGCTCGATGAGCGAGAAGCCCGCCTGGCGGTTGCGTTCGGATTTTGTGATGAATTCTGAGCGGCTCATTGCTATTGTCTCCCGCGAAACCTGGCTTGCAGCACTTCGTTTTGGGTCCGTGTCTGCGATGCGCGAACTTATATGAAAATGGGGGAGAAAGGCGTTGGCCCTCCTCCCCCAGTGGAATCCCTTGCAGGCGTTAGCTGCCGATTGGGGTGCTGGTGGCCGAAGGAGTGGAACCGTCCGTGGTCTGACGAATCACACCGCTCTGGTCGGTGAAGAACTTCCGCTGACCGGTCGAGGTCGACTGGGGCACAGCGATAATCGTGTATTGCGTGATGGCCGTGGTGCCGCTGGCTGCAGCGCCCGGCGCGTAAGTGAAGGTGTAGCCGCTCTTGGTCGGGCTGCCCGCAGCGCCCAGCAAACTGTCAACCAGGTCAGCCGCAGACGCGCTGGGTAGCACGCCGGAAGCCACCGGTCCGAGTTGCGTAAAGTCGGTGGTCGGATCGGTCGAGTACGTGGTCTGGTAAGCAACGATGGATGTATTGTAGGTACGGAGCGAGGCGACAGCAGACGCCTCGTTGGCTGCCATCTTCGAACGCAGCAAGTTCGGAATTGCGATCGCCGCGATGATCAAAATGATCGCTACGACGATCAACAACTCGATCAACGAAAAACCCTTCTGTTTATTGCGCATGCACGGTGCTCCTTTTGATTTGTACTGCCTAGTGTTTGAGATCGAATGACTGTGAGCCCTGGGGCTCATCCGCACCCTGAAATAGAGCATTCTCCGTGCCAACTCTTCGGCGGGCTGTTTCGATTTGGACACTTGCTGCTAACTCCTGTTATTTCATCATAGTGCGAACTTTCAGGCTGCCGTCCATGGCTTTAGTGGCAGGCCAGCCAAGGCCAGGGAGGACCATTGCGCCATAATTTGTCAGTTCAAGGGGCCGCAAAGTGGCATTCATCACAAAAATTTCGATGGGGCATCTATATCGTACTGCGAGGTGTTACCGCGTGCCCAACCGGCATTTCGATGGAGATGCTTTCATTTTCTGAGCGGTTTGTAGCTAACTGGAACGACAATCCGCGACCGCAAAATGTGCCGCTGCGATTGCGGGCGCGCCGCCAACTCCGTAAACTTGTTTTCTAACTACGCGAACTTTTGCAAGTTGCTCGTCAAGGACGATGCCCTGCTATGAAACGCGATTGGAAACGAATCCTGAATTCTCCCTGGTTCATTGCAGGCTTCGCGTTCGTTCTGCGCATGATTCTGATTTTTATTGGTTCGCGAACCGGACCAAAGCCGGTCAGGGATAACCTGCCCTTCGGATTGGAACTCGGCCGCGTCGCCAGAGCCATCGCCGCCGGCGAGGGCTTCTCGTCGCCGCTGCTGACTGCGAATTCCGGCCCGACCGCGTGGTTCACGCCGATTTATCCATACCTGGTGGCCGGAATTTTCAAGCTGTGGGGAATTTATAGCGCTACGTCTCACTTGGTCATTCAGACGATGAACTGCGCGTTCGCCGCGCTCACGATTCTTCCCATTCACGGCATCGCCAAAAAAACATTCGGAAACGGCGCCGCGATAGGGGCGGCCTGGGTTTGGGTTTTTCTTCCTACCGCACTCTATTACCCGATGATGTGGGTGTGGGACACCACCCTGCTGGCTCTGGTCTTTTCCCTGATTTTCTGGGCCACGCTGGAGTTGCGAGGCCAAGGCGGCGTTCTTCCTTGGGTGGGCTACGGCGGGTTATGGGCCTTCGGAGTACTGGTTAATCCCGCGATCCTGTCGCTGTTCCCCTTTTTCGTGGCGTGGCTGGTGTGGGAGGCGCGGAAGGCGGGTGTGCCATGGGCCAGGCCGGTATCGGCGGCGGTGCTCCTGTTTGCGGTTTGCATGGTGCCGTGGACGGTGCGCAACTATCGCGTATTCGGGAAATTCATCGTGTTGCGATCCAATTTTGGGCTGGAGCTATGGCTGGGCAACAACCTGAAGGTCACCGATTCGAGCGCGCAATGGCAACATCCGAGCTCGGATCCGGTGGAGGCCGCGAAATACACGCGCATGGGCGAGATCGCTTACATGGCGGACAAAGAACACGAAGCCGTCACCTACATGCGGGGGCATCCGTCCGAAACGCTGAATATGGTTTTTCGGCGATTTGAAATGAATTGGCTGGCCTTCAGTGACAGCCCGGTGAATATCTGAACAACGGAGATCTTTATACCCGACTGTTCCTGGCGTTGAACTGCCTGCTATCTCTGGGGTGCCTGTTCGGCGTGCTGGCCGCACAACGTGCTGGCCTTCCGGAAGCGGGGCCGTTGGCCATGGTTCTGTTGATCTTTCCCGCGGTTTTTTATGTGACCCATGCTTCTCTGCGTTACCGCTTTCCGATCGACCCCATCATGCTGGTTCTGGCCACGGGCGCATTGGCGAAGTTGCTCGCGCTCACCCGGAATCGCAATCCCAATCTGAAGAAAACGGCCGCGCCGGCGCCTTCGTTTCCGTCACTGTAGTATCGATCTACAGCCCGACGTCGGACGAGGGTCCGCCATTCATGCGGACGCCTGGCTGGAGACGGGTGCCACACGAATTGGGGATCGCCGCTGGCGCTAGCGGATGTTGTATTTTTTGGAGTAATGCCGGAAGGAGCGGTAGCTCATCTTCAGCATTCCGCCGCACGCGTGCCCACGCCGTCGGAATTGTTCAACGCCGCGAGGATGTAGTTCTTTTCGAGGTCCTGTACGTGCCTTTCGAGATCGATTCCGCCCTCGGGAATGCGTGCGCGGCCGTTTCCGTTTTTGACCCGTGCTCCGCGTGCCGGCCCGGATGGCTGATCTTGTCCGGCAGGACGCCGACGGAAATCATTTTTTCGGTTTCCAGCGCCACCGACCGCTCCATGGTGTTTTCCAGTTCGCGCACGTTGCCGGGCCAATCGTAGGATTCCAGCAGGCGCATGGCTTCGGGCGAAATTCCCTCCACCGGCTTGTCCATGGATTTACGGAAGCGCTCAAGAAAGGCGCGCGCCAGCAACGGAATATCTTCGCGGCGCTCGCGCAGGGGCGGCAGCATGAATGGGAATCACGCTGAGCCGATAGTATAAGTCTTCGCGGAACTCTCCGGCGGCGATGGCTTTCTCCAGGTCTTTTTTGGTGGCCGCGATCACGCGCACATCGATTTCCGATTCCTCATTCGAGCCGACCGGCCGAACCTTGCCTTCCTGCAAGACGCGGAACAGCTTCACCTGCATCGGTCAGGCTCATGTTGCCGATTTCGTCGAGAAAGATCGTTCCGCCGTGAGCGCCTGAAAAAGCCCTGGCGATTTTCGTTCGCTCCGGTAAATGCGCCCTTTCATGTAGCCGAATAGTTCGGATTCCAGGAGCGTTTCGGGAAAGGCGCCGCAATTGATGGTGATGAACGGCTCCTTGCTGCGCGGCGCTGTTTTCGTGAATGGCGCGCGCGACCAGTTCCTTGCCGGTTCCGGTTTCGCCGGTGATCAGCACGCGGCTGGTTTGCGGAGCGACGGTGATGATCATGTCGAAGATTGCGCGCATCTTGGGCTGTGGCCGATGATGTTGTCCAGTCCCGTCAGCCGGCGCAATTCGCGGCGCAGGTATCCGGCTTCGCTTTTGAGGCGCAACGTTTCATCCACCTGGCGCACGGCGCGGCGCAACTGGTCGACAAGGACGTGATCCTTGATCACGTAACGGTCCGCTCCGGAATTGATCGCGGCGATCGCGGTCTCCACCGTGGGCACTCCGGTGATCAGCAGAAAATAGCTGGAGGGCGAGATTTCCTTGCAGAATTGCAGCAGTTCGACGCCGGTGGTGTCCGGCATGCGGATGTCGGAAATCACGATGTCGAAAATCTGCGATTCGAGTTTCCGCCGCGCGGATTCGCCGTTCATGGCCACCTCCACGCGATGCCCTTCCTTGCGAAAGGTGATTTCCAGCAATTCGCAGATCGAGCGCTCGTCGTCGACGACCAGTATGTGAGCCATGGGACCGCTTCCTTCCAGGGCCGCGCGTTCACGGCGACGCGCGGCAATTCGACCGTAAATTCCGCGCCCTATCCTTTTCGGAAAAGACGCTGACGCGTCCGCTGTGGGCCTGCACGATCTGATACACGATCGCCAGACCGAGTCCGGTGCCGCCTACAAAATTGGATTGCAAAGGTTCAAATATTTTGGCGCGCTGCCGCGGGTCGAGCCCCATTCCGGTATCGCGGAAACGGATGCGAACCCAGAACGGCGCGGCTTCGAGCGACACCGTAAAATCCCGCCATCGGGCATGGCGCGCAGCGCATTGTCCGACAGATTCCAGAAGACCTGCTTGATGCGGTTGCGGTCCACCCGCACGCGAGCCTCGGCGCCGGTGAACGCGCGCTCGATGCGATACTTTCCATCCACTTGCGGATTGCGCTCCAGGAGCGTCAAGGTTTCGTCCAGCAGGTTGGTGACATCTTCTTCCGAAAACTCGTACGTTTTTTCGCGCGAATAATTCAGAAATTCGGTGATGATTTTGTTCAGGCGCTCCGATTCCCTGCTGACGATGCCCACCAGATGCTGCTCGTCTTCTTCCAGCGGCACCAGTCGGCCCAACTCTTTCACGGCACCGGCCATGGCCGTCAGCGGCTGGCGGATTTCGTGGGCAATGGCCGCGGACAGGCGGCCGAGCGCGGCCATACGTTCCTTGGTGGCCACTTCCTGTTCCAGGCGCTTGAGGTCCGTGAGGTCCTGAAAATTGAAGACGTAACCGGTGGTGCGGCGCTCCCCCGTTCGTAGCGGCGAAACTGAGATGCCGATAAAACGCTGCTGTCCGTCGGGAGTGGCGAAATCCAATTCACGACGTTGCGGCAGCTTGCCATCTACCGTAGTCTCTCCGGGAAGCCAAAACGCCGGCCAAACGTCCTGAATCGGCCGGCCCCTTACGGACTGGAACTGGCTCCCCGTAATTTCTTCCCCCGTGCGATTCAGCAGGAGAATATGGCCGTCGAGGTCCGTGGTCAGCAGGCCGCCGCGCATGGAATGGATAATGTCCTGGTTGAAGGCTTGCAGGTCCTGTAGTTCGCCGCGCTTCACTTCCAGTTCCGCGGTGTGCCGGCGCAGGCTTTGCGCCAACAGGCTGGAGAGATAGGCGACGGCCATGAAGTAAAATAAATTGCTGAAGATCCAGGTCTGCAATTGCCGGCTGCTGGGAACAACAATCTGCATGCGCGGCAGAACATTGTAGAAAACCAGTTCGGCCAGACCGCCGATCAGAATGAAGCTCAGGCCCGCGACGATGAATGTGGCTTTACGGGAAAATAGAATGCTGGCCACGATGATGGCCAGCGGGTAGAGCCAGATGAAATAGCTGTCCTGTGTTCCGGTCAGATAAATCAGGCACGTGACCATAAACAGATCGCAGACCATTTGCACTCCGCCGTGCCACGAAGCCACCGGCATCCAGCGCATCAGGATCGAGTAGACGATCGCCAGCGTGTACCACAGGATCATCAGCGGAATGAAATAGCGGGTGGAGACTTCCAGCTGCCCGGTCATGCTGAGCACGATGACTAAAGCGAGCAGGAGCGTGATCAGGAAAAAGCGGACGCGCGAAAGCCACGCTAGCCAGGCAGCGACATTTTGTGTCAGTTCCATTCGAGACGTGCCTGTTGACCAGCGTCCTCTCAACAATTGAAAATTTCGTCAGACTCGAGCCGGGAGAGTTGGAGGGCGATTCGCGCCGAACCGCCCTCTCGATATTTAAGCCGCCAAACATGATCCCTGCGATTCTTGCGGCGCTTAGTGGCTCTGCTGAGTTGCCCGATCAGCGAGAACAGCGGCAGGTACATGGAGATCACGATGCCGCCGACTACCACGCCGAGAAAAACGATCATCATCGGTTCCATCGCGGCGAGCAGGTCTTTTACCGCGGCGTCGACTTCATCCTCGTAGAAATCGGCAATCTTCTGAAGCATGGCATCCATGGCGCCGGTTTGTTCTCCGACGCCGATCATTTGCGTGACCATGCCCGGGAAACACGTTGGTATCCTTGAGCGGATCGGAGAGGTTGCGGCCTGCTTCCAGGCCTTGCGAACTTCCATCAGCGATTTCTCGATCACGGCGTTTCCGGCCGTGCGCGCGGTGATATCCAGTCCTTCGAGAATGGGAACACCGCTGGAGATCAGCGTGCCCAGGGTTCGCGTAAAGCGGGCCACGGCAATCTTCCGCAGAAGAATTCCGATCATGGGCAATTTCAGCAGCATTTCGTCGATGGCCATCGTCCGAGCGGTGTGCCGTACCAAACCTTCAGGCCAACAACGGCGCCGATAACGGCCACGAGGATCAGCAAGCCGAAGATGCTGCCCACAAAGTTGCTGAGCCCGATGACGATGCGGGTGGGCAGCGGGAGATCGACACCGAGGCCCAGGAACAGGGTGGCGAAAATCGGCACCACCTTCCACAGCAACAGCACAATGACGCCCGCCGCCACCGATAAAACCGCGATCGGATAAACCAGTGCGGACTTCACGGCGCGCTTCAATTTGACGTTTTTCTCGATGTAGGCCGAAAGGCGCTGCAGAATGGTGTCCAGAATACCGCCGGTTTCTCCCGCTTCCACGAGGTTCACATAGAGGGCGTCAAAGACTTTTTCATACTGGCGCATCGCGGCGGACAGCGTGGAGCCGCCTTCCACCGCCGCGCGCGTTCCGATCAGCACTTTCTGAAAGACTTTGTTTTCCTGCTGACCGGCGAGAATCTCCAGGCATTGCACAAGGGGCAATCCGGCATCGATCATCACCGAAAACTGGCGCGTGAAAGATGGCCAATTCCTTGGAATTCAACGCCTCCGCCAAACGTCGGCAAGTTAAATTCCTTGCCCTTTTCGGACATCTTGGTGACGTTGATCTGCTGGCGCTTGAGATTGTTGATGAGTTCCGACTTGCTGATGGCCGTCAACTCTCCGCTCACCGTCGCTCCAGCGCGATTGGTTCCTCGATATGTGAAAACCGGCATCGCTCTCTCCTCGATCCGTCCTGCCCGATCCGCCTCGAAAACATCGGGGACGTGCAGCAAAGTCTTCCGCGGGCTCTCTTCGTATTTCACTGGTCCGAGCAGTCCGCGCCCGGTGTCAGCGTCGAACCGGGGCAGGCCCGCGCGAGGTGGGCGATGTAACACCCCGATTGATCATATCCTGCAGTTCTTCCGGATTCGACGACCGCGACAGGGCGATTTCCAAAGTGATTAACTTCGCGAAATAGGCGTTGGCCAGGGCCTGGTTGAACGTCTGCATCCCGGTGGTGCCCGTTCCGGTCTGCATAGCCGAATAAATCTGGTGAATCTTGTCCTCGCGGATCAGGTTGCGGATCGCGGGATTGGGAATCAAAACTTCCAGCACCATCACGCGCCCGCGACCGTCCACCCGCGGCAACAGCGACTGGCAAAGCACGCCTTCCAGCACCATGGAAAGCTGAGCGCGAATCTGCGGCTGCTGGTAGGACGGAAAGACGTCCACGATACGGTTGATGGTGGAAATGGCCGAATTGGTGTGCAACGTGGCGAACGTCAGATGGCCGGTTTCGGCGATGCGCAGCGCGGACTCAATCGTTTCAAGGTCGCGCATTTCGCCGATCAGCACGACGTCCGGGATCTTCGCGCAGCGCGGCGCGCAGCGAATTGGCGAAGGAATGGGTGTCCGAATGAACTTCGCGCTGATTGACCAGGCATTTTTTATGGTTATGCAGGAACTCGATGGGGTCTTCGATCGTCATCATGTGCTCTTCGTGCTCGCTGTTGATCTTGTCCAGCATGGCGGCGAGCGTCGTGGACTTGCCCGATCCGGTGGGTCCGGTGACCAGGACCAGGCCGCGGGGCTTGTCGCACAGAGTCTTCACGATGGCGGGAAGCCCCAGAGCGTCGAAATTCTTGATCTCCCAGGGAATGGTCCGGAACACGGCTCCCACCGCGCCGCGCTGTTGAAACAAGATTGCCGCGGAAGCGGGCCAGATTTTTCAATCCGAACGAGAAGTCCAGCTCCAGGTTTTCCTCAAAACGATGTTTTTGCGCGTCGGTCAGGACGCTGTAGGCCAGGGCCTTGGTATCCGCCGCTGTCAGCGGAGCCATGTCCATGGGCTTCAGCTTCCCGTGGACGCGAACCCGCGGGCGCGCTGTTGGTGGTGATATGCAAGATCGCTGCCCCCCAGCTCGATCATTTTCTTCAGCAATTCACTCAATGTAATTCCAGACATCGTTCCACCTTCCCCTAGAGAACTGTTTCCCGCAACCACTTCTTCGATGGTCGTCATTCCCAAGGCAACCTTGGTCAGGCCACTGCGGCGCAGCGTAACCATCCCGTTGTCCATGGCCTTGCGCTTCAATTCGAGCGCTGAGGCGCCGACCAAAATCAATTCGCGCAACTCATCGCTGATCTCCATGACTTCGTACAGGCCCACGCGGCCCTTGTACCCGGTCTTGTTGCAAGTGGCGCAACCTTTCCCTTGCGAAAATCTGGGTCTTCGCCAGCTCTTCTTGCGTGTAGCCCGCGTCCAGCATGGCTTGCTCCGGAATCCTGCAAAACTTCCCTGCAGTTCGCGCAGATTCTACGCACCAGGCGCTGCGCGCAGATCAGGTTTACCGAAGTGGCCACCAGGAACGGTTCAATCCCCATATTCATTAATCGGCTGATGGTCGACGGAGCATCATTCGTATGCAGCGTGGAAAGCACCAGGTGCCCGGTGAGCGCAGCTTTCACCGCAATTTCCGCGGTTTCAAAGTCGCGAATTTCTCCGACCAGGATGATGTTGGGGTCTTGCCGCAGGAAAGCGCGCAAGCGCGGCCGCGAAATTCAGTCCGATCTGATCTTTCATCTGGACCTGGTTGATGCCCGCCAACTGGAACTCCACCGGATCTTCCGCCGTCATGATGTTGGTTTCAGGGGTATTCAGCCGGGCGATCGAAGAGTAGAGCGTGTTGGTTTTGCCGGAACCGGTGGGTCCGGTCACCAGAACCATTCCGTAGGGGCGCAGAATCGCGCGCTCGAATTTGGCCAGGGACTCGGGCTCGAAGCCCAGCTTGGTCATATCCAGTCGCAAATTTTCCTTATCGAGCAAGCGCATGACGATCTTTTCGCCATATAGCGCGGGGATCGTCGAAACGCGGAAGTCGAGGTCCTTGATTCTTGCCGTCCTTGCGGTACTTGATCATGATGCGGCCGTCCTGCGGCAGTCGCTTTTCGCTGATGTCCAGCTTGGCCATGATCTTGACGCGGCTGATGATGGCGTCGCGCAACTTCATCGGCGGCACCATCACCGCTTGCAGGATTCCGTCGATTCGAAACCGTACCCGGATTTCTTTCTCGTAAGGCTCGATGTGAATATCGCTGGCGCCCCGTTTCACCGCGTCGGTCAGAATCAGGTTCACCAGCTTGATGATGGGAGCTTCCTCGGCCGCGCGTTCCAGCTCGGCGAGGTTCATTTCCTGTTCTTCGGCGGCCAGCTCCAGGTCCGCCGCGCTATCCTCGCCGGTCAGGTCCTTCATGACCTTGGTGAGCTCTTCGACGCTTTGCACTTCGCCGTAGAACTTGGAGATCGCTTCGGAGATGGCCGTCTCGGAGGCCACCACCGGCTCGACATTGAAGCCGGTCATGAACTTAATGTCGTCCATCGCGAAGACGTTGGTGGGATCGGTCATCGCGATGGTCAGCGTCGAACCAACGCGCGACAGCGGGACGATCTGGTAGCGGATCGCGGTATCCTGCGGGATCAGCTTAATGACCGAGGAATCCACTTCGTAATACTTCAAATTGATGGAGGGGACGCCGTACTGGCGGGAAAGCACACCGGTAATTTCATCATCGGTGATGAAGCCGAGCTTCATCAGGCACGTCCCCAACCTGCCTCCGCTGGCCTTCTGATGTTCCAGGGCTTGCTTGAGCTGATCGGACGTGATCAAGTTCTCCTTGATCAGTATTTCGCCTAGCCGGGACGACATCGGGCGAGGGCTCCCCGGGGTATGCACACCCCCGGAAATTTAAAGTTAGCAGATGGACGAGAGCTGGCTAGCGCCACATTTTGTCCACTCGTACCGAAACGGGCACTATTGAGGTCACCTGTCCGTTGGTACAGGCAATTTCGTAAGGCGCGCAAGAGCTTGTCTTGACTACAGGTACGGCGACCGCTATCTTCCGAGGAAATGGGAAAGGCAATTGGCAAAGCAGCAGACGGGCTTCGGGCAGCGACAAAAAGCGGCGCCCGGTCGCGTGTTCCACGGGAAATGGCAAGCGTCTCGACCAGATCTCCCACCCGGTGAACTTCTGCGTTACTATGAAACGATGTCTGTGGCGCTGGGGCCGATGCGCTGGTGGCCGGCACGAACGCCATTTGAAGTGATTGTGGGGGCGATTCTGACCCAAAGCACTGCGTGGGGAAATGTGGAAAGGGCCATCGCCAATCTGCGCGCGGCGCGCGTGGTCACTCCTTCGGCGATGCTTCGTATCTCCACGCCGCGGCTGGCCGCGCTGGTGCGGCCCTCCGGCTATTTTCGCCAGAAGGCGAAAAAGTTGAAGGCCTTTGTGCGCTTTCTGCATGAAACGCATCGCGGTTCGCTGAAGCGCATGTTTCTGACGCCGACATTGGAATTACGGGAAGAACTTCTGAACGTGCACGGCATTGGGCCCGAAACCGCCGATTCCATCCTTTTGTACGCCGGCAAACATCCCGTTTTTGTGGTCGACGCCTACACGCACCGGATTTTTGGCCGCCACGGAATTACCGATGGCAAGGCGGACTACGAAAAAGTGCGAGCATTCATCGAGAAGTCGATCCCGCGGCAGGCGGAATTGTTCAACGAATTTCACGCGTTGATTGTGAATACCGGGAAGAACTGGTGCCGCAAAAGTGCGCCGCGCTGCGAGGAGTGTCCGCTTCGTTCGCTGCTGCCTGCAAATTCTCATCTGCTTCCGATCAGTGGGCTGGCGCCCGCGAAACCGGCGCTCTCCGGGGGCCTGGCATGAGCACCAGCCGCAAATCGCGGGTTCTGCTCGCCGTGGGCGGGTTGACCACAGTATTTCTGCTCGCGGGCGTGTTCACGCTGGGATCGCTGACGCTGCCGTTTCAGCCGACGGGATCAAATCGTTCTCTATGCGTTGTCCATGTTTCTGGTGGCGGCGCTGGTGGTGTTTCTGTTCATCCTGGCGCGCACGCTGGTGCGTCTGGGAATCGAGCGGCTGGCGCACAAGCCGGGTTCGCGATTCAAAACGAAAATGGTCCTGGGCGCAATCGCCGTTTCGTTCCTCCCGGTGATCGTACTGTTTTTCGTGAGCTACGCACTGCTGAACCGCACCCTGGTGCTGTGGTTCCCGCGGCCGCTTGAAATCGCCACCGAATCCAGCCGCGCACTGGTGAACGAAATGAGCCGCGCGGATGCGGAGCGCATGGCGCAGATCGCCAAAGAAGTGGCGGGAGACACCAGCAGTGGCACCGCGCGCGACACCGTGCACGCATTCGATCAGACCTTCGCGCGCGGCGCGGACCTGGCGTGGGAAGTGGATAACAGCGGCCATCCTTCGGCTGTGGCCGTCAATCCCAACCTCCAGTTTCCCCCTTCGCCTGCCGGTGCGGAGACGAATTCGCGCCCGCCGAATCCACCCATGATGGTCCGCCAGATGCCGGGCGGCGCCGAGCTTTGGGAATATCGCGGCAAGATTTTTCTCGCGGGGCGGTCCAAAACGGCCAGCGGATCTCTGCTGGCCGGACGTATCGTTCCCGACGATTTCCAGGAACGCATTAAAGAAATCGCGACGCAGAATGCGCTGTATGAACAGCAGCGCCAGCATCTGCGCACATACAAAAATCAAATGCTGGCGACGCTGCTGCTCTTCACGATTCTCCTGATGTTCGCCGCGACATGGTCGGCCTTTTTCCTGTCCAAACAAGTTACCGTTCCCATTCAGGCTCTGGCTCAGGCCACCCAGGAGATTATCGAAGGCAATTACGAAGCGCGCGTCAACGTGCAGGCCAATGATGAGCTGGAGACCCTGGTGCGCTCGTTCAACCGCATGACCGAGCAACTGGGAGACAGCCGGCGCCAGATTGACACCTTCACCACCAACCTGCAGCAGGCCGTTCAAGAGTTGGAGCGCCGCCGCACTCTGATGGAAACGATTCTCGAAAATATTCCCACCGGAGTCATTTCGGTGGATGAGACGGAAACCATTCGGCGCGTCAATCCGGCCGCGGTTCGCATGTTTGGCGAAAGCGCCCGGCAGGCCATGAGTTTTGCGCAGCTTCTGGGGGAAGAAGCCGCCCACGCGGTGCACATCCTGATGCGGCGTTCGCTGCGCCTGGGAACTGCGACGCAAGAGCTGGAATTTTCGGCGGCTGGACGCCTGTTGCGCGCGGCCGTAACGGTAAGTTCGCTGGGACCGCGGCGGTCGAATCGAGGATACGTGGTCGTGGTCGATGACCTGACCGACCTGCTGCGCGCGCAGAAAGCGGCGGCCTGGCAGGAAGTGGCCCAGCGCATCGCGCACGAGATCAAGAATCCGCTTACGCCGATCCAGCTTTCGTCACAGCGGTTGTCGCGCTACCTGGAGCGGCACCGCGAGAATCCGCCGAAGAACGAACCGCCGGAACTGGTGCGGCTGGTCGGAGAATGCTCGGGCCTGATCGAGCGGGAAGTTCGCGTACTGGAATCGCTGGTCGGGGAATTTTCTCAATTCGCGCGCTTCCCGACCGCCAAGCTTTCACCCGCATCGCCCAACGATATAGTGAATGACGCGCTCTCGGTCTTTGACGGCCGGCTGGAAGGAATTCGTGTACGTAAGGATCTGGCGCCTGATCTGCCGGTGGTTCGTGCCGACGGCGAATTGTTGCGGCGGGTTCTGGTTAATCTGATCGACAATGCCGCCGAATCCATGGAAGGCTCGGCGGTAAAGGAAATGCTTTTGTGCACGCGCTTTAACAGCGACCGCGAAATCGTGGAGATGATCGTGGCCGACAGCGGCCACGGAATTTCGCCGGAAGACAAGGACCGGCTCTTCCTGCCTCATTTCTCAACCAAGGATCGCGGTACCGGGCTGGGACTGGCGATCGCCAGCCGCATCATGGCCGAGCATCACGGCTCCATCCGCGTCGAGGACAACTTGCCGACCGGCGCGAAATTCATACTTCAGCTTCCCATGGCGGAGGTTCCATCGGCCCCGGTGTCCCCGCGAGTCGGTTAATTCCCAACTTTCATGGCCAATTCCATTCTCATCGTGGATGACGAGCAAGGCATACGCGAAGCGCTGTCGTCGATTCTCGCCGACGAGGGCTACGAACCGGCGGCAGTAGCTTCGGGAGAGGAATGCCTCGCCTTACTGGATACACGTTCCGTCGATCTGGTGCTGCTTGACGTGTGGCTCGATGGAATCGACGGCCTCGAAACGCTGGAGCGCATCCGCAAGAACGGTGTGGACGCCATGGTGGTGATGATTTCCGGGCACGCCAGCATCGAAACGGCCGTGCGCGCCACGAAACTGGGCGCGTTTGACTTCATTGAAAAACCTCTCTCGCTGGAAAAAGTCATCCTGGTAATCAAGAACGCGCTGGAAGTTCATCGCCTGGCTCAGGAAAACCGGCAACTGCGAGAGGAGCTGGGCGGGCGCACGCAACTGCAAGGCGATACCGTTCCGATGCGCGCATTGCGCCAGCAGATCGCGCTGACGGCGCCAACCAATGGACGCGTGCTGATCTACGGCGAGAGCGGCACGGGAAAAGAACTTGTTGCCCGGGCTCTGCACGCCGCGAGCCTTCGGGGAGACCGTGCCTTCGTTGAAGTGAATTGCGCGGCCATTCCCGAGGAGCTTATCGAATCGGAATTGTTCGGACACGTGAAAGGCAGCTTCACGGGCGCCACCGAAAATAAAGTCGGGAAATTTGAGAAGGCCGATGGCGGCACCCTGTTCCTCGACGAAGTTGCGGACATGAGCCTGCGCACGCAAGCCAAAGTACTGCGCGTACTCGAGGAACAGCGGCTGGAACCGGTCGGTTCAAATCAAACGGTGAACGTCGATGTGCGGGTGATCGCCGCGACCAACAAGACTCTAGAGGAGGAAATCGCCCACGGGCGGTTCCGTGAGGACCTTTTCTACCGGCTGAACGTGATTCCCTTCACTCTGCCGCCGCTGCGCGATCGCATCGAGGACGTCCCGATTCTGGCGCGCTACTTCATGCTGGAATTTGCCGCGGCCTACGGACGCAAACCGAAAGAGTTCAGCGATGCCGCGCTCGGCGTCATGGCGCGTTACCACTGGCCGGGGAACGTCCGCGAACTGCGCAACCTGATCGAGCGCCTGATGATTGTCGTGCCGCACGATAAGATTGAACCACTGCATCTGCCGCCGGAATTGTTTCGCGCCGGTTCGCGCATGGCCCAGCAGCCGAACGCGACGCTGCATGAGGCGCGCAGCGCCTACGAGCGGGAATTCATTCTGCGCAAGCTTGAGGAAAACCAGTGGCAGATGACGCGCACGGCGGAAGCCCTGGGGTTAGAGCGCAGCCATCTGTACAGACGAATGCGTGCGCTGGGAATTAAGACCGAGGAGTAGCGCGGGGCAGGCTTTAGCCGGTGGAAGTTAGGCCCTGCAAGGGCAAAACCCCACAGGCTGAAGCCTGTACCGCTTTAACCGTCAGACATCCGTTCCAGCTGCCAGTGCCAGTCCAGTTGACGCACGATCTGCGGATTCTCCCGCCAGTTTTTTAGCACCTTCACGTAGAGCTCCAGGAAAATCTTGGTGCCCAGGATCGTTTCCAGTTCCTTTCGCGCAGCGGTGCCGATCTTTTTCAGAGTACCGCCGCCGCTCCCGATGAGAATTCCCTTTTGGCCTTCACGATCCACGTAGATCGTGGCGCGAATGCGAATTAGCTTGTCGGTCTCCTCAAACGCGTCGCAAATCACGGCGACGGCGTGGGGCACTTCCTGCGTGGTGGCTTCCATGGCCTTTTCCCGCACAATTTCCGCCGCGAGAAAGCGTTCCGGCTGGTCGGTGTATTGGTCCACGGGAAACTGCGGCGCGCCCGCAGGAAGATATTCCATCAGTTTCTCAAACAAGCGATCAACCCCATCGCCTTTGAGAGCGGAAATCGGAATGATCTCGTTGAACCTTCCGGTTTTTGAAAGGTTCTCGATCATCGGAAGTAATTCGGCCTTGGGCAGACGATCGATTTTATTCAGCAGCAGGAAGCGCGTACCGTCGAAACGCTGCAGGCGCTCGACCGCGCGGCGATCTCCCTGCCCAAACTCTTCGCTGGCATCCAGCAGCAGCATGACGACGTCCACGGCATCCATCGCGGCATCCACTTCTCCCATCATCTGGCGGCCGAGAGCGGATTCGGGGCGGTGCAGACCGGGCGTATCGATCAAAACGACCTGCGCGTTCGGGCGGTTCACGATCCCCTGGATGCGGTTGCGCGTGGTCTGCGGCCGCGAAGTGACGATGGCAACTTTCTCTCCGACCAGACGATTGACGAGCGTCGATTTTCCGGCGTTGGGCCGGCCAACTACCGCGACAAATCCTGCTTTAAATTCCTGAGCCATGCTCGCATGATACTCCGCGGGGAGTAGGACATCTACTCCCGGTGTGCCACCGAGTGTGGGACAGATCCGGCAACCGAATAATCGCATGTCTGCTACAAGCCGCCACCGGCCCTTGCTCGTGACGTGTTACACTTTTCGGCCGCGACGTCTGTCATGAGAAGATTTGTCGCTGCATGAAAGCCTTCATTGCCGGAGAAACTTGGATGCCCGCTACGCCGCATACAGAACATCATTTCACCGCGCCGGAATCGGTTCGCGACGTCGTCATCGGAATGTCGGATGGGCTTACCGTTCCGTTTGCTCTGGCGGCCGGAATTTCAGGGGCCATTGCCTCGAATCCGCACGCTTCCACACTGGTGGTTACAGCGGGGCTTGCCGAAATTGCCGCCGGTTCGATCGCTATGGGCCTTGGCGGCTATCTTGCCGCAAGAACCGATATCGAACATTACGCTTCCGAGCGCGAGCGCGAAGTGCGCGAGATTGTGGAGTTGCGCGACGTGGAGATCGAGGAGGTCGCCAAAGTTTTCCGCGATTACGGACTGACTGAAGCGGAAATGACTCCCGTCGTCAGGGCCATCACCGGGAACGATAAGGCCTGGGTGGATTTCATGATGCGCTTCGAGCTGGGTCTCGAGGAGCCGCAACCGAAGCGTGCGCGCACCAGCGCGCTGACGATCGCCGCGTCTTACATCGTCGGCGGGCTGATTCCCCTTGCGCCTTACATCTTGCTCACCGACGTGCAGACTGGGCTCTATTATTCGGTGGGAGTAACGCTGCTGGCGCTGGCCGTGTTTGGGTGGGTGAAGGGGCGCTTTACCGGCATTAATCCCTTCAAAGGCGGATTGCAGACGGTGGTGATTGGCGGGCTTGCAGCGACCGCTGCGTTTGTGATTGCCAAGCTCATCAGCCGCTAATCCACAAACGCAGGTCTGGCGACGAGTAGAACTTTAGCTGGCGGCGACAGGCGTTGGCAATCGCCGCGCCCTTAGCCGCAGCACTTTGCGTTGATTGGCTTCCAGAACTTCAAAACGCAGACCGCCATAATCCAGATTTTCTCCCGCCGTGGGAACGTGACCCGCGATGTGATTGAGCAAACCGGCGATGGTTGTGGCGGATTCTTCACCGCTGACGTTCCATTCCACTCCGAACAGCTCCTGAACTTTCTCGACGGAGACACTGCCGCGCAGGATCAGGCTGCCGTCAGGCTCGCGCACGGCGTCAGGCGAGGGAACGCGATCGTCCTCTCCGATCTCTCCGATGATTTCTTCCACCAGATCTTCCACCGTGACGATCCCTGCGACGGAGCCGTGTTCATCGACGACGATGGCCATCTGCTGATTGCGCCGCTGCATTTCTTTCAGCAGGTCGGAGCCGTGCTTGGTTTCGGGAACGAAGAAGGCCGGGCGGGCGATTTCCTTCACGGTTCGACTTGCGGATTCGCTTTCAGGAATCTGCAGCAAATCTCGTGCAAAGGCCACGCCGGTGATGTCGTCAAGCGTATCCTCAAACACCGGGATGCGTGAGAATTTGGTTTTGATCAGCAGCGCGCGCAGCTCATCCACCGGCGCGCTGGAGCGGATGGCGACAACTTCGGGCCTGGGGGTCATAAATTCCAGGACGCGCTTGTCGCTGAATTCGACCACTTGCTCGATCATGTGAGCTTCACCGGGGTCGAGTATGCCTTCCTGTTCCGCGGCATCGACCAGCGCGCCAATTCCCTCTTGCTGCTCGCTGGCGCCGTCGGCGTGAGGATCATCGGAAATCCGCGCCAGCGAGCCGGCCAGTTCGAGCAGCACTCGGAACGGCCAGACAATCCACAGAAACGCGCGAATCACGAGGACCAGGCGCACGAGCCAACGCCCTGTCGTACGCACCAGCATGAAGTCCGGAATGAACTGGGAGAGCAGGAGCACCTCAACCAGCACATAGACCAGGGCCTGAAGCAGCGCGTCCCAGGTGCCCGGGACAAAGACGATGACGCCACGAGCGGTTTCCGCGGCGACCAGCACCAGCCAGAGATTTGCGAGCAACCGAAACCCGGTTGTGGCTCGCGCGCGCTCCAGTCC
This sequence comes from uncultured Acidobacteriota bacterium, assembly GCA_963695945.1. Classification (GTDB taxonomy): domain Bacteria; phylum Acidobacteriota; class Terriglobia; order Acidiferrales; family UBA7541; genus Palsa-360. The sequence goes on along the minus strand of CAVOIX010000097.1, from coordinate 1,414 downwards.
AAAATGCGGTTCGATTTCCGCCTCGAATATTTCGAGATGCTCACGCACACGGCCTTTGTTCACCCGGCCCAGTTCGCGGTAGATTCTGTCCAGGTAAGAGAAAATCACCAGGCCCACGCCCAGAGCCGAGACGGCGATCACGTATAGAAATCGCATCATCGTCCGGCCACTCCCAATCGCTTTCGCAAGCGGCGCTCCAGGCGGTCCATTTCGCCGTGGTCGGCTTCGTGGTCGAAGCCGGCGAGGTGGATCATGCCGTGGAGGATCAGGATCCGCAACTCCAGGGGCAAGGAACGCGAATAGCGGCGCGCGTTGCGGCGTGCGGTTTCGGGAGAGATGGCGATGTCGCCGACATATTCCGGGCCTTCTTTGGCCGGCCGCCGTTGGCCGGAAAAGAGAGCACATCGGTGGGTCCGCTCTTGTTGCGATACGTCTCATTGAGTTGGGCCATGGTGGCGTCACTGATCAACTGGACCGTTACGGATTCGGGCGCAAAACCGAGTTCGTGGCGGACACGTTCGTAGAACTGCTGCAAAGGGTGAATAGCCACGGGCACGCGGCGCTGGCGGTTGACGATCATGAAGGTGAATGCAAATTCTCTGGCGTCGGCATTTCCGGCTTCGTGGAGAAATCGAGCCTGGAACAGGCCAGCGGCTAAAGCCGCCCGATTCATCACAACGACCGGCACGGCTGAAGCCGTGCCCTACAAAGATCCGGAGCGGAAGGCACCGGGCTGAAGGCACCGGGCTGAAGCCGTGCCCTACAAACATCCGGAGCGCAAGCCACCGCGTGGAGGCCACCGCGCGGAAGGCACCGAGCCGTGATGCACTAGCCTGCCGCAGGTTCGGGCTTGCCGTTCTCCGGAGGAGGGCTTCGCCGGCCATCGCCCGCGCCAAATTCTTCGTACGCCTTGATAATCTGCTGCACCAGGTTATGACGAACGACGTCGCGTTCATCGAATTTGATGAACGCAATGCCTTCGATGCGGCTGGTAACGTCCAGCGCTTCGACCAGTCCGGACTTTCGCCCGGCGGGCAAGTCGATCTGGGTGACGTCTCCCGTGACCACGGCCTTGGAATTAAATCCTAGACGGGTCAAAAACATTTTCATCTGCTCGCTGGTGGTATTCTGCGCTTCGTCCAGAATGACGAACGAATCGTTCAGCGTGCGCCCGCGCATGAACGCCAGCGGCGCAACCTCCACGATTCCCTTCTCGAGAAAGCGTTCCAGTTTATCGGCATCCAGCATGTCATACAGCGCATCGTACAACGGCCGCATGTAGGGATCGATTTTTTGCTGCAGCGTGCCGGGCAGGAATCCCAGGCGCTCGCCGGCCTCCACCGCGGGGCGAGCAAGAATGATGCGGTCCACTTGCTTGGTGAGCAGCAATACGGTACGCAGTCAGGCACCAGAT
>CAVOIX010000096.1:0-33846 GCA_963695945.1 uncultured Acidobacteriota bacterium | reverse complement strand
ATGTCATCTTCACTTCGTTGGTTGGTCTTGCTAACCTGGATCCGGAAGTTGCCGCGATCGCCGACGTAAACGAGTCCGCCTGCGCGTCCACGGCAATGCCGTGCGGCGTGCTGAACTGGTTCTCGCCCGAGCCGTGCGTTCCCACGGCCTTGATCCACGTGCCATCCTTGGCGATCTTGACGAAGCGCGAGTTGCCGTAGCCATCGCTCACGAACATGTTGTTGTCCTTGTCCCAGGCGATGTCCGTTTCCCGATTGAACGATCCCATGTTGCCGGCCGGATAACGCTCCGTGACTTTTTCACCGCGTTCCAGATAGCGCTCCAGTAATCGATGGCTTCCGGTTTTCTGCCCAGCGTCATTTTGACGTTGGCGTTCGGATCGAACTTGACGATCATTCCGGAGCCTTCGTCCACCATCCACACGTTGTCATACTTATCGACGCGCACGGAATGAGCGAAAGAGGCTGCGTAGTTGTCCGGTCCCCACAGCTTCACGAATTTCAGATTCTGGTCGAACTCGAATAATTCCGCGGCTGTCCCGCCGCGCGAACTGCCGCCCTTGCCGGTGCGCGAGTACACGAACAAGTGGCCCTTGGAGTTCATGGAAACGCCTTCCGTCTCGCCGATCGTATGATCAGGAATGGAGAGCGCCAGCACATCTTCCGTGATCTGCAGCTTTGGAGTGGCGGCCTCGAGCGCAAGTTGCTTCTCGATGGCAGCCTGCGCTCTCCCGGGCTGGGAGGGCCGAACTGAGCATGGACGCGCACCGCCACCGCGCTCAGCAATATGCAAAGCACAAACACCGTAACCACCACAAGGATACGTTTCATCGAATGAATCTCCTTTCGGAAAGAAGATCCGACCGGAACATCGCCGGGATACAGCCCCGGGACTGCCACCCAAAGATTTGCAAGTGGCTGCATGCTACACCCAAACAAGTATCTGGTATGAAATTATTTATTGAGCAACCTCTGTCCCGGACCAGTCAAGACACCGCGCCTGCTTTAGGCAGCCCAGCATTCCTGCTTGACACTGCCGAACTCCGATTGGATCATGGCGCTTCACAACCCTTTTCCGCTCGAATCGTTCCGAGAGACGCGAGGCTTACTATGCTGGATCGAAGAAAGCTTCTGGCCGTCACCGGGGTGAGCGCCGTCGGCGCGGCTTTGGCTTCGGCGCCGCGATTTTCCTCGCTCGCCGCGATCCCTCCGGCTAAAGCGGACCTCACCTTGCGCATTGCTCCGACAACCGTGGAAATCGCGCCGGGCGTGGTCATCAAAACGCTCGGCTATAACGGCAAAGTGCCGGGTCCGATCCTGCGCTACCGCGAAGGCCAGCGCATCACCGTGGACGTGCACAATGACACTGACATGCCGGAAATTGTTCACTGGCACGGACAATTCGTATCGTCGGAAGTGGATGGCTCGGAAGAAGAAGGAACTCCGGTTGTGCCAGCGCACGGCAACCGGCAATACACGTTTGCGCCCGGCCCCGCGGGATCGCGGTGGTACCACACCCACATGCCATCCAAGGGAAACCTCGATGTCGCCATGTTCAGCGGCCAGTACGGTTTTTTCTATGTGGAACCGAAGAGCGAGCCGGGAAATTACGACCAGGAAATTTTCCTCGCCGCTCATCAGTGGGGCCCTTCCCTTGCGCACTTGGGCCCTCCGAACAACGGCTGGGAAATCGCCTACAAAAACAACTCCATGAATGACAAAGCGCTCGGGCACGGCGATCCCATCCGCGTGAAGCAAGGGCAGCGCGTTCTGTTCCGGCTTCTGAACGCCAGCGCCACCGATGATATTTCCTTCGCGCTGCCGGGGCACAAGTTCAAGGTGATCGCCATGGATGGCAATCCCGTCCCCACGCAAGCTTCCGTGGATGTGTTGATGATGGGAGTTGCCGAGCGCGTGGACGCCGTCGTGGAAATGAATCAACCGGGCGTCTGGATTCTCGGCTCGACCGACGACGAAGAGCGAATGACCGGCATGGGCATCGTCATCGAATACGCGGGACAAACCGGCGAACCGTCTTTCGTGAAGCCCGCCAAAGTTCCGTGGGATTACACCCCGTTCGGTACGCAGGAACAGCTGCCCGAACCCGACGGCAAATTCGACCTGGTTTTCAAAAAGATTCCCGGCAATCGCGTGGACTTCAATCGCTGGACGATCAACGACAAATCCTGGCCGGATACCGACCCGATGATGGTGCAGAAGGGCAAGCGCTATCGCATGATCTTCCACAACCAGACGGGAGACACTCACCCACTGCACCTGCACCGCCACGATTTTGAGATCGTGAAAATCGGCGGAAAAAACACCGCCGGAATCAAGAAGGACATCGTCAACATTCCGCGCTTCAGCGACGCGGAAGTTGATTTTGTCGCGAATCATCCGGGCCCGTCGCTATTTCACTGCCACATGCAGTTGCACATGGACTTCGGATTCATGTCCCTCGTGAAATACACGTGATGGGGCCCGCATGGCAATTGAAAATGTTGAGGTTCTGGGGCACGAACGATGAGGAAGACCTCCAAAACCCGGCTGAACAGAATTCCAGCGGCGACCAAAGCAAATGGATTCGCCGCCCAACGGCGTAAAGCGGTTCCTCACGAATTCGTTTTGGATGCGATTGCTTCTGTTTCCCCGCGGACGCGCTCCATGTTCGGATGCCTCGCGGTGTATGTGGAGGATAAAATTGTGCTGGCACTGCGAGACAAACCTGACCATCCTGCTGACAACGGCGTTTGGCTTGCCACGTCCCCGGAACATCACGAAGCATTGCGGCGCGAGTTTCGCCTGATGCGATCCATCCAGGTTTTTGGAAAACCGGTCAGTAGTTGGCAAGTCCTGCCGTCCGATTCGGCGAATTTTGAGGAAGACGCGCTGCGCGCCTGCGAATTGATCCTGGCCGGAGATACTCGAATCGGTAAATTGCCCGGAGAGAGGCGGCCATCACGAGGCCAACGCGCCACGCGCCAGGATTCGGCGGCGCCCGCAAGAAAAACCAGGAAGGCCGCAAAGCGGGCATCAAAAAAGTAGGTGGTATATTGCTTCCGGCGGGCGCACCACCAAGCCGGACATACGCTTGTCTGGGCTTCGCATCCGTCGTATGCTGCCAGGACCGAGTGATCCAAAGGAGAACACGGAATGAAACGCTTGATCTGCCTTGCCGCAATCTGTCTGGTCGCGCCCCTGATGGCTCGCGCGCAGGACGCCAAAACAAATCCTCTCGCCGCCAGCCTCCGCAAACAGTTCGACGATTATTCAAAGAACCTGGTGGCGACCGCGGAGACCATGCCCGAAGACAAGTACAGCTTCAAACCAACACCCGAGAATATGACCTTCGGGAAGACGATCGGACACATTGCCGATGTGAATAACGCCGTATGCTCCAAGCTTTTCACGCCGCCGGCGACGCCATTCGCGAAAAGTTCGGATACGGACTCCAAGGAAAAATTGGTTGCCGGGCTGAAGGCGTCCATGGACTACTGTGGAGATCAATTCTCCAAGATCACCGATGCCAATCTCGCCGAGATGGTCCCATTTTTTGGAGGCAAACAGGTCACCCGCTTGACGGCTGCCATGGCAGTGATCATTGACTTCGCCGATCACTACGCCGGACTCTCAATCCATCTGCGCATGAATGGATTATTGCCGCCCACGGCACAAAAGAAAATGTAAGCAGCGATGGTGAAGTGGCGCAGGCTTCAGCCTGCGGGGTTCTTTCCTGCAAGCCACGGACTGCAGCCTGCGCCACTTCACCAGCTAAGTAAGCGCCGGCCTCGGTTCAAACTCCAGAGCTTCGCGCAATTTTTGCAGCAGAATATTTCGAGTGAACGGCTTGGCAATAATCACCGCGTTCAAGCTGGCAGCCTCGCGGTTGCTGAATCCCGTGTATCCGGACATGTAGGCGACGCGAATTGCTGGAAACAACTGTCCCACTTTTTCCGCCACCGCTCTCCCATTCAGTCCTGGCATCACCATATCCGTGAGAATCAGGTCAATGGGGGTGGAGCTGGACTGGGCGATTTCGATGGCCTCCCTCCCATTGCAGGCTTCCAGAACCGAATACCCGCTCTGTTCCAGGGTACTGCGCGTCAGTGTTCGCAGGGATTCCTCGTCTTCCACCAGCAGGACGGTGCCCGCGCCGCGTCCCGCGGCCACGGATGCTACAACCGGACCGGCGTGCACCGCTTCTTCGTGCGTCAAGGGCAGATAGATCTCGAATGTTGAACCAACTCCAGGTGCACTTTCCACCCACACGTAACCGCCGACTTGTTTCACGAAACCGTAGACTGTCGCCAGGCCCAGACCCGTACCGCGCCCGCGCTCCTTGGTGGTGAAGAATGGTTCGAAGATGTGGGCTTGCGTCTGTTGATCCATGCCCATCCCGGTGTCGCTGACGGAAAGCAAAACATAATCTCCCAGGGTCATGGACGGATGTTTGGCGGCCAGCTGGGCGTCAAAACGGGCGCGGCCCGTAGCAATCACCAGTTTGCCGCCGCCGGGCATGGCATCGCGTGCATTCACCGCGAGGTTCATGATCACCTGTTCGATCTGCCCTTGATCGGCCTTCACCGCTCCGCTGGAGGGATCCAGCGAGACTTTCAACTCGATGTCTTCCCCGAGCAACCGCGGCAGCATCTTGATCATGTCTTCAACGACGGTATTGAGGTTGAGTACTTTGGTCTCCAAAACCTGTTGCCGGCTGAACGCCAGAAGCTGCCGCGTGAGTGACGATGCCCGATCCGCCGCCTTGCGGATCTGCTCCACATAATTGTGCATTGCGTCCTGGTCCGCGAGCCGCTCCGTCACCAGTTCGGCATAACCGGAGATGACGCCAAGAAGGTTATTGAAGTCGTGCGCGATTCCGCCTGCCAGACGCCCGATGGCCTCCATCTTCTGCCGCTGCCGCAGCTGCAGCTCCATTTCGCGCCGCTCGGTGACGTCCTCCACGAACGATTCCAGAAATTCCACGAATCCTTCCGTATCCGTGACCACCCGCGTGTCGCAACGCGCCGCAAAGCTGGAGCCGTCCTTGCGTTTCCATTCCAGTTCCACGCCCTTGATTGAATTTTGCTTATTTCGCCATGATAGCGATTCCGCCCGTTCCTCCGGACGGCGATAGATATCGTCGGCCATGTTCAGGCTGAGCAGGTCCTGCTCGCAGGCGTATCCCAGCATTCGCACCATGGCGGGATTCGCCTGCAAAATTTTGCCGTCGGGCGCGGTCCGCAAAATCCCATAGGGCGCGTTCTGTACGAGGGAACGCAAACCCGCCTCCGACCTGCGCAGCGCGTCCTCAATCACCTTGCGTTCGCCGATATCCCGGAAAATCTGCGAATCTCCGACGATCCGTCCTTCCGCGTCGCGAAGCGGCGAGATGGTCAGTGCCACGTGAAGTTGCTTACCACCCTTGGCCACGCGCACGGTTTCGTGGCGCACGACCTGCTCGCCGCCAACCAATCGCTGCAAGCTGCGGCTCGGTTCGCCAAGGCGGTCAGGCGGCAAAATCCGCGAGACGGGCTGGCCGATCATCTCGCCGCGCAGATATCCCAGCATGTGCTCGGCTCCCGAGTTCCAATCCGTGATGATTCCGTCGAGCGTCATAGCAACGATGGCGTCATCGGACGATTCGACGATCGCGGCTAGCCGCCGCACATCCACTTCTTGTCCCCTACGCAGAGCCACTTCTTCCCTCAAGCTTTCTACCGTGCGCGCCAATTCCTCGGTTCGTTCGACAACCTTCTTCTCCAGGTCCTCGTTGAGGGTTCGAATCGCGGACTGCGCCTGTTGCCGTTGCGTGCTTTCGCAGCTGTAGGTGCGGATCACGAGGATAGCGAGGCAAAGCGCCAATCCGACCGCCATCAGCACGAGCTGCTCGTTAAAAAGATGATTCGCGAAAGGGTTGATCTCCTGGACTCGCCTCGCCACCCGAGGCACAGAAGCAACAGGACGAGGCAACCGAATGCGATTTCGACTTGAGACCCGAGGATTCGTTGCGCATAGCGATGGCTCCTGCCGGAGCGTTAAAGGCCACCCATTGCGTGCCGGGCGTGGCGTCCCGGCATTCTGCACCCGCACTCTGCCGACGGTTTCAGGTCGGTACTAATTAACTACGTCCCTAATTGTGAGCTATCTTCTCCAGGGATGAAATGGCGCAGAAACGCGGCGCACCCCAAGAGTTACCCCCCTGTTATTAATCGCGGCCGACACGGTTCGACTAGGCCGCGAATCCGGTCGAGTTCCGATACCTGCGGGGCTTCCCGGTGGTGCGTATCTATCCGGTAACATCGCTCAAAACGGTTTGACCCCCATATCCCCGCATGTTATAAAAGTGAGCTTTGTGCCAACCCGGTGACCGGTTATGGGTGTTATTCGTTCAAAAAAGCCGGTTAGCAGCAGAGAGGCCGGGGACCAATTGCGGCACTTCCGCCCTTCTTGAAGCGGCAACCTGTACCAAATCCGGCAGGCCATTCCCGAGACGCCCTGAGCAAAAATCACAGGGCAAAATGGTGTGCCGGAAGCAGTTAGTTAGAATGGATTTTAACCTGATTGCATGAGTTCAACGGAGGATCACTGATGCGTACCTGGCTCGCGGGCACTGGCTCGCTTAGAAGCCGATTCGCGACAGCAGGCGTGGTAAGCGCCCTGCTGACCATTTTGAGCGCTGCGTCTGCCTCAGCCCAGGAAAACCCTGGCGGCGAGGCTGGACTGAAGCTTCCCGACCTCTCGCAAGTCACGTTTCTTGGGATCGACGGCCACAAGCTTCTGACCGTCGGCATTCTGTTTTGCATCTTCGGATTGATCTTTCGGACTGGCCATTTACAGCCGCCTGAAGAACCTGCCGGTGCATCGCTCGATGCGCGAAGTTTCCGAGCTGATTTACGAGACCTGCAAAACCTATCTGTTCACCCAGGGCAAGTTCCTGCTGTTTTTGTGGGTCTTCATTGCCATCGTGATCGTGCTGTATTTTGGCGTGCTCTGCCAGTTCCGGACAAGCCGTTCGCGTTACGCTCCGATTATTCTCCTGTTCAGCCTTGTTGGGAATCGCCGGGCAGTTACGGCGTGGCCTGGTTTGGCATCCGCGTAAACACTTTTGCCAATTCGCGCACCGCGTTCGCCGGGCTTGCGCGGCAAGCCCTACCCCATTTATCAGATTCCGCTGCAGGCCGGCATGAGCATTGGCATGATGCTGATCAGCGTGGAACTCCTGATGATGCTGTTCATTCTGCTGTTTGTTCCCGGGCGATTACGCCGGGCCCTGCTTTATCGGCTTCGCCATCGGCGAATCGCTGGGCGCGGCGGCGCTGCGCATCGCCGGCGGCATCTTCACCAAGATCGCCGACATCGGCTCCGACCTGATGAAGATCGTTTTCAAGATCAAGGAAGATGACGCGCGCAATCCCGGCGTGATCGCCGATTGCACGGGCGACAACGCGGGCGACTCGGTCGGGCCGAGCGCCGACGGCTTTGAAACCTATGGCGTTACCGGCGTGGCGCTGATCACCTTCATCCTGCTGGGCGTGAAGACCCGCCGTGCAGGTTCAGCTGCTGGTGTGGATCTTCGTCATGCGCATCGCCATGCTGGTCGCCAGCGCCGCGGCATACTTCATCAACGCCGCATCGCCAAGGCCCGCTACGGCAATGCCGACAAGATGAATTTCGAAGCCCCGCTTACCTCGCTGGTCTGGCTCACCTCCTTCCTTTCCATCGCCATGACCTACGCTGATTTCCACGCGTAATTATTCCGGAGCTCGGCGGCGACACCACGCAGTGGTGGAAGCTGGCTTCGATTATTTCCTGCGGCACGCTCGCCGGCGCGGTGATTCCCGAACTCGTCAAAGCCTTCACCTCCACCGAATCGCGCCACGTAAAAGAAGTTGTTACCTCTGCCGAAGAGGGCGGCGCGTCGCTGGGCATTCTTTCCGGCTTCGTGGCCGGAAATTTCTCGGCCTATTACCTGGGCATCGCGATGGTTGTCCTGATGTCCGTCGCTTATCTCTTCGCGCGCATGGGCCTCGGCGGGTTGATGATCGCCGCTCCGGTGTTCGCCTTTGGCCTGGTCGCATTCGGATTTTTGGGCATGGGACCGGTAACCATCGCCGTCGATTCCTACGGCCCGGTAACGGACAACGCGCAGTCGGTGTACGAATTGTCGCTGATCGAGACAGGTCCCGAACATCAAGGAAGAATTGAAAAAGGATTTCGGCTTTGACGCCCATTTTGAACGCGCCAAGGACTTGCTGGAGGAAAACGACGGCGCCGGAAACACGTTCAAGGCGACCGCGAAGCCGGTGCTGATCGGCACCGCCGTGGTGGGCGCAACGACCATGATTTTCTCGATCATCATGGCGCTGACCAACGGCCTCACCGAAAATGTCGAAAAGCTTTCCCTGCTGCATGCTCCGTTCGTCCTCGGGCTGATCACCGGCGGCGCAATGATCTACTGGTTCACGGGCGCATCGACTCAGGCCGTGACCACCGGCGCGTATCGCGCCGTCGAGTTCATCAAAGCCAACATCAAACTCGAAGGCGTTGAGAAGGCTTCCGTCGAGGACAGCAAGAAGGTCGTCGAGATCTGCACGAAGTACGCGCAGAAGGGCATGCTCAACATCTTCATCGCCGTGTTTTTTGCCACGCTGGCGTTTTCCTTTCTCGAACCGTTCTTTTTCATCGGCTACTTGATGTCCATCGCCATCTTCGGCCTGTATCAGGCGATCTTCATGGCCAATGCCGGCGGCGCCTGGGATAACGCCAAGAAAATCGTGGAAGTGGAGATGAAGCAAAAAGGCACCCCGCTGCACGACGCCACCGTAGTCGGCGATACCGTCGGCGATCCATTCAAGGACACTTCTTCCGTGGCGCTTAATCCGGTCATCAAATTCACGACCCTGTTCGGCCTTCTTGCGGTGGAGCTTGCCGTAAAACTGACGGCAACTTCTGGCGGCACGCTGACGCGTGCGCTCGCCGCCGCTTTCTTCGTGGTCTCTTTTATTTTCGTGTACCGCTCTTTCTACAGCATGCGCATCCGCCAGTCGAATTAAGTAAAACAGTTCGCCTCCGCAAGGACGGAAAAACGGGACGCCCGGATGTACGGGCGCCCCGTTTTGTTTTTTGAGTATCCGGTTAATCCCGCCCACCAATTCGTTGACATTGTGTGCCGCGTTTGTAAGACTTCCGCCAAGCATCCCAGAGGAGATCCTCATGACATCTAAAAATTCCGGCCGCCGGAGTTTTCTGAAACATGGCGCCGCATTGGCCGGGCTGGCCGTCGGAGCGGCGCAGACCTTGAGGGCCGAACCTGCGCCCGAAGATACCTCCGGAACGCCTGCGAAGGATGTGCACGGCTACGGCGAGCGCTCGCGTTTTGAAACATCGACGCGCCTTGGCGCGCCGGGGCTCTACGACCCTGCCCCTCCGGGATATCATCGGGACTTCGGATACCGCAATCCGATACAGGATTCGGTCGGCTTCATCACTCCCGCTTCGCTGCACTTCGTGATCGCGCACGGATACGAACCGCCTGACATTGATCCATCCGAACACCATCTCCTGATTCATGGCCTGGTTGATAAGCCGCTGATTTTTTCGATGGACGATTTGAAGCGTTTCCCTTCCGTCACGCGCGCTCATTTTCTGGAGTGCAACGCGAACGGCGCGCCGGCTGGGCCGACCGGCAAATATCGCGTCTCTCCGAACGCCACGGCGCAGGACACCCACGGCTTCACCAGCTGCAGCTTGTGGACGGGCGTGCCGCTCTCGACGATCCTGAAACACGTGGGCGTGAAATCGGAAGCGAGGTGGATCATCGGTGAAGGCTCGGAAAAAGGAAAACATACAAAAAGCATCCCGATTGAAAAAGCGATGGACGACGTGCTGATCGCCTACGGCCAGAACGGTGAGGCGCTGCGTCCACAGCAGGGCTATCCAATCCGCTTGCTGGTGCCTGGCTGGGAAGGAATCAATAACGTCAAGTGGCTGCGCAAGATCAAGCTGGTCGAAGAGCCCTACATGGGAATGTGGGAGAGCACGAAGTATCCGAGCCTGCGGCCCGACGGACTGTCGCGCTGGTTTCAATTCCAGATGGGACCGCGAACGGTCATCACCCATCCTTCCGGCGGACAAAAATTGAATGGTCCCGGTTTTTACGAAATCAGCGGTCTGGCGTGGTCCGGCGGTGGACTGGTGCGCTCGATCGAGGTTTCCACGGACAACGGCAAGACCTGGCGCGAGGCTGAAATTCAAAGCCCCGTTCATCCAAAGGCGCACGTGCGATTCGGGTTTGGCTGGGATTGGAACGGCGAGGAAACCATTTTGCAGTCCCGCTGCACGGACGAAGTTGGTGAGCGGCAGCCGAGCGTCGGGGAGCTGGCAAAATTCTGGAAGGTCGAACCCGACTTTTTCGTCAAGACCGGAACGATTCCCGGGCACTTCAACGCGATCCAGCCATGGAAGGTGAGTGCAGATGGGAGCGTCCAAAATGCGATTACTTTTTAGTTTTTTGGCGCCCGGCGATCGCGCTGGCGGCGTGGATCACTCCGGCCGCGCAGACCCCCGACTATAAAAATGTGGGCCGCACTCCCACCGCGCAGGAAGTTCAGGCCTTGGACATTGCCATTGGGACGGACGGCAAGGAACTGCCACCGGGAAGCGGGAACGCCAAAATCGGCGGACCGCCTCTTCGCGCAAAAATGCGCGGCGTGCCACGGCGAAAGTCAGGAGGGCAGCGCGCAGGCTCCCGCGCTCGTCGGCGGAAAGGGCACGCTTACTTCCCTTCACCCGAAGATGACCGCCGGCAGCTATTGGCCCTTTGCGACCACCATCTTCGATTACATTCGCCGCGCCATGCCGCGTTTTCAGGAAGGTTCCCTCAAGGTTGACGAAGTCTATTCGCTCACCGCGTTCATCCTCTACCGCAATGACATCATCAAGGAAGACGCCGTGATCGACGCCGCCACGCTTCCAAAAATCAAGATGCCCAATCGCGATGGATTCGTTCCGCAGAATCTGGACGAAATCCACGATTGGAAAAAACGTGGCTGCAGGCTGGGGCATTGCCCGTGAAGGCCGTGAGTGGCACAGGCTTCAGCCTGTGGATTCTAGTTGCAGCAAGAACCAGCGCCTTGACCAAAACCCGCAGGCTGAAGCCTGCGCCACTTGGCGCGCCCAGCCCCAAGTCGCGGGTGGCCGCCGCGAAACTATGCTCGCGTTCCATGGGCAGCGTCCTGTGATACCATTTCGATAAATCGATATAGGAGGGGCCCATGAATCCGAAACGTACGGATCGAAGACGATTTCTGAAGAATAGCGCTGCTCTGGCTGGTCTGGCTGTTGGAGCATCCGCCACCGCGCTCCCAACTGCCGCGGCGGAACCGCCGCTGGAAAAAGTTGACGAGCTTCACCAGTATGGCGAGCGCTCGCATTTTGTGACCAGCGTGCGCAACGGGAGCATCAACAATCCGGAGCGCCGCCTGAAAGACGAACCCGTGGCCTTCGGCCTTCGGACTCCCCAGCAGGACTCGGTGGGCATGATCACGCCTTCCGGACTGCACTTCACGATTTCCCATGGTTTCGAGCCGGCGGAGATCGATCCGAAGGAACATCAACTGCTGATTCACGGCATGGTCGATCGTCCCCTGATTTTTTCGGTGGATGAAATCAAGCGCCTGCCGTTCGTCACGCGCTTTCATTTCGTCGAGTGCCACGGCAACAGCTCCCCCAGAGGGCCCGGCGGCGACGCCCGCGTTTCCGCGGACGCGACGCCGCAGGAAACGCACGGCTTCACCAGCTGCAGCCAATGGACCGGAGTCCTGCTTTCCACGCTACTGAAAGAAGCCGGTGTGCAAAAGAGCGCAACCTGGATCATCGCGGAAGGCGCCGATGAGCCCAAACACTCCAAGAGCATTCCGATCGGCAAGGCCTGGGACGACGCCCTGGTGGCCTACGGCCAGAATGGCGAGCCCGTGCGTCCGGAGCAGGGTTTCCCGCTGCGTCTGATCGTTCCCGGCTGGCAGGGCATCAACAACGTGAAGTGGCTACGTCGGATCAAATTGGTGGATGAGCCGTACATGGCCATGATGGAAACCAGCCGCTATCCCAGCATGAGGCTGGACGGCAAATCGCGCTGGTTTGAATTCGAGCTGGGACCGAAGTCCGTGATCACTCGGCCTGCCGGCGGGTACAAAATGCCTGGCCCTGGCTTTCATGAAATCACCGGGCTGGCATGGTCTGGAGCCGGCGCCGTCAAGCGCGTCGAAGTCTCCACCGATGGCGGCCGCACCTGGAAGGACGCGCAACTGCATGATCCCATCGCGCGCAAGGCGCACACTCGCTTTTCCATTCCATGGACGTGGGATGGAAGCGAAACCACTTTGCTTTCGCGCTGCACGGATGAAACCGGCACGGTACAACCGACGGTTGCCGAAGTGGCCAAACTGTGGGGCGCGGACATCGATTTTCTCAAGAAAACGCAACAAGTGGTGGGCGACTTCAACGCGATCCAGCCTTGGAAAGTGAACCGCGACGGGAGCATTCAAAATGCGATTTTCTAAATTTCTCGCAGCGGGAATTTTCCTGGTCGTTGCCAATGCCGCGATAGCCCAGACGCCGTCCTATTCCCACATCGGCAGGACGCCGACGAAAGAAGAGCTCGCAGCGTGGGACATTTCCGTCGGACCTGACGGCAAGGGCCTGCCCGAAGGGCATGGATCCGCGAAAGAAGGCGCTGCGATCTTCGCCGAAAAGTGCGCGGTGTGCCACGGCCCGGAAGGCCAGGGCGCAAAAATTGGTCCGCGCATCGTCGGCGGCATCGCCGATACCGAAACGCTGACCACGCTACATCCTGTTCGAAGTCCCGGGGGATATTGGCCCTATGCAACTTCCATTTGGGATTTTATTCGTCGTGCCATGCCGCGCGGGCAGAGCGGAACGCTCACGCCCAACGAAGTGTATTCACTGACGGCTTTCGTTTTATTCAAGAGCGGGATCGTTCAGGAAGGCGACGTTTTAGATCAGAAGACCTTGCCGAAGGTGCAGATGCCCAATCGCAACGGCTTCGTGCCCGCGCGCTATGAAGATATCCCGGACGAACACAAACGCGGCTGCAAGCAAGGCATTTGCCCATAGGACCGCCTGAAATAAAGTGGCGCAGGCTTCAGCCTGTGGGGTTTCTTGCAAGGACTAACTTCCACAGGCTAAAGCCTGCGCCACCGAAAACTCTGCCCGCTCTACGCTAGTTCCGCGTATGCATCCAACGTCAGAAACTCATGGAAGTCCGGGCTGGTCATGAGCTGCACCAGGATCTTGCCCGCCTCGGGAAGTTTGCTGGCCTTGAACTTTTCGTCGCCCATCTGAGATTTCATCTTGTCGAGAATGCTGGCGGTGGCGTCGCGTACCAACTGCGGCGTGACGGCCTCTCCGGATTGCAGCTTCACACCGTGCTTCACCCACTGCCAGTCCTGCGCGCGGGAAATTTCGGCGGTGGCAGCATCTTCCATCAAGTTATAGATAGGCACGCAGCCATTTCCGTTGAGCCAGGACGCCAGGTATTGCAAGCCGACGTCAATGTTCCACCGCAGACCTTCCAGCGTCATGGTGCCCTTTGGAATGGCTAGCAGATCCTTCGCGGTGACGTTGACCTTCTCGCGCTTCACGCTAATCTGGTTCGGACCCTTCATATGCTCATTGAAAATATCTTTGGCCACAGAAACCAGCCCCGGATGAGCGACCCAAGTGCCGTCGTGGCCGGCCTTCACTTCGCGCAACTTGTCTTCGCGAACCTTGGCCAGCGCCTTTTCATTGGCTTCAGGATCGTTCTTGATGGGAATCTGCGCGGCCATGCCGCCCATGGCGTGAGCGCCGCGGCGATGGCAGATTTCAATCAGCAGCGCCACATAGGAAGCGAGGAAATGCTGGGTCATGGTGACTTCCGCGCGATTTGGCAGGATGAAGTCAGGACGCTTGCTGAACTTCTTGATGAAGCTGAAAATGTAATCCCAGCGTCCGCAGTTCAGTCCCGAAGAGTGCTCCTTCAATTCATACAGAATTTCGTCCATCTCAAACGCCGCGAGAATCGTTTCAATCAGCACGGTGGCGCGGATGGTCCCTCGGGGAATTCCAACGTAGTCCTGCGAGAAATTGAAAATGTCATTCCACAGGCGCGCTTCCTGATGGCTCTCCAACTTGGGCAGATAGAAGTAGGGGCCAGTGCCGTTTGCCATCAACTTCTTGGCATTGTGAAAGAAAAACAGGCCGAAATCGAACAGAGCGCCGGAGATCGGCTTTCCATCGACGAGGAAGTGCTTCTCATCGAGGTGCCAGCCGCGAGGGCGAACCAGCAACGTGGCAGTCTTCTCGTTGAGCTTGTAGCTCTTCCCTTCGGGGCTCGTGAAGGTGATCGTGCGGTTCACGGCGTCGCGAAGATTGATGTGTCCGTCAAGATTATTGGTCCAGGTCGGCGAGTTGGAGTCCTCAAAGTCCGCCATGAAAACTTCCGCGCCGCAGTTGAGCGCGTTGATGATCATCTTGCGGTCGACTGGGCCCGTAATTTCCACGCGCCGGTCCATCAAATCCGCGGGAATGGAGGCTACGGACCATTCCGAGTTGCGAATTTTGGCGGTCTCAGGAAGAAAGTCCGGCAATTCTCCCTTATCAATGCGCGCCTGGCGTTCACGCCGCTTGGCGAGTAATTCCTGTCGGCGTCCTTCGAATGTCGATGAGAGCTTCTTCAGAAACTCCACCGCCGCATCGGTCAATACCGTTTTCTGGGCGTCCGAAACGGGCGCCGTCACCTGAATTTGTACTGTTGGGCTTGCCATTTGGTCCTAACCTCCCGAGAGATAAGTAAAACATGAAGGGCGAGGTAACCATGTTACCAGAAATGAGTCTGGATGGAAAAACCTGGAGAGCTTGACGGCAGCTCACTCGCGCGGCGTGCCCGGGGCGGCACTCGGGCAAAAAACCAGCTCCGACGGTTAGCATTCGCGGCGTTCGGTCTACGCGGCTCCGGGCAGTGACCGTAAGCCGTATCGCACAGCGGCCTGAACCATCAATCCGCCGCGCTCGGCGACAGAGCTTCCTCACGGCGGATGAGGCGGACGCGGAGCGGCTTCAAAACCAGCAGCATCAGGAGCGCCGCAACCACATTGGCTCCGGAAGCAATTTCCAGGGTCAGATGCCAATTCCCCGTGCGGGCCGCCAGCAGGCTGCCAATCGGCACGAAGAACGCCGCGCAGCCCTTGGCGGTATAAAGCAGAGCGTAGTTGGTGGTGGCATATTTATTGCCGAATTGATCCGAAGTGAGCGCTGGGAAAATACTGAAAATGTTGCCCCAGGCAAAGAACACCAATCCGGCCAGAATTACAAACATAACCGGATTGCTGCCGTATCGATCCAGATAGAGAATCCCGATGCCCTCGGCCAGGAAGGTCAGAAACATGGTCATCTCCCGACCCATCCAATCCGAAACCCAGCCGAACAGCGGGCGGCTCAGCCCGTTCATCAGATTATTGAGGGACAGCGCGAACAAGAGCGCCGGAGCAGCGAATCCCAACAGGGTTACTTTGGTCGTGGCAATCCCAAAGCCGTTGGCGATGGGCGCAAGCTGCGCGGTGGCCATTAATCCGCTGGCCGCCACCAGCACAAAATCCACATACATTATCCAGAAGACTCCAGTCGTCAGAGTCTGCAACGGGGTACGATCGGTTTTCGTCTGCGGCAGGCGAGGATTCTTCTTGCGGGCAGCGGCTCGTCCCGTCGGCTTCTTAAGCGCCAAAGCCGCGAGCAGGACAATGATTCCCTGAAGCAGCCCGAAGCGGAAAAATGTAGCCTCATATCCATTCGCCGACAGGGAATGCATCAAAGGCAGAACGGTAATGGCCGCGCCGGCGCCGAAACCCGCCGCCGTAACCCCGGCAGCCAAACCCCGCCGGGCTTGAAACCATTTCAAGGCATTGCCGATGCAGGTCCCGTAGACCAGGCCGGTGCCGACTCCGCCGATCAT
This sequence comes from uncultured Acidobacteriota bacterium, assembly GCA_963695945.1. GTDB lineage: Bacteria > Acidobacteriota > Terriglobia > Acidiferrales > UBA7541 > Palsa-360. The sequence continues at coordinate 17,838 of CAVOIX010000096.1, read as the reverse complement.
GCCGCCGACATAAAGCGCGGTAAGGGTGTTGGCCCAGGAAAACAACACCCAGGAAAACCCGATCATCACCCCGCCGATCATCACCAGAGGCCGTGGACCGAATCGATCGGCGAGATACGCCTCAAACGGTACCAACCATGTTTCCAGCAAAATGAAGAGGGTGAATGTCCCCTGAATGGCCGCTTTGCCCCAATGGTGCTTCGCGTCGATAGGGCCTACGAAGACGGTCCAGCCATACTGGAGGTTCGCGATCATAGCCATGCAGATCACGCCGGCCACCAGTTGGACCCACGGAGTAAGCGGCGATGCCGCAGCCTGTGTGCCAGGAGCCGCTACGGCGGTCGCGGAAGCCTCTCCGGATACTGGAGTGGAACGGTCTGGCTGGCCAGCAGATGCCATATTGCATCCTCCAAGCGGGAAACTTTGCTTGTTCCATGTCCTCGATCAGGAACGCTCACTGATCGATGTTATTTCATGATCGCGAAGATGGCACATAGTATCAAATTTCGTAACCGCTGGTGCGAAGCAATTTTATTTCCGGCCGGCACACCGTTGCACTCTGGTTGATTGAGACTAGGCCGACGGGCGGGACCTTGCATCAGGAAATCTTGTAGGGAAAACAAAGCCAGACGGCCAGCGCGCCTGGTTTTGTTCCGTGGGGAGCGAATTACGCTTTCAAAAGTCGTGGGAATTTGGCTGGACTGTTCTCAAAGCCCGGGAAAACCGTTTGCAGATTGCTGCTGCCCAGATGCCCGCTGATGACTTCGCCAAGCACGGAGCGGAAATCGGTGGTCAGCGCAAGATCGCGGCCCTCGTTCAACTGCCCAGGACCGAGCCCTGGCCACTGGCCATAAACTTTTCCGCCCTTTACCGGGCCTCCCATCACGAACATGCAATTGGCGTGGCCGTGGTCGGTGCCGCGATTCCCATTTTCGTGGGCGGTGCGGCCAAATTCGGACATGGTCACAACCACCACATCTTCCATGCGGTCGCCCAGGTCCTGATGCAGCGCGGCGAGACTCTGTCCCATTTCCCGCAGCAGGTTGGACATTTGTCCCTGCGCGCCGCCTTCGTTCACGTGATTGTCCCATCCTCCGGTATCGACGAAGCCGACTTCCATGCCAATGTCAGCCTTCAAAAGCTGGGCGACCTGTTGCAACGTCTGGCCCACGCGGCCTTTGGGATATTCAGCGCCGTTCTCAGGCTGGAAGCGCGACGGATCCGCCTTGCGCAACATATCAATCGCTTCAAACGTTTCCGTGCCCGTACCGCGCAAGACTTTATCGACCGTCTGCGCGTAGAGCGCTTCAAAGCCTCCCTGCACCGCGGTGGACTGGCTCATCACGCGAAATTGCTTGACGTCGGCCAGGGCGATCGCCGGCGCGGCGCCGCGCAGCGTGAGCGGCAGATTCGGACCCATGGCCACCGCGCGAAACGGTGAAGCGTCCTGCTCGCTGATGGAGGTCACCGTGCGATTCAACCAACCGTCGTCCGTGGACTTCACGCCGGGCGTGCCGGACTCCATGAAATCCTGGGCGTCAAAATGCGAACGCGTGGTGTCTGGCGATCCAGCGGCATGCACGATGGCCAGTTGGCCGTTGTGAAATAAAGCGCCGAGGGGCGCGAGGCTCGGATGCAGTCCGAAAAAACCGTCGAGATCGACCGCCGTGCCTTCGGCGCCGCTGCGCGGCTGCGGGATGGCAATCGTTGGGCGAATGCGATAGTAATTCGGCTCGCCGAACGGCACCACGATGTTCAATCCGTCGGCAGCCCCGCGCTGGAAGACGACGATCAGTTTTTTCTTGTTCGGCATGGGCGTCGCCGCCACGGCGCGCTGCAGGAATGCCGGAATCGTGCTCATACCGATCATGGCCACGCCGCTGTTCTTGAGAAAAATGCGTCGCGAAACGTTCATCGTCGTTCCTCTCCGTAGCACAGTGACTCTTCGCCGTGTGGGTTTTGCAACCGTCAAGTCGTAAGCCGCTGCCGGCAGATCGCAAGAACCGCACAGCGAAGAGTCGCTGTGCTACTCACCTGCGTTGAAATTCCGGCGACCCTAAAACCAATCCCGCGATCATCGCGGCGTTCACCTGCTTGACTTTGTCGTCGAGCGCCGCTTGCAGAATCTGCGGATCGTCCATCTGCTTCTCCAGCGTTTCCCGCGTCTCCGGAGACACTTGCCCGCCAAGGAAAGATTGAATTGCCCGGTCCAACGTAGCGTGGGGATTCGTGGCGGTATCGCTGCCAAACAGCGAATCGATATTCACCTGCGCCCCGCGGAGATGATTGGAAGTAAGCGCCAGTGAAAAATTCATGCGGTTGAGCAGCGCGCCGGTATTTACCCAGGCATCGGCCCGGTCGGAGTAGCCGGTCGGAGGCTCGCATTGGTAGAGAGGCTCGCCGATGCGGCTGGTCCACTGCACGAGCATCAGCGGAACGGCCGTTTCCGCACCGGCCGCGCGGGTCGCCGAAGCCACCAGTTCAAACGGGGTCTTGACCTTGGCGCGATACGCGTCCTTGGACCAGAACTCCGGGGAATAAATCATGGTACGCAGAACTTCGCGAATGTCGCCATCGGATTTCAAAAACGTTTGCGCCATGCGGTCCACCAGCGCCGCCGGAGGATTGTCGGACACGAAGCGCTGCGCCAGCTCCAAGGAGATGTGATGGGCGGTGTGCGGATCGCGCGCCAGAATGTCCAGCACTTCTTCGCCGTCCTTCATTCCGCCGGCGCGAATCTGGTGTCCCAGCACGGTTTTCACGCTGGTGTCATGAACGCGTTCTTCAAAGAAAAATTCCGGATCGCGCCGGGGCTGCCGGATGCTCCATCCCGTGAACGCCTTAGCGACGTTGATGACGTCGTCCTGGGTGTAGCCGCCATCCACGCCAAGCATATGGAGTTCCATCAACTCGCGGCCGTAATTCTCATTCAGGCCGCGCTCCTGCTTTTGTTTTGGGTTGCCGTTCGGATCATTCGGGTTTCCACTTGCAGCGAGCCCGCCCTGCGGAAGGCGTGAACGCCCGAAAGGTCCGCCGCCAAAGCCGGCGCCGCGCATCTCGCGCCGCTCCTGGATCTGCTGTTGCAGTTTTTGCCAGGCCACGGGATCGGCGGAAAGCCAGTTATCCAGAAAGAAAAGCATAGCGGGACTTTTGGCAGTTGCGCCCAACAGTTCGCGAAACTTTCCCAGCGCGTGCGGACGGATCGCGTCGCGTTCGTATTCAGTGATCAGCCAGCGATCGGCGCCTTTCGCGGCGTAAACGTTGAAGTGGTTGTACCAGAAATCCACCATCATTTCCTGAAGCTGGCGTTCGCTGTACACCGCGCGCGTCATCTTGGCCATGGAAAGTTCGGCGACGATGCGTTGCGGCGCGCGAATATTTTCGTAGTTGAACATCTGATTGCCAAAGCCGGCTTGTCCTTTGCCCTCCCCTTTCACCTTTCCGGGGTTGGCATTCGCGTCCATGTCGTCGGCTTCGAAGTTGGGCATGCCATGCGGGTCAGCCATCTGCATGTCGCTCCGTTTTTCGGAAGAAACATCTCCCTGCATGGACTGCATCGCGGCGCGCACCTGCTCCTGTTGTTCTTTGCGGTATTCCTCCACGGTGACGCCCTCACGCCGGGCAGCCGCTTGCGGTTGCGGAAACTCCTCCAGGAGTTTTTCCGAAGACATCTTCAGCGTGGGAAACCGTTCGAGGCGCGCATCGAGAGCCGCGTCATTGATCGAATCCGGATGCAATTGCTGATCGATCCACTTTTGCAGGCCCACTTCCTTCACTCGTTCAAGATCGCCCGGACGTGGTCCGAATCCCAGCCGGTTCAGCGCATGCAGAATGGCTTCGTCTTCGGTCAGCCCTTCGCTGGGAAGACGCTTCATCTCTTTTGAGGATTCCGCCGAGGCTTTACTGTCCCTCTTGTCTTTTGCGGCAAAAAGATACGGCGCCGTGAAACTCACCGCGGACAGAAGGAAAAATGCACTCATTCCGGCCAGAGATGCCGGCCGATTCAGGTGCCATCGGGCGCTTCGGGAAGAAACTCTTTTCATGTTCCCATCTCCGTTTGCGGAGTCAGCGCGGTCGCCACGAACAGGCCGGCCTGTCACTCACGCCATCAGTTTAACCCGATGGAAACAGAAAAGTTGCGAACGACGAGAACTGCGTGTCTTTAGGGTAGTTGCGAAAAGAAAGCCCAACTCGACCGGACTACGCTGAGGGATAGCCCGGCCAGGGACCTACCGTTCAGCTCCAGCCAACCTGTCCTGCCTCCGGCAATTCCCGCCGCTCGCGCGCCGAGCGAAACGCGTCAAGGCTCCAGACATCCTGCGGCTCATCGTGACGCAGCACGAAGTAATCGCCGTCGTCGATGCGCACGCGAAAATAAATGGCGCCGGGCGAATACCAGCGGTCTTCCACTTCTATAATTTCAAAGGTATGCCCGCGCAAGGTAAATCTGGTGGGACGTTCATCAGCCCGATAACCGGCATAGCATTCGACGCGCATCTCGCCCATCGCTGCCTCCCGTAACCGAACCCTGTGTGCCCCGATTGTACTCCGAATTGAGTAGAGTAGGCGTCAGCCTGTCGGTTTTGGCTGGGGCAAAGAAAGCGTGCAGGCTCGAACGCGGAGAAGCCAAATCCTGCCGGGCAAAGCGCCTCACTCCTCAAGCAACTCGGCATTGAACGCAGCCCCGATCAACAAAATCGTCGCCGTGAGCTGCATCCACAGCATCAAGCCGATCGTAACCGCCAACCCGCCATAGACGAGGCTATATGGCACGCTCCGCAGATAAAAACCCAACGCGATGCTGACCACCCACCACAACACCGTGGCGACTTCCGCCCCCGGCAGATGGTTCTTGAACCCGTGATGACCAGGCCGCCCCACGCGATAAATCACCGTCAACACCGCCAAGGCGATCAGCAGAGACACAACGATATAAAGCGCGCTCCACGTCAATCGAATCAGCACCGGCATCGACGAGAGGTGCATCATGCGGTTGCGAATCGTCCTGCCAAAGACCACCAGGTTCACGATCAAGATCGATGGAAAAATCGTCGCGCTCAGCAGCAGCAGCGCTCGCACGTGCAGGCTGAGCCAATCCAGTCGATTCTGATCGCCGTAGACCACACGAAAACCTTCCATCATCAGTTTCATCATCTGCGTTCCCGCAAGCAGTGTTCCGCCCAGCCCCAGCAAAACCCATTCCCAGGATTGCCGCGGGTGGCGGCCAAGGAAATTGTTGAGGATGCTGAGCGTTCCGGGCGGAAGAACAATGCGCAACCGGTCAATGATTCCTTCGAGAGCCTGCCGGAACGCGTTGGATCCGGCCACGGCTCCGAGCACCACAAGAATCATCGGCGAAAATGCCAGGAACATATTGAAGGCGACAGCCTGCGATAATGTTATGCAGACGGGAAAGACACGAAGCAAAGCGCGATAGAACCGCCGCAGAAAAGGTGAAGTTGTGGCTGGCGTCAAAGTTTTCCCAAGTGAAACGCCGTCAGGATAACTTATTTTTGTCCATTTGGGGACACAGAACGCGAAATTTAAAGATTTTCAAAGCGGAATTTTCCAACAACAAACGATGCAGCGATTCGGCCCCGTTTGCGGAACAATCCGCAGCAAATCACGGGACACTCCGAGATTGACATCCAGCATCCAATCGGTGTATCGGATGAGGTGCCAATCACCTTGTTGAGTGTTCAGTTAAATTTATTCGCGTGTGGCGGCGGAGGTTTTTTCGTTACCGGCAATTTTTTCAACTCGTTTTCCAAGGAGATTCCAAATGGACTTTCAGCATCTGTTCAAGGCCGGATTCGGCCGGCGCGGTTTTCTGTCCGGGTCCAGCCTCTTGCTGACGACCGCGTTGTTGGGTACTGCGGACGCGGCCAAGGCCGCTCCGGCGCCGCCGCTCGCGCCTCCAGAAGCCGTGCCTCAGGAAAAGCTGGACAAGGATGCCCTGCTCGCCGATCTGGTGACCGCAAATCATATTCTGCAGGACCAGGGTGTGGTCGACGGCTACGGCCATGTGAGCGTCCGCAACCCCGCGAATCCGACCCACTTCTTCATCTCCCGCTGGCTGGCCCCCGATCTGGTCACCGCAAAGGACATTGTCGAACTGGATTATGACTGCGTTCCGGTTACCGGCGACAATCGCAGACTGTATAGCGAGCGCTGGATTCACGCCGAAATTTATCGCGCCAGGCCGGACGTCAAATCCGTCGTCCACACCCACGCGCCGACGGTTGTGTTGATGGGAACCATCAACGAACCGCTGCTTCCGATCTATCACATGGGCGGGTTCATTGGCTCAGGGTTGCCCTCGTTTGATATTCGCAAACAATTCGGCAACACCAACATGCTCATCACCGACGCCGCGAAAGGCAAAGCCCTGGCCCAGGCGATTGGCGACAAGCCCGCGGTTTTCATGCGCGGACATGGCGGCGTCACAGTGGGAAACAACGTCATGCATTCCGTCGGACGCGCGGTGTATTTGAAAATCAACGCGGAAATGCACCTGCAGGCTGGAAGTCGAAAGGTCGAGACCCTCAACGCGGAAGAAGCGCATCTGGCGGAGATTGGCAATTCGGACTTCCCGAAGGACTGGGACATGTGGGCAAGGAAGGTGAACAAGAGCTAACGAATCGAGTGGAGCAGGCTTCGGAATGTGGGGTTTAGCCCTTGCAAATCCGAAAACCCACAGGCTGAAGCCTGCGCCACTGCCAGCGTCACACCCCCAGCCCCGCTCTTGTCGCGCCACGCCGCCGCAGAGTACACTCGCAGTTCAATTTCCGCGGAGGTGCGGCATGGCACGAATCGTCCGTTGCGGCCTGATTCAGGCGCATTGTGAATGGTCCCCCCAGACAGTTGCGCTTCCCAAAATTAAAGAAAACATGATTGCCAAGCATGAGAAGCTCATCGCCGCCGCTGCCAAAAAGAAAGTGCAGATCCTCGGCTTGCAGGAACTTTTCTACGGCCCTTACTTCTGCGCGGAGCAGCAGCAGAAGTGGTATGAACTCACTGAGCCTGTGCCCGACGGACCGACCACTTCGCGCATGCAGAAGCTGGCCAGGAAATATGGCATGGCCATGATCGTGCCCGTTTACGAAGTGGAAATGACCGGACTGTACTTCAACACCGCGGCCGTGTTTGACGCGGACGGAAAATATCTGGGCAAATACCGCAAGCACCACATCCCTCACTGCCATCCGGGCTTCTGGGAAAAATTTTATTTCACGCCGGGAAACGCGGGGTACCCCGTTTTCGAGACGCGCTTCGGAAAAGTGGGCGTTTATATCTGTTACGACCGCCATTTCCCCGAGGGCGCGAGGATTCTCGGCTTGAATGGCGCAGAAATCGTCTTCAATCCGTCGGCAACGGTCGCGGGCCTGTCGGAATATCTCTGGGAACTCGAACAGCCCGCGCACGCTGCCGCAAACGGCTATTTTGTGGCCGCCTCCAATCGTGTGGGCGTCGAAAAACCGTGGCAGATCGGCGAGTTCTACGGCAAGAGTTACTTCTGCAATCCGCGCGGTAAAATCTTCGCGCAAGCCAGCCGCGATAAGGATGAATTGCTGACGGCCGATTTGAATCTCGACGAAATCCAGGAAGTACGCGACACCTGGCAGTTCTACCGTGATCGCCGTCCGGAAACCTACGGCGAGATTACGCGCACACAGACCGCGCGCGGAACGCAAGCAGCGGATTGAGGAATCGAAACCACGGATGCACTCGGATACACACGGATGAAAGAAAGTATATGACAACCCAACCGAAGCAAACGACGCGCAGCGAAGAAGTGGTTCGCAAGCACAAGGAATATCTGTGGCCGGCGGTCACCAATTTTTACCAGGACCCGCTGGTCGCCGATCACGCTTCGATGCAGCACGTGTGGGACGTCGAGGGGAACAAATACCTCGATTTCTTCGGCGGCATTCTGACCGTTTCGGTTGGCCACGCCAATCCCAGAATCACGGGACCGATCAAGGCCCAGGTGGATCGCCTGCAGCATCTCTCCACGCTGTATCCCAACGAGGCGATCGTCGCGCTGGCCGAAAAAGTCGCGCAAATCACGCCCGGCGCTCTGCATTCCAGTTTTTTCACCAGTTCGGGAACCGAGGCGAATGAAAACGCCATCCTGCTGGCGCGCATGGCCACCGGGTCTTTCGATGTCGTCGCCTTGCGGCACGCCTATTCCGGCGGGTCGTCGCTGACCAAGAGCGTGACGGCGCAGGCGCCATGGCGGAAATCGGGCGTGATCAGCGTCGGGATCTCTCACACGATCAATCCCTACTGTTACCGCTGCCCTCTGGGGCTGAAGTATCCGGATTGCGAAGTCGCCTGCGCGAAGGATGTGGAAAATCTGATTCAGACCGGCACCAGCGGACACATTGCCGCATTTATCGCCGAACCAATTCAAGGCGTGGGCGGATTCATCACGCCGCCGGCTGAATATTTTAAGATCGTTTTCAAAGCGGTAAAAAAATACGGTGGCCTGTTTATTTCCGACGAAGTGCAGACCGGATTCGGACGCACCGGGAAAAAGTGGTTTGGCATCGAGCACTGGGAAGTCACTCCGGATATCATGACCTGCGCCAAGGGCATGGCCAATGGCGCGCCCATCGGCGCCACGATCACCACCAAAGAACTGGCCGCGTCGTATCAGGGGCTGACCATATCGACGTTTGGTGGAAACCCGGTGACGTCGGTGGCGGCGAAAGCGACCATCGAATTCATCGAAGAAGAAAAACTCCTGGAGAATTCCGAGACCGTTGGTAACTATTTCCGCGGCAGGCTCGACGAACTCCAGCGAAAACATCCGCTGATCGGCGACGTGCGCGGCAAAGGCCTGATGCTGGGCCTCGAGCTGGTGAAAGACCGCGACACCAGGGAGCCGGCGCCGGAAGCGACCAACCAGCTCCTTGAACTGACACGCAATCACGGCTTGCTGATCGGCAAGGGCGGACTGTACGCCAACGTCATCCGGTTGTCGCCCATGCTCAATATCGGCAAGGCGGACGTGGATGAAGCAGTGCGAATTCTCGACCAATCGTTTGCTGAAATTCGGATTTGAGGAATCCGTGCCGCGTGCCCGCCGCAACGATGAGCGGCCACGCGCAAAACTAAATGGGCACAACACTCAGCCTTTTTCCGGATCTGACTCGCGAAATTTTCTTTGACATTGAAACTCTTCGCCTCTCTCATGAGGTGGACGGCGGCTGGGCGAATATCGCCCGCTTCGGCCTGGCCGTCGCCGTAACATGGGATGCGCAAAATCTCTTCCGGCGCTGGTTTGAGGGCGACGCCACGGCGCTCATCTTCGAACTCGCCCAGCACGACCGCATCATCTCCTACAACGGCGACCGCTTCGATTTTGAAGTGCTCAGCGCGTATCAATCCGTGCATCACCTGCGCGGCAAATCGTTTGACTTGCTGGTGGATTTGAATCGACGGCTAGGTCACCGCGTTAAGCTTGACGACGTCGCGCGCGAAACTCTTGGCAATCAGAAGACCGGAAACGGCATGGACATTGTCCAGTGGTGGCGCGATGGCCGCAAGGAAGAGGTTTGCAAGTACTGCGAAAATGACGTGCAACTGCTCGTGGACCTGATGGAATTTGCCCGCAAAAATAAATATGTGGTGGTAAAAGCTCAACAGTTGCCCGTCGAGTGGCCTTGAATCGGAGCAGGTCGTTTGCGGCAGCCGCGTCTTCAGACGCGGGGGGAGTGCCGCCCATATGAAGGACGAATCCCGCCTCTGAAGAGGCCGGCTACAGCAAATACCGGGCACGATGATGGCGGAGCCGGGCCGAAGAACTGAGAGTCGCAATGCGCGGAATTGCTTTAAAAATGTTGGTGGCAATCGTGGCGCTGGTACTTGCGCTGCCCGCGATTCCACGCGCCGCCGAGAAAGACAAGATCGTCTGGAAATCCGTACCCAACGTCATCCTGCAGGTCGATTCCCGCTCGCCAAAAATTTGGAACGTTTTTCAGCCCGGAAAGAAATTCGATCCGCTGCTGGTGCAGATCGGCTTGCGCTACTTCGTCGTTTATGTTCGCAGTATGGAAGTGTATGAGCTGAGTCCGGAAAAACTCGAACATAAGGGCGACGATCTTTTGTGGCGCGAATCGGACAAACCGGAGAAACCCGTTCCAACTTCGGACTGGAGCACGAAAGATGTAGGTTCGGCGCAGCGTATTTTGCTTAAACTTGCGAGCGAAGGCCGCATGATCAACATCGAAATTCCTCACATGCCCGATCTGCGCCGCGGGATCTACTGACCGGTGCCGCCCGCTGAACATCCCGGCCAGCAAAGCATCCACTCCGGCGTCCTTGACGCCGAGACCATCCGTTCCAGCTCGCTCTACAACGAAGACCTCGCGCCGATCCCCGCCGAGCGCCGCAGTTGGGGCACCTACAACTACGCCGCCCTGTGGATTGCCATGAGCGTCAACATTCCTACCTACTTGCTGGCCAGCGGTATGATCGCCGGCGGAATGAGCTGGAAGCAGGCCATTTTCACAGTATTCCTCGGCAACGTTCTGGTTCTCGCCCCCATGCTTCTCAACGCGCATGCCGGCGCGAAGTACGGCATTCCCTTCCCCGTTTTCGCGCGCGCTTCGTTCGGAGTGACGGGCGCGAACGTGCCCGCCGTTTTGCGCGCGCTGGTGGCGTGCGGCTGGTTTGGCATCAACACATGGATCGGCGGCGAAGCGATCAACGCGATGGTCATCGCGCTATTTCCATCGTGGAAGAACTTTGCCGACGGAGTGTGGATTTGTTTTTCCGTTTTCTGGTTGCTGCACGTAATTGTCATCGTGATGGGCATCCGCACCATCCAGTTTCTCCAGGGTGTTACGGCGCCATTTTTGCTGGCCATCGGCGTGGTTCTGCTCGGATGGGCAATGGTGAAAGCCGGCGGATTCGGGCCGATGCTGGCCGCACCTTCGAAATTCCAAACGTTCGCAGAGTTTTTTAAGTTTTTCGTGCCGTCGCTCACCGGCGTGGTGGGATTCTGGGCTACGGTGGCGCTGAACATTCCCGATTTCACGCGTTACGCGCGCAGCCAGCGGGCACAAGTGCTCGGCCAGGTACTCGGCTTGCCGACGACGATGACGTTGTATTCGTTCATCGGCGTCGCCGTCACCTCAGCGACTGTAATCATTTTCGGACAGACGATCTGGGACCCGGTGCAGGTTCTCGCGCGGCTCGGAAACCCGATCGCCGTGGTCGCGGCCATGCTGGCGCTGCTGCTGGCGACGTTGAATGTGAACGTCGCTGCGAATCTGGTCTCACCCTCCAACGATTTTTCAAATCTTTCGCCGCGCCTGATCAGTTTCCGCACTGGAGGACTGATTGCCTGCGTCGTCGGCGTGGTCGTGTTCCAGCCATGGAAGCTGCTGGCCAACTATCAGCAACTATATTTTCAATTGGCTGGTGGGCTATTCCGGATTTCTTGGCCCTATTGCCGGCGTGATGATCTGCGACTACTTCGTGGTGCGCAAAAAAATCATTCTGGTGGAGGATTTATATCAGCGCCGCGGATTTTACGAATTCGCGAATGGAATTAACTGGCGGGCGATGGCGGCGCTGGCGGCCGGGGCCGGCGTGGCGTTCATCGGCTTGATCGTTCCAGCGTTGCGGGTGCTGTACGATTACGCCTGGTTCGTGGGATTCGCCGCGAGTTTCGCGGTCTATTGGGCCTTAATGCGCGAGCCTGGTGCCGCCAAGCAGCGCTAGCCGGAATCTAGCAGTACAGATTTCAGGACCGAGGCGTAGCTGCAGGCAGACTTTCAATCAAAGTTTGCGAGAATCGTTCTAACGCAAGCCTTCTGCTTGAGCACCCGCCTTCTTCACGCGCATCTTCCAGCTTTCAAACGGCAGTCCCGTATCGATCTGCTTCATCGTAATGCACTGGTCCACGGGGCAAACCAACGCGCAAAGATTGCAGCCCACGCATTCGTCTTCGATAATCCGCGGAACGTGCACGCCCATCCCGTTGGGATTTTTCTTGCCATTCCCCGCCACAGTGTGCGGCGCGATGCACTGGTGCGCGCCATCCTCGCAGGCGACATAGCAAAGTTGGCATCCGATGCACAAATCCTGTCGAATGTCGGCGATGACTTTGTAATTGAGGTCCAGGTCTCCCCAATCCTTCACGTTCTGCACGGCACGGCCGCGAAAATCGGCGATGGTGCGAAAGCCGTGATCATCCATGTAGGCGGAGAGGCCGTCAATCATGTCTTCCACAATGCGGAATCCGTAGTGCATTGCCGCCGTACATACCTGTGTGATGCTCGCTCCCAGGGCGATGTGTTCGGCAGCATCGTTCCAGTATCCGATTCCCCCGATCCCCACAATTGGGATCTTCACGGTTTTCGCCACGCACGAAACCAGATGCAGCGCGATCGGCTTCAGCGCCGGTCCACAATACCCGCCGTGCGAGGATTTTCCTCCGACGTTGGGCTTCGGCGAAAAAGTTTCCAGATCCACGCCGATAATTGAGTTCAGAGTGTTGATCAGGCTGACGGCGTCCGCGCCTCCCTTTTCCGCGGCCAGCGCAACGCGCGTGATGTCCGTGACATTCGGTGTGAGCTTCACGATCACTGGTGTTTTCGCGGCTTCTTTCACCCATGACGTGATCATCTCGGTGTATTCCGGCACCTGTCCCACCGATGAGCCCATTCCGCGCTCGCTCATGCCGTGCGGACATCCAAAATTCAGTTCGAGCGCGTCCGCGCCCGCGGCCTCCACACGTTTCACCATGTCATGCCAGCTCTCGCGTTTGGATTCCACCATCAGCGAGGCGATGACCAGATTTTTCGGATAGCGTTTCTTCACCTCCGCGATTTCGCGGATGTTCACTTCGGTGGGCCGGTCGCTGATCAGCTCGATATTCGTGAAGCCCATCACCTTTGAGCCGTTATAGTCCACCGCTCCGTAGCGCGAGGATGTATTGACGATCGGCTCTCCAATCGTTTTCCAGACCGCGCCGCCCCAGCCCGCGTCAAATGCGCGCATGATCTGTCCGGCCGTATTCGTCGGCGGGCCGGAAGCGAGCCAGAAAGGATTGGGCGATTGAATGCCGCAGAAGTCTACGCGCAGATCAGCCATGCTTCACCTCTTGGTCGGTGACTGCAGATTCGTGAATCGTGGTCCGTGATGGGTGTGTTCGCGCGAGCATTTTAGGTCACTCCCTCTGCCAGGCCCTATACGCAGCGATCGGAAGAAGCATGAGCCGCTAATTCTCCCTCCGCTGGCCGACCGCCGCCGGCGCAAGCCACGCATCGATTCCCCGGGCCGCCGCCATGCCTTCGGCGACGGCGTCCACCACTTCGCGGCCTCCATTCACGCAATCGCCGCCGGCAAAGTATTTGGGATTGCCGGTGCGATGCTGCTCATCCGTGACAATGGTGCCGTTCTTGCGAACTTCGATCCCGCTGACGGAGCGCAGAAAATCCGTAGCCTGCTTCTGCCCAACCGCGCGCACGACCATGTCGAGATCGATCGTAAATGTGCTGTTCGGAATCGTCTCCGGCGCGCGCTTTCCGCGGGCGTCGGGCTCGCCGAGACGCGTCCGCACGCACTCCAGGCCGATCACTTCGCCGCCCGAACCCAGGATGCGCACTGGTTGCGTCTGCCACAGAAAAGTCACGCCGTCTTTTTTAGCCAGCTCATATTCATAGCGGAACGCGGGCATTTCCTCTTCGCTCCTCCGGTACACCAGATAGACAGACTCCGCCCCCAGGCGGCGCGCGGCGGTGACCACATCGATCGCCGTGTTTCCCGCGCCGATGCAGGCCACCCGGCGTCCAACGGCGACGCCTGAAAACGGCTGCGACTTGGTGGGCTCAATAAATTCCAGAGCGCCGATCACTCCGTGCAATTCCTCTCCGGGAATATTCATAACCCAGGTTTCGCCCAGACCGACACCAATGAAAATGGCCTGAAAATCTTTTTCCAACTGCGCGAAGCGGATGTTGCGTCCAATTTCAACGTTCTGGCGAAATTCCACGCCCAGCGATTTCACCATTTCAACTTCGCGCAGCGAATCGGCGACGCGCGTCTTGTAAGCCGCGATTCCGTAGGTGTTCAACCCGCCGGCAAGTTCGCGCCGGTCGAATACTGTAACGCTGTAACCCTTGCGCGCCAGCAGCGCCGCACAGGCGAGCGATGCCGGCCCGGAACCAATGCAGGCAATGCGACGCCCGTTGGCTGGGCCCGCTTGAAACAGCCGAATTTTGCGGTCCAGGACGTGGCTTACCGCGAAGCGCTGCAGGCGCCCAATCTCGATGGCCTTCTCACCCTTTTCGACCATCACACACGCGCCTTCGCAGAGCACTTCCGTGGGGCAAACGCGCCCGCAGCTTTCGCCCAAAATATTTGCTTCGAGGATCACGCGCGCCGCGCCGCGGACATTCGCCGTCATGATGCGCTTGATGAATCCGGGCACATCAATGCGCGTCGGGCACGCCTGAATGCAGGGAGCGTCAAAACAATACAGGCACCGCGCGGCTTCGATGGCCGCCTGCCGGACATTCATCGCCGGCGTGATGTCCGCAAAATTCTGTTCGTATTTTTCCGGAGGCAATTTCGGAGCGGTTTCGCGAAGGGGCATGCGGTCACCTCAAATTCGTGAGCTCCCCTGAAACACGCAACCCGGTGGAGCAATGTTCCCACCGGGCTTCGGGGCCAGAATTCCAGCGCCATTCTAGCATTGCAAGACCAGCGCAACGTGTTGCGAATTTGCGCGCATGCGGCAAAAGCCGCATCCCTGGGCTTTCCGAAAATCGAGCTCGGGACACGATTCTTCCGTAACGCAAAATGGCTCTTCAAGCCCGCCGAGCAGCGACTCCAGTTTACAAACAGATGACTTCGATTTGACGCGCCCGTGACAGGAACATCCGGCCTGGACGCATCTCACACCCAGAGCACTTACAAAGGAGGCTCAGCATGAATATGACTCGCAACACCTTCAGTGTGCCGCGCGCACCGGCGCGATTCTTCGCCACCAAGGCGCCTCATTTTCTCGCGGCGATTGCTCTGGCAATGCTCCTATCCACTCCCGCAGTTGCGCAGTATGGAGGCGGGGGGATGGGAACTGGAACCACGGGCACGCCGGGAAGTCCCGGTTATACCTCGCCTGGTTACGGTTCGGGAAAAGCAATCGGGATCGGAGTCGGCGCGGCTGCGGCCGGAGGAATCGCACTCTACGTGGCGTTACACCACCACAGTTCCGTCACCGGCTGCGTCGAATCCGCTGACGATGGTTTGCGCCTGGCCGATGAGAAAAATAAAAAGCCATCTTCTCTGGTCGCCGGCGGCATCGACCTGAAACCCGGCGAGCGGGTCGAATTATCGGGCAAGAAATCGAGAGTGGCCGATGGCGGTCAGGCGTTTCAAGCGAAAAAACTGGTAAAGACTCTTGGCAGTTGCGGAAGCTAACGAGAAACGAACCTCCACGAGTGCGCTTTGATGATGGAATTGTGTGGAGGAGTTTTCAGCCCAGGAAAGGGATGCCCAGGCCCGATGCGATCGCGAGCTGAACCAGGCCAAGGCCCGCGATCGCAGCTTCCCTGGCATCAGCGCAGCACCCTTCAGTTAACATTACGACTCCCGACCCCACGATTGCGTTCCCGTGTGTCCCACTTGGCGTTATCGTCTCTATTGAGACGAGAGCGCATGGAGTGGGCAAAATGGAAATTTCAGACTACTACGAATTTCTCCAGATCAGCCCGAACGCCGAGCCCGACACCATCCACCGCGTTTACCGGTATCTGGCGGCGCGTCTGCACCCGGATAATCCGAAGACCGGAGATGCCGAGAGATTCTTCCTGCTGAAGCAGGCTTATGACGTCCTGTCCCATCCTGAGCGCCGCGCGGAATATGACGTTGCTCGCCAAAAGAAGGAAAAAGACATCGTTCCCCTCTCAAGTACCGTGGATTTCATGGACAGCATGGAAGGCGAGTTGAACCGGCGCCTTGGAATTCTGGCATTGCTTTATATTCAGCGGCGTTCACGTCCCTACACGCCAGAAGTTTCGCTACACGAAGTGGAAACGCGCATGGGGTTTCCCCGCGATTATCTGGAATTCACGGCGTGGTATCTGCGGAACAAGGGATACATCACGCGATCGGACAATTCCGATTTCACGCTGACGGCTGAAGGGGTGGACTTCGTGGAATCGCAGCGCGCCAATATTCCCATCCTGAATAAATTACTGACCACAGGTGCGGAGCCCAGCGTCGCACCCGCTGAACCGAACAGGACCCTGCATCCCCGCCCGACGCCCATCATTGTGCCCGAGGGACACATTGAACCGGACGGCAGCGCTGCACGCACAGATGAGAAAGGCTGAATCCTCGCACTCCCCATCCTGATTTGAAGTGTCAGACAAAAAACCAAATCTTGTTGCAAGTTGGCCCGCCGCCCGGAATAGGGCGCGGTTTTTTAGCTGCCGCGCGCAAACCTCGATGGCGGAAACGCCTGCGGCCGCTTGCTCCGCTTTCCCTGCATGGCCTAAGATGCATTCTTGTTTTGATCCGGCGCGACTGGGGGAATGATGGGCTTTGACACAATCATTCGCAACGGCACGATCGTCACGGCCTCGGATACGTATGCTGCCGATGTCGGCGTCGTGAACGGGCAGATCACCGCGATTGGCAAAGACCTGCCCATCGAAAACGCCACAAAATTGATCGACGCCGCAGGCTGCATCGTCATCCCCGGCGGTATCGATGTACATACGCATCTGGATATGCCCTTCGGCGGCACCACCAGCGCCGACGATTTTGAAACCGGCACGCGCGCCGCCGCTTTCGGCGGCACCACCACGCTGATCGATTTCGCCATTCAGTACAAGGGGCAGACGTTGCGGCACGCCTTTGACACCTGGATGAAGAAAGCCGACGGGAAAGCAGTGGCTGATTACGCGTTTCACTGCATCATTACTGAACTGGGCGACACGCAAATGGAAGAAATGGGCGCGCTGGTCCGCGAAGGCGTTTCCTCTTTCAAGCTTTTCATGGCTTATCCCGGCATTTTCATGCTGGACGACGCCACTATCTTCAAAGCCATGCTGCAGGCCGCCAAACATGGCGGCATGATCTGCATGCACGCGGAAAATGGCGGCGCGATTGACGTGCTGGTGCAGCGGGCCCTGGCCGAGGGAAAAACCGCGCCGAAATATCACGCGCTAACGCGGCCGACGACCGCCGAAGGCGAAGCGACCGTCGCGGGCCATCGCGCTGGCCGAAATGGCCGGCGCGCCGGTTTACATCGTGCACCTTTCCTGCAATGACGCGCTGGAAAAAGTGCGCGAGGCCCGTGATCGCGGGCTTGCCCGCTTACGCCGAAACGTGCCCCCAGTACCTGCACCTCTCTCTGGAAAACATGGACGTTCCCGGCTTCGAGGGCGCGAAATACGTGTTCACTCCGCCGCTGCGCGAAAAATGGAATCAGGAAAAACTTTGGCAAGGCCTGGCGCAGGATACGCTGCAAGTGGTCTCCACCGATCACTGCCCTTTCTGCATGAAGGAACAGAAAGAACTGGGCAAAAATGATTTCACAAAAATTCCCAATGGCGGGCCGGGAGTCGAGCATCGCCTGAGCCTGATTTATTCCGGCGGCGTGCACGGCGGAAAATTCTCAGCAAATCGATTCGTACAACTGGTTTCCACGGCCCCCGCAAAACTGTTTGGACTGTACCCGCGTAAAGGCACGATCGCCGTCGGCTCGGACGCTGACATTGTGATCTTCGACCCTGACGCGGAACAGGTAATCAGCGCCGAGACCCATCACATGCGCGTGGACTATTCGATGTTCGAGGGAATGCGCGTGAA
>CAVOIX010000095.1:0-11341 GCA_963695945.1 uncultured Acidobacteriota bacterium | reverse complement strand
CAGCAGAAAAAATTCCCTGCCATCGTCCTGACCCCCGGCGCCGACAAGCTTTATCGAGTGCAGGTCGGGCCTTATCCGGACAATCAGACCGCGTCCAGTGCGCGGCAGGAACTGGAAGCCAAAGGATTCAAGTCCATTATCAAGCGCTGAAGAACGCGCTGAAGAACGCGCTGACCATAGCGCTGACGTATTCCCCTGTTCGCGGGGCCACGGAATGACCATCGCGCTTGTAACTCGCCCGTAATCGCCCGACTACCGTCCATCTTCGAGCGGAAGTGTACTTCCGCCATGGCCATCATCTGTCCGTGCGGGCGGTGACCCTCAGGTAGAACCTACTATATTGTGCTGGCGTTGAAACCCAATCCCCACCCCGCCGGAGATTCAATATGACTGACAGCGTAGCCTTCGCCGAATTCAAGCAGGGAGTGCGTTTGTTGCGCGACGCGCGACCGAGCATTGCCCTTGAGCACTTCCGCAAGGCTGCAGTCCTGGAAAAACACAACCCTTACTATATTTCCTTCGTGGGAGTCTCCTGGCTCGTGCAGAACAGCGATGGATCGATGCCCTGGAACTTTGCGAGGCGGCCTTGGGTATGAAGCACAATGACGCGCAGCTGTTTTTGAACCTCGCCGAGGTCTATACGTCTGCCGGGCGGCGGGAAGATGCATTGCTCACGCTGGACAGAGCCTTGATATCACTGGGCCCAGTGGCGCGCATTCAACAGGAACGCATGAAGCTTGGCCGGCGGCGCTCGCCAGCCCTGCCATTTCTTGACCGCCAGAACTTTTTCAATCGACAGCTGGGGATTTTGCGGCATCGGTTGCTGCAATGCGCCAAAGGCCGGCGTGCTCCGCTCTTTCAGTCCGCTTCAGCAGGGGCCCGGAGCGCGTGGATTGCGCGCTTGATGACTCGCTGGATCAGAGTTTATCCGGCAGCTGTCGGGGAACGTCGCTCGATTAGAAAGTGACACATTCTGTCGTGCTGTAGCGACACTTAGTGGCACTATTCCAAAATTTCAATCCGGTTTCACTCTTCTCCAATTCCGGCATTCGATTTCAAATTTCATCAACATGGTAACAACAAGGAGGTTAGAGAGCATTTTTCCATCGGGGCTCCCGGTGGACAGTTTGGCGCTCCGAGTGCGTTATAAAGTAGAGAATGAAGCTATTGGCTAGTCTCAACCGTTGAATTTACATCAAAAGGAGCACCGTGCATGCGTAAGACCAGACAAAAGGGCTTTTCATTAATCGAATTGCTGATCGTCGTGGCGATCATCCTAATTATCGCGGCGATCGCAATTCCGAACTTACTGCGCTCGAAGATGGCCGCCAACGAAGCGTCTGCCGTCGCCACCTTGCGGACCTACAATACGTCGATCGTAGCTTACGAGACAACTTACTCTACAGCACCGACGACCAATTTGTCGCAACTCGGACCTGTGGCGTCCGGGGTCGTTCCGAGTGCTTCCGCGGCGGACCTGGTCGATAGTTTGCTCGGCTCGGCCACTCCATCGAAAAGCGGCTACACGTTCACCTATGCGCCAACCGCGGCGGCCAGCGGCACCACGGCCATAACGCAATACACGATCATCGCGGTTCCGCAGTCAACCTCCACGGGGCAGCGAAAGTTCTTTACGGATCAGAGCGGCGTGATTCGGCAAACTACGGACGGTTCAACTCCCAGTGCTAGCAGCACTCCGATCGGCGGCTAGGCATTCCTGGGTTTCATCCACAGGGGAACGGGCGAAAGCCCTTTCCCCTGTTTTTTTGTATCGCGCAATCTGTAGCTTCCCAGGTCAATCGACGTTTGCGACACTTCTGGATGTGCGTCCGGAGCGTTGACGGTCTACAATGCCGTGGCCATGCGCCTGTCGAAAACTGTCCGGCTGCTGCTCGCGCTCGCCTCCGGCATCGCGCTGGCGTTGGCCTACCCCGCGTTCAATCTACCAATTTTCGGATGGATCGCTCCCGGCGCTGCTGATTGTCTCCGTGCTGGGAGCGCGCCCGCGATTTGCGTTTCTTTTGGGATGGGTGCACGGAGTGGCCTGCTACGGGCTGAGCTTGCCGTGGTTCTACACTGTGATGCGTCAGTACGGGCCCCTTCCCGTAGCTCAGGCCGCCGGCGTGTTCGCGTTGGTCGTTGTAGTGACCTCCGTTTTCGCGCCGTTTACGCGACGGCAATCGCTTGGCTCGGGGAGTTTGCCCCGGAGCGAGCATGCCTCGCGGCTCCATTTCTGTGGGTCGGTTTGGAATTTGCATTCATGCATCTTCCGGCGATCGGTTTTCCATGGAATCTGCTGGGATATGTGGCCGCCGGAAATCTGGCGCTGGTACAGATCACGGCGATTACCGGAATCTTTGGACTTTCGTTGCTGGTTGCGGCGTACAACGGTCTTACGGCATGGGCGATCCTGCGCTTCACCGAGCGTCAAGCAATCCGGAGTCAAGTTCTTGGCGTGGCGCTACGGTTGTGCTGATCTTTATAGCTATAGCGGGGCCGAGATTGGTGCCCCAGGCTCCGGCGGATCATGTGGCGCATCTGGTGCAAACCAATTTTCCCGTGGCGATGAATTATCCGTCCGCCTGGATGCAGACTCACGCGGCGGAAATGGATCGGCTGGAAACGCATGAGCATCGCGGCAGCTCAAAAATCTCCGGGCTTGGTGGTTTGGCCGGAAGTCCCTGCCCCGTTTTCCTTGCAAGACGGCCAATTTTAGGTTGCGCGCCCTGCGCATCGCACGCGGAACGAGCGATGGATTTCTGGTTGGCGTAATCGACTTCGAAGCCGCTCGGGAATGGCCAGAGCGGAGCCAACAATAGCGCAGCGCTGCTGGCCCCGGACGGCCGCTCAAGTTTATTTATGACAAGATTCATCTCGTGCCCTTCAGCGAATATGTTCCCTGGAGAGACTGGTTGTTTCTTTGCCAGGGATTTGACCAGCCTGATCGGCGATTTTCAGCACGGCACGGAATACAAGGTCGGCACGATTGCCGGGCGGCCGTTTCGGAGTGTTCATTTGTTACGAAGCGATCTTTCCCAACGAAGTCCGCCGCTTCACGCTGAACGGGGCGCAGGTGTTCATCAATATCTCCGACGACGGCTGGTTCGGCGGATCGAGCGCTCCGGGGCAGCACCTGGCGATGGCGCGTGTTCGGGCGGTGGAAAACCGGCGCTGGCTGCTGCGCGATACGAACGACGGGATCACCGTTTCCGTCGACCCCTATGGACGTATCGTGGCGCGGCTGCCGGAAAAGATTCGCGGCAGAGCTGGACGCTCCCTATGCGTTTCGCTCAGACCTGACGCCGTACGCGCGCTGGGGTGACTGGCTGCCATGGCTGTGCGTTCTCGCCGCGCTCGTGTTAGCTGTTGATGGCTGCGCGCGACAGATTTGCGCGCGCAGACTATTCCGCATAAGCAGGCCACCACATGATGATTGAAGATTTAGCAGCGCCAGTCAGGATGAACTTCAGCAAGCGCATCGAACTTGTGCGGAGTTATCTTTGACGTTGCCCGCAGCCGCGAAACCGTAGCCTCCCTGGAAGACAAAATCGCGCAGCCGGATTTCTGGCAGGACCAGGAGCAGGCGCAGAAAGTCATGCAGCAGCGCAAGGCCGCCGAAGCGGGTCCTGGCGTCCGATGAAAAGCTCGCGCGCATGGCCGAGCGACATCGAAACCTATTTTCATCTGGCCGAGGAAGAGAACCAGATTCTGCCCAACGCGATTCGCTGCTGCAAGAAATCGAGCGCGAAATGTCGCCGCCGGATACCTACGTTTCGGAACTGGAAACGGTCACGCTGCTGTACGGCGAGAACGATCGCCTGAACGCCATCATGACCATCAAGCCCGGCGCCGGCGGGATGGAATCGCAGGACTGGGCGGAAATGCTGCTGCGCATGTATTTGCGCTGGGCGGAGCGCAAGGGTATTCACGCGACGGTGATGGACCTGACGCCGGGCGAAGGAGCGGGTTTGAAATCCGCGACGGTGCGCGTCGAAGGCGAGAATGCTTTTGGATTTCTCTCGACGGAAAGCGGCGTGCATCGCCTGATCCGCATTTCGCCGTTCGATCAGGCCGCGCGCCGGCACACTTCGTTTGCTTCGGTATTCGTCATTCCGGAAATCGACGACCGCATTGAGATTGTCGTGAAGCCCGAAGAAGTTGCGGCATCGATACGTTTCGTGCGGGCGGCGCCGGCGGCCAGAACGTGAATAAGGTGGAAACCGCCGTGCGCATTACGCACCTGGCTACGGGCATCGTCGTGCAGTGCCAAAATGAACGCAGCCAGCACAAAAATCGCGAACTGGCCATGAAGTCGCTGCGTTCTCGCCTGTACGAGCTGGAAATCGAAAAGCGCCAGGCCGAAACGCGCAAGCTGGACGAAACCAAGCGGGACATCAGTTTCGGCAGCCAGATTCGCACCTACACCCTCCAGCCCTATCGTCTGATCAAGGATCACCGCACCAAATTTGAGATGGGCGACGTCGATCGCGTGTTGGATGGCGATCTTGATCCCTTTATTCGCAATTTTTTGCTGGCGCGCCGAAAGGGAACACTGGGAGCGGCGGCCGAGGTGGACGAAGATTCGTAGACGAATTTGCGATGAAAGTCTTCAGATCGGCACGTCCGCCACTACAACCTGCAATGTTCGCTATTTAGACTTCGCTACACGTCGTTCAGGCTCCAATTCGTTGACAGCCGCTTGGCGTCGCATGTTAGCGTTCAGTATTGCGTCGAACACGATGAATCGCACTGCGTTGCGCGGATCCGCAGTCGCGTGTTCCACTCGCAGAATTCTTTGGAAGGGGTGCTGGTTTGAGCGAAAATAAACGCAAATTTCTGTTTACCTCGGAATCGGTGACCGAAGGTCATCCGGACAAGATTGCCGACCAGGTTTCGGATGCGGTACTGGATGCGGTGCTGACGGTAGATCCCACGGGACGCGTGGCCTGCGAAACGCTGGTGACCACCGGGCTGGTGATGGTCGCGGGGGAAATCACCACCAAGGCGGTTCTGGATTATTCCGATATTGGCGCGCGACGTGATTCGCGATGTTGGCTACACACGTGCCAAGTATGGCTTTGATTGCGACACGTGCGCGGTTATTTCCTCAGTCAAGCGGCAGTCTCCCGACATCGCCATGGGCGTGGATACCGGTGGCGCCGGCGATCAGGGACTGATGTTCGGCTTTGCCTGCGATGAAACCGAGGAGTTGATGCCGCTGCCGATTACGCTGGCACACAAGCTGGTGCAGCGGCTCTCGCAAGTTCGCCGCCAGGGCTGGTCGACTTTCTTCCGGCCCGACGGCAAGTCACAAGTGACCGTCGAATATGACGGCGGCCGTCCCGTGCGCGTCGATACCGTAGTCATCTCCACGCAGCACAGCGAATCCGTTTCGAATGCCGATCTGCAGAACGCCGTCGCGATGAAGTGATCGACAAAGTGGTTCCCGCGGCGCTGATGGACAAGAACACAAAATTTCATATCAATCCGACGGGGCGTTTCGTGGTCGGCGGACCGATGGGCGATGCGGGCTTGACGGGCCGCAAAATTATCGTGGACACTTACGGCGGCTACAGCCGTCACGGTGGCGGCGCTTTTTCGGGCAAGGATCCTTCGAAGGTGGATCGCTCGGCGTGCTACATGGCGCGCCACGTGGCCAAGAATCTGGTGGCCGCGGGCGTGGCGCGCAAAGTGGAAGTGCAGCTGGCATACGCGATCGGCGTCGCCGAGCCCGTTTCCGTGATGGCCGACACGTTTGGCACCGGCACGATTCCCGACGAACAAATCACCGAACTGATCCGCGCAACGTTTCAAGCTTACGCCGCGCGGAATTATCGAATCGCTGGATTTACGGCGGCCCGATTTACCGGCCGACGGCTTCGTTCGGCCATTTCGGCCGTTCCGGCCCGGGATTTACCTGGGAGCGAACGGATAAGGCGGATTCGATTCGCAGCCAGGCCGGGATTGGCGGCAAAGAAGTCGCCGTTCGCCGCTAGGCCATTCGTGTTCAGCCGCCGGCACTCTTGCCTCTTGCTTTTGGCGGATGTGGAGTGCGATCTCCGCTTGATCGCCAGGGCAGCCACAAATGCCGCCGCTTGACTCGAATGAAGGAGAATCGCGTGACAAGACTTTGCAAATTGCGGCCGGCGATGTTAAAGATATGGCTTTGGCCGAGCAGGGCAAGCGAAAAATCGAATGGGCCAATCAGCAGATGCCCGTTCTGCAGATTGATCCGCAAGCGATTCATCAAGGAGCAGCCGCTGAAGGGCGTGCGCCTTTCCGCTGTGTCTGCACGTCACCAGCGAAACGGCCAACCTGGCCATCACGCTGCGCGATGGCGGCGCCGACCTGGTTCTGTGCGCCTCGAATCCGCTTTCCACGCAGGATGAAGTGGCCGCCTCCCTGGTTAAGGATTATTCGATTCCCACGTTACGCGATCAAGGGCGAAGACAACGCCACCTACTATTCGCACTTGAATGCTTCGCTCGATCACAAGCCGCAAATGACCATGGACGACGGCGCGGACCTGGTGACCTTGCTGCTCACCAAGCACCAGCATCTGGTCAGGACGTCATCGGCGGAACCGAAGAAACCACCACCGGCGTGATTCGCCTGCGCGCCATGGCCAAGGACGGCACGCTGAAATATCCGGTGATCGCCGTTAACGACGCTGAGACCAAGCATTTCTTTGACAATCGCTACGGCACCGGGCAATCCACGATCGACGGCATCATTCGCTCGACCAATCTTCTGATCGCGGGCATGAACGTCGTGGTCGCCGGCTACGGCTGGTGCGGCAAGGGCGTGGCCATGCGCGCCAAGGGTCTGGGCGCGGACGTGATCGTTACCGAAATCAACGCCGTGCGCGCCATCGAAGCCGTGATGGACGGTTTCCGCGTGATGCCCATGGCCGAAGCCGCCAAGATTGGCGATATTTTCGTTACCGTCACGGGAAACAAATCGGTGCTGGCTCACGCGAGCATTTGAGCGGATGAAGGACGGCGCGGTGATCTGCAACTCCGGCCACTTCAACGTGGAAATCGATATCCCCGCGCTGGAAAAAATGTCCAGCGGCAAGCGCATCGCGCGGCCGTTCGTCGAGGAATATTCGACTAAGGACGGCCGCAGAATTTATCTGCTGGGCGAAGGACGGCTCGATCAACTTGGCCGCTGCGGAGGGGCATCCGGCCGCCGTGATGGATATGAGCTTTGCCAACCAGGCGCTTTCCGCCGAGTACATGCTGAAGCACGCGTCGGAGCTGAAGCCGCAAGTTTACGTGGTGCCCGAGAATATCGATCAGCGAGATCGCCAGGCTCAAGCTGGAATCCATGGGCGTGCAGATGGACAAGCTGACGCCGGAGCAAGAGCTTTACCTGGCGTCGTGGTCTGAAGGCACGTAAGCTTTTGCCGTGCTTTTGTCGTACCGTCAGTGTTTTCGGTGTTCGCGCTTTTGAAATTGTAATTCGAGTTCCATGATGCGGGACTTCGCCAATGGGGCGCTTGAAACCGCGGAGCTGCGTGGCGCAACCTACGCCGACGCCCGCGTCATGGATATCCGCCTGCCGCGATCTCTCCACGAAAAATGGCCAGGTCGGCACGCTAGCCGAATCCGAATCTTTGGCATTGGCATTCGCGTGATTGCGCAGGGCGCGTGGGGTTTTGCCTCCACGGACCGCCTGACGCGAGAGGGAATTGCGGACTGCGCCGCCCGACGCCGTGGCCATCGCCAAAGCTTCGGCGCTTGCCAAGCGCCATGAAGTTGAAATGGTGCCCGTCGACGCCTACCAGGACACCTGGCAGAATCCCTACGTCAAGGATCCGTTCCAGATTCCGATCGAGCGCCAACTGGATCTGTTGTTGGCCGCGGACCGCGAGATGGCGCGCGTCAAGGGAGTCACGGTTTCCGAAACTTCCATGACGTTTCGGCGTATCGAGGAATTTTTTGCCTCGTCGATCGGTTCCGCGATTTATCAAATTAAAATGCAATCAGGCGCGGGCATCGTGGCCACTTCTTTTCGCTGGGAATGAAATTCAGAAGCGATCGTATCCGAACAGCTTTGGCGGCCAGCACATGCTTGCGGGCTACGAACTGGTCGAGTCGCTCGATCTCGTGGGCAACGCGCCACGGGTCGCAGAGGAAGCGGTCGCGCTGCATACCGCGGCGCAATCGCCTGCTGGCACGAAACACCATTATTCTGGACAGCTCGCAGCTGGGCCTGCAAATTCATGAATCCATCGGCCACCCCATCGAGCTGGACCGCGTGCTGGGCATGGAAGCGAATTTCGCGGGCATGAGTTTCCTGACCACCGAGAAGCTGGGCAAGCTGCGGTACGGCTCCGAAATCGTGAATGTAGTGGCGGACGCTCGTCTCGAACACGGATCAGGCCTCGGCACATTCGGCTACGATGACGAGGGTGTCCCAGCGCAGTGCACGCCCATTATCACCGCCGGGCTTTTCACCGGCTATCTGACCAATCGCGAAACCGCAGTTGCCATCGGCCAGAAACATTCCGGCGGCACGATGCGCACGGAATCCTGGAACCGGCTGCCCATCATCCGCATGACCAACATCAGCATTCTTCCGGGGGCGTGGCGGTATGAGGATTTGATCGCGGATACCGATGACGCGATCCTGATGGCGACGAACCGCTCCTGGTCCATCGACGACCGCCGCTATCATTTTCAGTTTTCCACGGAAATTGCCTGGGAGATCAAAGGCGGCAAGAAAACGCGCATGCTGAAAAATCCCAGCTACAGCGGCATCACCACGGAATTCTGGAACAGTTGCGACGCCATTTGTGCGCGCGAGCACTGGACGCTATGGGGCACGCCGAATTGCGGCAAGGGCCAACCGTCGCAGACCATGGGCACGGGCCACGGAGCGTCTCCCGCGCGCTTTCGCAATATCAAAGTGGGCGCGGCGTTCGCGAAGTGACGGGCCATCGATCGCGGCGCTGAGTGGCGCAGGCCTCAGCCTGTGGGGGTTGGTCGACGCAAGAGCGCTCTTGCTGCAACCAAATTCCACAGGCTGAAGCCTGTGTTACTGGAACCCATCGCGCGGCGAATTGAAAAATTGTGGATCAAAAAGCCAAAAAATCCGTGAAGAATCCGCGCCCCCCGCGCCGAAAGTCCGGCGTTGCCGCTCACGGCGAGTCGCGGGCGGTGGCCGGGTTGCATCTGCTGTCTGATGCCGAGATGCGCCGCATCGCCGAGAAGATTTTCAAATTCAGCGACGCGGACGAAACGGAAGTGGAAATTGGGGCGGTCACCGATGCTCTGACGCGTTTCGCCAATAACACCATTCATCAGAATGTCGCGGAGCAAGCGCTCGCCGTTTCGGTGCGCACTGTGTTCGACGGCCGCAGCGCCCGCGCGACCACCAATAAAACGGATGACGATTCGCTACGCCGCGTGGTGGACGCCGCCAAGTCGCTGGCGCGCAGCCAGCCGCGCAGTCGCGACCTTTTGCCGATGCCGGGCCCTCAAAAATACGCCAAAATCACACGCTATTTTGAAAACACCGCCCAGGCCACTCCCGCCGACCGCGCCCGGGCCGTGGTTCGTGTCACGTCCATGGCTGAAAGGAACAGGCAAACGGCTGCGGGGATTTATTCGACGGGCGTTTGGCAATCGGCGATCGTCAACACCAACGGCCTCTTCGCTTCGTTCCGGCAGACGCGCGCCGAATTTTCGGTCACCATTCTGGAATCCGATTCCTCCGGCTGGGCCAAGGGCAGTGCGCCCGATCTCACGCAAATCGATCCCATCGCCATGGCCAGCAGCGCCAGCGAAAAAGCAGCCGCCTCGCGCCATCCCAGCGAAGCCGAGCCCGGACGTTGGACCGTGATTCTCGAACCGTCGGCGGTGCTCGATCTGGTCGGATTTATTTGTTACGATTTCGCGGGCACGGCGATGGCTGACCAGCGCTCATGCTTCACGAAGCGCATGGGCAGGCGCATCCTCGGCGAAAACATCACGCTCCACGATGACGCCTACCATCCACTGCAGTCCGGAGCGCCCTATGATGGCGAAGGAATGCCCCGCCAGAAAGTTTTGCTGATGGACAAGGGCGTTCCGAGCAACCTGGTGTACGCGCGCGCCACGGCCAAGAAAATGAAAGCGAAACCCACTGGCCATGGCTTTTCTTTGCCCAACGATATGGGCGAGGCTCCCATGAATTTGGTTTTCAGCGGAGGGAAATCGTCGGTCGACGAAATGGTGCGTTCGACGGAGCGCGGCATTCTGGTCACGCGCCTGTGGTACATCCGCGAGGTCGATCCCTACGAAAAAGTGCTCACCGGCATGACGCGCGACGGCACGTTCCTGGTACAAGATGGGCGAGTCACCGGCGGCGTGCGGAATTTTCGCTTCAACCAGAGCCTCCTCGAGATGCTTTCCAACGTCGAAATGATGGGTGTGCCGGTGCGGGCCGCGGGAGAAGAGTCCTTCGATATGGTGGTGCCCGCGATGAAGGTTGGCAATTTTAATTTTTCTGAGGTTACGAAGTTTTAATTTCCAATTGAGCTTTTCCCGAACCCGCGTCGAGGGCAGGCCGCTCCGGTGTCTTACGTTTGAGATTCAGCTACTTGATACCAAGTTCCTTGCGCACGAGCGCCGCTCCTGCAGTGATCGCGCGCAGTTTTGCGTAGGCCACGTTTCGCGGCATGGGCGCCATGCCGCAGTTGGTGCTGGCGAGGATGTGCTCTACCGGAACATACTTCATCGCCCCGCGCAAGACGGCGGCCACTTCTTCCGGCGTCTCAATCGTATTTGAGGCTACGTCGATCACGCCGACGTGCACATCTTTTCCTTTCAGTAAACCCATGAGTGACGCGGGAACGTGCGAGTGCATGCACTCAAGGGAAACCTGATCGATTTTGCTCGCAGCGAGGTACGGAAACGTTTTCTCATACTGGCGCCACTCGCCTCCG
Source organism: uncultured Acidobacteriota bacterium (assembly GCA_963695945.1). Taxonomy (GTDB): domain Bacteria; phylum Acidobacteriota; class Terriglobia; order Acidiferrales; family UBA7541; genus Palsa-360. The sequence continues at coordinate 408 of CAVOIX010000095.1, read as the reverse complement.
AGAGATTCCTTCCAGTCATTATTCGCCTTAATGCCATAGCCGTAGCAGATGTGGACGGCAGTTGTGCACTTCAGTCCCTGCGCTGCGCGTTCCAGGGCCGCAATGCCCCATTCACGAACTTCATCGAGATAGACATTGAATGCCGGCTCGTCAAACTGAATGGTGGCGACGCCGCAGCGCTCCAGTTCCAGCGCTTCTTCATTCAGCGCCTCCGCGAGCGCATAGGCAAGCTTCACGCGGTCGCCGTAATATTCATCGGCGATGGTGTCCGCGATGGTCATGGGTCCTGGCAGCGTGAACTTGAATTTGTGGGAAGTGTGCTGCACGGCAAACGCGACGCCATCTTTGTGCACCGAGCGGATGCGCTTGATAGGACCAGTGACGGTGGGGCATTCCGCCTTGTAGCGT
>CAVOIX010000094.1:0-9165 GCA_963695945.1 uncultured Acidobacteriota bacterium | reverse complement strand
TCTCGGTCCTGCCCGGCAAACCACCATCACTTTCTTCATCGAACGCGGCTTCAAGGTCTATACCGAGGATCTCCTGGCTACCTGGCAGTACTTTCTCGAGGAAGACGCGCAGCGAGCGAAGAATATACCAGCGGGTGCGGACCGGTCTGAATTGACTCCGGAGGCACGTGCCAACCGCTTTCTGGAATCGACCATGCTCTACCCGGATAACACATTCGATGCTGTATTGATGTGGGATATCCTGGATTACTTGGACAACGATCTGATGGCCAAACTCGCCGCGCGCATTACGTCCCTGGTGCGCGATGGCGGGGTAGTGTTCGCCATGTTTCATACGCGTAAGCCTATGCTCTTTCATCGCTATCGCGTGCTTGACGCGCAAAACCTGGAACTCATTCCAGCAGCTTGCCCTTTCCAGCCCCAGCGTGTTTTTCAAAACCGGGAGATTTCCAATCTCTTTGGGCGATACCGTTCTTCGAAGATGTTTGTAGGGCGTGATCAACTGCGCGAGGGCCTCTTCGTCAGGTAGCTGTATCTTGCAGTGAACAAAACACTTGCATCGTATTTATCCGTCTGGTTTTTTCTGCTGAAATTCTAAGTGCACGCTTGCCAAACTGGCAGCACAAGCGTACAAAGGAATTGTTGTTCGAAAAGCATCGGAGAGGTGAGCATGACTCCACCGGGCTTAGAACACAAATAGCTTCCAGCACACCGCGCACGCGGTGCGTACCGTCAGCGACGCTGATACCGTCCAGACGGCGAAAATTAAAGCGCTGAAACGGGGAGCCGCCAGGTTCCCCGTTTTGGTTTTTTGTCCTCAGTGTGGGGAGTTTGGGATCGCGGAAGTAATGTGGCCTATGCCGGCTTTCCCTTGTGCGAACCGTGATGACCTTTCAGCTTAATCTTTTTGCTTTTTTTCATTCTGAATTTCTTGTTCTTCTTTCTTCCGATCGCATCGGCTGCCGGACTTGCGGCCGCACGCGCGACGGGCACGAACAGGGTCGCGGGCTGCACGGCCAGTAGCGCCAGGATCGACAACAGCGCATTGCGGCAAATTTTGCTCACGGAATACCTCCAGCGGTCATGCAATGTCTGAGGACATCGTACACGCCCCCGGCGGGCGGGTCTGCGGCAAAGTTTGGCATAGTGTCGACAATAAAAATGGGCGGCACCGTGCATCCGAGCCGCCCATGCCCATTCCCCCCGGTGGGGAAAGAGTAAAAAATCGCCAGCCGCGATGACACGGCATCTGCGTGACATTTGTAGGGTGCCGGAGCAACGCGCATGCCCCGCCACGATAATGACTTAGAAGATGGCACGAAAGGGGCCACGCTTGCATACAAGCGGCGGAAACAAGAAGTGTTGTAGAATCGGCAAGTTATGCCGGAATGGCGCGTGAAATCGAGGGCCTATGCCGCAAACCCCCGCGCATAAATTCCCCGGCGATTCCCACAGTGTGAAAAACGATTCCCAGCGGAAAATACTGGCAGTACTGAAACTATCCGATAATATTCAAAATTTCCTGCTTCCAACCCGCTGCGCCCGGAGCCTCGCCCATAGTGATTGCCGTTGGCCGAGCGGGACCCTCGAGTGGCGTTTCGCCGGATTTCGCGGATTCGAGCGCAGCAGGCAGCAGGATGGCATGGTTGACGGCGCGCAGCCACGGCACGTCCAGCTCTCCGCCGCCAATTCCGACGAGGCTCAATTTGATGTGAGTGGCATCACGGAACAACTGGGCGAGGGTGCGAACCGCCCTGGCGGGATCGCAGCGTGACGAGAGATGCCAGAACGTCTGGCCGCGCCGCGCGTCGAATCCGCGCTCGCGAGCGGTTTCCACGAAGCGGGCGATGGCTTTTTCGTCCGTCGAGGTGAAATAGAAGGGTTCGTCAAATTCGCGGGCTCGCGCGAGTTCCGCATTGCGAGGGCGCATCCCGGTGTTGTCCGCGATCTCGCGCAGGCTCATGTGATGGAATCCGGCGACGCCAACCGCGCATTCCTCGGCGATGTCGTCGAGCGCCTCGCAGACTTCCGCGTAAGGCCGACCCTGAGCGATGCTCAGATAGCGCGCGGTGCGCACCACGCCGGGAATCTTCAGGCTGAAGTATCCGTCCGGGAAGAAAATGCCTCCACCGTTTTCGGTCACGAATGGGTGGTTGTGTCCCAGTTTTCGCCGGATCGGTTCGATTTCTTCGCGAGTTCGCGACGTCAGCAGTACGTAAGCAATCTTTCGCCGCTCCAGTTCTGACAAAGCCTCTTCCGCGCCGACGAAGGAATCCGTTCGGGGATCGATGAGGGCGCCTTCGAGGGCGGTAAAGATTAGATGACGAGGGGCAAGCAAGACGGTAAGCAGTGTACCGTGAGATGGACCGAGTAGGAAGAGGCGTATGTGTACCGATGCGGATTTAAGGCCGACCGCTCATGTGTTTATTGGCAATCGCATTACAGTTGGGTTGCGTCGAGAGCCGCCGTCTTTCGGAAAGAGGCGAAAATGATTCGCGTGATTCATCGCTTCCGGAGACTCGCTAGCGTCGCTCGGAACGATCGGAAGGAATTGGATTCGAGCGCCCCGGCACGAAGGGTACGGCGCTGGAATTGGAACAAAAACGCTTGCCGCAATAGACACAGCTGTAGGCGCGAAACCCCAAAGGATAAAGAATAATTCGCTCGAACAGGCCTTTCCGTTTTGTCCTGTAGAGATTTCTTGATTTACACTGAGGGCAGGCTACGGTGGCGTTGTTGAATGGCCTCATCTGGTTTGAGTCCAATTCCAATCCGGCCCGGGAGGTTCGCAGCGACACGTTAGTCTACAAACGCGGCGCGGTCAATTGAATAAGAATCAGCCTTCGATTCTGGGTTCCGGAATGAACCACCGGGAAGCCCGCTGTCGTGAATGCGCAGAGTAGCGCCTTGCGGCACTCAGTGCGCTTGGCTGGAGGTCTCGGGAGTTTGTGGCGCGTAAGGAAAAAACGTCTTGGTCCCCGGCTATTTTGCTAATCAGAGGTCGACTTGCCGCGTGCTTTCGCCGGCGTTTTTTCGTCAATCATTTCGCGCAAACGAGTTGCCGCCAGTTCGATGTCGCGATGCTGGTATTGTCCTGCTCTGCTTTCCGCGGAAATTACCCCGCAACGATGGACGTCGAGGAAATCGCCATAGGGGAATTTATATCTTTTTTTGGTGTTCTCGGATTCCTCATCGTCGATCCCGAGGTGCCACTTGGCGTACTCGTGAAATCCATTCTGCTCGATGAATTCATTTTCTTCGTCAGCGGTGGGCTGATCTTCACTCCAGGCGTCTCGTTCATCCGCCACAAAGTGTCCATCATCCACAAACGTCACGGCGTGTTCATATGCGGTCTTGTTGAGCTTTACTGCCATAGTTTCCTCCATGGAATCGAAGCCCTCACCCAAGGGAACGGTACAAATCCGACCATGGCACATCGCCGGGCGACGGTCAAGCCGCCCGGCTCAACTGCTCCAGAGCCCAGCGCCGTTGCACTCCCGGAAGTGCGCGAAGAAAGGCAGGGTATTCAGGAGGGAACCCTAGGCCTCTGCGAGAGGCAATCGCGCCGCCGTTGCGACATAAAAAGCGATTCGTCAGCGCCGTGCGAGTCACAAACTTGCACGAATATGTTGACGATAGGGTCTCAAATGCTGTCTAATTTCAATCCTGCCTAGTATGAATGCCGCTGGGGTTGGTGGTGTTCATTACAGTGAAAGCAACCAAGTAGTTGTAATCGGGTCCGCAACACTCAGTGGACCGCAGTAAAAAAAGATGAAGTTGTAGGGCTAGATCGCATCGCCGTTGCGATGCGTGTGTTTTGGGTGTCTTTTTCCCTGCAATGGGGTGTTTCACCAGTACGTGTAGTGGGGTGTTCAATTGACAATAGGGGGCCCAATCAATGGGTAGTGGGGTGTTTTTTACTCGGTTTGTGAGACTTACGTTATGTGCGATCTTAGTGGTAGTTTCATGTGGCGCTTTGCGTTTGCACGCTCAAGCGGTAGGAGCAACGCTGAACGGCACAATTTCGGACCAATCAGGCGGAGTTGTTCCCAACGCCGAAGTTTCCATCAAAAACAATGCCACCGGTGAAGCGCGAACCGTGACTTCTAACGCCGACGGAATCTACTCGGCGCCCAACTTGCAGCCTGGTGTTTACATCATCAACGTAACCGCTTCGGGGTTCTCCACCGCGGTGCAGTCCGGCGTAACACTGACGGTCGGCGCAACGCAACTCCTGAACATCACCATGCAGGTTGGCCAATCCAGCCAAACCGTGGAAGTCACTTCCGAAGCTCCCACCGTGGACCTGACCAATGCGGAAATCGGTAACCTGACCACCGAAAAGACGATCGTCGACCTGCCGTTGAACGGCCGTTCGTGGAGCGACCTCGCCAACCTTCAGGCGGGCGTCTATCAACTTCACACTCAGCCTGACCTCAGCACGCGCGACCGCTTCACCCGCGGCTATGGCGTGCAGTTGTCCATTTCCGGCGCGCGTCCCCAGCAGAACAACTATCGCGTGGACGGCGTCAGCATCAACGATCCGGGCAACGGCGGACCAGGCAGCGTGCTAGGCACCAACGCCGGCGTGGATGCGATTTCAGAATTCTCCGTGCTGACCACCAACTACTCGACGGAATACGGCCGCGCTTCGGGAGGCGTCATTAACGCCACCACCAAGTCCGGCACCAACCAGTTCCATGGAACGGCTTACGACTTCCTGCGCAACAGTGCACTGGACGCCCGTAACGTATTCGATCCTCCGCAGATTCCCGAATTCCGCCGCAACCAGTTCGGCGCTTCCGCCGGCGGGCCGATCATCAAGGACAAGACGTTCGTCTTTGGCGATTACGAAGGTCTGCGTGAGGCCAAAGGTCTTTCGAACGCCAGCATTCTTCCTTCCGCCAGCGCTGCCTCGTCTGCCGTGGCCGCGATCGCGCCTTATATCACTGCCTTTTTCCCGGTCGATGGAACTCTAAATGGAAAGACCGTTTGCCAGATTCAGGCCACCGGCGATCCGTTGACAAATCTTTGCGTGTTTGGCGCCAACCAGATCAGCTCGGAAGACTATTACATTATCCGCGCCGATCACGCCCTTACCGCTAAAGATCAGTTGAGCGGCACGTTCTCCGCGATAAGTCCACCGTCGGTACTCCCGATGAATTTAACAACAAGACCGTGAACACCGGCACCAGCAGCACCTTTGCCACGATTGCGGAAACCCACACCTTTAGCTCGACGCTGGTCAATTCCGCCCGCTTCGGTTTTCACCGGGACTTCCAGGGCGGTCCGCTCGGGGCCACTTCGCTGAATCCGGCGATCACCAATCCGCTCTACGGCGCGCTTCCGGGATTCGATGCTCCCCAGATCTTCATCGGCGGCAATGCGCTGTTCACCGGTGGCTTGACCTCGCCGAACCCGCAAGTCAATCACTGGAACACGTTCCAGGTTTACGATGACGCATTTTGGACCAAGGGCAAACACTCCCTGCGTTTTGGCTTCAGCGCCGAGCGTGATCAACTCAATGTCAACCGATCCCCACGCCCCGGAGGAGTCTTCACATTCTCCAGCATGAACGCATTTCTGAATGACTGCGGCGGAACTGTGACCGTTTCGTGCCCGGGAAACTCGGGAACGATGAAGATCACTACCGACCTCCCCGGCGGCATTACCCCGCGTGAGACTCGCGCGACTATCTATGGCGCTTACATTCAGGACGACTTTCGTCTTCGTCCGAACCTGACCATCAACATGGGTGTGCGTTACGAACCGATGACGGTTCCGTCCGATGCCCAGGGCAAAATTGCTACGCTGGCCAGCTTGTCCTCTCCCACGATCTATTGCGGACAGGCGAACAATTCACTGTGCACACCCTTTCCGAGCGGTGAGTTATTCCATAACAACACGCTGAAAGACTTCTCCCCGCGCGTCGGATTCGCTTGGGATCCTAAGGGTGACGGAAAGATGTCGGTCCGCGGAGGCTTTGGCTTCTACGATCAGCTTCCGTTGATTGCGTTCATGGGAAGCACGACCGCCCAAACCTATCCGTTTCTCGCATCTGGCAGCAGCGGCAACCTGTCCAGCGGATCGTTCGGCGAGTTCGGCTCGTTCCCGGATTGCTCTTCAAGCTCCGCAGCCGCTTTCTGCCAGGTTGGCCTCGGATCACAACGCGTAGCCTTCATCGACCAAAACCCCAAGCGCGCCTATGTCATGCAGTGGAATCTCAACATTGAGCGCGAAATCCTGCCGAACCTCACCGTCATGGTTGGTTACGTAGGATCTCACGGCGTTCACGGCACCACTCAGGTGGACGATGCCAACATCGTATTGCCGACGGTCAACAATGGCCAATATCTGTGGCCCTGCGTTAGCTTTATCCCCGGCGGCTCGAACATCAACGATTGCACTGGCCAGGGCAGCGGCACCACCCTCAATTCCGGTAATGGTATCGGACGCTTGCCGTCCACGTTCTTCCGGAATTCCTCGGTCTACCACGGCCTCGAATTGCAAGTGACCAAGCAATTGAGCCATGGTTTCCAGGTCACCGGAAGCTTTACTTACCAGAAGTCCATTGACACCGCGTCAGGTGCGGTCATTTCCGACTCGGTCATCACCGCGATTTCCTCGCTGAACTGGTTTGATCCGAAACTCACGCGAGGCGTCTCGGACTTCAACGACGGCAAGGTATTGTCGATCAATTACCTGTGGAACATTCCAACCCCGAAAGCGTGGTCTGGGTTTGCGGGAACTGTTGCCGGTGGATGGCAGCTGGGCGGTATTTTCTCGGCCTCCTCGGGTGAACCTTTCACCCCTCTTCTGGCGGGAGATCCTCTCGGTTTGAACAACACCGACTCGTTTGCATATCCGAACCGCCTGAGCGGACCGGGATGCCAGACGCTCACCAATCCCGGAAACTTCGCCAACTACGTCAAGTTGCAGTGCTTCCAGATTCCAGCTCCGACCATTGTTAACGGCACGCCGTTTATTCCCCTGGGGAATGCGGGCCGTAACATTCTGACCGGCCCTGGACTGGAGGATTTGGACTTCTCATTGGTAAAGAACACGAGGATCCCGCGAATCTCGGAAGCCTTCAACGTTCAATTCCGGTTTGAAGTCTTCAATATTCTGAACCACGTAAACTTCAACCCACCGGTTCAGAACGAGTTCCTGTATGACCCAACGACCTTGGCTCACGGAGTTGCGGCCAACCCGGGTCCGACGGGTCCATGCACCGGTAATGACAACAACAGCGGTTGCGTCGCAGGCGCTGGCGGGCTGTCCGCCGGCGATCACACGGCAACTACTTCCAGAGATATGCAAAAATTTTTCGCTGAAGTTCATCTGGTAACCTCGCTCTAACGTGTCTTCGGTGCCCGGGAGTTTTTCCCGGGCACCGAAGGCAGTCTTACCTAGCGCTTCTCCGGCCGGACTGACATTCCCAAATTCTTGACTGCTGCGCATTGCTTTTCCGCTCTGACCTGCTCTAAAGTCAACCCTCGATTTCGTGAATCCCAAATTTAAACTGCCAGGCATGTCGTAATTTCCACGCGGTTTCAAAGCGATACACTCCAAACGGGTGAATCAGTTTCCCGCAGTCTCGGATATAATCTCGCCGCTAAAGAAGATTGGAATGGGAGGCATTCATGACCGGACCTTCACCTGAAAAAGTCATGCAACTGGTCACCGGCGGCTGGGCGACCAGTATTCTTGGCGCGGCAGCGCAGCACGGTATTTTCACGGCGCTGGAAGGGAATCCAGCCACCACGGAGGACGTCTCGAAGAAGACGGCAATCTCGTTGCGCGGCGCGCAAGCACTACTCGATGGTCTGACCGGGCTAGGTCTGCTCACTTTATCAGGTGGACGGTACCAGAATACGTCCGGAGGCGTCCGCGTTTCTCGTGAAGGGGAAGCCCAGCTATCTCGGGGGAATGGCCGAAGTATTTCTGCAGGACTTCGCAACCTGGCAAAATCTGCCGCAAGCTGCGAAAACCGGATTACCGAGCGCAGCGGATACTGCGGACGTAGCGGACAATCCCTTCTGGCACGTTTTAGTTCCCGCCATTGCCGCGCTCTCCTTTCCTGTCGCGCAGATGGCGGCGGAGCGGCTGGGCATCCCCAAGGCCGGCGCTGTGTCATGGCTTGACGTCGGCGGGGGTTCGGGCGTGTGGTCCGCAGTGTGGCTGGGCGTCAATCAGCAGGCCATAGGTACTCAACTTGACTGGCCCAACGTCAACAAGATTGGCCGTGGGTACGTCACCAACTTCGGCGTCGCGGACCGTTTCCAGACGATTGACGGCGACTTCCACAGTATGGACTTTGGCTCCGCGAAATATGACTATGCGATCTACGCGCACATCGCCCACCAGGAGTCTCCGGCGGATAACCTCACGATTTTCCGCAAGTTCCGCAAGGCCATCAAACCGGGTGGCACCCTGGTGATCAACGACTTCATTCTTAACGACGACCGCACGGGCCATCCTTTTGCGATGCTGTTTGCGGCACAGATGCTGGTGGTTACAAAACATGGATTCACCTACCGCCAAGCGGACTACCGTGAGTGGCTGGGCGCGGCGGGATTCGAATCGGTCGACATCGTGCCGACCCCGACCCCTTCGACCCTGGTCTTCGCAAGATAGTTGCATTGCCCGGTAGGGTCTTAAAGTGGCGAAATCCCGAGCTTGGGCGAACCACGCTACGCATCGCGCAAAAAAGTCACGGCGTGTGATCCAGAGCACAGAGTCCTGATCGCATTGATGGCAGGCTCTGTACTGAACCATCGGTACAAATGGCTATATTCAGGTCGCACATTCGTCGCGTAGCGGCGGCTAGCTTATTTCAGGGCTCGAGGCCTTTTGTGATGGAGGCTTTATGCCCAAGGTGGTCCGAAAACGGCGTTCCTCAAAAGAGAACACGGAGACGACGCCCGGCGGGGCGGCTGACGGACCGATCGTCCTCCTTCCTCCCGACCTGGCATCTCTCCTGAAGAACCTGTATGGCAGGGTGGCACGTGACTGAAGCTTGATCCCTCCTTCGTAAGCCGGGCGGCCCGTGGCGAACTGCATTCGCAGCAGGTGGAATATGCTTTGGCAGCCGAATTGAAAAAAATCGTCAAGCGGGTCGACAAGAAAAAAGTTCGCGCTTCCCCTCATCGCGTAAGTGGAAGG
>CAVOIX010000093.1:0-50552 GCA_963695945.1 uncultured Acidobacteriota bacterium | reverse complement strand
TCCCGGAACTAAAAGGAAAACTGACGGGCACCGCGGTGAGGGTGCCGACCCCCAATGTTTCTCTAGTCGATTTTGTCGCGGATTTGGGGAAGAGATACGACGGTCGAGGAAGTCAATGAGGCTTTCGTGCAAGCGGCGAGCGCGGGTCCCCTCAAGGGAATTCTGCAAGCGGTGAAAGATCAGCTTGTCGTCGGGATCAACGGAACCCGGTGGTCCCGCTGCTGATCTTCCACCATGGTGATTGACGGTTCCATGGTAAAAGTTCTCAGCTGGTACGACAACGAGACTGGTTTTTCGAGCCGCATGCTCGATCTTAGCGCTTTTATCGCCGCGAAATATGTCAGCAGGGTGAGAATGCTTCGCGCCCTCTGGCCTCCTATGCGATGGACGTGGCGAAATCGCGCGGCAGGCGCTTTCCCGAACCGCTTCATCCCTACCGGAATACTATGCGCGTGACCGCGACCGCGTAGTTCACTCGCGCGCCTTCCGCCGCCTGGAAGCAAAAACGCAAGTTTTTACTACACGATATTCCGACCATTTCCGCAACCGCCTGACCCATACGCTGGAAGTCGCACAGATTGCGCGAACCGTAGCCGGAGCGCTGGACCTTAACGCCGATCTCGCCGAAGCTCTGGCGCTGGTGCATGACATCGGGCACCCGCCTTTCGGCCATGCCGGCGAGCGCAAGCTCGATGAGTTGCTGCGCGCCGCATGGCGAGACGCTTCGATCACAATTTACAGGCGCTGCGGATCGTCGAGCAATTCGAGCAGCGCTATCTGGATTTCCCGGGCCTCAATCTGACCTTTGAAGTTCGTGAAGGCATCGTCAAACATTCGCACGACTACGACGCCGGCGCGTTTCCCGGAGCTCGGCGGAATATTTGCTGGACCAGCGTCCGCCGCTCGAAGCGCAGCTTATCGATTTCGTCGACGAGATCGCCTACAACACCGCCGACCTTGACGATGGCTACGAAGCAAAAGTCCTGGATATCGAAACAATTTGCGGGAACGTTCCGCTATTTGCCAGATTTTATGAGGAAGTGGAACGCACCCACCCGCGGGGCGTCGAGAAACTGAAATTCAACGAAGCCGCCAAACGCCTGCTCGACCACCTGGCGACCGGCCTGATCGAACACACCCAGGCAGCCCTGGCGTCGTCGGGGGTTCAAACGGTCGAGGACGTACGCCGCGCGCCAACTCGGCTCGCGGGCTTCAGCCCGCCGCTGTCCGCGGAAAACGCCACGCTCAAGAAATTCCTGCTCACTCGATTGTATGAGAATCCCACAATCGTCAGCGACCGCGAGCAGTCCGTGGCGGCATTGAGCGAGCTTTTCCATTTGTATGAAGCCCACCCGGAAGCGATGCCCAAGGCCTATACCGAACTCGCGCAACGCACCTCCAAATATCGGGTGATCTGCGATTACATCGCTGGCATGACCGACCATTTCCTGTTGCGGCTGCACGCCGAGTTGCTGGGTACCGCCAGGGTGCGAACCGCCTGACCGGCCGTTGCGAGCCGAGGCGAGTCCAGAGTGAGCCCCGGCGAGCCCAGACGAGCCCAGATGAGCATTGACGAGGATGAACCGCAACTTATTTTCTCGAACCAATGGCCGTTCAACCTATCCCGAGCAGGACGTGCCTGTTTCGAAGCACACCCGCTGAACCGCGAGGTACCTTCCTTGACATCACTCTGCCGCCACATATAATGGATTATGGGGGAACTATCAGGGAACTCCCGCACCAGCGGTGAACACCGATGTTTCTAGACGTAAAAGAGTTGGCAGTACGCAAAATTCGCATCCGGAAGAGCTATGCCCCGGGCACGGTGGATTATCGAACCGGCGACTTCCGGCAGGCGGAGCCTCTTGAGGTGCGCGCCACAGCCGAGTTGGTGGAAGGGCAGATCCGGATTACCGGTGAGCTGCACACGCGCCTGGAGATGGTTTGCGCGCGATGCCTGGAGCCCGTGCACGAGGATATCGCCCGCGAATTTGACCTCTTTTATAAGCCTATCGCTTCCATGACCAAGGAAGAAGAGGAGCGGTTGAAGCTGGACGATACCGAAATCGCGTTTTTTGAGGGCGAAGGAATGTTCCTGGCCGACGTGCTGGCCGAACAGGTTCTGCTGGCTTTGCCGATGAAGGCGATCTGCCGCAGCGATTGCCGCGGGCTATGCCCCCAGTGCGGAGTGAACCTGAATAACGAGGAATGCCGCTGTGAAAGTCACGCAGCCGATCCACGCACAGCGCCTTTGGCGCGTCTGAAACAGGACTGGTTCAAAAAGCAATAGGAATCCCAGGGAAACACCATAGAATGCCTCATGCAATTTGGGGCCAATCGAAGGAGTTTGCATGCCCAATCCAAAACGACGTCACTCGCACGCGCGAAAGAACAAGTCGGCGCGCTCACGATCATCTGAAGGCTCCGGCCCTTGCCAAGTGCCCGAATTGTCATGAGATGAAGCAGCCTCACCAGGCTTGCCCGAACTGTGGCCACTATAAAGGCCGGGAAGTCGTGGACACCGGGTCCTGACGCCCGGCGTGTACGGCCTTTGCACGGTTCCCCTACCGGAGTTTGAATGATCACCATAGCCGTAGATGCGATGGGTGGAGACCATGCGCCGCGCCCTGAGGTCGAGGGTGCTGTGCAGGCGGCGCGGGAGTTGGGCGTCCGGATTCTTCTCGTTGGCCTCGTCGCTGAGCTGAAAAAGAACTGGCCAAGCATTCCCATCGCGGTTTGCCGATCGAAATCGTGCCGGCAACCGAAGTCATCACCATGGATGATTCGCCGACCCAGGCGTTTCGAAAGAAAAAAGACAGCTCGGCGCACGTGGCTACCCGGCTGGTTCGGGACGGCAAGGCCGACGCGGTGGTCAGCGCGGGCAACACCGGCGCGATGATGGCGGTGGCGCGATTTGGACTGGGCACGCTGTCTTCCGTGGATCGCGTGGCGCTGGCAGCTCCATTTCCAACCTCACGCGGAGGCACGGCGGTTTTGCTGGATGTGGGCGCGAACGTGGATTCCAAGCCCCAGCACCTGGTGCAATTCGCCGTGATGGGCGAGATTTACTATCGGGCGATTTTCGGGACGCGGCGGCCGAAAGTGGCGCTGCTGTCGATCGGCGAGGAAGAATCCAAGGGCAATGAGTTGACGCGCGAAGCGTTCAGCCGCTTGAAAACTTCGACGCTGAACTTTACCGGCAACGTCGAAGGGCGCGATGTTTTCAATGGCTCGGTGGACGTCATCGTCTGTGACGGTTTCATCGGAAACATCGCGTTGAAGATCAGCGAAGGCGTGGCGCAGCACATCGCGTCGATGTTGAAAGAAGCTTTGCAGAGCACGCTCAGTTCGCAAGTGGGATATGTTCTCTCGCGCAAGGCTTACAAGAGTTTCAGAAAGAAAATCGACTATTCGGAATATGGTGGCGCCCCATTGCTAGGGGTGAAGGGCGTTACCGTGATTGGCCATGGGAGCTCCAATTCCCTGGCGATTAAAAATGCCATACGGGTGGCGACCGAACTGGTGCGGGGCGGAGTCAACGAAAAGATCGAGCAGGAACTTGCCATGATTCCCGTCCCTGTGGAAGCATAAGCAACGAAACGGCGGTTCATTCAATGGGAAAATTAGCGTTTTTGTTTCCGGGGCAGGCGTCTCAATACCCGGGTATGGGCAGGGAACTGGCTGCCAACCATCCGGCCGCTCGCAGTGTGTTCGATGAAGCGGATCGCGCCCTGGGATTTTCAATTTCCGAGATCTGCTTCACTGGCACCGAAGAAGCTCTGAAGCTGACGGCGAACACGCAGCCGGCGATTCTGACGGTTTCCGTGGCGGCGTATCGCGTGCTTGAGGAAAACGGAGTGCAGCCGGCATTTGTCGCGGGACATAGCCTGGGCGAATTTTCGGCGCTGGTGGCGGCGGGCGGTATGGAATTTTCCGATGCCGTGCGCCTGGTGCGGCATCGCGGGGAATATATGCAAACGGCCGTGCCCGAAGGCGTGGGCGCGATGGCCGCGATTTTGGGTTTGGCGCCTGCGCAGGTTGCGGGAATTTGCAGGCAGGCCGCCGATGGCCAGGTGGTAGCGCCGGCGAATCTGAATTCTCCCGAGCAGACCGTAATTTCCGGCCATGCGGAGGCGGTGAAGCGAGCGGTGGAATTAGCGTCGGCGGGAGGCGCAAAACGGGCTGTGATTCTGCCGGTGTCGGCTCCATTTCATAGCTTGTTGATGCAACCGGCGGCGGTGCGGTTGGAGACCGATTTGCGCGCGATCGAATTTCACACGTTGCGCGTGCCACTGGTAAACAATGCCGATGCCGAGCTTACGACCAGCGGCGACGAAGCACGAGAAGGGCTGATTCGCCAAGTGACGCTGCCAGTGCGTTGGGAAGAGTCAATTCGCGAGCTGATCGACCAGGGCGTCAACACCTTTGTCGAGGTGGGCCCCGGCCGCGTGCTCACGGGTCTGTTGCGGCAGATTGACCGGTCAATCCACGTTTTCAACGTGGAGGATGAGAAATCGTTGCGCTCAACTCTGGAAAAACTCGCGCAGGCGCAGACGGAATCCGCAGAGGCGTAATCCGTAGCACAGACTTCAGTCTGTGGCCTTTGGCCTCGCAAGGGCGAACCCCCACAGACTGAAATCTGTGCTACCAAAAACCATGTTCAGCTTAAAAGATAGAGTCGCTTTGGTTACCGGTGCGTCGCAGGGAATCGGACGCGCGACTGCGCTGGCCCTGGCAAAGGCCGGTGCGCGCGTCGCGGCTGCGGCGCGAAACGCGGAAAAGCTGGCCAGCGTGGTTGCTGAAATTGCCGCCGCCGGCGGCGAAGGGCTGGCCGTGGCGATGGATGTCGCCGATGCCGAGCAAGTGAAGTCCGGATTCCGCCAGATCATCGAAAAATTCGGGAAGCTGGATATTCTGGTGAACAACGCCGCCATCACGCGCGACGGCCTGGCCGTGCGCATGAAGCCCGACGATTGGGATGCCGTGCTGCGCACCAACTTGACGGGCGCGCACCTTTGCGCTCAGCAGGCCATGGCTACCATGATGCGCGCCCGCTACGGACGGATCATCAACGTGGCATCCGTCGTGGCGGAGACGGGAAATCCCGGGCAGGTAAATTACGTTGCGGCCAAGGCCGGGCTCATCGGCCTGACGCGCGCGCTGGCGCTGGAAATTGCGTCGCGCAATATCACCGTGAACGCCGTCGCGCCGGGCTTTGTCGTTTCGCCCATGACGGAGCCGTTGCCTCAGAACGTCAAGGACGCGCTGCTGGCGCGAATTCCGCTCGGCCGCATGGGTAGCGACGCGGAAGTCGCGGCGGCGATCGTGTTTCTGGCCAGCGAAGAGGCGGGCTACATCACCGGCGCGGTGATGGACGTGAATGGCGGATTAAGGATGGGATAGGTGGCGCAGGCTTCAGCCTGTGGATTTTCGTGCTTGCATGGCGTAAACGCCACAGGCTGAAGCCTGTGCCACATTGCAGAGTTAAGTTGACCTTGGGCTACAGCCTACATAGAATATCGGGTGCTCAAAATCAGCACCCAAAGTAATGAATGAACGGCCCAGAAGCATCCGGGCATAGCGCTAACGGAGGCAAAACAGAATGGCTAGTGTCGATGAACGGGTAAAACAAATTATTGTGGAACAGCTTGGAGTGGATGAAGGCGAAGTCACCGCCACCGCTTCTTTCGTGGACGATCTGGGTGCGGATTCCCTGGACACGGTCGAACTCGTGATGGCCTTTGAAGAGGCCTTCGGGATCGAGATCCCCGACGAAGACGCGGAAAAAATTGCCACCGTCAAAGACGCAGTCGACTACATCCAGAAGCACGCAAAAAAGTAGTTCAAGGGCCGCTGTAAAATCACCAGGAGAGAGTGCATCAATTGAGCCGCCGGGTTGTAGTAACGGGTGTCGGACTAGTCTGCGCCCTGGGAATCGGCACCGACGAAGTCTGGAAGAATCTCCTGGTGGGAAAGAGCGGCGTCCGCACGATCACGCATTTTGACGCCTCCGCCTTCGATTGCACCATCGCCGGGGAAGTCCGCGACTTCGATCCGCTCCACTGGGCCGAGAAAAAAGAACTCAAGAAGATCGCTCGATTCATCCAGTTGGCTCTGGCGGCTACGGATTTCGCTATGCGCATGTCCGAGCTGAAAATCACTCCGGACATCGCAGAGGTTACCGGCGTATACGTGGCCAGCGGAATCGGCGGATTCGATGTGATCGAACGCGAGCATTCCAAACTGCTGCAGGGTGGCCCCGGGCGCATCTCCCCGTTTTTCATTCCCGCGGCAATCATCAATCTGGCGTCGGGACATATTTCCATTCGGTACGGAGCCAAGGGACCGAATTCGGCGACCGCCACGGCGTGCTCGGCCTCGGCCCACGCGGTGGGGGATTCCTTCCGCATGATTCAACGTGGCGATGCGGAAGTCATGATCTGCGGCGGCTCCGAAGCGGCCATCACTCCCATGGGTGTGGGCGGATTTGCGGCGATGAAGGCGCTCTCCACGCGCAACGATTCGCCGGAACATGCCAGCCGCCCATTTGACGCCGACCGCGACGGTTTCGTAATTGGCGAGGGCGCCGGAATTTTGATTCTGGAGTCGCTCGAATATGCGGAACGGCGCGGCGCAAAAATTCTGGCTGAGCTTGTCGGTTACGGAATGTCCGGTGATGCGTACCATATTACGGCGCCGGAAGGGAACGGCGACGGCGCGTACCGGGTAATGCGCGCGGCCATCCGCGACGCGCGGCTGGAGCCATCGCAAATTGATTACGTCAACGCCCACGGCACATCGACGCCGCTGGGCGACGCCATCGAAACCAAGGCCATGAAGCGCGTGTTCGGCGAGCACACCAAAAAAATTGCGGTCAGCTCGACCAAATCCATGACCGGACATCTGCTCGGCGGCGCAGGCGGCCTCGAGGCAGGCATCAGCGTGCTCGCGCTCCAGGATCAGGTTTTGCCTCCCACCATCAATCAGGAAACGCCTGATCCCGAGTGCGACCTTGACTACATCCCGAATCACATGCGCAAAGCCGCCGTGCAGCACGCGCTATCGAATTCGTTTGGTTTCGGCGGCACGAACGCCGCGCTGCTGTTCAAGCGTTGGGATTCGCGCTAGAAGTTTCCTTCGGGTACCGAAGAATCGTTTTTAGCCTGATGCCCCAGTTCCTTTAGGGACGCAAGAGCGTAGCCCACCCACGGAAGCGGTGGATAGGGCAAGGCATAACGAGGAAGCCGCGGAGGGCGACACGCGACGACACTGCTTGTGAACGTGTCGCGGGCGGACTGCTGGTTCGCGCAAGTCACGGGAGAAGCACGGATGAAGATTGTCGTCTGCATCAAGCAAGTTCCCGCCAAGGATGCTCCGCTGGCCATTACCGGCCGAAACTGGATTCGCGAAACTGACATCGGATTTGAAATGAATGAGCCGGACAGTTACGCGCTGGAAGAAGCCCTGCGCTTGAAGGAAAAGCACACCGGTGAAGTAATCGCCGTGTCCATGGGCCCGGAGCGCGTGAGGCAGACCATCAAGGAAGCGCTCGCCAAGGGCGCCGATCGCGGCGTGCACATCGCTGATGACCAGGCGCACACGCTGGATCCTCTGGGCGCAGCGAAATCCCTGGCGGCTGCCATCGACCGAGAGAAGCCTGACCTGGTTCTGACCGGGCTGCAAAGCGATGACCAAGGTTTTGGACAGACCGGCGTGCTGCTGGCCGAAACTCTCGGCTTGCCGCACGCCACCATCATCATGCAGATTGACGCGCAGGGAAGCGGCTTGCGCGTGAAGCGCGAACTCGAGGCCGGCTGGTTTCAGTGGGTGGAGTTGCCCTTGCCCGCGGTGCTGACGATTCAGTCTGGAATCAACAAGGTGCGCTACGCGACGCTCAAGGGAATTATGGCCGCGAAGAAGAAAGAGATTGCCACGATCACCCGCGAATCCCTGGGCGTGACGCAGGAATCGACGCAGCGCATCGAGCGCATCTACGTGCCGTCGAAAACCAAGAAGACCGAGTTTTTAACCGGCACGCCAAAAGAAGCGGCCGCCAAGCTCATCGAAAAATTGAAGCACGAAGCCCGCGTCATTTAAACCAGAGCCGACGACCATGAATATTCTCCTGATTACCGAGCAGCGCGACGCGCAGTGGAACAAGACCAGCTTCGAAACACTGGCGGCGGCGCAGCAGATTGCCGCGCAAGCGAACAGCCGCCTTGCGGCTGTGGTGATTGGCCAGGGCGTCGCGGCCCTGGCGAATGAACTTTCGGCCACCAAGGTGGACGAAGTCCTGCTGGTCCAACATGACCTGCTGGCTTCTTACACCCCTGACGGATATACCGCCGCCCTGCGGCAGACAATCGCCCATGCCAAGCCCGATCTGGTGCTCCTGCCGCACACCTATCAGGTTCGCGATTTCGCGCCAAAACTGGCTGCGTCGCTCGGCAAGGGCATGATTGGCGATTGCGTGGGCTACCGCCATGAAAATGGAAAGATGGTTTTTGTGCGCCAGATGTTTCAAGGAAAGACCGTAGCGGACGTGATATTCGAAGGCGCAGCCCCGTGGTTTGCGACGTTCCAGGCCGGCGCGTTTCGCGCCGATCTGGTCGCGCAGGGATCGGCAAAGGCCCCCGTCAATTCCGTTTCCGTGGATCTCAAGCCGGAACAGATTCGCACCAAGCCGTTGGAGCTATTTCGCGAAGCCAAGCAAGCCGTGGACCTCACGCAGGCGCCGATTCTGGTAGCCGTTGGCCGGGGCATCAAGGCGCCCGAAAACATTCCGCTCGCCGAAAAGCTCGCGAAACTCCTTGGCGGAGAGTTGGCCGCGTCGCGCCCCATCTGTGATGAAGGCTGGCTGCCCATGGATCGCCAGATCGGTAGTTCGGGCCAGACCGTCGCGCCAAAACTATATGTTGCCCTGGGAATCAGCGGGGCCATTCAGCATGTAGTGGGGATGAAGGGATCTCGCACGATCGTGGCGATCAACAAGGACCAGAACGCGCCAATTTTCGAGGTTGCTGACTACGGCATTGTCGGAGATCTGTTCGAAATCGTGCCCGCGCTGAATGAAGTGCTGGAAAAGAAATAACGCCCGTCACTGTGATATGCGGTTTGAGTGGCGCAGGCTTCAGCCTGTGGAATTTCGTTACTGCAACAGTGTCCGTGCTCGAACTAAATTCCACAGACTGAAGCCACTCAACGCCGAAGCAGCATTTGCAATCGGAGCTGTCCCCGGAAAAATATTCCTAAGTCCGCAGTGAACTTAGTTTTTCCACCTGCCGCAGTTCCGGAAAATTCCAGGCCCACAGCGCGGTGATGAGTAGCGTGCCGATGCCCCCCATGATCACCGCGGGGACCGCCCCGAACCACTGCGCAGTGAGGCCCGACTCAAACTGGCCGATTTCGTTGGATGCGCCGATAAAAATCATCTCCACAGCGCTGACGCGCCCGCGCATCTCGTCCGGCGTAGCGAGTTGCACGAGCGTCGAGCGCACCACAACGCTGACCATATCCATGCATCCCACCAGGATCAACGCCACCATGGACAGGACCAAATTTCGAGAAATCCCGAACAGAATTGTGAAGGCGCCAAAGCCGCCGACGCACCACAGCATGGTCAGGCCGGCACGGCTGCGAAACGGGCGGTGCGCAAGTAGCAGCGCCATACTTCCAGCGCCGATCGCAGGAGACGCGCGCAGCAGTCCCAGTCCCCATGGTCCGGTGCGCAGGACTTCGGCGGCAAATACCGGCAACAGAGCGACTGCGCCCCCCAATAACACTGCGAAGAGATCGAGTGAAATGGATCCCAGGATAATTTTCTTTTCGCCGATGTAGCGGAGTCCCGCCAGAACCGATTTCACGCTGAGCGGTTCCCGCGGCCGCGGCTTGGCGCGCAGTTTCACCTGGGCCATCAGGAAAGCCGCGCCGGCCGCAGCCAGCATTGATGCCGTGTAGACCGGCGCAGGGCCTTTGGCGACGGCATAAATCAAGCCGCCCAGCGACGGACCCAGAATCGTGCCGCCCTGGTTCACGGAACTATTCCACGCGATGGCATTCTGCAAGTGTTCTTCCGGGATGATCTGAGGCAGGAAGGAGCGGCTCGCAGGATTATTGAAGGCTCGTACCACTCCCAGCAAGACTACGATGCCATACATGGGCAGCACGGTTCGCAGTCCGCTAAGGGCGTAAAAGAGCAGGAGTCCCGAGCACAGGCCGAATGCCGCATAGCAGACCATCAGCAGTTTTCGGCGGTTAAAAGCATCCGCCGCATGACCGGTAACCAGAAACAGCAGAATGCCGGGGGAAAACTGAGCGAGGCCCACGAGGCCAAGGTCCAGCGGCCGCTTGGTGATTTCATAGATTTGCCAGCCGACCGCGACCGATTGCATTTCCAGTCCGGCGACGATCATAAACCGGGCCAACTGGTAAAGAGTGAAGTCAGGATAGGTGAAAGCAACGCGCCCTGCGTTAGAGGAATTCCCGGTGTCGGCCATCAGAGGCATCTACTCTGCCATAAAACGGGGATTTGCACGAGGGGCCATGAGCTCGGGAAATCACGCAGCCGGATTTGAGTCTGTGTGCGCGGAGATTCGTCGCCTGGAGGTAACCCCGCTGGCAGTGGCTCGTGCTCAAGTTAGCGGGAGTGAAAGGCCGCGTGTCCTTTAGATGGCGAAGCGGCTTTCCAAAACTTGCAGCGAAATAGGCAATCGGTTACCGTCTATGGTTAAGATTAAGGATTCGCGCGAGAACAGCACACGTGGGTCAATCTAGGAGGACGGATGAAGCGGATGTTTATGGCAATTTTGGCGCTCGGGTTGTTTACCTGCGGCGTGAGTGCGCAGCAAGCGCCGGCGAAGGCCCCAGCGACGCCGCCCGCGAAGTCGCCGGCTCCCGCAAAGGCCCCGGCGGCCTCGGGACAAGCGCCAAGTACGACGCCAGGATTCAAGACACAAAAAGAAAAAGTCAGCTATGCGATTGGCATGGAGATGGGCAAGGGCGTGAAGGCCCAGGGCCTCGATGTGGATCCCACGATTCTGGCCCAGGGTTTGCGAGATGCGATGTCTGGGGCAAAGCCGCAGATGAGCGAGGATGAGCTGAAGCAGGTCATCACCGGCCTGCAGGCGGAGATGCGGCAGAAGCAGATGCAGGCTCAGGAAGCCGCTGCCGCGGAAAACAAGAACAAGGGCGACGCGTTTCTTGCCGAAAATGGAAAGAAAGACGGCGTAGTCACTCTTCCGGATGGACTGCAGTACAAGGTCTTGACCGCGGGCCAGGGCAAGAAGCCGGCGGAAACCGACACGGTCATGTGCAACTACAAGGGAACGTTCGTTGACGGAACCGAGTTTGACAGTTCCGCGCAGGCCGGAAAACCGGTGCCGTTTGAAGTGAAGAACGTGATTCCCGGTTTTAAAGAAGTGCTGCAGCTCATGCCGGTGGGTTCCAAGTGGCAGGTGTTCGTGCCCTCCAACCTGGCTTACGGCGAGCGCGGCGCCGGCGGAGTGATCGGGCCGAATGCCACGCTTGTTTTTGAAATTGAGCTGGTGAGCATTCAACCGGCTGGAGCGCCTGCTCCCTCCAATCCGTAAGCGTAAAATGCTGACTCGGGTTTTGCGGCGCTCGCCTTCGGGCGGGCGCTGCAAAATCGTGCCGGCAGATGAGCCGTGATTTTCGCGATCGATTTTTACGCAATTCCGTCCAGGAGAGCAATCGCACCGGGTGACTTCCGCGTTTATTTGCGAAGGGATGCGAACGCCCATCGGGCGCTTTGGCGGCGCGCTCGCGCAGGTGCGAACGGACGACCTGGCCGCGATTCCCCTGGCGGCGTTGCGGGAACAATTTTCAAAAAGCGATTGGGCTTCCGTGGACGAAGTGATTTTCGGCTGCGCGAATCAGGCCGGGGAAGACAATCGCAATGTGGCGCGCATGGCCTTGCTGCTCAGCGGCATTCCTTACACGGTTCCGGCGATGACGGTGAATCGCCTGTGCGGTTCCGGGATGGAAGCGGTGACAGCGGCGGCCCGTGCGATCGGCGCCAGTGAAATTTCTCTGGCCATTGCCGGCGGCGTGGAGAGCATGAGCCGCGCGCCATTTGTGATGCCCAAGGCTGCGACGGCGTTCTCGCGCACGGCGGAAATTTATGACACGACCATCGGCTGGAGATTTCCGAATCCGCGAATGCTGAAACTGTACGGCAATGCCTCCATGCCGGAGACCGCGGAAAACGTCGCGGAAAAATATAAGGTCGACCGCGCCGCGCAGGATTGTTTTGCGCTGCGTTCGCAACTGAAAGCTGCGGCGGCGCAAAAAGCCGCAATCCTGGCTGAGGAAATCGCTGCGGTTAGGATTCCCGGCCCGAAGGGAACGGTGAAGACGGTTTCAGAGGACGAGCACGTGCGGCCGGACACGACCCTCGAAGCGCTTGCCAAACTACCCACTCCGTTTCGCCAGAATGGCACAGTGACCGCTGGAAACGCTTCCGGAATCAATGACGGCGCTTGCGCCATGTTCGTGGCTTCGGAAGACGCGGCCGCGAAATTCGGATTGAAGCCAATCGCCCGGGTTGTGGGAGCCGCCACGGCCGGAGTCGAGCCCGACTATATGGGCATCGGACCGATCTATGCCGTTCGAAAACTGCTCGAACGTTGGAAGATTTCGATGGACGACGTGGACGTATTCGAATTGAACGAAGCGTTTGCCGCGCAGGCGCTGGCCGCTACGCGGGAACTCGGCCTGCCTGACAACAGTGAAAAAGTGAATCCGAACGGCGGAGCGATCGCGCTCGGCCATCCGCTGGGAATGAGCGGTGCCCGGCTGGTGTTGACGGCTGCGCGGCAACTGCAACGCAGCAAGGGTCGCTATGCGCTGGCTTCCATGTGCATTGGCGTCGGGCAGGGCATCGCAACTCTTCTTGAGCGGGTGTAACTAGCACATGTTTCCGTCTGTGGGAGTTTCTGCGAACACCATCGCTTCATTTTCCAGCAAGATCAAGTGGAAATCCCCAGACTGAAGTCTGTGCTCCTTACTTACTGCTTCTTCATTCGCGCCACGCAGCGTTCCAGATGTTCGTGCATTTCTTCCGCGGTACCGTGCCCGATGCGGCCATGTCCTGGTAAGACCCACTCGAATCGGTAGGCGAGCAGTTTTTCCATGGAACGCGTCTGTTCCGTCCAGGAATACCAGCAGACATCGCGGAAGGCGGTTAGAGTTTCGCGTTCGGGCGACCATGCCAGATGATCTCCCGTGAACAGCACTTTATTGCGATAGAGAAAAACCTGATGGCCACGAGTGTGTCCGGGCGTGGGTAGTAGCTGAAGGTCGTCATCGATGCGGATGGGTGTGGTGCCGGTGACAACGCGTTCGATGCCGCGGGCGGAGGCGTTGTCAGCCTCATGCATCACCCGCGGGCAATGAAAATACTCGGCAAATTTGGCGTGGTCGGCGATGTCATCGCGGTGGGAAAGCAGCATGAGGTTTATGCCGCCCATTTCCTCGATGCGCTTCGCCAGGGGATTATTAAATCGTGGCGAATCGACCAGCACGTTTCCGCCCCGCTCTTGCGGGCGCACGATCAGGTAAGCCCATGCGCCGAAGCTGGCTTCCGACGTGAACCCGCAGAAATAAACGTCGTCGACTACATGCACCGGAAAGGCCGCGACGCCGGAACGCGCGTTGCGGTGGTTCACGGTCCCGATCGACGCGGTCGGGCAGGCCACCAGAGCCATAAACGCGCGGTGCAATTCGCCGGCGTTTTTGGGCTGGTGATAAACGCTGGATTTGCCGCCATGATCGCGAAAACTTGCGGGGGCAATCTGGCGGCAGGCGTCGCAGTCGATGCAACTGGCATCGACGAAGAATTCGCCCTCCACGTTTTGCGGCAACCGTTCTTCGATCTGCGCCATGGTCTATGGGATTCCTTCGGAGCCTTGCGAGTCACCTCATTCTAGTGCGGGACCCCGAAAAATCAAACGCGGCCGACGGTTGGCCATCGCATCGCGGGGCGTAAGTGCGCAGCAAGGGTAAAATAGCCTGTGTCTACCTGAAAATACCTTATAATCTTCGGGCTCTGAATACGAGGTGAGGCCTTGACGGCAAAAGCGAGTGGCGGAAAATCGAAGTCTCGAGCAAAGCCGCGCCTGGGAAGAAAGCGGTGGCGCGGCGGAAGAAACTGAAAGTGGCGATCGCCGGCTTCGGCACTGTGGGACGGTCCGTGGCGAAACTTCTTTGCCAGGAAGCCAGCGACACGTTTGAGCTGACCCACATCTTCAATCGCGACATCGCGCGCAAAAAAGTGGACTGGGTGCCCGCGAGCGTGCGCTGGACGGAAAACATCAGTGAAGTACTTTCTTCGGACATCGATATTTTTGTGGAGCTGGCCGGCGGGGTGAAGCCGGCGGGCGACTGGATCCGCAAGGCGCTGCGCGCGGAAAAGCGGTGGTTAGCGCCAACAAGCAGTTGATCGCGGAGAGCGGCCCGGAACTGATCGATGTGGCGCGCGAATCGGGCAGGCGGCTGGAATTTGGCGCATCGGTGGCCGGAGGAATCCCGGCGATCATGGGGATTCAGGAAGGACTAGCGGGCGACCGGCTTTTTAAAATTGCCGGGGTGTTGAACGGCACGTGCAATTTCATTCTGACGAAAATGGAAGCGACGGGCGCGAGCTTTGAATCGGCGCTGAAAGAGGCGCAGGAACTTGGCTACGCCGAGGCCGATCCCGACGAACGACGTGGAAGGATATGACGCGAGGGCGAAGCTGGTCATTCTGGCGCAGGCGGGGCTGCGCGTTCGATTGCAGAGCGAACAGATTCCGTGCTGGCCGATTTCCGCGGTCGAGGCGGTGGATTTCGCCTACGCGCGCGAATTGAACTGCACCATCCGCCAGATTTCCCTGGCCAAAAAAGAAACGGACGATGGGTTGAGCGTGCGCGCGTTTGTGCGGCCCGCGCTGGTGCCCTCCGGATCGCTGGTGGCGCATGTTGAAGGCAGCAAGAATCTGGTGATGGCCACGGGACAGTACTCCGGGCAGATGGTGTTCTCTGGTTTCGGCGCCGGCGGCGATCCCACGGCCGTCGCGGTTGTTTCCGATTTGTATTCGATTGCGCGAAACGGGGTAAGCCCGGCCGGCAGCCTCCATGAAATTGAGACGCCCAAAGATGTGAGCGGCGAATTCACGGCGCCGTATTATTTGCGTTTCGTTGTGAAGGACCGGCCCGGCATTATTGCGGCCGTGGCTACCGTGCTATCGCGCTACGGAATCGGCATAGACGCCGTGCTGCAGCGGCCGGGATATCCGCATAACGCGCTGCCGTTCATCATTACTCTGGAAAGTGCTAGCAGCGCGATGCTGGGTTGCGCGCTACAGGAAATCAACCGGCTCGACTTCCACGTGGAACCGGTGCTGTGCATGCCTATCCTGTTGGATTAGGATTGCGGTAGAATCCGGACACATTCCTTCTCGACGGGTGTATTGGGAGGAGCCATGAAATTCGCTTCCAGGTTTGCGGGCCTTCTGACTGCAATTCTGTTTCTTGCCACGCTCAGTCATGCCGCCACGGTGACCGGCTCGGTGAAGAGTCCTGACGGAAGTCCGTTCCGCGGCGCGTTCGTGCAGGCCCAGAACACGAACACGCATGTACTGGTCAGTGTGCTGACCGGCAAAGACGGCCGCTACCGGATTGAGAATTTGCCCGCCGGAAAATACCAGGTGCAGGTGAAGGCGATCGGATTTCGCACCGAGCCGCGCAGCGATGTGAATTTGACTGCGGAGCAGGGCGCCTCGTTCGACTTTGCGCTGCAGCAGGGAATGGTGCGTTGGAGCGACCTCTCCCAATATCAGGGCGAAGTTTTGTTTCCCGAAGCGAAGGGCAAGGATCTGCTCGTGGGGCGATGTTTTGCGTGCCACGGATTTCAGTCACGCATGGCTTCCGCGCGGCGCGATGAAGATGGCTGGCGGGACCGCGTTGCGTACATGAAGGAATCGATGCACTTTTTCCTGGGGGGCGTCGGCAGTCCGTTCAACGATCAAGACGCGGAAGATGTTGCCGGCTATATCAACTCGCTCTTTGGCGAATCGTCGGTCTTGCCGAGGTCGCCCGCGGAAATGCCCAAGTACAAGGAACTGGTGCGGACTTTCGACGACGACGCGATGAAAATCGTTTACGTCGAATACGAATTGCCCGGTCCGAGCCGCATGCCGTGGAGCGCATTTCCGGATAAAGACGGCAATTACTGGATGCCGTATTACGGGAACGCGAACAAGATTGGACGGCTGGATCCGAACACGGGAGAGGTGCAGGAGTATCCGGTGCCGAATCAGGGAACGGCCGCGATTCACTCCGCCGTGCCTGCGCCGGATGGCAGCGTATGGCTTACCGAGCAGGGCTCCAACAAAATCGGGCACTGGGATCCCGCAACGCGAACCATCACGGAATATCAGGATGCCTACATTCCCGGGAAAGAAGGAACTGTCGCGGGTGGATCGAAACATACGCTGCGAATCGATGCGCAGGGAAGAGTTTGGGCGACTGGTGGGCCCCTGACCGTTTTTGATCCGAAGACGAAACAGTTCACGCAAATTAAAGAAATCCCTTCCGTCTACGGCCTCGCGCTGGACAAGGATGGAAATTGCTGGTTTGCGGAATATGTGCCGAACGGAAAAATCGGCAAAGTGGACGCAAAGACGCTGAAGGTGACGAAGTGGCAGCCACCTACGCCGGACGCGCGTCCTCGCCGCATCCAGATTGCTCAGGATGGCACCGTTTGGTTCAATGAATTTCAGGCTGGCAAGATTGGGCACTTCGATCCGAAGACTGAAACGTTCAAGGAATATGCGATTCCCGGCCCCGAAGCGACACCCTACGCGCTGGAGATCGCAAAGAATGGAATCGTATGGTACTCGTCCGAACACCTCGATGTGATCGGGAGCCTTGATCCCAAGACCGGCCACGTGACGGAGTACCCATTCCCACAGGCAGAAAATACGATGCGCGAATTTTATTTGGATGCGCAGGGGCGTATGTGGTTTGGAACGCCGGCCAACAACAAAGTAGGCTACTTTTATCTTGCGGGAGCGATGAATCGCGCAGGAGATTAGATCCAAGCCCCTGGGCTAAAGCCCAAGGTTCTGCCCGGACTGTTGTCCCGGTCGAAGCCACGATTTACAAGAATCATAGCGAATCGGTACCGGTTGTTTGGGTTTGAAGTGGCGCAGGCTTCAGCCTGTGGGTTTTTCCCCCTGCAAGGCCGAAAATCCACAGGCTGAAGCCTGAACCACTGAAGTCCGCACTGCGTTTACGGGCGCGAGCTTTTTCTGGTACGAACGGCGTGGACTGCGGCGCCGAAGGCTTTCCAGATCCGCCAGTTTCCGGCGGGCTCTTCCAGCAGGCGCTCAGGATGAAATTGCAGCCCTACCACGAAATTCTCCCGCGGATCGTAATAGCCCTCGATCAATCCATCTTTCGTATGGGCCATGGCCTGAAATCGCGTCGCGAGGTCGCGGATTCCCTGGTGATGGTAGCTGTTCACGCGCAGCGCTTTCCTTGAATACCACTTCTCCAGAGGGCTTCCGGCGACGATGGAAATCGGGTGCCTGTAACTGTCATAGTGGTCGTAATTGATGTGCTTCAACCGCGATTTCTTTTCTTTCTGGACGTCTCCGTAAAGCGTGCCGCCGCAGACGACGTTGACCAGTTGAGATCCCCTACAAATACCGAGAATCGGGAGATGCCGCCGCATCGCGTGGCGGATCAGGTCAATTTCAATTTCGTCTTTCAGAGGGTGCGTCTTCTGAAGGTGATTGTAGTTTTCGCGCGTGGCTCTGAAATGCTTTGGCTCGACGTCCTCGCCCTCCACCAGAACCAGGCCTCGCATCTCCGCCACGTACTGGGGCAGGAGCGCTCGAGAACCTTCCACGACAGGGACCATAACCGGCAGGGTATTCACGCGGACCAGAAGCCTGAGATGGAATTCGCCGACGTAGTCGATATATTTGTGGTTGCGAATGGTTCTGCGCGTGACGACGAGCACCGCGGGTCGCTTCATCGGAGCAGCGTCTGGAGCGCGCTGACCAGCTTGGCGTCTTTTTCGCGGCCCTGCGAGGCCACGCGAATATGGTGCTGGTCGATGCCGATTTTGTTGGAGCAGTCGCGGACGTATAGTTTGTAGTCGCTCAGCAAAATTCCCTGCATTTCCGCCGCGGTCATGCCGCCTTCGATCTTGAACAAAACAAAATTCGCGCCGGTGGGATATACATCGATGCCGCGAATCGCTTTGAGCGAATCGTACAACCAGCGAACGTCGCCGATCAGGCGCTTGCGTCCCACGTGGTACTCGGAGTCAGTAGCGGGAAGCAGTGACAGGAAATATTGCGCCAGGGTGTTCACATTCCATGTCGGGATGAACTGGCGCATGTGATTCAGGATGTAGAGATTTTCGCTGTAGCAGTAGCCCAGGCGCAGGCCGGGAACGCCGCAGTGCTTGCTCATGCTGCGAACCAGCAACAGATTCGAAAAACGGCCGGCGTCGTGAAGCAGGCTGGGAATTACATCCCCCGCAAAGTCGATGAACGATTCGTCAACGATCACCAGTTCCATGTCCTTGGCATGATCCAGAAAGTCGATCATTTCCTCGCGCGAGAAAAGCTGTCCCGTGGGATTTCCGGGATTGATGATCAGCAGCGATTTGAGGCCGCGTTTGCGCACCCAGTCCAGATAATCCGGCAAATGGAGCGTGTATCGATCGGCGAGGTTCAGGGGATAAATTTCGGCGTCGCGCTGGTCTTTAAGCTTTTCGATGTATTCGCCAAATGTTGGAACCGGAACGGCGATGCGGTCGATCAACGTGGTATTGATGAGGACGATGAGTTCAGTCGCGCCATTTCCAATGATCAAGTGCGCCGGATTCACATGCAGCACCGCCGCCAGATGTTTCTGGCTGCTGGCGGGATTGCTGGATGGATACGATTTGATCAGGTTGGGAAAATTATCCTGCAGATCGCGCAGCATCGCCGGGGTCGGATAGTACGGATTGGCGATAAAACAGAAATCGATGATTTCCTTGGCTTTTTCGTAACCCACCAGTTCGGCGAGCGAGGGTGAATGGGAAGTTTCGTAAAAGAGATGCCGTCGAAATTCGGCAGGAGAGAAAGCTGTGGCCGCTTTTTCCATCTCCTTTTTGTAGCACTCCAGATGGGCGCTTACAAGCGATGGTTGTTTCGCGGCTTCATGACAGAAACGGAACACTAGGCGGCCGCGAGATCGCCGCGCCACCAGCGTGCTGTGAACACGATGAACGCCGCCGCCAGCCATCCTGCTGCGTACATCGGCTGCGCGCCCCAATGCAGCGTTGGTGAATGCATCAGTCCAAACCAGGAGAAGACGGAAGCGATCAGGCACCAGATGGCCGCACGGCCGAAATTTCGGTCGATCATTTCGGTGATGAGCGCGGAAATCACCAGCACCAGGAAAAGAAATCCGTTGCCAAGTCCCTGAATTGAGGACCAGTAGATCGAGCGGTTGAGCGCGGCCTGCACTTCGGGATTCGCGGCGGATAGCTTCAGCGCGGGCAACGCGGAACTGACGGCGGAACCCACGACCGCCCCGGAAGGCAGGACCAGACCGAGCAGCACGGCGTCAATATATTTGTGATCGACATGATGCAGCGTTGCGCGTCCCACTCCAATCGCTACGTAGGCGATCATCGCGGCGAGAATCGCCCACGGGAAAAGCTGCGCCATGAACAATGAGATTCCGCTCACGAACACGGCCAGAAAGATTATGGCCGTCCAGAAACAGAAGCCGATGCGCGCACCCATCATTTTGTACGGCGGATGCAGCGCGGCGACCACGGGGGTGATGATGCTTCCCCCCGCGCCGCACAACAAGGTTCCCAGGCCATCACAAGCGACCACGAGCCGCGCATCGTAATTATCGCCGGCCGAGTTTGCTCCCTCGACCGATGCGATGTCCTGCAGCACTTGATAGATCGACATTGGCGCGATTACCGAGAGGTAGGGAATCGCCAGGAGCATCGCCTGCAACATTCCTGGAGTGCGCACAAACGGAAGCTGTAGAGAAAAACCGCGCCACGCGGGATGAATGTAGCCGATGGATAATCCGATGGCCAACGGCACGAGCCAGGCGACCAGAAATGGTGGGATTCTCCATTTCGTGATCGGAACATTGGCGAGGACCGCGGCCGCGACGATGGCCAGCGCGACGATGCCGACAAGCGGCTGATCGAAGATACGTTGCAACAGAACCATGGCGAGGTAGGTGTACATCGCCGCGCCGAAAACCGTCATCATCGCGGGCTTGGGGATGAATCGGCGAATGGTGCCTGCGAGCGGCGCTGCCACCAGCTTGATAATTCCTGTCCAAACTACGGCGGCGGCCCCCACTCGCCAGGCTAGTTCCTGGTCGCGCGTTTGCAGATAGACGGGCAGCATGATGGACAGCGTATAGGCGATGATGCCCGGCACATTGTTGATGTATACGTGGGCGGTGACGTTGCTGCGGCCCTCACGTTTGGCGAGTCTCACGGCCAGCAGCGTCAGTCCCATGGAGCCGACGAAGAATCCCAGAGCAAACCCGGGCAGAAGATGCGCCACGCTGAATCCCATGGCGATGCCCACGGGCACGAGCAGAAATGCGGGGATGATCATTTGCGCAACGTTGAAGCCCACCTGCGCAACCGTAGCGTCAATGTCTCCGCGCTCGAGCATCCACCAGCGATGAACCGGGACCTGTCCGCTTTCCGCCATTCGGGTATTCTCCCCTGGACGTCCTATGCGGCGTTCCGATTGCAAATCTCAAATTTTAAATTTCAAATCTTAAATGATTCAAGCGATTCGGGCACGAACAGCTCTTGGGGCGTCAGCAACCGCTTGGCGAGGCCCTGCTCGTACGAGTACCGCAGGAAAGTGCTCAGGCCGTGCAGGTTGGGCTCGACGCCGTAGGGCCAGAAATCCTTGCCCATCAGTTTGCGCGTGTCTTCCGCATGGCGAATCAGCCAGGGAAGCATGAACTTCAGCGCCGCCGTTTCGTGCAGGTCCTCGTAAACTTCGCGCTGCGCTTGCACGAATGCTTTGTAAAGCGATTGGGCGATCCAGGGATGTTTCTCGTAGACTTCGCGGCGAACGACCACGGTGTGCATGATCGGGAAAATTTTTGTGCGCTGGTAATATTCGCGCTCCACAGATTCATAATCCTCAAACAGGAGGCGGACGTTTCCTGTTCCGTCGCCCAGACAGGATGGAGTTCGCGGCGAGTAAATCGCGTCGATTTCGCCGGCTTCAAGCATCTTCGATAGCGTTTTGTCTTCAGGAATGTTTTCCAGGCGTATTTCCGGAGGAAGGGAAACAGTTTGTTTTTCTGTTCGACCGGGTGTTTCTTCGCCGCCGCGCAAATAGGTGACGCTTGGAACGGGGACTTGGTATTCGTCGCTCAAAATACCGCGAATCCAGACGCAGGCCGTCAGCTGGTATTCGGGATTGCCAACGCGTTTTCCGATTAAATCCCTGGGCTCGCGGATGCCGCTGTTGCGATTAACGAAGATGCACGAGTGCCGGAAATACCGCGAAGGGAAGACCGGAATAGCAACAAACGGTTGGGGATCACGGAACAGCGAAAGCGTGTAGGAGGACAAGGACATTTCGGCGACATCAAACTCATGGTGCCGGATCATTCGGAAAAAAGTTTCTTCCACCGGGATGTTGATGTAGGTCAGATCGATCCCGTCGATCGGGACTCGTTCCTCGAGCAACGCGCGCGTGCGGTCATAGTTCCAGCAAGCCATCGATAAGCGAAGTTTGGACATTCCGAATCTCTCCGATCCGTGCTCTCCCAACCTGCACCGCTCCGATTTCGCGCGGCCCGCGCACACGGGAGCGCGTCGCGCAGGCGGACGCGCTGTGCCGCCGGCGAATCTTAACCCGGCGTTTAAAAAAAATCGATTCCGTCCTTCAGATCCGCACGGCGGGTGAGGACACACTCCAATAGCCAGAACGCGATGAGTGATAAGAGCAAACGCGCGTTCCATTTGTCAAGTTTTCAAGGAGGTTGCGGAAACGTTCAATCGTATCGAAAGTTGGGTGACACCTGATCGGCCAAGCGTGATGAAGATAGTTGTCTGGGTAGGCCCGTTGTAGCGCCCCGCCGGGGCTTTCTGGATTTTCTCGCCCGTTTCCCACAGCTTCCGCTGTGGGCTACGTTGTGTCGTGCCTACGGCACTTTTCGGTAACACAGAAGTAGCCCACTACCCCGCGCTGCGCCGATTGGCATACCCCGGATAGATACTCTAAGATGGACATCACATGAGAATGCCGGGCGGATTCGGTGGCATGGGATCGCAGCGCGGCATGGCTTCGCGCGCCGAACGCGGCCATGGCTCGAGGCAGACACGCGAAACCGCCGAGCCGAGTAAGAAAAAAACATTGCGGGTTATAGATCAATTGCCCGCCATTTGGGCATTGATGCGGCCGCGGCGCGGGTTGCTGGGAATCGGGCTGATCCTCATGGCCATCAACCGCGTTTCCGGACTGGCGCTTCCGTTTACCACAAAATATCTGGTCGACAACGTGATGATTCACCACCAGACGCGGCTGCTGACGCCGCTGGTCGGCGGAGTACTGTTGGCCACGATTCTGCAAGGTGTGACGTCTTACACGCTGACGCAAACTTTGTCCAAAGCGGCGCAGCGCATGATCACCGAGCTGCGCCGAAAAGTGCAGGAGCATGTGGGGCGCCTGCCGGTCGCCTACTATGACGAGAACAAAACCGGCGCGCTCGTTTCCCGCATCATGAGCGATGTCGAAGGCGTGCGAAATCTGATCGGCACGGGGCTGGTGGAATTTCTGGGCGGACTGCTGACGGCGGCCATCGCGCTCTTCATGCTATTGCGCATCAGCCCGGTAATGACCGGACTGGCGGCGGGTCTGCTGCTTGTGAGCATGGCGGGACTGCGCAAGGCGTTCAGCGTTTTGCGGCCGATTTTTCGGGAGCGCGCGAAAATCAGCGCCGAAGTCAGCGGGCGCCTTACCGAATCGCTGTCCGGAGTGCGCGTCGTAAAGGGATACCACGCCGAGGATCGCGAGGCTGACGTTTTCACCAGGGGCGTGCAGCGCTTGCTCGACAATGTGATCAAATCGCTGACCACCATGTCGCTGATGAGTTTTTCGACCACGGCGCTTGGCGGCGTGGTAGGCGCGCTGGTGATGCTGGTTGGCTCGCACCAGGTGCTGGAGGGAAAAATTACCGTCGGGCAATTCATGAGCTACACGGCGTTTCTGGCGTTCATGATCGCGCCGGTGTTTCAAGTGGTTGGCATCGGCACGCAATTGACTGAAGCAGTCGCCGGACTGGAGCGCACACGCGAGGTGCTCGACGAGCGGCCCGAGGATGAAGATCCGCGGCGAACGGTGACGCTGCTGGACATCGTTGGCGAGCTGGAATTCGATAACGTCAATTTCGCTTACGAGTCAGGCAAACCCGTGCTGCACGACGTAAGCTTCCGTTCGCAACCGGGAACGGTCACGGCCCTCGTGGGTTCTTCGGGCTCGGGAAAGTCCACGATCATCGGCCTGGTCGCGGCGTTTCACGTGCCGCTTTCCGGGCGGGTGTTGGTGGATGGCGTGGATCTCGCCACCGTGCGTCTCGATTCTTATCGCACGCGCCTCGGCGTGGTGCTGCAGGAGTCGTTCCTGTTTGACGGAACGATTCGTGAGAACGTGGCCTTTTCGCGGCCGTTTGCGAGCGAGGAAGACATTCTGGCGGCCTGCCGCATCGCGCGCGTGGATGAATTTGCGGAGCGCTTTCCGGACACCTACGACACAATTATCGGCGAGCGCGGCGTGAAGCTCTCCGGCGGACAACGCCAGCGCGTTTCGATCGCGCGCGCGATTCTGGCGGACCCGCGCATCCTGATCCTGGACGAAGCCACTTCCAGCCTCGATTCTGAATCCGAGATGCTGATTCAAGAGGGCCTCGCGCAGTTGATGCGCGGGCGCACCACGTTTGTAATCGCTCATCGGCTGTCGACCATTCGCCGCGCCGATCAAATCCTGGTCGTCGAATCGGGAAAAATCGTGGAACGCGGCACGCACGCTACGCTCTATGCGCTCGGCGGACGGTACCGCGAACTCTATGACAAGCAACACGGCCTCGAAGCCAACCTGTTTCTGGCAACGGGCGAGGGAGAAATTTCCGAGCCGCCGGAAGCGACTGGCGCTCCGTCCAAAAACGTGGATCCGGACATGCTCAGACTGCTGCGCGATCGCCCGGCGTAAAAATTGGAAGCGCGCTTAGCCTCACGTGTCGCGATCAAACGCCGCGGCTTGGGTTTGTCTCGATTTTTCGTGGCAGCTCGAATTAGATTCCTGCTTACTTTGCCTGCGGCTAGCCAACCGTGATTTTGGCCTGGGGTGGCGCGGGCTTCAGCCTGTGGATATTGGTCGCGGCGGGTTTGATCGACGCTCCCACAAAATTCCACAGGCTGAAGCCTGCGCCACTAAAAACCTGCGCATCCCTGCCGGCTTATGAGAAACTCTGGCGAATTCTGAATCATGCTGCGGAGGGAAACGTGCGGACGATATTTCTGGTTCGGCTGATGATTTTTGCCTTGGCGTTTGGTTTTGCCGGCGTTGGTGCGCGTGCGCAGTCCTGGGAAATGCCCGGCGACGCGCAGCGGTGTCCGTCGAAGTGGGGCGCGAAGGATGAAATGGGCTCGGGAAATTTAATGACGCCGGCAATGGCTTTGAAAGCCGCGAAGCTGATTCACACTGGCGAGGTTTTCACGCTTGGATTTCATCTTTCGGCGGCGTTGCCGTTGATTGGTTCGCGGCGCTTCGATTTGCACATGAAACGGAGCACGGCGACGGATCCAGGCACGCGCGGCGAGAACGAAGAAATCGTGATCACCGAGCTTGGACAGGTGGGCACGCAACTCGACGCCTTTGCGCACCAGATTTACGGCGGCGAATACTACAACTGCATCACCAACCACGATATGAGCTTCCCCGATGCCGCGAGCACAGAATTAAGCGCCGGCGCTCGGCAGGGATTTCCGAAGCTGGGCGTGGAGAAAATTCCCGACATAATGACGCGCGGCGTGCTGATCGACGTGGCCGGGTTGAAGAATGTGGACATGCTGCAGGGCGGTTACGTGATTACCCCCGACGATTTGCAGCAGGCGCTGGCCAGGGAAAAAGTGAAACTCGAGCCCGGCGACGCCGTGATGATCAATACCGGCTGGGGCAAGCAATACACGGTTAAGGACAAGGATAAATATCTGAAATCGTCGCCGGGAATCGGCATCGAGGCGGGGGAGTGGCTGATCAAGCAGAACCCCATGCTGGTGGGGACGGACACCTGCTGCGTCGAAGTGCGGCCGTACCCGGAGCAGAAGATGAATCTGCCGATTCATGCCATGTTTCTGATCGATTACGGAGTCTACCTGGTGGAAAACTTGAAGCTAGAGCAACTCGCGTCGGCACATGCCTACGAAACCGCATACATTATGACTCCTTTGAAAATCGAGGGCGGGACGGGATCCACGATCGATCCCATTGCTGTTCGATGAGAGTGCTAGCGGAATTCCCGTTGGGCGATAGTTTTTTGGATTTGCGATGAGAACGAAAGGCACGAGCGTTTAACACAGAGAGCACAGAGAAAACCTGAGAGTTAGCAGAGGATGCGCACGACCTATGGCAGTGCGGCGGGCTCGCCGCCGCGCGCAACTTTGCGGGGTTGAATCACTTCCAGATCGGGGTTTTCCGCGGCCCGCTGTCTGACGAGATTTATAAACGCAGCGGAAGAACGCGGCAGCGTGCGATCGCGCCGGTAGACGATTCCCAACTCGCGCCACAGTTCCACGTCGGCGATGGGGATCAATTTCACTTCGCCTGCGCGCACTTCGTTGCGCGCGAAGCTGGCGCTGATCAGCGACACCCCCAGACCGGCGGCCACGAAGCACTTGATCATGCCCACGCTGGTCAGCTCCATGGTGATCTGCAGCTGCGGTTTGTACGGCCGGAAATGCTTGTCGAGCAATTGCCGCGTGTAGCCGGTGCGCGGGAAAATCAACGGCTGCTCGGCAATATCCTTCATGCGCACGGTCTTCAGTTTTGCCAGGGGATTGCGCGGGTTGACCATCAGCATGACGCGATCGCGGAAAATAGGATGAAATTTCAGGCTCGGCGATTTTGCGGGCAGCGTAACGATGCCGACGTCGATCGATCCGTCCTCCACCTTTTGCAAAACTTTGTGGCTGAAATTGCGATAGATGCTGATCTGCACGGAGGGATACAGGCGGTGGTATTCCGCAAAAATATCGGGCAACACGTACAGGCACGTGGCTTCGTTCGCGCCAAGGGCCAGCACGCCCCGCGGAGTGGTGGCTTTGTCAGCCACGGCGCGCAGCGATTCGGCGCGCATGTTCACCATGCGCACGGCGTATTCAAACAGTGTTTCTCCGGCGGAGGTCAGGCGCACCGATTTGCGCCCGCGATCGAATAGCTTCTCGCCATATTCCTGCTCGAGCTGGCGCACCTGCGCGCTGACGGCGGGCTGCGAGCGGAATAATTTCTGCCCGGCGCGCGAAAAGCTGCCGAGTTTGGCAATTTCAATGAAAGTGGTGAGCTGATCGAAATCCATGGTTGAGTGCCGGAATTATAGCAGAATGGTGCCGCAGACCCACAAGTAATCCAAAAAAATAATGCCACGGATAGCAAATCGAGATGCCCAATGCCCGGGGGACAACCGGGCGGGAGAATGATAAGATAGGGATTCCGGAAAGCCGGTCAGGAAACGGCGCCGAAGTGTATAGGGCGCCGCTTTTCTGGATGCGGAAGTGATTGCAGGGATGCCCGGAATCGATCTTTACATTTTTGGATCAAATGGTCAGGCCAAGGAGGCTGTGACGTTTCAGGGGACGTGGTGAATCGGGTTGGCCTGATTCAAACGCAAGTTTCAAGCACGCTGGCTTGGCCGTTCCGGGAGCGTTAATTTCGGCTCATATGAGTGAACTCTACCCATTTCGGGGCATGCCGCCTGCTCAGGGTCTTTACCGCCCGGAGCACGAGCATGACGCTTGCGGCATCGGATTTGTGGCCAGCATCGAAGGCAAGAAATCGCACGATATCGTTCTGAAAGGCATTCAAATCCTGATTAATCTGGCGCATCGCGGCGCCTGCGGATGCGATCCGCAAACGGGCGATGGGGCGGGCATTCTGATCCAGATTCCCCACGAGTTTTTCGCGCGGGAAGCGTCGAGCCTCGGATTTTCGCTCCCGTCGTCCGGCGAGTACGGCGTAGGTATGGTTTTTCTTCCCGTGGATACGCAAGACCGGCTGATTTGCGAAGGGATCATTGAAAAGATTGTGCGCGAAGAAGGTTTGACGGTCCTCGGGTGGCGCGACACGCCGATCAATGGCAACACCATCGGACGCTTGGCGCGCGCTTCGCAGCCATACATCGAGCAGATTTTTGTTCGCAGCGGTGCGGGCATGGATCAGGATGCGCTGGAGCGCAAGCTGTACGTCGTTCGCAAGCGCGCCGAATCGGCGATCGCGGCGACCGACCTGAAGGAGAAGGATTTTTTCTACATTCCCTCACTTTCATCGCGCACGATTATTTACAAAGGTTTGCTGCTCGCTCCGCAGATTACCGATTTCTATAAGGAACTGCTGGACCCGGAGCTAACCAGCGCGCTGTGCCTGGTGCACCAGCGTTTTTCGACCAACACGTTTCCGAGTTGGAAGCTGGCGCATCCGTATCGCTACATCTGCCACAACGGCGAAATCAATACGCTGCGCGGAAACATGAATTGGATGTTTGCGCGGCAATCGGTGCTGGCGTCTCCGCTGTTTGGCGACGATATCAAGAAGCTTTTGCCGATCATCACCGCGGGCGGCAGCGATTCGGCCATGCTGGACAATGCGGTGGAGTTGCTCACGCTATCCGGCCGCACGCTTCCGCACGTGATGTCCATGCTGATTCCTGAAGCCTGGGATCACGATGCGACCATGCCCGAGGACATTAAGGCGTTCTACGAATATCACGCGTCACTGATGGAACCGTGGGACGGCCCCGCGGCGGTAGCTTTCACGGACGGTCGTGTGATTGGCGCAAAGCTCGATCGCAACGGTCTGCGCCCCGGACGTTTTCTGGTGACGAACGATGGGCTGGTGGTGCTGGCTTCCGAAGCCGGAGTGCTGTCCATCCGGCCCGAAGATGTGAGGATGAAGGGCAGGCTCGCGCCCGGCCGCATTTTCCTGGTGGACACGGAGCAGAAGCGGCTGATTACCGACGAGGAAGTGAAAAAACAGCTGGCCGCGCGGCAGCCCTACGCGCAGTGGCTGAAGGAAAACCAGATCACGCTCGATCATCTGCCGAGTCCGACGCACGTGCTGCCGAC
This sequence comes from uncultured Acidobacteriota bacterium, assembly GCA_963695945.1. Classification (GTDB taxonomy): domain Bacteria; phylum Acidobacteriota; class Terriglobia; order Acidiferrales; family UBA7541; genus Palsa-360. The sequence goes on along the minus strand of CAVOIX010000093.1, from coordinate 22,145 downwards.
CAATCATGAAACGATCCGGATGCGCCAGCGCGCCTTTGGCTATACGGACGAGGATCTGAAAACGATTCTCTTGCCATCGGCCCTGAACGGCAGAGGAACCGGTCGGTTCGATGGGCATCGACACGCCGCTGGCGTGTCTCTCGGACAAGCCGCAGATGCTCTTCAATTATTTCAAGCAGACGTTCGCGCAAGTCACCAACCCGGCGATCGATTCCATTCGCGAGGGCTTGGTGATGTCCCTGAATTCCTACATCGGAAGCGAAGGCAACATTCTCGAAGAGACGCCGAAGAATTGCCACACGCTGAAGCTGCGCCATCCGGTGATTTCCAACTGGCGCTGGAAAAACTGCGCCGCGTGAGTTGGGGAAATTTCCTGGCCACCAGCCTGCCCATGCTGTTTCGTGTGAGCGGCGGCGAAACGCAGCTTGAGGAGTCGATTGAAACGCTTTGCCGCCGCGCCTCGCTGGCGATCAAGTCCGGCTATACGCTTCTGATTCTCACCGATCGCGGCGTGGATCATGAATACGCTCCGATCCCCAGCCTGTTGGCGCTTTCGGCTGTTCACAACCATTTGATTCGCGAGGGAACCCGCAACCAGGTGGCGCTGATCGTGGAATCGGGCGAACCGCGCGAAGTGATGCATTTTGCGCTGCTGCTGGGCTATGGCGCGAGCGCGGTGAATCCGTATCTGGCGATCGAAACGCTTGAGGATCTGCATCAGGCCGGAGCATTTCCCGCGGAAACCACCTGGGACAAAGTTTTCAAAAGCTACATGAAGTCCATCGACAAGGGGCTTCTGAAAACTTTCTCTAAGATGGGCATTTCCACGCTGCAGAGCTATCAAGGCGCGCAGATTTTTGAGGCGGTGGGCCTGAACAAATCGCTGGTGGAGAAATATTTTACCGGAACGTCGTCGCGAATCGAGGGCATTGGCATTGAGGTGCTGGCGCGCGAAGCGCATCATGAAGCACGACTTCGCGATCCAGCCGCCACACATGTCGGATACCGAGCTGCGTGTCGGCGGAGAATACCAGTTCCGCGTGAAGGGCGAACGCCACTTGCTGAATCCGACTACCATCAGCAAGCTGCAGCACGCCGTGCGGCAGGAGAAATTCGAGAGCTTTCGGGAATTTGCGGACATCGTGAATCAGCAGAATCGCGATCTGCAAATGCTGCGTGGCATGTTTGATTTCAAGCCCAACGGGCCGGCCGTGCCTCTGAACGAGGTCGAACCCGCGGCGGAAATCGTAAAACGCTTTGCGACCGGCGCGATGTCCTTTGGCTCCATCAGCAAGGAAGCGCATGAGACGCTGGCGATTGCCATGAACCGCATCGGCGGGAAATCGAACACCGGCGAAGGCGGCGAGGACGAAGCGCGATTTACGCCCGACGCCAACGGCGATTTGCGCCGTAGCGCGATCAAACAGGTAGCCTCGGCGCGCTTCGGCGTCACCACGAATTACTTGATCAATGCCGACGATCTGCAAATCAAGATCGCGCAGGGCGCCAAACCCGGCGAGGGTGGGCAGCTTGCCCGGCCACAAGGTGGACGACGTGATTGCTCGCGTGCGCCACTCCATCCCCGGCGTGGGCTTGATTTCGCCACCGCCGCATCACGATATTTATTCGATTGAAGATCTGGCGCAGCTGATTTTCGATTTGAAAAACGTCAATACGCAGGCGCGAATTTCCGTGAAGCTAGTGGCCGAGGTGGGCGTGGGCACGGTTGCCGCGGGTGTGGCCAAGGCGCATGCCGACGTGATCCTCATCAGCGGTTACGACGGCGGCACCGGCGCATCGCCGGTCAGTTCGATCCGGCACGCAGGCATTCCGTGGGAACTTGGGCTTGGCGGAGACGCAGCAAGTTCTGGTGATGAACGATCTCCGCAGCCGCGTGCGCGTGCAGGTTGACGGCAAGCTGCAAACCGGCCGCGACGTTGCCGTTGGCGCGCTTCTGGGCGCGGAAGAATTTGGATTTGCCACCACGCCTCTGATCGCCATGGGCTGCATCATGATGCGCAAATGCCATCTGAATACTTGCCCTGTGGGCGTGGCTACGCAGGATCCCGAACTGCGCAAGAAGTTTCAGGGAACGCCCGAACATGTGATTAATTTCCTGTTCTATGTTGCCGAGGATCTGCGGCTGATTATGGCGCAGCTCGGCTTCCGGAAGATGGACGAAATGATTGGCCGCGTGGATTGCCTCACGCAGCGTACCGACGTGACGCATTGGAAGGCCAAGGACATCGATCTGTCCTCGGTACTCTACAATCCGCCGATGCCGAGCCACGTGGGACGGCGCTGCACGCAGGCGCAGGATCACGGTCTGTACGACGCGCTGGATGGAAAGTTGATCGAGCAGGCGACCGATGCAATCGAACATCTGACGCCGTTGTCGCTCAATCTGCCCATCCGCAACGTGCATCGAACGGTGGGAGCGATGCTGAGCGGCCATATCGCGCGCCGCCACGGCTCCGTGGGATTGCCGGACGACACCATTCGCATCCAGTTTCACGGTTGCGCCGGACAAAGTTTTGGCGCGTTTCTCTCGACCGGCGTCACCTTGACGCTCGAAGGGGAAGCCAACGACTACGTCGGCAAGGGACTTTCCGGCGGAAGGATCGTCATTTATCCGCCGCGCAATTCGCACTTCGTGCCGGAGGAAAACATCCTCGTCGGCAACGTGTGCCTGTATGGCGCAACGAGCGGCGAAGTATTTCTCAATGGCATGGCCGGCGAGCGATTCGCGGTGCGCAATTCAGGCGCAACGGCGGTCGTTGAAGGCGTAGGCGATCACGGTTGCGAATACATGACGCGCGGCCTGGTCGTCGTGCTGGGCAGGGCCGGACGCAATTTTGCCGCGGGCATGACGGGCGGCGTTGCCTACGTGCTGGACCAGAGTGGCGAATTTGTTTCGGAGTCCTGCAACCGCGCCGACGTGGACCTGGAACCTTTGACTGAAGCCAAGGACGTTGAGATCGTCCATCGATTCGTCACACGCCACGCGGAACTGACCGACAGCCCGCAGGGCAAGTGGATCCTGACGCATTGGGACGCCATGCTTCCCAAATTCGTAAAGGTGTTCCCGCACGAATACAAACGCGTCCTCGGAATCCCGCGAATTCCCGCAAGCGTGCTTGCGGCACAGGCCGGAACGGTGCATGCCGGAACCATCCACGCGCAGGGTCAGGTGATTCGTGGGTAAGGTTACCGGGTTTAAGGAATACACACGCGAAACACCTTCGCGCCGCCCTGTCGCGGAGCGTGTTCACGATTATTTCGAGGTGTACCAGCCTTTTCCGGACGAAAAAGTGCGTGTGCAGGGCGCACGCTGCATGGACTGCGGCATCCCCTTCTGCCACACCGGCTGTCCGGTCAATAACATCATTCCGGACTGGAATGACCTGGTCTATCGCGATCGCTGGAAAGACGCGATTCGGGTCCTGCATTCCACAAATAATTTTCCGGAGTTTACCGGACGCATTTGCCCGGCGCCCTGCGAAGCGGCGTGCGTGCTGGGAATCAACGAGCCGCCTGTCACCATCAAGCTGATCGAAAAAACAATCGTCGATCGCGCGTGGGAAGAAGGCTGGATCCATCCAGAGATTCCCGAGACGCGTACCGGGAAAAGAATTGCCGTGGTTGGTTCGGGGCCATCGGGTCTGGCCGCCGCGCAGCAATTGAATCGCGCCGGCCACGAAGTGACCGTGTATGAAAAAGCCGACCGCATCGGCGGCCTGCTGCGTTACGGCATTCCGGATTTTAAATTGGAAAAGCGCGTCATCGACCGGCGCATCGAGCAGATGATGGCCGAGGGCGTGCGCTTTGAGACCAACGCTCACGTCGGTGGCAACATCCCCGCGCAGGACTTGCGTAAGGAATTTGACGCCGTGGTACTGACGGGCGGCGCGGAAAATCCGCGTGACCTCAATGTCCCCGGACGGAATCTCAAGGGCATTTATTTCGCGATGCAGTTCCTGCCGCAGCAGAACAAAGTTGTGGCGGGCGATGAAATTTCCAACCAGATTCTGGCCACCAGCAAGCGTGTTGTGATCATCGGCGGCGGCGATACCGGCGCGGACTGCCTGGGCACTTGCCACCGCCATCAGGCCAAATCCATTCACCAGTTTGAAATCATGCCCATGCCGCCGCTGGAACGTTCTCCGAGCACGCCGTGGCCGCTGTGGCCTTTGCAACTGCGAACCGAGAGCGCCCACGAAGAGGGCGGTAAGCGCGACTGGGCGCTGAACACCGCAAAATTTACGGGCGACGAAAATGGCAATGTAAAAGAACTGCACGCCCTGCGCGTTGGGCCGCCGCCCAAGTTCGAAGCCATTCCCGGCACCGAATTCGTGATGGAGACCGATCTGGTGCTGCTCGCACTCGGTTTCACGGGACCTGTGAAGCAGGGAATGATCGAACAACTCGGCGTGAATCTCGATCCGCGTGGGAATATCGCCACCGGTGCGGATTACATGAGTTCCGTGCCAGGCATCTTCGCCGCGGGAGATATGCGCCGCGGACAATCACTTGTTGTGTGGGCGATTTCCGAAGGGCGCAAAGCTGCCGCTGCGGTTGACAGATACCTGATGGGAAGTTCAACTCTTCAGTAGCGCTCGTTTTAGGCTTTGGTATTTGGGTTTACGCGGCGCATGAGGCGGGCCAGTCTTATCAACCGCCCGCCGCCGCATTTTCTGCCGCGCGATTTTTTCCTAGGGCACAACGTAGTTGACTGACGTTCCCCAGTTTGCGAATCCATCCCGCGTTCCATCGCAGGTGCCAACCGTCAGGCTAAAGTCGGAACCCACGCAGTTTGGAGACTGGATGTATTCGGTGGCGAAGAAGATCTTGCCGCCGGACCCCGGAAGGAATATCGCGGAGCTGTAGTCTCCCCAACGAGGCCCTATCGCTCCCGGGTAACCCTGGTACTCGGTGAAACCGTCCTGCGGCGCTTCGCCCAGATCGGCAATGTTGACCACCGATCCGAGGAGGTCACCGGACGTGCTGGTCAGACGACCGTACGCTGTGCTGGGGTAGTAGCCTCCGTGGTGGGCGCCGGAGGGGCCGCCGTTGCCCGACAGCGTGAAGGCCATAATGGCGCCTCCATTGCCGCCATCCTGCCAGGAGAATCCTTCCGCAGCCATGGTGGGGAATTCCAGGTCCTCATGCACGGGTGAGACATAACCTTGGCTGGTCAGGGTGAAGATTCCAGTTTTGTCGAACGAGTCGGTGCCAACCACCCAGTAGGCGGCGCCCGCGTGCACCTCCGAATTGGTGGCGTCCCCGTCCTTGTCTTTAAACGTTTGGGTGATCAACGTGGACGCGGCGCCCCAGAGCTGGCCCTGCGCTTGGGAAGCCTGCGTGATGTTGTCGGCGTTCGTGGCGATTCCGCCCTCAGGGCAGGTCGCCGGCGGAGGAGTGGAAGTGTCGGGCGGGACGCTTAGGCCCGCGGCTCCGCATTGGTCGCCGAGTGGAATGCGCCCACTTTTTTGTGCGGCCACGTAAGCGGGGTCGTAATAATAGTCAACGTCGGAGAAGAGCTGGCCGCCAAAGTGGATTCCGCCGCACGAGAAGCAAAAGGGCTGTTCAAATTTTCCAGGCCAGTCCAGTCGAACACCGCATAGCGGGTGTCGCCGGAGCCGTAGAAGTCCAGCGTCTCCAGCATGAATCCGGAACCTCCATGACTATTATCGTACTGGCTTGGATCGGGCGGCATCACCGGAATCACGGAATACCAGCAGGTAAAGCCGGGCATATGAAAGGTGTTGTCGGAGAGGCAAGTTCCGTCAGGTGTGGGAAGAAGGCCCATGTTCTCGATGGCCACGGTGAAGAACGGGTTGGGAATTCCGCCAAACCGCATGGTGGGCTCGCCCCGTTCGAGCGCCTTTTTGTTGAAGGCGAACTCCTGCGCGCCATTGAAAAAGCCTCCGCCAATGCCCGGGTTCTCGAGAGGGAATTCGTCGTAGAACAACAGGAAGGCGTCTCGCGTGACTGCGATCTTGGCGAAGTCATTTAGTAGATAGGGATAGCCCGGCTCGGCCGGATTGTAGTCGGCGTTCAGATAATAGACGTTGTAGGGGCCCAATGGATCGGAGCCCTCGGTGACGGCAATTCCTTCGTAGCAGGTATTGGCCACGCCGTTAAAGCAACCCGAAAAGGGACCCCCGCTGGCTTCCGTGGACGCAGACACAAACTCAGTGAAGAACCAGTGTCCTCCGTTGTCATGATCGTAGGCGCAAGAGATGTCTCCTCCGCTGCTCCATCCCTTGGCTGTGAGTCCCATAATCGTGTCGAAAGGAATGGCGGCGGTCTGGCGCTGCAAGGAAGTATTGAACACCAAAATCGTATTGCCGTTATTCGCTTCGACCACATACCCGTTACCTGCGCACAGGCCTTGGTCAGGGGGCTCAATATCGGTGAATGAGGCGCCGAGTGCGGTCAGCGATATGCCCATGTCGACCGCGTTGATTCCTTTTACGCCGACGGCGCCGCCCGAGGACGAACTGATCTTTTCACATCCCGGACCGGCCGGCTGGCAGCTCACCGCTGGAGGCGCTGGGTCAGGCCCATATTTCTGGAGCGGCGATGGAAGCGATTTTACGTTCTTGGGAATGGTAGCCCCGGATCCTGAGCCACCGGAGCCAGTGGTGCCTGGCGGAACCGCCGGGACGGCATTCGGACCCGTCAGCAGCGAACAACCCGACTTGCAGCCGGTCGCCGCCGGCCCCACAAAGGTCGGCGAATATACGCCCAAACTGGAAGTTTTCACCTGGGCCGCCAACGTTCCGGCGGAAGCCAGGAAGAGCAAGATCATAAAAATTGCCAACGAAAAGGAGAGGAGCATTTGTCGTCCGGCTATATTGGCAAACAAGCGACGCTGCTTTTCCGATTTTCTCTGGAGTTCCAACCCGAAAGCCAAAGTCTTGATTCGCACGTGCGCCTCCTGACGGACTAGTGGTTTCGACTATTCGGAAAAATCCAACGGGGGCCGCTTGCAGCCAGGCCGCACGGGAACTGTGCGCCCGGATTTTTTCGTCGCGGAAAATGCGCGGAGCTTATGAATTCGAGAAGATGTTGTCAAGGTCTAAAAACCCTTAGTACCCGTTGATAGTTGGTAATCGCCCGGGACTGCGCAGCTCGCGCATCGGTTTCCTTGCCCTTGTACATGAACGCGGAGTCGCGCGACATTACTTTGAGGTGAGGCAGCATCGACAAACTGTTGATCAGGCTCTCGGTGATCCCGTCGCTGAGGTACTCCGCATTAGGTTCGCCGCTGGCGTTCACAAATGGCAGGACCGCGACGGAGTCGATGGTATCGCCGCCCTTCTCCCGTGACTTGTAAATCCAGCCCGCACCCGCAAGTGCAATCGCCAGCAGAAACGCCGCGACCCCGACGGCCGCCTGGCTTTGCCACCAGGGCTGGCGTGGCGCCGGGACTGCGGCAGGTACCGCGACGGCCGAGCGGCCGGTTTCAGTGTCACGCTTCAAGCGCTTCAAATCGGCGCGCAGCTCGGAGGCATGCTGGTAGCGAACTTCACGGTCCTTCTCCAGCGCCTTGTGAATTATTTCTTCCAGTTTCGGCGGAACTTGCGGGTTGATGCCGCGAGGAGAGGCTGGAGGCTGGCTGAGAATCGCCGTGAAGATCACGGCGGAACTCCCGCCCGGAAACGGCAGCTTGCCCGTGGCCATTTCGTAGAGCACTACGCCAAACGAGAACAGGTCCGTGCGCGCATCGAGTTCTTCGCCGCGCGCTTGTTCGGGCGACATATACGCGACCGTGCCAAGCGTCGTGCCGGGGCTGGTTAAATCCTCCGCGGACTCTGGAGCTTGGTGTGCATCGGTGACGATGGTGGATTCGTTGTCGCGAGTAGCTACCTTGGCCAATCCAAAATCGAGAACTTTGGCCTGCCCTCGTGCGGTTACGAAAATGTTGGCAGGCTTAATGTCGCGATGCACGATTCCCTTGGAGTGCGCTGCGTCCAAGGCATCAGCAATCTCCGTGGCGATCTCCAGCACCTTTTCCAGCGGCAATGATTTCCCGCTGAGCAGATGCTTCAACGTCTGCCCCTCCAGCAATTCCATGGCGATGAAGTGTTTCCCTTCGGCTTCATCAATTTCGTAAATGGTGCAGATGTTTGGATGGTTCAGCGCGGAGGCGGCAAAGGCTTCGCGCTGAAACCGTTCGCGGGCCGCGGGATCATTTTCCAGCTCCGGGGGCAGGAATTTCAGGGCGACGTGGCGGCGCAGCTTGAGATCCTCGGCTTCGTAGACCACACCCATTCCGCCGCCGCCGAGCTGCGACAAAATACGATAGTGCGAGATGGTTTGTCCGATCATTGCCGCGGGAACGCAGAAATCTTCAGGGCCTCGCGGGGTACACTCTAACGTATCTTCCGCTTTTGTTGCGAATATAGTTATCTTCGGCTTATTGGCGCTCTAGTTGCTGGTGCCATAGAACCTGGGCGAGCGGTGGCGCGCTTCAGCCTGGGGATTGTCGTCCTCCCGTGCTTTCTGCATTTCAGATTCCCACAGACTAAAGCCCATGCGGCGCATCCCCGGCGGTATAATTTTGCTGCGACCAAAAGATTCTCGGGGCATCCAATCAGGCTATTCCAGCTCGCGAGAGGTAAAAGCAAGTCAGAAGTGAAGTAAAAACAAGAACCATCGTTGACTTGGGACCGACTATGGCGAAACCAATCTTACTAAGCGTGGATGACGATGCAGATGTGTTGCGGGCAATCGAGCGCGACTTACGATCCCAGTACGGAGCGGATTACCGCGTACTGGGGAGCGGATCTCCGGAAACCGCGCTGGACCTGCTAAAACAATTAAAACTGCGCAGTGACAGCGTAGCCCTGCTATTGGCGGACCAGCGCATGCCCCGCATCGACGGCGTGCATTTCCTTCAGGAAGCCATGCGTATTTATCCGGACGCCAAGCGCGCGCTGCTTACCGCCTATGCCGATACAACCGCTGCGATCGGCGCCATCAACGAGGCCAGCATCCATTATTTTTTCATGAAGCCGTGGGACCCGCCGACCGAGCACCTGTACCCGCAACTGGACGATTTGCTGGGCGACTGGCAGGCTTCCTACCATCCGGCGTACTCGGGAATCCGGGTTCTGGGCACGCGATGGTCGCCGCGATCGTATGAACTGCGGGACTTCCTCGCCCGCAACCACGTCCCCTACCAGTGGATTGACGCGGAAATTTCCGCGGCCGACCCGGAAACCAAAGTTCTGCTGGAAACTTTGGGCTCGGAAGCAACCAGTCTTCCGATTGTTCTCTTTCCGGATGGAACGAAGCTTCTGGAGTGCAGTCCGGCGCAAGTGGCGCAGAAAGTGGGTCTGCGCACGCGCGCTCAAACAAGTTTCTACGACCTGGCGATCATCGGAGGAGGGCCTGCGGGCTTGGCCGCCGCCGTATATGGCGCATCCGAAGGCTTGCACACCGTGATGGTGGAAAGGGAAGCTCCGGGAGGCCAGGCCGGCATGAGCTCGCGCATCGAAAATTATCTCGGCTTTCCCGCGGGACTCAGCGGCGGTGATCTGGCGCGCCGCGCGGTGGTGCAGGCGCAGCGATTTGGCGTTGAAATTCTGGCGGCCGAAGCCTCGGAAGTCCGCACGGAAGGTCCCTATCGCATCATCAAGCTGGCCGACGGAAGCGAATTCTCCTGCCACGCGCTGATGATCGCGACGGGTGTGCAGTGGCGGCGTCTTGATGCCCCCGGCATCGATCGCTTGCAGGGCGCCGGCGTTTACTACGGAGGCGGTGCGACAGAAGCTATTTCCTGCGAGGGGGAAGCGGTCTACGTGATCGGCGGCGCGAATTCGGCGGGGCAAGCGGCGATGAATTTTGCCAAGCACGCGGAAAAAGTGGTGATCCTGGTGCGCGGAAGTTCTCTCTCCAGCACCATGTCGCAATACTTGATCGACCAAATTAAGGAGACCCCCAAAATTCAGGTCTGGGCGCACGCCAGCGTGAAGGAAGTGCACGGCGACGCGCACCTCGAGGAAATTTCCGTACTGTGTTCGGATACCGGGAAAGTCGAGCGCGTACCCGCGAATGCCGTCTTTATTTTTATCGGCGCTTTGCCGCGAACCGATTGGCTGGCCGGGATGGTGGAGCGTGACGATCGCGGATTCCTGCTTACCGGGCCGGACCTGATCGTGAATGGCGAGCGCCCCAAGGGCTGGACACTGGAACGCGATCCGTATCTGCTGGAAACGAACGTGCCGGGTATTTTTGCCGTCGGCGATGTGCGCCACGGTTCGGTGAAGCGCGTAGCGTCCGGGGTAGGCGAAGGCTCCGTAGCGGTGCAGTTCATTCATCAATATTTGAGCAAAGTCCAATGACGGAAAATGTAATTTCAGAACTGATGCGCGTCCCCGTCTTCGTTGGGTTGCCGGAAGATCAGATCGCGTGGTTTCTCAGCCAGGCGGAGGAACGGAGCTTTAAGGCCGGGGAAGCACTCATTAGCGGCGGCGAGCCGGCCGACGCTATGTTCGTTGTACTGGCGGGCCAGCTTCAAGCTCGCGGTGAAATTGGTGGGGAGACTGTAATTATCAACGTCGAGACGGGACAAGTGACCGGGCGGCTGCCTTTTTCAAGGATGAAGACATTCACATTCGGCGCCCGCGCGCTCACCGACTGCCGCATCCTGCGATTCCCCGAGTCGAAGTATCACGATCTGGTGCAGAAAATGCCCGAGTTGACTGAGCGCCTCGTCGGAATGATGTCCGACCGGATTCGCGAGACGACTCGCAGGGAACAGCAGCGCGACCGCCTGGTGGCGCTCGGAAAACTTTCCGCCGGCCTGGCGCACGAGCTCAACAATCCCGCGTCCGCCGCTAAGCGCGCCTCCAGCCAGTTGCGCGACATGCTGCAAAAAATTCGTGATGCCGCCCATGAACTCGGGCGCCGCGACCTGACCCCCACGCAGAAAGCGGAAATTGAAAAACTCGAGGCGTTCATCGGGCTGCAGAAGGGCGCACCGCTGGATACCCTGGCCATGTCCGATCTTGAGGACCAGTTGGATTCGCTGCTGCGAAGCCACGGGCAGAACGATTTGTGGCAACTGGCAGCCGGACTCGCCCAACGCAATATTCAGCCGGATGTGCTGGAGTCTCTATTTGCGGAACTCGATTCCGGTACGGCCCGCGCGGCGCTGGTGCGAATTGCCGCGGTGGCCGAAGTGTATGGCCTGTTGGACGAAATTGAAAGCAGCGCATCGCGAATCTCCGACCTGGTCCTGGCGATTAAGGAATACACCTACATGGACCAGTCCCCGGTGCAAAACGTGGATATCGTGAAGAGCCTGGAAAGCACCCTCACTATTTTGAATCACAAGCTGAAACACGGAGTGACCGTGCAGCGCGAGTACCAGCGCATCCCGTTGCTGGTGAATTCATTTGGCAGCGAACTCAATCAGGTGTGGACCAACATTATCGATAACGCCATCGACGCGATGAACGGCAAAGGTGAGCTGCGCATCCGCACCTATCGTGATGACAGCTGCGTCGTCGTCGAAATCGGCGACAACGGTCCGGGAATTTCTCCGGAAGTACAAACCCATATCTTTGAACCGTTCTTCACCACCAAGGGAGTGGGCGAGGGAACCGGCCTCGGGCTCGACACCGTTCAACGCATCGTAAAGAAGCACCATGGCACGATTCAGGTAACCTCCAAGCCCGGCGACACGCTGTTTCAAGTGTGGTTGCCACTTTCGGAAGCGGCGGCGTAACTTAGTTTCCCACGAATTACAGTACGGCATTGAGTTTGCCCGCAATTCCCGATAGTCTCGCGGTGGCGAAATAGGGCCGTTGTTTCCGTGGCGCAGGCTTGCGCCCGCGGAAGTTACTCTGCCGAACGAATGCCCCAGGCGGAAGCCTGGGCCGCCAAAACGTGACCGATAACCTTCAACAATTGTTGCCGCCCGAAGGCCTCAAGATCCTCCTCACGCTTTTTCTCTGCTTCCTCATTGGTTTGGAACGGGAGGAACATCGAGCCGCGGGACAGCGGTACACCTTCGGCGGCGTGCGCACTTTTCCTCTGATCGGGCTGATCGGCTACGCCATGGCCCTTTTGTCCGGCACGCAACTGCTTCCGCTGACGTTTGGTTTTGGCGTGATTGGCGCGTTCCTGTGGCTGTCCTACCGGCACAAACTTGAGACTTACAACGAAGCCGGAGTGACCACGGAGGTTTCCGGGCTAATCACCTACGTGATCGGCGCGCTGGTATCCCGCGATCAAATGTGGATCGCCACGACGATCGCGGTGATCGCCATGCTGCTGCTCGAGTTGAAGGAATTTCTCGAGAACCTGACCACTAGAATTCCGGCCGCGGAAATTCTGACGTTCACGAAATTTCTGCTGCTGACCTGCGTGATCCTGCCAGTGGTGCCGGACCGGGACTATGGCCCGTTCGCGATCAATCCCTTTAAATCCTGGCTGATCGTGGTGGCGATCAGCGGCGTTTCCTATGGCAGCTATCTACTGGACAAATTGTCAAAGGGAAAAGGCGGCATTCGGCTCTCGGCGGTTTTGGGGGGAATGTATTCGTCCACGGTCACGACCTTGGTTATGGCCAGGGAATCGAAAACGGCTGGGGCTCCGCACACTTACGCGGGCGGAATCGTTATCGCGTCCGGCGTGATGTACTTCCGTTTTCTCGCCCTGATCGGGATTTTTAATCGCGGGCTTATGGATCGCCTGCTGGTTCCGTTTATCGCTTTAGGAGCGCTTGGAATTGCCGGCGGATGGCTGTGGTCGAGCCTTGCCGATTCGCGTGAGACGGAAACGAAGCCCGCCCCTTCCAGCAAGAATCCTCTGGAACTGGGGTCGGCATTTTTGTTGGGTCTGGTATTTGTCGTGGTGCTGGTGGCCACGAATGTTGCCATGCAGCATTTGGGGAGCGGGGGAATTTACGCGATGGCCGTGATTTCCGGCCTTGCGCCGGTCGACCCGTTCATCATGGGGCTTACGGAAACCGCCGGGAAAATGACTCCGATGGGCCTGGCAGTCGGTGGCATCATCGTCGCGGCGGCCAGCAACAATTTTGCAAAGGCATTCATTGCGTTGGCGCTCGCAGATCGCAAGACCGGCCGGCAGGGTCTGATCCTGATGCTGGCGCTGACGGCGCTCGGTCTGCTGCCGCTCTTTTGGATCGCGAAATAGATGCGAGACCTGGAAGCAGCGAAAACCGCTCCGTCGCACTTGAGTTCAGGGCGCCAGGGTTTACGCGCGGCCGCCGTGCTGATTCTGGCCGCGATGCTTCTCCTGCCAATCTGGGTGGTCGGATTTCCGCCGCTGCTCGATTATCCAAATCATCTGGCGCGCGCATTTATCCTCGCCCACCTGCACGATCCGCAGTATTCCTTCCGGCAATTCTTTCGCGCGGATTGGGGCGCCTATCCATATCTCGGCATGGACGCGCTGATGGCCGTCCTGGCGCGCATTTTCCCGATTGAGACGGCCGGGCGAGTTTTTCTCAGTTTGTGCGTGCTCGCGCTCCCGGCGGCGGCGTGGTTTTTTCTTCGGCAGGCCCAGCCCACTGCGGAAGCCGCATCGTTGTGGTCGCTGCTGATCGCGTATAACGTTTTCTTCCTGGAGGGATTTCTTAATTTTCATCTCAGTGTCGCGGTGGGACTGCTGGCGCTGGCGCTATGGCTGCGCTGGCTTGCGAAGCCGGTCATCGGCCGTTGGATTGCGGCTCTCATGGCGTTCACGGCGGCGTACTTCACACATCTGCTTGGATTCGCGTTTGCGGGACTCATTGTCATCGCTTACCTGGCGCTTTCGCGACGGCCGATTCGCGACTGGCTCTGGAGTGGTGCGCTGGCACTGCCGGGTGTGACGTTTTATCTCCACTCTTCGCGGGTCGGTCTGAGCGCCAACAAGGTCATCTTTCACGGATGGGACGACAAAGTGGACTCGCTGGGCATGTTCCTGCATGGCTATTCGCCGTGGCTGGATTGGATTTCACTGGCTGCTCTGGCGTTTTGGTTTTTAGCCGCGTGGTGGCGTAACCCTGAATTCCAGTGGGACAAAAAATGGGCGGTCATCGCCGTCCTTTTCTTCGCGCTGTTCTGGGTAATTCCCTGGATGTGGGGCCAGGAATCGTCGGACCTCGATATCCGCGTGCTGCCTTTTTTGTTTGTCACCATCCTCGCGACAGCTCGCGTGGGGCGGCGGGCAAAAGCGCTCGTGGCGCTTCCGCTGTTACTTTTTGCCGCCTGGACGGTAAGTGTGACGTGGCACTTTAGAGCAGCTCAGCCCGCGCTGGCCGGCCTGGCGCGCTCATTCGACGTGGTGCCGCGCGGAGCCCTCGTGCTGCCCATCGTCGAAGGCGATGAAGACCCCATCGAGCGCCCGTTTACTCATTTCTGGGCGTACGGAGTGATCCGCCAAGGGTGGTTTTCGCCGTATTTAAAAGATGCGCCGGGCGAAACGCCCATGCGCATCATCCAGGATTCCTACACGCCCGATGGATTCTGGAATCTGGTATACGACGAGGCTCCGGATTGGAAGCAGGTTCAGAACGATTACGAGTATGTCTGGGCGTACGATGTGTCTAAATTTTCCGCGCCTCTCGCCGCCATCGGCGAGCGAATTTATTCCTCCGGCCCGCTGGAGGTTTACCGGATCCGGAAATCGCCCGCGGCGTATGCCGGTTCCACTGTAACCTCCGCGCAACAAAACTAAATTAAGCTGCCTCTCGGTTGCTGCGCTCCCGGGTTCGATTCTGTTAGCATAATCGCGTCGCGCATCGATTGGAGAACCATGATGATTCGCAGAATTGTGCTGAGTATCGCGGTAATCGTCGGCGCATCACTCGCCTCGCAAGTGGCGAACGCGCAGCGGTCTTCAAACGCGCCTTGGCGCTTCCTGGCATCGGGAGACTCCCGGAATTGCGGCGACGTGGTGATGCCCGGTATCGCGGAAACGGCCCGGAAAAATCAGGTCGCGTTTTACTGGCACCTGGGTGACCTGCGCCTTACCACCAATTTTGACGAAGACATCGCCCACCAGCCCGAGCGCATGGCCAAGCCGATGTCGATTACCGAATATGGAAAAATCGAGTGGCCTGATTACATTGAAAGCCAGGTCAAGCCCTTCGGATCGACGCCATTTTTCCTGGGAATCGGAAATCACGAAACCGTGCCACCCTACAAGACGCGCGAAGACTTTCTTCTGCAATTCGCGGACTGGCTGGATTCGCCGGTGCTGCGTGCGCAGCGCCTGAAGGACGATCCCAGCGATTACCGCATGAAAACTTATTTTCACTGGATCGACCGCGGCGTGGCGTTCTACTACCTGGACAGCGCAACCGCGGACCAGTTTGACGCGGCGCAATTGCACTGGTTCGAGAGCACCCTGGCCAAGGATCTCTCTGATCCGGCCGTTGTCACGATCGTCGCCGGAATGCACAAGGCTCTGCCCGAAAGCATTTCCGCCGGGCACAGTATGAACGAGTCTCCCACAGGCACCGAAAGCGGGCGGCGCGTATATGCCGATCTCCTGCGCGCGCGCGATGAAGCGCACAAGCACGTCTACGTCCTGGCCAGCCATTCCCACTATTATATGGATGGAATTTTCAACACGGATTACTGGAAACAGCACGGCGGCGTGTTGCCGGGATGGATCGTGGGCACGGCGGGAGCCCGGCGTTACCTACTTCCTCCAAACTCTCCGCCCACCGCGCTCATCAACGTGTATGGCGCCCTGCTCGGCACCGTGCAGCCCGACGGCGAAATTAATTTTGAATTTCAAAAGCTGGAAGAGAAAGATATTCCCGAACCGGTAATCGCTCGCTACGGCAAGGATTTCGTGCACTGGTGCTTCGTAGAAAATTCAGATGCGAAGCCGTAGCACAGGCACTCTTGCCTGTGTGGTTTACACGACTGAAATTGGCGAGGTAGCTGCTCGCATAAGCCACAAAAGCGCGCAGCCGGAAGTGGCTGCGTTTCTAAGCCCTCAGATAATCCGCCTGCCAGTCTTTAACCAATTGCTTGATGGCCTTGCGGTCGTTCATCTTCTCATCCAGCACTTTGCGGCACAGGGACGGCATCTCGGCGTCGCTCGCAAACCGCAAGGAAACCAACTGCCCCACGGTAAATTCTGGAATGCGCGAGCGCAAATCGGGCGGCAGGATTTCGGTCATCCGCAGCCGCATTTCGAGGCGAATGACGCGATCCTGCACGGTCAAGGCAAACAGACGGGCGAAAAGCGCGAACGTAAGCAGCGCGAAGGCCATCAGGATCATTAGGATAGACTCGAACGAAATGCCCGCCTTAATCACGTGGTAGATCGTCCATCCCGCGTTGAGTAGAAAAACCGGGAGCACGAACATGTGGAAGGGTGGGACGAAGCGCGTGTGATTCTGCAGATTCTGCGGTTTTTCGTTGGCCATCTGGATCACCATCCTCTCGTTTTGCGAATTGAAACTCTAGCGCATGGGTTCGGGAAATGTAGAAATCGGATCAATATCCACGGGCACATCGGAAGCGCCTTCCAGCGCCTTCGTCAGTTCCGGCGGAATTTTGTCGTACTTCGCAAACCAGGCTTCGACGCGGGCGCGGTCTCCGGTGGCTTCCATCGTCAGCAATTCCCTGGAGAGCGCCGCGATGGTTTCCGGCATGTGGACAAAATCAATCGCGTAGCGCCCTGAACCCGGATCGCGGGTGATGGCGCCGCGTTCAAGGTAGAAATTGAATTCCATGATTTCGGCGCGCCCGTGGGCTTCCGCGACGCTGAAGCGGACGCTTCGAAAAATTCCCGCCACGTGGGACGCATAGTAGCCGTCCAATTTTTCCTTTGGCAGATTGCCGCGGTCAACCAGCCATTTCAATCCGTAGAGCCCGACGATATCGGCTTTGGCCTCTTCCAGTGCCGAATACGTGGGTCCAATCGCTTCACGAACGTCCTGTTTTCCGCGGGCGGTACGCGCGAACGCTGGACCGAGGCCGTGCGAAATCTCATGCATCATCGTAAATGCAAGATAACCGTCCGCGGAGGCGAGCGCCGCCTGGTCCGCGGGGAGCAGGCGCTGGGCGATCGGCAAGATCACGTACTTCACGCGCGCGTCCATAAAATTCTTGAAGAAAATTTTCTTTGAACCCTGTTGCTCGTGGATGCGTGGATCGTTCGGCAGATTGTCAGCCACCGCCTGGTACCCGTGCCGGAGATCGCCCGCGCGATACGGTGTGTCCATCACTTCCATGGAGAGAACAACCCGCGCTTCGAAGGGCGGTCTTCGGCCGAGAGGGGCAGGCTGTCCTGAATGTCCGGCACGTATTTCTGAAACACATCCAGCTTGCTGCTTTCCGTTTCGTTGCGCACCAGGATTGCGGCGCCATAGGAAGTTTTCACGCCGAGAAAATCATCGAGATACGTTTCGTACGGCGCAAAGATCACATCGAATTTCGGATTGACCAGGCTGACCCAGGCGATGTCGCTGTCAAAATATTGATCGGTTTGCAGAGCGCCCGCCCGCATGCGCAAAAATTTGGCAAAGGCCGGATCGTCGGAAAGATCGGCGGCATCCCGCAACGCTTTTGCCGCGGGATCGACCCACTGTTTGTACACGACATGGTAGGGAATCGTTTCCAGCGCGCCGCCTTTGCGCCGCACTACGGTCAACGGATCGTACAGCGCCGCTTTCTGCCGGGGGTGTGCCGTGACGTAACGGTCAAATTCCTCGAGAGTGAGATCTGTACGGAAAAAATCGCGCGGCCCGGCGGCATCGGCAGGGTCCCGACAAAGGGCGCGTTATTCTTGATCAAATCAAACCGGCTGCCGTTGATCCGCAAATATCGCCGCAAAGCAATGTCTTTCGGATCGCGGCTGGCGGCCAGCGCGTGATACAGCTCTAAACCTTCCGGATCGCTTTGCCGCCAGTAAATCGATTCCAGATTCTGGCAGGCTTCCACCAGCTTGGCGACCATTTGCTGTTCTCGCGCGCTGAGATGCGAAGAATCGAACGGCATTTGCACGGGCTTGAATTTAGCGAGTTCGGCCATCAGATCGGGCGCGACGACGATTCCGTGTCCGGCCGTCTGAGGATTGGGATTTGTTTTCGCGGGAGCCCCATCCTGAGCCCTGGCGATCAATGCGCCCGACAACGAGGGAATCACAAGCAGCACTCCGGCACCCACCGTACCGATAAGACGGCGCGCCAGTTTGGTGCGGGAAAATGCTGTCAGCGACATGCCCGGATTCTAGCAGAGGCCTCCAAGCGGCGCGACTCCCGCGGGAGGCACCGCAAGGGCGCCTAGTATCTAACTTATAACGACTCGGGAACAGAATTCACTCGAATCAATCATGGTAGTCGTCACCGCGCGGATATCGCCTTTGGATTTCTCACACGTTTTAGCCATTCGCTCGACGGTTGCAGCCAAAAGTTCCTGTGGATGGTAGTGGAAATCTTGGTGGTCCAGGTTTCAGCCTGTGGGTTTTAATGTTATTGCTCATGCTGCGACTAAATTCCACAGGCTGAGGCCTGGGCCACTCGTTGGGACGCATCCGCCGGCCCGGGATTGACACAATCCACTCACAGCCATACGATTTCGTGTAAATTCAATCTGCGCAGGGTGGAAAAGCACGATTTGCAGCTCCGCTGCCACGGCGGTACCAGCGTCCGGAGGTTTTGCATGAGCCACACCGCAGCAAACATGAATCGCCGCAATTTCCTGAAGAGCACTGCTGCCGGCACGGCCGGCTTGCTGGTCGGTTTTTATTTTCATGGCGACCCGCAACTGCTGGCGGCAGCGCCGCAGGAGACGATTGTTCTGAACGCGTGGATTCACGTCGGAACGGATGACACGGTAACGGTTCTGATCGACAAATCGGAGATGGGCCAAAGCATCCTGACCGGCCTGGCGATGATCGCCGCCGATGAACTCGATTGCGAGTGGAAAAATGTGCACACGGAATTCGCGCCCGCGGACAAGGTTTACATCAATCCGAGATTCGGCGTACAGGGTACCGGCGGCAGTTCCGGAACTCCCACATCCTGGAATCCGCTGCGCAAAGCCAGCGCCACGGCCCGAGCCATGCTCGTCGAAGCAGCGGCGCAAAAGTGGGGCGTGAGTGCAGCCGAGTGTCGCGCCGAAAACAGCACGGTGGTTCATACTTCCACGAAACGGACCGCAACCTACGGCAGCCTCGCCGAAGCCGCGGCCAAAATTCCCGTTCCCCAGAATGTTCCGCTTAAGGAACCAAGCCAGTACCACCTGATTGGCAAGGCCACCAAACGTCTCGATACGCCGTTGAAAGTAAACGGAACGGCGCAATACGGGATCGACGTGCGCCAGCCGGGGATGCTCTACGCCGTGGTGGCGCGATGCCCGGTGTTTGGCGGAAAAGTTGCCGGCTTTGACGCCGCAAAAACTAAGTCGATTCCCGGCGTGAAAGACGTGATCCAGATTTCGAGCGGCGTTGCGGTGGTCGCGGATAATACCTGGTCGGCCATGGAAGGGCGCCGTGCCCTTGAGGTGAAATGGGACGAAGGGGCGAACGCGAAGCTGAACAGCGCGGAAATCAGCAAGCAGCTCGCGGATGCCGCGGAGCGGCCTGGCGCGGTGGCGCGAAAAGAGGGCGACGTCGAAGCCGGGCTTGCCGGTGCAACGACGAAATTCGTGGTGGATTACGAAGTCCCGTTCCTGGCGCACGCCACGATGGAACCGATGAACTGTACCGCGCATGTGCGCGCGGATCGTTGCGACGTGTGGGCGCCTACGCAGGCCCAGACCAGTTCGCAGGCCACCGCTGCCAGGATCACCGGCCTCGATACCAGCGCGGTGTTCATTCACACCACATTTCTCGGCGGCGGATTTGGACGCCGCTTTGAAGCTGATTTCATCGGCGAAGCGGTGGAAGTTTCCAAGGCCACCGGCGCCCCGGTGAAGGTGACCTGGTCGCGCGAAGACGACATGCAGCACGATTACTACCGCATGGTTTCCCACGCGCGGGGCGTTGCAGGGCTCGATGCGGAAGGATGGCCGGTGGTTTGGTCGACGCGAGTTTCGTCGCCGTCGCTTCTCGCGCGCTTCGGTCCGCTCAAGGATAATTTCGATCACCGCAGCGTGGAATCACTGGACAACGTTCCGTACGCGATTCCCAACATTCTGGTGGATTTCCAATTGGTGAATACGGGCGTGCCCATCGGCTTCTGGAGGTCGGTGGGTGCGTCGCAAAACGGTTTCTTCCTGGAAAGCTTCATTGACGAAATGGCCACGGCAGGGAAGAAGGATCCTGACGAATTTCGGCGCCATTTGCTGGCCAAAGCGCCTCGACATCTGGCGGTGCTCCAAACGGCTGCGGAAAATGCCGGATGGGGCAAGCCGCTTCGCGCCGGGCGGTTCCGGGAATCGCCATAGTAACGTCGTACGACGGCTACGTCGCCCACGTGATCGAAATTTCCGTGAACCGCAAGGAGCGCACGCTGAAGGTTCATCGCGTGGTGTGCGCGCTGGACTGCGGGCGCATCGTGAATCCATCCAGCATTGACGCGCAGGCCCGCAGCTCCGTTGTCTACGGGTTGACGGCCGCGCTGCACAGCGCCATCACCATCGATCAGGGTCGCGTGCAGCAGCACAATTTCAACGATTACAAGATGCTGCGCTTCGATGAAATGCCCGATATGGAAGTGCACATTGTTTCGAGTGATGGGCCGCCGACGGGCGCCGGAGAATTCGTGCTGCCTCCGGTAGCGCCGGCGCTGTGCAACGCCATTTTCGCCGCGACCGGCAGACGCGTACGCCGGCTGCCGATCCAGCCGGAGGATTTGGCGTAATCGGCCAACCGCCATCATACGTGGGGTGCCGCACTCTTGACGTCTTTTGTGAAGGGTGCGGGTTTTCTGCGCAAGGGCAACGCCCGATCGAGGTACATCTAAACCCGCACCCTTGAATTTCACAAGAGTGCGGCACCCGCTCCTGGTAGCCGCATCAATTCGTCCCGTTAGCACGTGAACTGGCGGTCAAGGTTGACACCGGAAAGCCTCGGGTCTACCGTTTTATATGGAAGAAAACCAGCAATTCGCGGCGTATTCAGGAGGTTCCATGGAAATCGATCGAAAGACATTTCTCGACAGCATCGGCGGCCCCGAAGTGGCGAGCCGCATGGACTCGGAAGCGCGCGCCGATGCCCTGGAATCCCACATGATGGCCAAACTCAACGAGGCCAAGTCCGGCCAGGCGGGGAACGGGCAAGGGCAAGCCGATCCTAAAAAATATCCGTCCGTCGCCGAAGTCGAAGCACAAATCGAAACCCGCAAATATCGCGAAGGCGTCGGGTTCATGTACGTTCCGCGCACCGGCGAAAATGTGCGACGCCTTACTCCCATGCCGCCGAATGCCACGCTGTACGACTTTTTCAAGCTGCGGTTCATGGACACATCCAATCACGTTCTACAGAGCGCTAACCTGGCGATGAAAAACGGCATGTCCGAGGAAATTATTCTGGCCTGCCTGCTGCATGACGTAGTGCAGGAAATTATTCGCACCGATCATGGCTGGTGGGGGGCGCAACTCTTCGAGCCCTACGTGCCGGAAAAAGTCAGCTTCGCCATTCGCTATCACCAGACGCTGCGCTACTATCCCGATCCGTCAGTGGGCTACGAATATCCAGACCTCTATCGCCAATTGTTTGGCGCGGACTACGTGCCGCCGCCTTATATTGAAGCGACTTATAACATGCTGCGGAAACATCCGTGGTATATGGACGCGCGCCTGGTCACGGTGAACGATCTGTACGCCTTCGATCCGAACGCGGTCGTCTCGATCGAGCCGTTCGAGGACATCATTGGCCGCCACTTCAAGCAACCCAAAGAAGGCCTGGGCAACGACGGCAGTCCGGTGGCACACATGTGGCGAACGATTGCCCGGCCGGATCAACCGCTGTGAGCTTCCAATTCCTTCAGGGCAAAAGAGCCGGCCCCTCGTGAATCGGGTCAAGCGAGACACCGGCCCCACAAAACCTTCGCACGCCACCGCAGCATTTATTTGCTTTCCGGCGCCCTGAATGGTGATAGAAACATAGGGCCAAAACGCGGAGGAACCCTTGAACTGGAAAATCAAAAATGCCATCACCGTCGCGGCGGCGATCCTGGCGCTGAGCGCAGCATACGATGCGCCGTTTGCGCG
>CAVOIX010000092.1:0-8734 GCA_963695945.1 uncultured Acidobacteriota bacterium | reverse complement strand
CTTACTTTGTGCGCTGAGAGGGTCGAGCTGGCGATTCGCGATTTGTGTTTCTACTGCCAGAACTTGTGCGAAAAAATGGTTATTTAATTGTTTCGCCGAGCATGGCTTGGAATCACTTTTCAGCGGTCTGGTTATTGTAATCCGAAAGCCCTCGGAAATATTCCTGGTCTGCGGATTCGGTCCGTTCGCGGTGAACTCTTACCGTTAGCAGGGTGGCGAAGGGATGACAGGCTGCCAGAATCGGCTAGTTTCACGCGTCACGAACTCGGAATCACGGGTCACGAAATTCCACAGACTGAAGTCTGTGCCACTTTTCTTCTTACCGCTGGCTGCTTCCTTTATGCGAATCAAAATTATTGGCGATAACAATTGTGCGCGGGCTACCCGGCATTTGCTGCGGCTAGGTGGGTTCGCGGTTACGGAATATTTGCCCGCGGACGCGCTGGCTGGCGGTCCCCTGGCGGGCTACGCCATTACCATCGATCTTGCCCCGGCCAATCAAACCCCTGACTCCTGCCTGCGGCCGGATTTGCCCACGCTCGACGCACAGTCCTCAACCAGGGAGGAAGCGGCCCGGAGTGTTCGGGACGCTTCCTCTCCGCCTGTGGCGATGGGTTGGATGATGGGGCGCTGGGTGATGGTGCGGTGGGCGGCGGCGTCAGTGGTGGCGGGTCGCGGATTCATTTTGATTCCGTGGACAGCGAGCTGGAGGCGGCGGTGTTGCGGCATGTTAGACAGCTGGCTGCGGCTCCAGTGGTTGTTGATCCGCGTGGCGGCCTGGTGCACTCGGATCGTGAATTGCGGATTGTGGTGCCGAACAGCGGAGATGCCGCGGCGGACGATGCGGCGGCGGTGGCGGTGGAATTTGGAGTTTTGCGCGGATTGCTGGATTTGACGGCTGCGTCGGGTGGACGGCGCGGACGCGGCGGGGCAGTGACGGGCGGAGATCGTAGCGAAGATCGCGGTGACGAACGCGGTGCTTCGCGCGCTGCTGGATGGCGGCCGCGGTGGTGGCCTTTTGCGGTGGTTTTACTTTTTGGTGGGCTGGTTTTTTTTAGGGCTGTGCATGCGCGGACGGTGGAGATTGCGCCGGTGGTCCGCGGTTCGGTGCTTCGGTCTGCCGGAGTAGCTGGCTCCAGAATGCCTGTTCTAGTTGCTCGGGGTGAAAAGTCGGTGCTGCTGGAGACCAGGGCTTTTGCGCTTGCGCAGGGGCAGTTTGATACCGGGCAGGGATTGAAGATTACGGACGGAAATAATTTTTTGGTTGTGGATCCTTGCGCGGGGCAGACGAAACTTTTTGCCAGCATTTCGCAGACGACGAATACGCAGCTGGTGGCCGGAACGGTTTCCAGGAAAATCTATGTCTGCTCGATTCATTTGGTGGCGGCCGCGGCTACCAATGTGGCGGTGGTTGAGGGGACTGGATCGGTTTGCGGTACGGGTACGGTTGGCGTCAGCGGATTTGGTGGGGCCACGGCGGCAACGGGCTGGAATTTTGCGGCCAATGGCGGGATTGCGCTGGGGAATGGAGCGTCCGCGCTGGGGGCGGAAGGAAATAGCGGAGACAATTTGTGCTTGTTTAATTCCGGCTCGGGGCAGGTGTCCGGCGGGATCAGCTATGTGGTGCAGTAGGGGATTTTGCGGGACGGGGTGGCGCGGCGCAGGTTTTTCGCCTTGGGCAACTTCGAGGGGCAGGCTATGGGCGATGGTTGCAGGATGGCACCGGCTTTTAGCCTCGCAAATTCCACAGGCTGAAGCCTGCGCCACTCGAATTGCGGCCGGCGTGCTGATCGTTACAGTCGTGATGGTGTTTTCGGCGGCTGCGGCTGGGGCTACTACTTATTTTGTTGCCGCCGCCGGCAGCGATTCCAATTCAGGGACGGATTCCGGACATCCCTGGCAGACGGTGGCCAAGGTGAATGCAGCCACGTTTGCGACGGGAGATTCGGTCTTATTTAATCGCGGAGATTCGTGGTATGGAACTGCGCTGGTGGTTCCTTCGGGCGGCTCGAGCGGATCGCCGATTACGTTTGGGGCTTATGGCGGCGGCGCGGATCCGATGCTGAAGGGTTCCACGCTGCTTGGCACCGGCGGATATACGCTGGCACCGAATCAGACGGTGACGATATTTTCTTTAACCGATTCGGCGACTTCTTCCACGGACAGCGGGACTCGCAACTGGCGCGAACAGATTGCGCACGCACAGATCTCTAACAGCGTGGTGTCGGTCAGCGTTACGGTGAAGGCTTCGCCGACGGCGGCTTTGAACATTACCGGCGCGGCGATTGGCCCGGTGAATACGGCGCCGAATACCAGCGCAATGACGCGCATTACGTGGAGCGGCGGAAGCAACGGGACGACCGTGGCGGCGGGGACCAGCGCCACGTCAGATGTGATTACCTACAGCCTGAACAACAGCTTGGACCAGATCGTGGCGATGTACACGACCGCGCGCAACGTGGAATATTTCGGAAACAACGGCACGACGCTGTGGTCAGACGCGACCGTGTCGGATCAGTCGCAGGCGACGAATGTTTCGGGCGACGGATTTGCCACCGGCGGGAACAGCGTGGTGGGATCGATCACAGGAGCGATTCAGACGGCGTTTACATATCGCAATACACTGGGCGTCGCGCCCGTGGCGGTTTGGGAAGATGGGTCGCTGCTGCTGAGCAAGAGTTCGCAGAGCGCGGTGGAAGGCGCGGCGGGTCGTGGTATTTCGACGGAACGTATCTGTACCTGCATGCGTCAGACGGCTCCAACGTGGCGACCAACGGCAAGACGTATTCGTATGTGACGGCCGCGAGCCCGAGCTTCACCACCTGGGACAACGCGCAGTCCTGGCTGATCTTCGATTCGCTGGACCAGGCCGAAACCTACAACACCAGCAGCGCGACGCTCGGCGGGACGTACCTGACCGGGAGCTCGACTCTGATCGCCAGCCACACTCCTTTCGGCGCATGACACCTTCCGGCATCCGATCTGTGTATATACCTAGGAGCGGTAGATAACGTAGTCAGTAACATTACGGCGTACAATTCGTACGGCACTTCGCCGCTGTGCTATCTACGGCGCGGGGACCACCGGAAACCTGATCAATAATTCCACGTTTTACAACGACACGTACCTGCTAGAGGCCTACGTCGTCACGGGCGTGCGCTGTGGAGCGTGGTGGTTAAGCCGACGAACAACACCATCGACAGCTGCGTGATGTACAGCACCGCCGGGCTGTACCGTTCAACGCCACACGGGGCACGGCTATGGCGTGCTGGCGGGGGATTCGGGGACTTCGCTGACGGTTTCGCACAGCCTGATTTACGGAAATTTTGAGTGGGGCGTGGATGTGGGCAGCGGCGGCGGCTCGGGGCTGACCACGGGCGCGACCATCGCGTTCTGGGACAACCTGCTGGATATTTCGGCGGCCGGCTCGAGCGCGTCGGGCGGGGAGGATTTTTGCTGACGGGCAGCGTGGGGAGCATCGTCTACAACAATACGGTGTACGGGCCGGGGGTGGTGAATCCTTTTTTGTGGTGACGCAGGCGTCCACATCCACCGGCGCTCTCGTGAAGAACAATATTTTTTATACCGGCGGGTACGCCAGCGTGGATGCGTCGTCCGAAAGCCCGGACGGCGTACGACTACACCGATTATTTTTCAGCTTCGGGCGGCACGCCGTTCAGCTGGGGCGGGACGGGGTACACGCTCGCGGGATGGCAGGGCGCGAGCTCCGCAGGACGCGCATTCTTTCAGTCTGGATCCTGGGCTGGCGAATGCTTCGGCGCTGTCTGTTGACGGGGGATTACGCGCTGCTGGCGGCGTCGCTGGCTTCTGGTCACTGGGTGAATCTGGGGTCGGCGTATCAGATGGGGCTTTCGCCTGCGGCGTTGTGGCCTGGTGGCGTTTCGCTTGTGAATCAGAATTCGGCCAGGGGAGCGGCTGGGAAATCGGCGGGTATGTTTATCCCGCGAGCGGGGCTGCGCCCACGCTGTTGCAGCGCGGGTGTTGCGATTAGGAAGGGGAGTCTGGGGCGTTCAATTGATCCTGGCTTTCGCCTTCAGCCTGGGACTCTCTTACGGAGCACCACAGACTGAAGTCTGTGCTACCTGGTGTTGCTTCTTCATTTGATTTGGGAGGGATTTGATCATGGCTGTATTGACTTCGGCGCTTTCTTCGCAGTCGCTCGGGCTTTATTTGCAGATTGCTGGAGGGGTCGCGTTTGCGGGCGGGGTGGTGCTTAGTTTGGAGCACTATGGGATTGGGATTTGTTTTGTGGCCGGGGCTGCGGCTTTTTTTGTTGGGAAGAAATTGCGCGGGGTTTAGGTTTTAGTGGCGCAGGCTTCAGCCTGCGGGGGTTGGTTGACCGGAGCTACCGCTCCTTGGCACAACTAAAGGCCACAGGCTGAAGCCTCGCGACCACATCGATCTCATGGCTTCCAATGACGGCAAGACACCGGAGTCGCACTGCATTCGCTCGTTCTCCAAATTTCAGGCTGCGTGCGGGTACAAGCCTTTTCCGCAGCAGCTGAAATTTCACAAATCGAAAGCGAAATACCGGCTGTTCGGCGGAGCCGCTGGGCCTGGAAAAACCAAGGCGCTGCTTTATGAAGCGATCTAGCGGGCGCATTTGCATCCGGGCGTCGACACGCTGCTGTTGCGGCGCACGTTTCCGGAGCTGGAGGCTTCGCTTGCTCACGTTATTTCCGGCGCGATGTGCCGCGCGAGTTACTATGAGAAATACAACGACGGCCAAGCACATTGTCACCTGGCTGAACGGGTCGACTACCCGTTTCGCTTATTGCGACGGAGAATCGACGTCTACCAGCTACCAGGGCGCGGAGTATTTATTTATCGGAGTGGATGAGCTTACCCACTTCACGCTGAAGCAATGGCAGTTTTTGACCAGCCGCAACCGCTGCCGCATTAAGAATGCGCAGCCCTGCATGGCCGGGGCGACCAATCCAGGCAACGTGGGGCACGCCTGGGTGAAAGCTCTGTGGGTGGATCGCGTGGCGCGCTGCCGGGGATGGACCGGCGCGGATCAGTACGATCCTGACGATTACGAATTTGTTCACGCCACGATCGCGGACAATCCTTACTTTGCCGGCGACGACGAGTACAAGAAAACTCTAGGGCAATTGCCGGAGGCCCTGCGGCGGGCGTTTCTGGATGGCGAGTGGGACGTTTACGCCGGGCAGTACTTTGATATTTTTTCGGCGGGCCGGCATACAGTGCGCGCCGAGCAGGTGCGGCTGGAGCCGTGGACTCCGCGGTGGATCTCGATTGACTGGGGATTTGAGCATCCCAGCGCGGTGTACTGGCACGCTACGCGCGCGGACGGCGTGGTGGTGACTTATCGCGAGTTCGTGCAGAACCGGCTTTCGCCGCGCATGCTGGCCGCGGCGATTGCGGAGCGCAGCGTGGATCGTTTGGGGCGCGCGGGAGCGCATTCGCGATATTTATCTTTCGCCGGATGCGTTTGCGCAGCGGACCGCGGACGCTTCGATTGCGGATCAGCTGGGCGATGGGCTGGCGGCTGCGGGGTTGCCGCGGGCTACTCCGGCAGACAACGATCGCGTGGGCGGCTGGATGCTGATGTACCAGGCGCTGGAGGCGGATCACTGGTTGATCGCCGACAATTGCGTGCGGCTGATTGAGAATTTGCCTATGCTGACGCGCGATCCGGTGAATGTTGAGGATTGTTTGAAATGCGATGGTGATGATCCGGCGGATTCGGCGCGGTATGGGTTGAAGTCAGCGCTGGAGCCTGGGCGCGCGCCGGCGGAGGTGCTTGGCGGCTGGACGGGTAACGGCGGTGGATCCTACTTCGCGGGCGATCTGGCTTAGGAAATTTGCGGAGGAGGAGACGCGGCGGGTGGCGCCGGTGGTGCCAAGGAGATGGCGGCCGCAGGGGTGGTGAGGTGGGGACATTTTAATTGCTTTAGTGGAACAGATTTCAGTGGATCAGCCTTCAGTGGCACAGACTTCAGTCTGTCGGGGGTTCGGAGCTTGCGAGGCCTAAACCCCACAGACTGAAGTCTGTGCCACTCATACCTGTGCCACTGTTGGGCCTTTTTTACTTTATTGGGTGTGAGGCGCTGGACCACGGCCAGTCTTCTGGTTGTGCTACCAGTCCTGCGGCTACTGGATTCCGTTCTATGTAGATTTTGATTTTTAGCCACTCGGCTGGATTGCGCACCCATCGGTCGAAGGACTCATCCTGCCAGAAATGGTTCCCCGTCCGTTCTAACAGCAAATTTGCCTGCCGGGCGGCGCTACCTTTGATTAGGCGCATGGATTGTTTTAGCGCAACGATTGGGGAAAGCAGGAGGTGGATATGATTGGCCATGATGGCGTACGCGTGCAGTTGGACCAAGCGTTGCTGCTGCGCGCCTTGCAACGCGGCCAGGGCGCACATTGCGATGCGCGGGTCCTGCCGCCAAAGCGGCCCGACATCGGCGCGATCGAGGGCTTGGTCAACAGCGAGAAAACGTCTGCCGGGAAGTTGTTTTAAGGATTTTTTTTGGAACCCAGGGGGAAGTGAATCTTTCAGGCGCCAGGTTAGAAAAATGTCCTGGCCAAACGGGTGCCAGTGGGGCAGGGTGCGCTGGTAGTAAGTCATTATACGTGACACGCTAGCATAAGATTGATGTTGAGGAAAGCGGTGCAGACTTCAATCTGCGGGTTGTACCTCGCTCTCACCGAACCCCACAGGCTGAAGCCTGCGCCACTTGATGGGAGCGGACGGCACGTTTTCTGTAGGAAGGATCGGGGCTGGCGAGATTATGTGGGAAGAAATGATGAGCGGAATTGGGCGGCGCTTGCGCTCGCGTTATGTGGTTTTGCTGGAGGAGGAATTGGCTCGCTTGCGGCTGAAAACCGGTCGCTGGTGAATTCGCTTTTGGGGACTGCTGGATTTCCGCCGGTTTTGCCGGAGGATGAATCGCGGCGGCCGGGCTTGGGGTTGGCCGCGGTGCGGCGGAGGACGTGGTCGCAGATTGCCCGAGAGCGGGAATTTGCCGCGGAAGAATCCGGCGGGGCGGAACGGTGGGGAGAAGTAATTTGGTCGGAGGGCGAGCCTCGCTCGCAGGTTGCAGATTCGATTTACGGTGCGTATCGATGGACGTCGCGGATCGATACACGTTGGAGATCGACGAGCGGACGAGAAAACTTGTGATGAGACTGCGGTCTGTATTAGAGCCTTGCTCGGACGAAACCCCACAGGCTGAAGCCTGTGCCACTCGGTTGGCTTACGAAGCGGAATCACCTAAAGTGAATTGTGCCATTGATCGTGACGCACTTTTCTTAAGCACCCTCTCCAGAGCTCAGGCGTGTTTGATCAGGCGGACCAGCCAGAGCAGGAGGCAGGCGCCTACGAAGGCTACCAGGATCGAGCCGATGATTCCGCCGCCGGGAAAGATTCCGAGCATGTTGAACAGCCAGCCGCCGATTGACGCCGCCGACCATGCCGATTACGATGTCCATCAGGACGCCGAAGCCGCCGCCTTTCATTACTTTTCCGGCCAAGAAACCGGCGATTAGTCCGACGACGATCCACATGAGCAAGCCCATTTATTTCTCCTTGAGTGCTTAGAGGTTCTACCACAGATGGGTGTGGATAAACCTTGGTTGTCAGATTTTGGCGGCACAGACTTTAGTTGGCGGCATTTCGGCCGGCGCTGAGGGGCTTCACACTAGCGGCTTTCCCGCGCTCCTTGTTCCGTTCGCTCTTCTTTGCGGTGTTGTCTTCGGTTCCAGCGTCTTTGCCAAGATCTTATGACGAATTCCACAGACTGCCCTTCGGAACTGCTCAGGGTCAAAGGCCTGTGCTACTTAAAAACATGACTACTCAGCTTAATGATGCTCACGAAATGGCCATTTTGAATGGTGAGGTGGAAGCGCCTAACGATGGGATTGTCGCGCCGCTGGATGGAGCTTCGTCTTCGCACACCGCGAGTAGCGCGCGCGTGGCGCTGGGGATTGACGGCAAGCAGCCGGCGGAGTCGGTGCAGGAAGCGCTGGCGAAGCTGGCGCTGGGGCCGAACAACGAGCGGCTCGAGGAGCTGCGGCCAGATCTGGTGAACGCGCTGCGCGAGCTGGTGGTGGAGTATCGCGAAGAGGGCATGGTGGCGCGGCGGCATGAGATCCGGCGCATCCGGCAGGCGCGGCTTTCTGGCAAGGGCTGCAATATGCGTGGTGGAATCCGCAGGACATGACCTGGAATCTGCCGTACGAATCGAAGCTGTACGATGACAGCGCGGCGGCGGAAATGCCGCGCTACCAGTTTGTCACCAACCTGTATCAGGCGTTCGGGCTGTCGTTTGTTTCCAAATTCTCTCGCAGGATGTTCCGGCTACAGATGATCGACCAGCAACTCTCCCAGCAAAATAATATGAACCAGCAGATCTATGGATCGAGCCAGGCGCTCGAGATCGCAGGCAACCGGCGGGTATCAGAACCTGCTCGCCAATCCCGGCTATTCGCAGGCGCAGCAATCGGCCATCACCAATGCCTCGCAGTCGGCGCTGTCGTCGTCCTTCGATGCGCTGGCGCAAAACGCCGCGAACCGCGCCGCGCGAACGCGCAACTCCGCGGGTTACGGAGAGCTGATCGATTCGCTCGCTCGCACGCAGGGACAGGACCAGGCCGACCTCGCGCAGCAAAACCAAATTGCCTTCGCCAACGCCTCGCGCTCGGGCACCCTGTCGGCGCTTTCCGGCCTTTCCGGCCTGTATGG
>CAVOIX010000091.1:0-25906 GCA_963695945.1 uncultured Acidobacteriota bacterium | reverse complement strand
GCTGGCGATTCGCGATTTGTGTTTCTACTGCCAGAACTTGTGCGAAAAAATGGTTATTTAATTGTTTCGCCGAGCATGGCTTGGAATCACTTTTCAGCGGTCTGGTTATTGTAATCCGAAAGCCCTCGGAAATATTCCTGGTCTGCGGATTCGGTCCGTTCGCGGTGAACTCTTACCGTTAGCAGGGTGGCGAAGGGATGACAGGCTGCCAGAATCGGCTAGTTTCACGCGTCACGAACTCGGAATCACGGGTCACGAAATTCCACAGACTGAAGTCTGTGCCACTTTTCTTCTTACCGCTGGCTGCTTCCTTTATGCGAATCAAAATTATTGGCGATAACAATTGTGCGCGGGCTACCCGGCATTTGCTGCGGCTAGGTGGGTTCGCGGTTACGGAATATTTGCCCGCGGACGCGCTGGCTGGCGGTCCCCTGGCGGGCTACGCCATTACCATCGATCTTGCCCCGGCCAATCAAACCCCTGACTCCTGCCTGCGGCCGGATTTGCCCACGCTCGACGCACAGTCCTCAACCAGGGAGGAAGCGGCCCGGAGTGTTCGGGACGCTTCCTCTCCGCCTGTGGCGATGGGTTGGATGATGGGGCGCTGGGTGATGGTGCGGTGGGCGGCGGCGTCAGTGGTGGCGGGTCGCGGATTCATTTTGATTCCGTGGACAGCGAGCTGGAGGCGGCGGTGTTGCGGCATGTTAGACAGCTGGCTGCGGCTCCAGTGGTTGTTGATCCGCGTGGCGGCCTGGTGCACTCGGATCGTGAATTGCGGATTGTGGTGCCGAACAGCGGAGATGCCGCGGCGGACGATGCGGCGGCGGTGGCGGTGGAATTTGGAGTTTTGCGCGGATTGCTGGATTTGACGGCTGCGTCGGGTGGACGGCGCGGACGCGGCGGGGCAGTGACGGGCGGAGATCGTAGCGAAGATCGCGGTGACGAACGCGGTGCTTCGCGCGCTGCTGGATGGCGGCCGCGGTGGTGGCCTTTTGCGGTGGTTTTACTTTTTGGTGGGCTGGTTTTTTTTAGGGCTGTGCATGCGCGGACGGTGGAGATTGCGCCGGTGGTCCGCGGTTCGGTGCTTCGGTCTGCCGGAGTAGCTGGCTCCAGAATGCCTGTTCTAGTTGCTCGGGGTGAAAAGTCGGTGCTGCTGGAGACCAGGGCTTTTGCGCTTGCGCAGGGGCAGTTTGATACCGGGCAGGGATTGAAGATTACGGACGGAAATAATTTTTTGGTTGTGGATCCTTGCGCGGGGCAGACGAAACTTTTTGCCAGCATTTCGCAGACGACGAATACGCAGCTGGTGGCCGGAACGGTTTCCAGGAAAATCTATGTCTGCTCGATTCATTTGGTGGCGGCCGCGGCTACCAATGTGGCGGTGGTTGAGGGGACTGGATCGGTTTGCGGTACGGGTACGGTTGGCGTCAGCGGATTTGGTGGGGCCACGGCGGCAACGGGCTGGAATTTTGCGGCCAATGGCGGGATTGCGCTGGGGAATGGAGCGTCCGCGCTGGGGGCGGAAGGAAATAGCGGAGACAATTTGTGCTTGTTTAATTCCGGCTCGGGGCAGGTGTCCGGCGGGATCAGCTATGTGGTGCAGTAGGGGATTTTGCGGGACGGGGTGGCGCGGCGCAGGTTTTTCGCCTTGGGCAACTTCGAGGGGCAGGCTATGGGCGATGGTTGCAGGATGGCACCGGCTTTTAGCCTCGCAAATTCCACAGGCTGAAGCCTGCGCCACTCGAATTGCGGCCGGCGTGCTGATCGTTACAGTCGTGATGGTGTTTTCGGCGGCTGCGGCTGGGGCTACTACTTATTTTGTTGCCGCCGCCGGCAGCGATTCCAATTCAGGGACGGATTCCGGACATCCCTGGCAGACGGTGGCCAAGGTGAATGCAGCCACGTTTGCGACGGGAGATTCGGTCTTATTTAATCGCGGAGATTCGTGGTATGGAACTGCGCTGGTGGTTCCTTCGGGCGGCTCGAGCGGATCGCCGATTACGTTTGGGGCTTATGGCGGCGGCGCGGATCCGATGCTGAAGGGTTCCACGCTGCTTGGCACCGGCGGATATACGCTGGCACCGAATCAGACGGTGACGATATTTTCTTTAACCGATTCGGCGACTTCTTCCACGGACAGCGGGACTCGCAACTGGCGCGAACAGATTGCGCACGCACAGATCTCTAACAGCGTGGTGTCGGTCAGCGTTACGGTGAAGGCTTCGCCGACGGCGGCTTTGAACATTACCGGCGCGGCGATTGGCCCGGTGAATACGGCGCCGAATACCAGCGCAATGACGCGCATTACGTGGAGCGGCGGAAGCAACGGGACGACCGTGGCGGCGGGGACCAGCGCCACGTCAGATGTGATTACCTACAGCCTGAACAACAGCTTGGACCAGATCGTGGCGATGTACACGACCGCGCGCAACGTGGAATATTTCGGAAACAACGGCACGACGCTGTGGTCAGACGCGACCGTGTCGGATCAGTCGCAGGCGACGAATGTTTCGGGCGACGGATTTGCCACCGGCGGGAACAGCGTGGTGGGATCGATCACAGGAGCGATTCAGACGGCGTTTACATATCGCAATACACTGGGCGTCGCGCCCGTGGCGGTTTGGGAAGATGGGTCGCTGCTGCTGAGCAAGAGTTCGCAGAGCGCGGTGGAAGGCGCGGCGGGATCGTGGTTTTACGACGGGACGTATTTGTACCTGCACGCTTCGGATGGAACGAATGTGGCGACGAACGGGAAGACGTACAGCTATGTGACGGCTTCCAGCCCTTCGTTCACCGCCTGGGACAACGGCAAGTCCTGGCTGATTTTCGATTCTCTGGACCAGTCGGAAACGTACAACTCGAGCACCGCCACGCTGGGCGGGCTTTATCTTACGGGCAGCAACAGCATCGTGCGCAATCTATCGTTGCACGATACGTATCGGCACCCGCTGACGATTTACGTTGGGGCGACCAATAATCTGGTCACCAATGTGACCGCTTATCACGCGTACGGCACTTCGCCGCTGGCGATTTATGGGGCGGGAACCACCGGCAACCTGGTGCAGAATTCCACGTTTTACAACGACACTTCGCTGGCATCCGCTTACGTGGCGGCGGGCGTTTGGGCGGTAATCGTGGCGCATGGCGGCTCCGCCGCGAATACCGTGGACAGTTGCCTGATCTATAGCATCGCGCACGCGGCCGGCGGTTACGGACTGCTGGTGGGCGATTCGGGAACCAACATTACGTTCTCTCACAATTTTATTTATGGAACCTTTGGTTACGGCGTGGATGTGGGCAGCGGCGGGAACTCCGGACTGGGAACCGGCGCGGCGGTTACGCTGTGGGACAACCTGGTGGATATTTCGGCGGCAAATAGATGTCCGGGAGATTCTGCTGACGGGCAGCGTGGGAAGCATCTTTTACAACAACACGTTGTTTGGGCCCGGCAATACGCACGCAGCGCTTAGCCAGGCTTCTACTTCTACCGGGGCGCTGGTGAAAAACAACATTTTTTATACCGGGGCTTATGCCAGCGTGGATGCTTCGTCCGAGAGTTCCGACCGCTTACGACTACAACGATTATTTTTCGGCTAGCGGATCGCCTTTCAGCTGGGGCGGGACGGGCTTTACGTTTTCAGGTTGGCAGAGCGGGGCTTCGCAGGACGCGCATTCTTTTAGCCTGGATCCGGGGTTGGTGAATGCTTCAGCTTTGTCTT
Organism: uncultured Acidobacteriota bacterium; assembly: GCA_963695945.1. Lineage (GTDB taxonomy): Bacteria > Acidobacteriota > Terriglobia > Acidiferrales > UBA7541 > Palsa-360. The sequence continues at coordinate 22,187 of CAVOIX010000091.1, read as the reverse complement.
CTACCGGGAATTTTTCTTTGCTGGCGGTTTCGCCGGCCATTAATACTGGATTGAATCTTGGGAGTTCTTTTCAGATAGGGCTGGCGCCCGCGGCGGTTTGGCCTGGCGGGGTTTCGGTGCTGAACCAGAACCTGCTTGGTGGCGGTTGGGAGATCGGTGGGTATGTTTATCCTGGCGGGGCTGGGAGTACTTTGCTGACGCGCGGGTGCTGCGATTAGGAAGGGGAGTCTGGGGCGTTCAATTGATCCTGGCTTTCGCCTTCAGCCTGGGACTCTCTTACGGAGCACCACAGACTGAAGTCTGTGCTACCTGGTGTTGCTTCTTCATTTGATTTGGGAGGGATTTGATCATGGCTGTATTGACTTCGGCGCTTTCTTCGCAGTCGCTCGGGCTTTATTTGCAGATTGCTGGAGGGGTCGCGTTTGCGGGCGGGGTGGTGCTTAGTTTGGAGCACTATGGGATTGGGATTTGTTTTGTGGCCGGGGCTGCGGCTTTTTTGTTGGGAAGAAATTGCGCGGGGTTTAGGTTTTAGTGGCGCAGGCTTCAGCCTGCGGGGGTTCTGTTCCACCGGAGCTGCTCCTTGGCACAACTAAAGGCCACAGGCTGAAGCCTGCGCCACATCGATCTCATGGCTTCCAATGACGGCAAGACACCGGAGTCGCACTGCATTCGCTCGTTCTCCAAATTTCAGGCTGCGTGCGGGTACAAGCCTTTTCCGCAGCAGCTGAAATTTCACAAATCGAAAGCGAAATACCGGCTGTTCGGCGGAGCCGCTGGGCCTGGAAAAACCAAGGCGCTGCTTTATGAGGCGATCTACCGGGCGCATTTGCATCCGGGCGTCGACACGCTGCTTTTGCGGCGCACATTTCCGGAGCTGGAGGCTTCGCTTATTACGCATTCCGATGCGATGTGCCGCGCGAGTTATATGAAAAATATAATGAGGCCAAGCACATTGTCACCTGGCTGAACGGGTACGACTACCCGTTTCGCTTATTGCGATACGGAGAATGACGTTTACCGCTACCAGGGCGCGGAGTATTTATTTATCGGAGTGGATGAGCTTACCCACTTCACGCTGAAGCAATGGCAGTTTTTGACCAGCCGCAACCGCTGCCGCATTAAGAATGCCAAGCCCGCATGGCCGGGCGACGAACCGAGGCAACGTGGGGCACGCCTGGGTGAAAGCTCTGTGGGTGGATCGCGTGGCGGCGCCGGGGATGGACCGGCGCGGATCAGTACGATCCTAACGATTACGAATTTGTTCACGCCACGATCGCGGACAATCCTTACTTTGCCGGCGACGACGAGTACAAGAAAACTTTAGGGCAATTGCCGGAGGCCCTGCGGCGGGCGTTTCTGGATGGCGAGTGGGACGTTTACGCCGGGCAGTACTTTGATATTTTTTCGGCGGGCCGGCATACAGTGCGCGCCGAGCAGGTGCAGCTGGAGCCGGGACTCCTCGGTGGATTTCGATTGACTGGGGATTTGAGCATCCCAGCGCGGTGTACTGGCACGCTACGCGCGCGGACGGCGTGGTGGTGACTTATCGCGAGTTCGTGCATACCGGCTTTCGCCGCGCATGCTGGCCGCGGCTATCGCGGAGCGCAGCGTGGATCGTTTGGGGCGCGGGGGAGCGCATTCGCGATATTTATCTTTCGCCGGATGCGTTTGCGCAGCGGACCGCGGACGCTTCGATTGCGGATCAGCTGGGCGATGGGCTGGCGGCTGCGGGGTTGCCGCGGGATCTCCGGCAGACAACGATCGCGTGGGCGGCTGGATGCTGATGTACCAGGCGCTGGAGGCGGATCACCGGTTGATCGCCGACAATTGCGTGCGCGGATTGAGAATTTGCCTATGCTGACGCGCGATCCGGTGAATGTTGAGGATTGTTTGAAATGCGATGGTGATGATCCGGCGGATTCGGCGCGGTATGGGTTGAAGTCAGCGCTGGAGCCTGGGGCGCGCGCCGGCGGAGGTCTTGGCGGCTGGACGGGTAATGGCGCTGGATCCTACTTCGCGGGCGATCTGGCTTAGGAAATTTGCGGAGGAGGAGACGCGGCGGGTGGCGCCGGTGGTGCCAAGGATATGGGGCCGCAGGGGTGGTGAGGTGGGGACATTTTAATTGCTTTAGTGGAACAGATTCAGTGGATCAGCCTTCAGTGGTACAGACTTCAGTCTGTGGGGGTTCGAGCTTGCCAGGCCTGACCCCACAGACTGAAGTCTGTGCCACTCATACCTGTGCCACTGTTGGGCCTTTTTTACTTTATTGGGTGTGAGGCGCTGGACCATGGCCAGCTTCTGGTTGCGCTACCAGTCCTGCGGCTACTGGATTCCGTTCTATGTAGATTTTGATTTTTAGCCACTGGCTGGATTGCGCACCCATCGGTCGAAGGACTCATCCTGCCAGAAATGGTTCCCCGTCTGTTCTAACAGCAAATTTGCCTGCCGGGCGGCGCTACCTTTGATTAGGCGCATGGATTGTTTTAGCGCAACGATTGGGGAAAGCAGGAGGTGGATATGATTGGCCATGATGGCGTACGCGTGGAGTCGGACGAAGCGTTGCTGCTGCGCGCCTTGCAACGCGGCCAGGGCGCACATTGCGATGCGCGGGTCCGCCGCCAAAGCGGCCCGACATCGGCGCGATCGAGGGCTTGGTCAACAGCGAGAAAACGTCTGCCGGGAAGTTGTTTTAAGGATTTTTTTTGGAACCCAGGGGGAAGTGAATCTTTCAGGCGCCAGGTTAGAAAAATGTCCTGGCCAAACGGGTGCCAGTGGGGCAGGGCGCTGGTAGTAAGTCATTATACGTGACACGCTAGCATAAGATTGATGTTGAGGAAAGCGGTGCAGACTTCAATCTGCGGGTTGTACCCCGGTCTCACCGCACCCACAGGCTGAGCCGCGCCACTTGATGGGAGCGGACGGCACGTTTTCTGTAGGAAGGATCGGGGCTGGCGAGATTATGTGGGAAGAAATGATGAGCGGAATTGGGCGGCGCTTGCGCTCGCGTTATGTGGTTTTGCTGGAGGAGGAATTGGCTCGCTTGCGGGCTGAAAACCGGTCGCTGGTGAATTCGCTTTTGGGGACTGCTGGATTTCCGCCGGTTTTGCCGGAGGATGAATCGCGGCGGCCGGGGCTTGGGGTTGGCCGCGGTGCGGCGGAGGACGTGGTCGCAGATCGCCCGAGAGCGGGAATTTGCCGCGGAAATAATCGGCGGGGCGGAACGGTGGGGAGAAGTAATTTGGTCGGAGGGCGAGCCTCGCTGGCAAGTTGGAGATCGATTTACGGTGCGTATCGATGGACGTCCGGATCGATACACGTTGGAGATCGACGAGCGGACGAGAAAACTTGTGATCAGACTGCGGTCTGTATTAGAGCCTTGCTCGGACGAACCCCACAGGCGGAAGCCTGGGCCACTCGGTTGGCTTACGAAGCGGAATCACCTAAAGTAATTGTGCCATTGATCGTGACGCACTTTCTTAGCACCCTCTCCAGAGCTCAGGCGTGTTTGATCAGGCGGACCAGCCAGAGCAGGAGGCAGGCGCCTACGAAGGCTACCAGGATCGAGCCGATGATTCCGCCGCCGGGAAAGATTCCGAGCATGTTGAACAGCCAGCCGCCGATTACGCCGCCGACCATGCCGATTACGATGTCCATCAGGACGCCGAAGCCGCCGCCTTTCATTACTTTTCCGGCCAGGAAGCCGCGATTAGTCCGACGACGATCCACATGAGCAAGCCCATTTATTTCTCCTTGAGTGCTTAGAGGTTCTACCACAGATGGGTGTGGATAAACCTTGGTTGTCAGATTTTGGCGGCACAGACTTTAGTTGGCGGCATTTCGGCCGGCGCTGAGGGGCTTCACACTAGCGGCTTTCCCGCGCTCCTTGTTCCGTTCGCTCTTCTTTGCGGTGTTGTCTTCGGTTCCAGCGTCTTTGCCAAGATCTTATGACGAATTCCACAGACTGCCCTTCGGAACTGCTCAGGGTCAAAGGCCTGTGCTCTTACAAAAACATGATTACTCAGTTTAATGATGCTCACGAAATGGCCATTTTGAATGGTGAGGTGGAAGCGCCTAACGATGGGATTGTCGCGCCGCTGGATGGAGCTTCGTCTTCGCACACCGCGAGTAGCGCGCGCATGCCTCTGTCGATCGACGGCAAGCCTGCGGCTTCCGCCCAGGAAGCACTGGCTAAGCTGGCGCTGGGAGCGAACAACGAGCGGCTCGAGGAGTTGCGCCCGGATCTGGTGAATGCGCTGCGCGAGCTTGTTGTGGAGTACCGCCAGGAAGGCATGGTTGCGCGGCGGCATGAGATTCGGCGGATTCGGCAGGCGCGTCTGTTCTGGCAGGGACTGCAATATGCCTGGTGGAATCCGCAGGACATGACCTGGCATTTGCCTTACGAGTCAAAGATGTATGACGACAGCGCGGCGGCGGAAATGCCTCGCTACCAGTTTGTGACCAATCTTTATCAGGCGTTTGGGCTGTCGTTTATTTCCATTCTTTCGCAGGATGTTCCGGCTACGCGGTTTTATCCGCAGTCGGCGCAGTCGATCGGGGATATTTCGGCGGCGCGGGCGGCTTCGCAGGTTTGCGATCTGGTGGAGCAGAACAATCGCGTGCAGCATTTGCTGACGGGCGTGGCGTTTTATTTGTGGACGGATGGGAAAATTGGCGGGTACGTGCGGTACGTGGCGGACTCGGCGCGGTTCGGTTCGCATGATGAGCCGGCGATTGAGGAACATTTTGTGGCGCTTGGGGATGATGCGTATGTGTGCCCTGAGTGCGGTGCCGAGCAGGTTCCAGTGACGCAGGCTTCCGCCCGTGGGGGTAGTGGTGGCGGAAACGAATCTGGAACTGCTGAAAATGTAACTTACGATGATGGGCAATTGGGTGGTGCGGGCGGCGAGTCCCCACAGACTGAAGTCTTTGCCACTGGTGGTGGTTCCGCGGGGATGTTGCCGCCGGTGATTTGCAGGGCTTGCGGGGCTGCGCTTGGGCCGGAACATTTTAAACCTGCTGCTCGTGTGGCCGTGCCGTTAATCACTGGAGTGCGGCGCGTGGCCAATGGCCAGGAAGTGATTTCTGTTGTTGGCGGACTGGAGTTGAATACTCCGGTTTGGGCCAACGAGATGCACGAGTATCCGTATCTGCAGTGGTCGATGGAAGTGCATCGCGCCAAATTAAAAGCTTCCTATCCGCATGCTGCGGACAAAATTCAGATGGGCGGGCCGCAAACCGCGGATGAGGTTTATGCGCGATCGACGCGCGTGGCGATTTCGCAGGGACTGCCGCTTACGCAGCCTGGCGACGCGCTCTTTAATTTGATTACGTTTTCGCGGACCTGGATCCGGCCTTGGGCGTTTTACTCGATCGAGGACAAATCGGTGCGCGAAGCGCTGCTGGCTTTGTTTCCTGATGGCTGCTACGTGGCTTACGCAGGGGATACGTATTGCGAGTCTCGCAATGAAACAATGGACGATCGCTGGCGCGTGATGCACGCGCTGCCTGGCGATGGACAGAACCGGCCTTCGGTGGGCGATTCTTTGGTGCAGATTCAGGAACGCTATAACACGCTTTCCAATATTCAGGCGGAGACTTACGAGTACGGCATTCCGCCGATTTATGCGGACCCGCAGGTGCTGGATTTTGATGCGCTGTCCAACCAGACGGCGGAGCCCGCGGCGCATTATCCGGCGCGGGCGCGTCCCGGGCAGCCACTGGCGGCGGGATTTTTTCAACCGGCGCCGGCGCAGGTGCCGCCGGACCTGGTGCGGCACCAACAGGAATTGATGGGACCGGTATCGCAGTTTTTGACCGGACTTTTTCCCGCGGTGTTTGGCGGGGAAATGGAATCGCAGAAGACGGCCACGGGTTATGGGATGGCGCGCGACCAGGCGCTGGGGCGCTTGGGCCTCGTGTGGCGGCGGCTGAAAACTTTTTACGCGGACGTGATGCTGTTGTCGGTGGATTGTTTTCGGAAAAATCGGCCGGAGGACGCGGAGATTCCGATTCTTGGGCCGGGCGGTGAGTTTGAATCGCGCTGGATTCGCCTGGCGGATCTGAAGGGGAATATTCAGGCGCATCCGGAAAGCGATGAAACTTTTCCGCGGATGAAGTCGCAGCAGCGGGCCGTGGTGCAGCAGCTGATGGCTTCTTCGGATCCGATGATTCAGCAGGCGCTGGCGGATCCTACCAATGTTGGGTTCGTGAAGGGACTGCTGGGGCTTTCGGATCTGGTGGTGCCTGGCGAGGATTCGCGGAACAAGCAGTTGCGGGAGATTGATATGCTGTTAGCTGGGGCGCCAATTGTAGGAACTCCGGTGGCACAGAACTCCGTCCGTGGGAGCTCGGATGGAGAAAAGGTGACCGCAAATTCTTGCGACAGCGTGACTGCTCCAGATTCGGACGGTTCGGTAGGACAGATGGAACCCCACAGACTGAAGTCTGTGCCACCGGAACCGTCTGTGCCGGTCGATCTGCTGTTTGATAATCATGTTGTGGAGCTGGAGGAGTGCCGGCGTTGGGCGAATTCGGATGCCGGGCAGATTGCTCGGATGGAGAATCCGGTTGGGTTTGCCAATGTGCGGGCGCATGCGGAGTTGCATTTGCGGGCGATAGGGTTGGCTTATGCGGGGCAGGGCGCGGGCGGTGTTGGCGGGCCTTCTCAGCCTTCGAGCAGCTGAGGATGACGGGAGCGGTCAGGTGCAGGATTTCGCCTGCGGAAGTTTTTGAGTAGGACGTCGCGCCTGGGCACGACTAAATGCCACAGGCTGAAGCCTGCGCCACTTGAACCACGGCCACCGCATCTTTCGGTGATCTTTGTTCAGGATGGTAATGAATGCCGCGCCCGAGCGGATTAGAGCAACACTGTTGTTGCATTCCCACTTCATGACCGTCACGGATCATTTCTCGATGAAAGAGCCTTGGGCTGAGGAGTTCGCATGAGCAGTGGAGCGCAAGTGGATCTGGAATTCGCGGGAGTTGAACCTGCAGGAAGCCATTCCTCACAGGCTGGCGCGGCAGCTTCGACGAGTGCTCCGATTTCTGGCACCGGCTATTTAACGGACGAAGAAATATTGGGGATTGAGTCACCTTCGCCGCGCGGCGGCGATGGCGAACATTTCCGCGGGGATATGGCACCTCCTCCGGGCGCGGAAGAGAAAATCGCAGCGGAGAGCGGCGATACAGCTGATGCCAACACTTTTGGAAACCCGAAGGCTGAAGCGCGGCCTATCGGGGGAATGCCTTCCTGGATGCGGGCTGCGGCTGCCGATCCAACGCATGGTTTGGAGGCGCAGCAGCTTTGGCGGGAGCATTCGGAATTTCGGGCGGCGTTTGCTTCTCCGGACGAGGCTCGGGCGATCAAGGAGTTGCTCCCTGGCGGGGTTAAGGATGTGCTTTCGCTGCGCGAGGCTACTCAGTCCGTGGAGCGGATTGATGCGGCGCTTTTTTCGGGGGATTCGCGGGCGCAGTCGGAAGTGGTGGCGGAACTGGCGCGGGCGAATCCGACGGCGTTTCGGGCAATGTTTGCGGAGGCGGCTCGGGTGCTCGCCGGGATGGGAGCAGGCGTCGCCGGTGTTGCGGGACATGGTAACGATTCTGTTACCGAACCCGTCCTTCGCCAAACCCGCGAAGCATGGGGCACCCAGAACCAGAATCAAAATCCGACTTCAAACCAGGATCAAAACCGAAATCAGAATCGCGGCGTGGTTGGTGAAGTCGTGCCGGGCACGGATCATCCTTCGCAGGAACTCAGGACAAGCGAATCACCAGTTACGAGCCGCCAGTCACCAGTCACTAGTCAGCAGTCACCTGGGGCTTCGCCGCATTTTGACCCCGCCGCTTACGCGGCGTTTGAGCGGGCTACGAATGATGTTGTGGCTCGCGATGTGCGCGGGTCAATCGGCGATACGCTTACGCGCGTTTTGCCTGAGGGCGTGGCGGAGGGGGCTGCCCGGCGGATTGGCGAGGATATTTTTAGCGAGGTGCATCGGGCGCTGGCGGCGGATCGTGGGCTTTCGGAACAGGTTGCGGCGGTGCTGCGCGACCGGCGGTTTGACTCTTCGCAGCAGCAGCGCGTAGCTTCGCTTCTGGCTTCGCGGGCTAAGCAACTGGTGCCCGGCATGGCTCGGCGGGTGATTGGGGAATGGACCAGCACTGTGCTGAACACTGCGCGCTCGAAGGCTGCGCGGCATGCTGCGGCTGCTTCGCGGGTGGATATCGCGGCGCCTGGCGGAGCGCGGGATTCGATGCCGTTGCGGGCCATGTCGGCGCGCGAGGTGAATTACGCTGCCATGAGCGATGAAGAGATCCTCGGAATGTAATTCGTGAATTGTGATTCGTAGTTCGTTAAATTCGCGCGATCGCGGTTTTTACGAATCACGAACCAGGGATGGTTATCGCCTGTTGCGAAGAAGCTCTCGCGCGCGTCTCCTTAAATCGCGGGTTTGTTGGTGAGACCTCGCGCCTCGACTTGATCAAGTTCCACAGGCTAAAGCCTGCGCCACTTTTGCGGGCGATCTTGGTAGCACAGCGACTCTTCGCTGTGTGGTTTTTGCGGATGGCGGCGGGAGGGATTGGACGGTACGTTTACAAAACTACACAGCGAGAGATTGGACGGTACGTTTACAAAACCACACAGCGAAGAGTCGCTGTGCTACGGGACGCGACGCCGAAGCTTTTCACGAGTCACAGTCACGGGTCACGAATTACCAATTCCGTTTTTCTTCTGTTCACTCATAACACGTTGTACTTCATATACTGTACTCAATTGAGAACTCATTCTAAGGAGCCATCATGGCATCACAAAACAACGCACAAACAATCGCGTTGCAACTGGAGAAGGTGCGCGACAAAGTGCCCCTGCTCTACGAGCGCGACGATGTTCTGCTCAGCATGATTCAGCAACGCGGGGACGTGGAAAAAGTCAGCTCGCGCAACATGCGCTTGCCCTGCAACTGGTTCCCGGGGGCAAGGCCGGAAGCTACAGCGCCGATGGCGGCGACCTGGGGCTCGGTTCGGGCACGACGTACGACGTGGCGCAAGTCTCGCCGATTTTTTTCCGTTTCGCGGTGCAGATCACCAAGTTGGTGGAATACGCTTCCAACTCGCGGGAGAAGGCCATTGAGAATGCCGTGAAGCGCGAAATCGCCAGCGGCATGAAACAGTTTCGCTCGTTCTTGGACAAGGTGATTCAGACCGCGGGCAACGGCGTGCTGGGCACGATCAGCGCGATCAGCCAGCAACACGTTCACGATGGCGGTGCCCACGGGCGCGGCGCTGGTGTATGTGGGGCAGACCATTCAGATTTACGATCCCACGCTGACCACCAACCGCAACGTCGCGGCCAGCGTGGTTTCCAACGTTACGGCGGCCGATCCGATTTCATCGACGCAAACGATTACCGTGGATAACGTGCCGGCGGGAACGTCCGTCAACGACGTGATCGTGCATGACGGGCTGACCGGCGCTCGCCAGTCTCGCTTGTTCGGCATCAAGTATCACCAGAACAACGCGACCACCGGCACCTGGCTGAACCTGAACCGCGCCACCTATCCGCAACAATTGCAAACACCGCGCGTGAATGCGGGGAACTCGGCGCTGGTTCCCGGACATGCGCGGCTGGCGATCAACAAGGTGCGCAAAGCACTGGGCATCAATCAACTGGGAAAACTGATCGCCTACACCAGCGTGGAACAGGAACATGCCTGGGAAAATCTGGGCATCACCGTTTCGCAGGTGGTGAAGGAAGGGCCGGGCGGGCGAGCTTCGGATCTGGACATGCTGTTTTCGGGAAAGAAAACGATGTCCGGAATTCCGATCAAGAGTTCGGTGAACGCCGATCAGACCCGTGTGGATTTCCTGGACCTATCGCACTGGGGACGCGCCGTGATGAAGGACATCGACTTTTTTGAGGTCGGAGGGCAGACGGTGTTCCCGATTTACGGAGCCAGCGGCGGGGTTTCGGCATCGTTCATTTTTTACTTCGACACCGGTTTCCAGGTGTGGAACGACTCGCCACGCAGCGGAAGCTTTATCGATGCGCTGGCACGGCCTAGCGGGTACTGAGGGGGCTGCTTCTTGACCGATGCTCGTGGCGCAGGCGGCATTAGCCTGTGGGGGTTATTGGAAGGACTTTTTTGTCCTGCCGCTACAAAAAATCCACAGGCTAAAGCCTGCGCCACTTCACCGGTCCGGCCCTCTGCCAGGAAATGCCACAGACTGAAGTCTGTGCTACTTAAGAACGGAGAAAACATGGCTGTCACACTTACGCTTACGGATGTGGATCCTGGCGGGACACAGATTTATGCGTTTGGCACGGTGCACCTTTGGGGAATTATCCTAGCGGCGGAGATACTGTGGACTGGACGCAACTGGTCGGGCAGTTGGGCGTGCGCGGCGAAGCTGTTGAAAGCAGCATGACCGATCCGGCGTACGGGCCGGTGCAGGCCGGTTTTACGGTGCAGGGCGGGACGCCCAATCAGTACCAGATGCAGCAGGGAGCCGCGCCGAATAACTGGAAGATGCGCAGGTACACCACGGGATCGGCGGGTGTGGAATTTACCGGCGGTTCGGCGTATCCGGCTTCGGCGACCAGCGACGTGATTACGTTTTCGGCGCAGTTTCGGAAATTGGTTTGAAGCTTGGCTCTGTTGGCGCAGCCTTCCGTCTGCGGATTTTTCTAAGTTGATTTGCCATCGCGCTCCTGGATACTTCCCAATTACGTTGCTGTTCACTGCTCGCTTGCACTAAACCCCGCAGACGGAAGTCTGTGCCACCTGTTGCCATGATTTACATTTTACGAGAGACGCATGAGACGCCGCCGGGCGTTGCGCAGGCGCTTTTGCTTGCCGGCGGCTGCAATTTTTTTGGTGAGGCCAATTACCGGGCGGTTTGGGGATGGTCGCGGCTGGACTGGATTGGCGGGAAGTGGGAAGACCGCGATGCGTCTACGGGGACGCTCTTGCGCGAAGTGGTGGAGTTACGCCGCGAGCCCAAATATTTGCCGCACGATCGCTGGCACATTGAGCGGTGGATGCCGGCGGAGAGTTATGGTTCGCCGGCGTCATGGCTGGCGCACACTTGCGAGATTGTGCATGGGCGGAATGTTGCGGCGCTGGGGCCTTATCCTTCACGCGGGGATTATGAACATTGTTTCACTGTTGCGGGGCCGGACGGTGAGTTTGTGCAGCTGACTCCGGCGGCGGCCCGGCACATTGCCCGGGCGATTGAATTCAGCCGGGGAGTTGCTTCGGCCAGGAAGAAAGAGGCGATCGAGGAGCGGTCGCGGCGCGAGGAACGGGAGTATGACCGCTATGCGGAGGAAGTGCTTTCGTGAGTGGCACAGACTTCCGTCCTGGCGGTTGGTCCTTGCGAGGACTACACCCCACAGACTGAAGTCTGTGCCACTGGCGCCGGCATTTTGCGGCGCGATTTTATTTTGTTTGGCGGAAAGGAATTTATGAACAGCGAAGGCTTGATTCACGCGGAACATTCGGGGCCGGCCGGCCACGCGGAGCGATTGCCGCACTCGGTGATTGTCAATATTACCGAGCAGAATTATATGGCCCAGCGGATGTATGGAACGTTCCAGATCCCGGGGCGCGGCCAGAGCGAGATGTTTTCTGTTACGCGTATTTCTCCCCGGACCGCCGTCATGGACTACGGCGACAAGCGCACTTTGCCGCTGGCGATCTCAGCGCGCGAAATCGCCGAGGATATTTGCCGTGAAATTAATTCCGATGCCGGGGAGCGCAGTTTTCTGGGTGTGTTTGTTTGCGCAGGAGAGGCGCCTACCGAAGAGGAATTGCGCTCGGCGCAGGAGAAGTTGAACGATTTTTACCGGGCCCTGGTGGCGGCGGCCGATCGCGAGTGGGAACGTTCGCACACATTTTTGTTTATTCATGATTTGCAGCGGCGGGCCGCTTCGCAGCTGGGGCTGGAAAAGGAATGGCATTACCAGTCGCGCGAGACCGAGGAGTGCCCGGGATGCGGGGAACGCGTGAAGCCGGGCGTGGCGGTTTGCAAGTCATGCGGAGCGATTTTGAATCGGGAGAAGGCTGTGGCGTTGGGACTGGCGCAGGCTACGGGAGCGGCCGGGAATTTGTTTGAGGCCGGGAGTGGCGGGCGGCAGGGCGCGCGGCGGTAGGGATTTGGTAGCACAGACTTTAGTCTGTGAGTTTTGGTTCGGTGCGCCGCGGAGTACGATTTTTTATACAGGATCTTTGGCGATTGCGCAGGATGGTTCGGTTTCTTTTAGTTTTTCTTCTTGTTTTGCCTTTTCTTGCTTGGCTTCTTCCTGTTTTGGTTGCCGACACTCAACCCCACAGACTGAAGTCTGTGCCGCTTGACGCTGCCTTGCGTTGGTTGCGGTTGGTTTGAAATTTCTTTTTCTTAAAGGAATCTTGGAAATGCGCAGACTTGGATTCTATTTTGGTGCTACGGCTTTGGTCGTGATCCTGTTGCTCGCTTGCGGCGCTCGCTTGATGGCGCAAGGATCGCGCAAGGATGATGTGGTGTTCAATTCGCAGGGGCGGCCCGTGGCCGGTGCTTCGGTACGGGTGTGCACGGCGGCCGCTACGGGGCAGCCCTGCACGCCGCTGGCGCTGATTTATTCGGACGCAGCGTTGACGCAGGCGCTGGCCAATCCGATTTCCACGGATGGGTTGGGGAATTACACTTTTTATGCCACGCCAGGACGCTACGAAATTGAAATCAGCGGGCCGACGATCACCACCAAGCAGCTGCCCAACGTGGTTTTGCCGAACGATCCGAGCACGCCCACTTTTACCACCGTGACCACGACCAGCGGAATTTCCGCTTTTTCGCTGTCGCTGAGCGGCAACCTTACGGTGAACGGATCGGCGGCCGTTACCGGGTCGCTGACTGTCGGCGGCATGCCCGTGCCGTCCACCACGCAGGACAACCAATGGACTTCGGACCAGCGCTTCAAGGGACCGATTCCGTGGCGCGACATTACCGCTTACATGCCCGCGGGAGGCTGCGACCAATCCGCGTTCACCGGAACCCACACCACCGGAACGATTGCCTCGGGGACGCAGGCCTTGAGCATTGCCTACGACAATAATTTCAAGAACGGCTGCGGCATTTTCATCGCCGGCGCCGGACCGGCGTCCACGCTGGCGACTCCCGCACAGGGAACGGCGCCGAATCCAAATGTGATTGGCCCGGCTGGAGCGACGACCGTGCATTACAAGGTGGCGGCCATCGATGCCAACTTTGGAACTTCGGCGGCGAGCGCCGCGATCACGGCGAACACGGCTCCCGCGACGCGCACGCCGACCAACTATGTGGGCGTGTACTGGCAGGGCGTGAACAACGCAGTCGGATATGTGGTGTACAGCGACGCCGGAGGAAGTTACGCGCCGCTGGGATACTCGTTCGATTGCTTTGGCTTTTTTGCCGGAGGCGTGTGCGGAATCATCGACAAGGGACCGGAGGCCAACACGTGGACGGGCTACGACGGTTTCTGGCCGATGACGCCGCCGGCGGCGGACACCAATCAGGCACTGATTACCACCATTACCTCAGGCGCGGGAACCACCAGCCTGGTATTAAATGCGGCGGCGACAAACTCCGTGAGCGGCGTGTACACGATCCCCGATAACTCCATGTTCATCAAACAAGCGATTTCCGACGCGGCGGGCGACGGCAGTCCGCAGATTACCAATCACGGGACCGTCTACATTCCCGAAGGACTGTGGTACATGTCCACGATTCCATTCGGGTCTTCGGGAATTTCCGGAGTGAAAATAATTTTGGGCGGCGCGCTGAAGCTCTTCGGATTGCCCATCGAAGGAACACTGAGCAGCGCGGGAAATACCGGGCAGGTGTCCATCACTGGAACGGGCGGGGTGTACCAGACGAGTGACTGGGTGCTGTCCTGCAGCAACATCTCCGGCACCGATACGCTGGGTGCGCTGTTCGTGGCGTTCGGCCCGGCGAGCGGGCTGGATCTGACGCACGTATGCCTCTTCACGCAGCAGGCCGGAATTATCGAGGACTCCCAGGGCGACGTGACCACCCAGGACGTTTCCATTTCGGCGACGGGCACCGGACCGATGCTGCAGGTGGATAACAACGCATTTTTCAGTTTGTTTGACCGCACCAACTGGAACAATGAAAACAACAGCAACACGCAGATCCCCTCGATCTGGTTTTTGGGGCTGACCAATTCGGCGCATACGACGGCGTTCGACTTCCGGGACAACTTTTTTATCGGCCACACCATTCGGGTCGACAATCCCTTTCCGACCGCCAGCGGCCCGTTTGGCGACATCGTTTTCGATGGGCTGACGGAAGTCGAGGGGAACTGGGACCTGGGATTTATTAACATGGCTACGTGCAATAGTCCCAGCTCGCTGACGTTCGACAACATTCTCACGGGCGACTTCAATGTTCCGTCCCAGGCGCTGCTGTACAGCACGGCGACGTGCGGCGCGCTTCCTGGAATTAATGTTTTCACCCACGGACAGACCGAGGGATTCTCACAGCTGGTGGGATCTTCGGCCAATTCCGGAAATCCGGTCACCTGCCGGAATTGGATTTATGAAAGCGCCAATGAAGGGGGATCGGGAGTCAGCAGCATTGGATATTACGGCAGTCTTTTCGGCAACTATTCGGGCTGCGACGTGGGCATAACGCAAACCGGTTACGATGTGCAAACGACGGAGGTCCTGACCAGCGGCGGAAACGATGCCAACGGGCCCGCCGGCGAACAGATCATCGGACACGTGTTCCGGCGCCCGCAGGCCTCGATTTCCGGGACGGGTTCGGGTTCGCTGTCCGCGGGAACCTATTATTTCAAGGTAACCGTGGTGGACGCGGCTGGAAGGGAGTCCGCGCCCAGCCCGGAACTTTCACAGACCGTGGGAGGTTCCAGTTCCATCAGCCTGTCAGCGACCACGGCGATTTATTTTCCGGCCAGTTGTAACTTTTACTTTGGCACCAGTTCGGGCAGCGAGCCGAATTATTTTAATTCCGTGGCGGTCTCTAATGGCACTTGCACGGAGAGCATGACCACGACGTCCGGCGCGCTGAGCGGTTCAGGAAGCACACCGCGAGCCGTGGGCAACGCGATGCGGTCCTGGCTGAACGCGGAAAATAACGGCAGCTCGTGCCTGTTCTGCGGATTCAGCGGCGGGCTGGGCACCGGATTTCTGGGATTCAATCTGACAGCCGCGCAGTATGCGGCTCCGCCCACGGGCGTGCAGTTTCCATTCAACGGTGGGGTGCATAGCTACAAATTTTATTCGGCCGCGGAAACTTCGGCGCCTGCCGGGGTGAGCGGCGTGGATATTTTGTACGCCGATTCCAGCGCGCACCGTTGGAAGAAAATCGAGAATAACGGCGCGGCGCAAACCGTGGCCAGCGCAGACAGTTCGGCGTGCGCGTACCAAGGGCCGGCGTCTCCCGTGACGGGCACGGGCGCGGCGGCTACGTACTTCACGTGCACGCTGCCCGGGGGCGTGATGGGCGCGGGGCAGGGAATCATCATCACCGTGGCGGCTAAGCACACGACGGGATCGGGAACGGTGAATTATACGCTGTCGTTTGGCGGGACTTCGACGACCGCTGCGCAGCCTCCCGGCTTGACGAACCAGATCGAGCGCGTCACTTATCTGGTGATGAACAATCCAGGGTCCACCAGTGCGCAAACGATTTCCACCGTGGGGCAGGACAGCAATGGGGGAACGAATTCGATCAAGCTGGACACCGCTACGGTGAACACGGCTTCGCCGGTGACGATTAATGTGCAGTTCAATGTGGCGGCTACGGATGCGATTACTCCGGAAATGTTTCTGGTGGAGCTGAAGCAGTAGCGGGTGCGGCTTCGTGGCGCAGGCTTTCGTTTGTGGATTTTTGGCAGATGGGCCCAAGCGCGGAATGAGTTGCAAGGCCAAAAACCCACAGGCTGAAGCCTGCGCCACTTCACCCATCACAATTCGGTGGCTCCGATTGGTTGGCGGTTCTTTTGTGGTTTTTACCTTATTGCTCTTTTCCAATTTTAATTTGAAAGGAACTTTTCTTATGCGCGGATTGCGACTTTCGTGGGTTCGCGGTTTGTGCGGTGTGTTGTTTGCGGCCACGCTGCTGGCTCTGGGCAGCGCCGGGGCGCAGGGATTGCCCGGCGGGACCGTGCATAGCGTGACGCTAACCTGGCAGGCGCCGTCGCCTGCGGGCGGATCGGGAACGATCAGCGGGTACAACGTGTACCGTTCGGCGTCGAGTGCGGCGAATTACGCCAAGGTGAATACGGCGCTGAATGTGGGATTGACGTTCACCGACACCAGCGTATCGGCCGGAGCCAGCTACAGCTATTGCGTGACGGCCGTGGATTCACTGAACGAAGAATCGGTTTGCTCCGCACCGGCTACGGCCAACGTGCCCTCAAACCCAAACGCCCCGAGCGCTCCCCTTATCACCGTAAAGTGAAGAGGAACCCGTGAGCGCATGGACAAATTTTCGGGTGTGGTGGCGCGGGCTGGTGGCCGCGGCGATTGCCGGCGGAGCCAACGGCGTGATTACCGGGTTCGCGGCCGTGGGAATCGATCCGGGCCATTTTAATTTGCAGGCTGGACTGCACGCCACGCTGGCAATCGCCGGGGTGAGCGCGATGATGTCCTGCATTATCGGAGTGGCGGCGTATTTGAAGCAGTCGCCGCTGCCGAACGAGCCGTGATGCTGAATCGTGATTGGTGAGTCACGAGCGTCCGAAGCGGGATTGGTGGCGCAGACTGAAGTCTGTGCCACGGGGATCCCATTTCAGTCGGCAGCACGATGTATCGATTCACGAATCACAAGTTACCAATTTCAAATCACGAATCACGGGTTACGAAGCGCGAATCACGGGTCACGATTCACAAGTTACGAGGTTCACACCATGCCTGTTGTTGGAACTACTGCTTACAACACCGCGGGACAGATTACTTCGCTAGTGCGTTCTTTGTTGAATGATGCCGCGGGGAATTTGTTCACGGATGCGGTGCTGCTGCCTTATGTGAATTCGGCTTACCGGAAGACGCAGCGGGCGCTGGCCAACGTGCAGTCCGGAACTTTTATCAGCGAAGACGCGTTGCTGGTCGTGCCGGCCGTCAGTTTGGTGGATTCCTCGGTGCAGGTGTCCATTACGGACGCTACCGCGGCGCCAAACCAGCTGCCCAGCAATTTGCTGGTGCCGGTGAAATTGTGGGAGCGCGCCAATTTGAGCTCCGACGATTTCGTGGAGATGACCGACCTTACCGATCATGACGGCTTGCCTTCGGAGCCGCAGGTGGAGGCGCTACGATTCTGGGAATGGCGCGCGGATGGGTTGTATTTTCTGGGAGCGACGCAGGACACGCAGATTCGTTTGCGGTACCAGGCCGGATTTCCGGATCTGGTGGATGCCACTAGTTCGGTGTTGATTCGCAATGCGCAGGAGGCGCTGGCTTACGCCGCGGCGGCGATGGCTGGGCTGCGCGGGGGGCGCCGCAGGCGGAGCGCTGGGATGTGGCGGCTTCTGATGCGCTGGAGGACCTGGTGGTGCGCGCGACGCAGAGAGAGCAGCAGACCGGGCGACGGCGGCGGCCGTTTTCCGCGCGGGCGGGATTTGCGCCGTTTATTTAACGCAGGTTTTCGTAGCACGGCCTTCCGTCTGCGGATCTTCTGCTCGTCAAACTCCAACTTGAAAACATTTGCCGGGGCTAAATACCAACGACTGTCCATCGTTTTCCTCAGGATAACAAATCTGTGCCACTTAAGAGATGAGCGTTGCAGCAACCCGTGACGTGCCGCTGGTTTTCGTGGCGCAGGCTTTAGCCTGTGGAATTTCTGAGCCCAATCCCAGGCGTAAGCCGCGATGCAAGTACAAAAGTCCACAGGCTGAAGCCTGTGCCACTTGAGCGCCGTTTCCGCGCACGATCTTCACTGAGTACTACAGCTTATGAGCATTGCTGGAACAATTGATGCGCCGCTGGATTTATTTGGCGGGCTGGTTACCGATATGCCCGCGGCGGATTTGCCGCAGGGAGTGTCGCCTGATTGCCGCGACGTTGCGTTTCTGCAGGGAGCGGTGAAAACGCGGCCCGGGCTTTTGTCCGTGTACTCGCCGCTCGCCGGCAATCCCACCGTTAATTATCTGAAGACGTTTACTCAGCCGAATCTGGTGAAGACCCTGCTGGCGATGGATTCAGCGGGCACACTGTGGGGCGAAAATACTCCCGGTGTGCTGACGCAAATCAAAACGGGGCTTACGCCACATGCGGCGGCGAGTTCCGCTTCGCTCTTCAGCCGCGAATATATCGCGCAGCATGACGGAAATTTCGGCCTGGACATCCCGCGGCAATATGACGGCACGAATCTGGATCGCGTGAGCCAGTGCGGTCCGGGGGCGGGGCCGGCGATGGTCGCGGATATCGTCGCCAATATTGCGGCGATTTCGCGAACGTCCAACATTGTTACCGTGACCACCGCCGCTCCCACGGGACTCGTTCCCACCGACCAAGTGATCATCGCGGGAGTGACGGACACGACGTACAACGGAACTTTTCCAATCGCTTCGATCATCGATTCGCTGCATTTCACGTACGCGCAGACGGCCGCAAATTCGTCCTCGAACGGAGGGACGGCGGCGCCCGCCGGTTCGATCAGCGCGGGCGTGCACCAGTGCGCGGTAATATTTGTGACGCGGCAAGGCTACCTGACGCGGCCTTCGCCGCCCACTTCGTGGACCGCGGGCGGCGGCATGCGCGCGAACGTAACTGGCATTCCCTCGGTCGCCACGCTGCCGAATGTGGTGGCGCGCATTCTGGCGTTTACCGGAGCGGGCGGCGATCTGTTTTTCTACACCACGGGCCTGGACGGCTCGCCGCAGATGCAGCTGTTCGATAACAGCGCATCGTCGTTCATCGTGGATTTTTCGGACACGGCGCTGCTGGCGGGGATTGAAGCGGATTCTCTTTTTCAACTAGTGGAACTGGGCGAATGCGCGGGAGTGATTGGCTACTCGGACCGCCTGTTCTGGTGGGGCGAGAGAAATAAACAAAACAATTGGGAAAATCTTACGTTCGACGGCGGATTCGGCGGCATAGGGAATAATGTGCCGCTGGGCTGGACTCCAGACGCGACATTTTTCGCCGGCGGAACATTCGATTCGTCCGGGGAATCGGTGTGGGGCGGGGATTACACGATCCTCGGAGACGGGGTGACGGCTACGCGCGGGCTGATGACGCAAAGCGCGGTGAGCGACTACAACGGCGTGCCTCGCGTGCAGGCGAATACCGGCTACTCGGCGCGCGTGCGCGTGCGGATGACGGGAGCCCTGACGCAAGGGACGCTGCACATACACATTTTCAGTTCATCGCTGGGAATTTCCACCCCCGGAATTTCTGTTCCGGCGGCGCAAATCAATGCCGCGGCGTGGACGGAATTTGTCGCGCCGATAACTCCGGCGCTGGGCTTTGCAAACATTCCGCCAGACTTGCTGCTGCGCGTGTATGCGGACGGCACGCCCACGGTGGCCGCCGGATTTTTAATCGACAACATCGAGATATTTCCCACCGCCGAACCCTACAACAATTCACTGGTGCGCGCTTCGTACGCGGACGATCCGGAAAGCTATGACGGCGTGACGGGATTCATGAGCGTTTCCGAAAATGACGGGCAGACGGTGCGCGCGGCGTTTCTGTTGCGTGAGCGGCTGTACCTGGTGAAGGACCGGTCCCTGCACGTTACAGAGGATGATGGCGTGAACGAGCCGGCTTCCTGGACGATCAACGAAGTGTCCGACGCGGTGGGAACGTCTTCCGTGGCTGGCGTGGATGTGGGCGAGGACTGGGCGGTGATTGCCGGGCGCGCGGGCATGTATATCTTCGAGGGCGGCGAACCGATTAAAATTTCGCAGGAAATTCAGCCGCTGTGGGACACCATCAACTGGGCCGCCGGACAAACCTTGTGGGTGCGCGTCGATACGCGCAACAAGCGTATTCTGTGCGGCGTTCCGATCGGCGCGGCGACTTCGCCCAACCTGATTTTGGTGCTGGACTACCGCAGCTTGTCCAGCGCCGGCGAAATTCAATCGCTCGGGTCGATCTTGTATTCGACGCTCTCGGGAAAATTGTACGCCGTGGGACGTTCGCGCAAATGGTGCCCGTGGAACATCACCGCGAATTGCTGCGCGCTGGTGGAGCGCGAGGACGGGACCGCGCAGGTTTTTGTGGGCAACGGACCCGTGAGCGGCGCGGGGAATGGCAAGATTTATCAGCTCTCCGACACGCAGTTCTCCGACGATGGCGCGGCGATCAATTCCTACTACACAACGTATTTTTTTCTGAGCAACGATATGGAGCAGGCACTGCAGGTTCGTTCGCACCGAAAACTTTTTGCGTATCTGACGATTTATGCTGAGGGGGCAGGGAACTTGAGCCTGTCGGCGTTCATGGACAATCAGGCGTATCCCTCGGCGCTCACGCCGCTGCCACTTTCTTCGCCTGCGGCGAAGGATTTGGAGATGCCTATTAATCTGCTTGGGGAGCGCGTGGCATTTCAGGTGGGCACGAATGCGGCCGGGGCATGGTTTAAGCTGCAGCGATTTGTGCCTTCGCTGCTGCCGGATCCTTGGGCGCCGGTTAGAGGCGGGAATTAGGGTTTGGTGGCACAGGCTTCAGCCTGTGGGTTTTGCATGGAAGCAGAATCGCCGTTGTCATCTCAAACTCTAGAAACACGATCGATCGTGGCGCAACTAAATTCCACAGGCTGAAGCCTGTGCTACTTGAACCTATGCTGAAAATTGGCCAACTCGCGCAAATCAAAAGCGATTCGCCCTACGTGTACGAGGCGCTTACGCAGCTCGTCAACGGCGTGAACGCCGTGGGACGGGCGACCGGGGTTGATCCATCGGGCTCGATCGCGGCACCGTCGCCGATCGGCGGACTGAACGTTACCGCCGCGGACGGAATTTTCGATCTGGCTATCACCGACAATTCCACGCTCAATCGCGGCATTTTTTATTTTGCGGAATCCGATACCACGCCCGCGTTTCACCAGCCGTATGTGCATTTCATGGGCAGTTCGCGCAATTTGCGGCTGGCGCTGGGGAATCAGACGCTGTACTGGCGCGCGTATTCGCAATATCTGGGATCGGAAACTTCGCAGCCAGTGGTCTTCGGTAATCCGCCGGCGGCCGTGACCGGTGGCGGCGCCGCTGCGGGACCTGCGCTGCAGGCTTCGAGCGGCAGCGGAACGGCTTCGGGCAGCGAAGGCGGCTCGGGATTCGGCCAGGTGGCGCAGAGCAGTTCGCGGCCGGTGATTCTAAGGTAGGTATTCAGTAGCACAGACTTCAGTCTGTGGGGTTTCCGTTGGGAGGCTCGAAGCTGCGCATCAGGAAGGACTAAAACCCACAGGCTGGAGTCTGTGCCACGCAGGCGGCTACGTACGCCTGATGCTTGGAGTAGTTGGCTGGCTTGCCAGTTCAAATGCGCATCCGCGAATACAGCTCCGGTGATTTAGAAGCGCTGCGCTCCATGCACGCCGCGCAGGGTTTTGGGTACCCGTTGCCTGATCTCGAAAGCCCGCTCTTTCTTGCAAAACTTGTACTGGAAGTCGACGGAGCGCCTGATGATGGAGACTTCCAGGGCAGGGAATTGACGCATCGCGATTCCCCGCCGGGTTCCGCCGCGGCAACTTCTTCTGCTTCTGGACGAAACCGCGTTGCGATGGCGGTTCTGCTGCGCCTTACGGCCGAAACTTATCTGCTGCATGATCCCACGGCGGGAACGCCACAGCAGCGCTGGCAGCAGTTTCTAGCGCTGCACGAAGCGGCGCGGAAGAGCGCCGCGGCGCGAGGACTGGACGACGTACAGGCATTTCTGCCGCCGCGTGTGGCGCGCTCGTTTGGCCGGCGTCTGGCGCGCCTCGGCTGGGCGCACGATCCGTGGACATGTTTTTCGCGGCGCGTGTAAGTGCGCAGGATATTTACCCTGAATCGTTCCGCAGGTCCCTTTGGCTTTTCTGCTACCCACCAGATTATTGCAGCTGCTTGCAAGGACTAACTTCCACAGGCTGAAGCCTGCGCCACTCGAAGCGCGGCTCACCATCAACCGGCACTTGGCACAATTCACTCCTCACTACTGACAAACGGAGGTGTTCCCATGGGACGCGGCGCACAAGCCCAGACGCAACAGATGATC
>CAVOIX010000090.1:0-75841 GCA_963695945.1 uncultured Acidobacteriota bacterium | reverse complement strand
CGGAACGGCACGATGGGAAAAACGCAACATCGCGCAGCAGATTCCCGCCTGGGACGAACAACTCTGCATTCAGTGCGGAAAATGCGTGCTGGTCTGCCCGCACGCCGTGATCCGGGCGAAGATTTACGATACCGCGCAACTTTCGGGCGCGCCCGCCGAATTCAAATCCGCGGAGCCGCGCTGGAGGGACTTCGCGTCCCTTCGCTACACCCTGCAGGTTTCACCAGAGGATTGCACAGGATGCCGCCTCTGCGTGGAAATCTGTCCGGCCAAGAGCAAGAGCGAAGCGAAACACAAAGCCATCAACATGGTCGATCAGGCGCCCCTCCGGCACGCGGAAAGTAAAAACTGGGATTTCTTCCTGGCCATCCCGGATTTCGACCGCGACCGTTTGTCGCACACCCAGGTCAAGGATGTTCAATTGCTCGAACCGCTCTTCGAATTTTCGGGGGCGTGCGCCGGTTGTGGGGAAACGCCGTACATCAAGCTGCTCACGCAATTGTTCGGAGACCGCGCGCTCATCGCCAATGCCACCGGATGCTCTTCCATCTATGGCGGGAATCTTCCAACAACGCCTTATACGTCCAACTCCGCTGGCCGCGGTCCCTCCTGGTCCAACTCCTTATTCGAAGATAATGCTGAGTTCGGGCTGGGCATGCGCTTGGCCGTCGATAAACAAGCGGACTATGCCGCTGAACTGCTGCGCCGGGTCGCCGGCTCGATTGGGGAATACCTGGCTGGAGCGATTTTGAATGCGGACCAGTCCACGGAGGAGGGAATCGCGGCGCAGCGTGCCCGTATCGCGGAGGTGAAGCTGAAGCTTTCCGGCATTCCGGGGCGGGACGCTCGTGATCTGCTGGCCGTGATCGATGCCCTGGTACAGAAAAGTGTCTGGCTCGTCGGCGGTGACGGCTGGGCGTATGACATCGGGGCGGGTGGACTGGACCACGTGCTCGGCTCCGGCATGAATGTAAACGTGCTGGTTCTGGACACGGAAGTCTATTCGAATACCGGCGGACAAATGTCCAAGGCCACACCGCGCGGCGCGGTCGCCAAATTTGCCTCCGGAGGAAAAGATACGCGAAAGAAGGATTTGGCGATGGAGGCGATCAGTTACGGCTCGGTGTATGTCGCGCGCGTGGCCATGGGCGGCAGTGACACCCACACGATCAAGGCCTTCAGCGAAGCCGGAGCGTATCCCGGGCCGTCGCTCGTCATCGCTTACAGCCACTGCATCGCTCACGGCTACGACATGGCCTTCGGCCTGAACCAGCAGAAGTCCGCCGTGCTTTCCGGGTACTGGCCGCTGTTGCGCTACAATCCGGCGCTTCGCGATCAGGGAAAAAACCCTTTCCAGCTGGACTCGAAAGCGCCAAGTATTCCGCTCAAACAACACATGTACGAAGAAGCGCGTTACTCCATGCTGGCGCGTAGTCACCCGCAGAAAGCCCGCGAACTGCTTCGCAAAGCCCAGGACGATGTTGACCGGCAGTGGCGCGTCTACCAAAGCAGGGCGGCAATGGACGGCGAAGGACAACCCGCGCCGCCGATCCCTGTCGAACCGCAAGAGATTGTGAACGTCGTAAAGGGAGGCGACGACGAATGATCGACCTGAGCACGACCTACATGAACTTGCAGCTAAAAAATCCGATCGTCGCATCGGCGTCGCCGTTGTGTGATTCGGTGGACAAGATTCGGCTGCTCGAAGATCACGGCGTTGCCGCCGTGGTCTTGCCATCGTTGTTTGAGGAGCAACTCATTCTCGAAGCCAACTCCATGGACGCGGACCTTTCCCGCGGCGTGGAAGCTTTCCCTGAATCCTCCAGCTTTCTTCCGGAACTGGACGACTACAATCTGGGGCCGGACGGCTATCTGGAACTCATTCGCAGCGCCAAACAATCCGTTTGCGTGCCCGTTATTGCCAGCTTGAACGGGGTAACTCCCGGCGGCTGGGTGCGGTACGCCCGGGAAATGGAAGAGGCTGGCGCTGACGCCATCGAACTGAATATCTACTCGCTGATCACCGATCCAACACGATCGGCTGCCGACGTCGAGAACGATTACTGCGCTCTGGTGCGGAAACTGCGGGAAACTCTGAGCGTTCCGATTGCCGTGAAGATTTCCCATTTTTTCAGCGCCATCGCGAACTTCGCCAGTCGTATCGATACCTCCGGGGCGAATGCTCTGGTGCTTTTCAACCGCTTCTACCAGCCGGACCTGGACATCAACCAGCTGGAAGTGGTGCCCAGTCTTACTCTGAGCAGTCCCCACGAACTTCTGCTGCGCCTGCACTGGACCGCGGTGATTTATGGGCATGTCGGCGCGGACATCGCGGTGACCGGCGGGGTTCATCACGCCGAGGATGTGTTGAAGTCCATCATGGCCGGCGCACACGTGGCCATGATGACCTCCTCGTTGCTGCAAAATGGTGTGGCGCATCTTGATACCGTGCGGTCAGGGATGGTTCAGTGGATGGAAGAGCACGAATATGAATCGATTGACCAGATGCGCGGAAGCATGAGCCAGCAGAACGTGCCCGATCCCGCGATGTACGAGCGCGCCAATTACATGCGCGTCTTAAGCTCGTACACGCTGCGAACCCCGGCGCGGTGATTGGAAAGTTTGCAGAAAATCGCCCGCGAGTCGCAATGTCACGCCGTCAGGATGATTTTTTGGGGCCGCCGAATAACGTCGTGGGCATGACTTCCACATCAAACGTCACATAAGTGACGTCCTTCAATGTATCGGCGGCAGCTTCGTCGAGTTCGGTCTGTTTGGTTTCCGGAGGCACGACGCGTCCCTGCATCACGGCAAGCTTGCTGAATTGGTTCATGTCCGGCAATTGGTTCGCGGGAATCAAAATGTACGTTCCGCTCTGTAGCAGAATTCCCTTGGCTGAGCCTAATACTCCGGTCTTCTGAACTGCCTGCTGCGTTGCGAAAACTCGCAGCGGCGCCGATTGAATCACGTTCACCGAGCTGGCATGCAGCGCTCCATACAGATTGTTAAAGGACTGCAGCGCGGACATGGCAATTCCCGGCAGCCCCAGCACCGGGGCAAACATTCCCCCTTGCTTCACCACGTTCTGCAGCACTTTGCAGAACAGCGAGTCCTTCCTCTGAGCCTCCAGATTCAGTGCCCAGCGCCCTTCGCCGCCGGGAAGGGGAATGTTCTGCATCTTCTGCCAGGTTGCGTCGGATGAAACACTGATATTTTGCACTGTCGGTTGGGATTTGCGCTGGGCCGCCGTGCCTTTCGTTTGCACCTGCACGGATCGCATGGCGCCCACGACGGTATACGCCATGGCCTCGATGATCGGAAGAATTCCGGTTTTTTGCGCCACGTCCACGCGCAATTGCGCATTTTGCACGCGCTCAAAGGTTTTCTGGTCTCCGCTGCCCACCTTGACGGTCGACGTATTGACGCTGACCATCACGTCGCCTTCATTGATCATTTTGTCAGGGCTGAGTTCGCCGGCATTTTTAAATCCCTCGGCGCCGTAATGCAGAAACACGGGCTGCGCGTCATCCGGGCCGGCCGCGCGGGATTGCCCGCCGCCGCGCGTTTTGCGTCCCGCGAGCGATGGCGATACGTCAGCGTCTAAAAAGCCCGACCAAAAGTCAAAGGCCTTAACGTCGATGTCCGGATTAATTTGACTGGCGGCTTGCGCGTCGAAAAATGAGCCGGACTTACCGGCGCTTTGGGAGCCGATCAGCCCCGGGAAAGCGCTCATGGCCAACAGCTGCTTCAGGAGGTCTCTTCGTGGGGTGGTCACGGAACACCTCGGCTGCGGTGATGGTGCCAGTTGGAAGTAGAGATATAACACTGGCAATTGCTTTCAGGCAATAGTTTGTCCCGGGACTTGCAACCGCTTTGCACCGCCACGGTGGTATGCGTCAGGGCTAAAGTTATTTTGCGCTTTGCCGATAACCGTGGCGAGTAAGGGCATGGGGCAACCCGAATCCGGGATTCCCAAACCCGATTTCCAAGGGAGGATGACCATGGATTTCGATCACGCGATTGCAGCTCACTCGGCATGGAAGAGCAAGCTTGCCAATTACCTGAAGAAACCAGACCGATCGCTTCGCGCAGCCGACATTGCCGCGGAAAATGCGTGCGAACTTGGCAAATGGATCGCCGGAGAGGGGAAACAATTCGCACGCCTCCCTGAATATTCGACTGTCAAATCCGAGCACGCCCGCTTTCATAAAGTGGCCGCCAATGTTGTGGAACGCGCCAAAGCCGGACAGCACGTAGAGGAAGAGGTGGCCCTCGGAGCGAAAAGCGAATTCGGCACCGTATCGAATGCCGTGGTTCGGGCGATTGTCGCTCTCAAATCAAAAGTAGGAACCACCGTCGGAGTTTAGCCTCCAAGACTCCGGCGTTAACCCGTCCTTGCGTCTGCGTGGGAGCGTCGCGAATTATCATTCCCGACGGTGGTCTCGATCGTCCTCGTTTGGGACGTATTTCCTGCCCGCGATTGCGATCGAGACTTGCGCTCCCGAGCAGGCCTCAACATCCCGCCTCTGCCGCTCTTGCCTTCTCCGCAAACCGCAGGTAGCATAGCAAGTCCGCGTTTGCTCGATCCCTCCTAATGAATCCGTGGTTTTGGGATGGCGCGGAGGCGTGTGGCTGCCCTGGCAACGCTGGCCGGGTGCCGTGTGGTTATCAAGCAATTCAAAATGCGAATTCAAGCAGGAGCAATTTGCCGATGAAGTCGATTGTCGTCGTGGGCGCACAGTGGGGCGATGAAGGGAAGGGCAAGGTGGTGGACTACCTCGCCGCTTCCTTCGATTACATTGCGCGTTGCGCGGGAGGCCATAACGCGGGCCACACCGTCATCTTCAATGGAAGCCGTTTCGTTCTGCAGTTAATTCCTTGCGGAATTTTACGCCCCGGAAAGCACGCGGTGATCGGATCCGGAGTGGTGGTGGACCCCGCCGCTCTCGTCGGAGAGCTGGATACGCTGGCGAAGTCCGGCATCGACATTACCGGGCGGTTGCATCTTTCCACGCGCGCGCACTTGATTTTTCCGTATCACCGGCAGATGGAAAAAGCGGCCGAAGCCGCCCGGGGTGCGGGAAAAATCGGCACGACATCGCGCGGTATTGGTCCGGCATACGAAGACAAAATGGCGCGGCACGGAATCCGGGTCGGCGACATGATGAATGCCGAACGATTTCGCGAGAAACTCGAACGCGTTATTTCCGAAAAGGACGCGGTGTGCCGCGCCACCTATGGCGTGCCCCTGGACACAGCCGGCCTCGCCGATCAATATTTGAAGTTGGCCGAACGGATTCGCCCGCTGGTGGCGGACGCCTCCGAATTGATCAATACCGCGCTGGATACCGGTCATTCCGTGCTGTTCGAAGGCGCGCAGGGGACCATGCTGGACATTGATTTCGGAACCTATCCGTACGTTACTTCCTCGAACGCGATTTCCGGCGGCGCTTGCACGGGGCTTGGCGTCGGACCAACGCGGATCAATGCCGTCGCTGGCGTGACCAAGGCCTACACGACGCGCGTTGGAAGCGGTCCTTTTCCCACCGAGATGCCCGACCTGGAAGCCACCGAAGTGCGCGACCGCGGCAAGGAATACGGAGCGGTCACCGGACGGCCGCGGCGCTGCGGATGGCTGGATTTGGTGGTGCTGCGTTATGCCGCGCGCATCAACGGAATTTCGTCGCTGGTGGTGACCAAACTGGACGTTTTTGACACCCAGAAAGAAATTCAGGTATGCACCGGCTATCGCTACAAGGGCACGCCGGTAAAGGAAATGCCGGCGGCCGCCGAGGACTTGGCCGAAGTTACGCCCGAATATCGAACGCTGCCCGGATGGCAGTCCGATACTTTTGGGGTTAAGGACGCGGCGAAGCTTCCGCGCGCAGCGGTCGATTATCTGAAATTTATTTCCGATTTCCTGGGCATCGAAATTGGCATGATTTCCACCGGCCCGGATCGCGATGCCACCATCGTTTGCCAAGGCACCGAACTCGCCAAGTGGATCTGATGCGGTAATTCCATGCTCTCCTACACGGATGCGCGGCAAAAAGTAATCGAGGTGGCGGGGTCGATCCCGCGACAGCTGCCGCGCACACATGTCGAAATCGAGCAGGCCTTCGGACGAATTCTGGCCGGGGCGGTGCTCGCCGATCGCGACTATCCTCCCTTTGATCGCTCCACCCGTGATGGTTTTGCGGTGCGTTCTTCCGACGCACAGGTGGCCGGAGCGCGTCTCGAATGCGTTGGCGAGTTGCGCGCGGGCGGGCGCCTGGACGCGGCCGTGCTCCCGGGACAATGCGTGGAGATCATGACGGGAGCCGCTGTCCCAGCAGGCGCCGACGCCGTGGCCATGATCGAGTTCATCAAGCGCGAAGGCCAAACGATCACGCTGGAGCGCGCCGCGCCGAAAGGCGAACACATTGTTTTGCGCGGCACGGAAGCGCGCGCGGGCGCATTGCTCGTCGCGCCCAAGACTCGCCTGGGCTACGCGGAAATGGCTCTCGCCGCCCAGGCCGGCGCCACCCGGCTGGAAGTATTTGCCGCGCCACGGCTGGCTATTCTCTCCACGGGCGATGAAGTCGTCGACGCTCGCTCGCAGCCGGGCCCGCTGGAGGTTCGTAACAGCAACGGAATTTCCATCGAAATTCTGGCTCGCACGGCCGGCGCCGAAACGATTCAGCTGGGCAACGCTCCGGACGAAAAAGTTGTCCTCCGCGCGGCCATCGAACGCGGATTGCAAGCCGATATTCTTGTTCTGTCCGGCGGCGTATCGATGGGCAAGTACGATCTGGTGGAACAGGTGCTTGCCGACCTCGGCGCCGAATTCCATTTTACGGGCGTATCGATCCGCCCGGGGCGTCCTGCTGTTTTTGCAACGTGCCGCGAGAAGTTGGTCTTTGGTCTGCCGGGCAATCCGGTTTCGACCATGGTGACCTTTGAACTCTTCGTTCTCCCGGCGGTGGATGTGCTGAATGGCGCGACGCCCCGGCCCTTGCCGGTATTTCGCGCAAAGCTCGCCACCCTAGTACACGAAAAAGGACCGATGACGCACTTCCTGCCGGCGAGAGTTGAGTGGGAAGGCAGGGAAGCGCGAGTTACGCAGCTTCCGTGGCAGGGTTCCGGCGATATCGTGGCCCTGGCATTGGCCAACGCATTCCTGATTGTCGGTCCGGAGCGGCCGGACATTGCTCCCGGCGAATGGGTGGATGTGTTTCCGCGGAGAGGCGCTCTGTGAGAGGCCCAGCGCGGCGCAGGCTTCAGCCTGTGGGATTTCGTTCGTCCATGGACTACCCCCCAGGCTAAGGCTGCGTGACAACTCGGTTGCGAACAGGTCAGCGGCTAAAGCCGCATGGATTCAGCGTATTTTACGGCACGGCTAAAGCCGTGCCCTACAAGAATGAGCGGTTGCCACACAGGCTCTGAAGCCACTGTGCCTCCGCCAAAAGTCGTGATTCAGACCATCCAGACGCGGTGCTGCATCGCCGGTGGCGGGCCGGCTGGGATGATGCTGGGATTTCTACTCGCGAGATCCGGCGTTGACGTCTACGTGCTCGAAAAACACAACGATTTCCTCCGTGATTTTCGTGGCGACACCATCCATCCTTCGACCCTTGAATTGGTGTACGAGCTCGGCATCCTCGAAGAATTTCTGAAACTCCCTCATCAGGAAGTGCTCGAACTCTCCGCGCAGGTCGGCGCGGAGACGGTAACCATCGCGGATTTGACGCACCTGCCGACGCATTGCAAATTTCTGGTGTTGATGCCGCAATGGGATTTTCTGAATTTCATCGCCAGGAAAGCAAAAACCCTGCCCTGGTTCCACCTGTTGATGAACACGGAAGTGACCGACCTTATCCAGGAAAGCGGGGAAGTGGCGGGTGTGATGGCCAAGACACAGGAGGGAGAACTAGTAGTCCGCGCCGATCTCGTTGTCGGGGCCGACGGCAGGCGCTCGGTGGTGAGGGAGCGCGCGGGACTGCAGGTGCTTGACCTGGGCGCGCCCATGGACGTGCTGTGGATGCGCATCAGCCACGTGCCCGGCGATCCGAAGCAGACTTTCGGACACGTCGAAGCTGGACAACTTTTCGTCATGCTGGATCGCGAGCAATACTGGCAGTGTGCGTACGTCATTCCCAAAGGCAGCGCGGACGACGTGCGCAGAAAGGGATTGCCGGCGTTTCGGCAGGAAATAGCCAGGCTCAGTCCGTTCCTGGGTGATCGCACGAACGAGTTACGGGATTGGAACGATGTCTCCCTGCTTACGGTAGCCGTAGACAGGCTGGCGCAGTGGTCAAAGACGGGCCTTTTATGCATCGGCGATGCGGCTCATGCCATGTCTCCCGTCGGTGGAGTGGGAATTAATCTAGCCATTCAGGATGCCGTCGCGGCTGCGAATCTTCTGGCGGCAAGTCTCCAGAGAGGACGCCCGACGGAAGACGAACTGGCGCGCGTCCAGCGCCGCCGCGAATTTCCGACACGGGCTACGCAGCGGATGCAGATCGTGGTGCACAGGCACGTCCTGGCCCAAGTTTTGAATACCGACAAACCGCTTACCCTGCCTTGGCCGATGAAACTCTTCCGCTATTGGCCGTATCTGCGCAGGATTCCCGCCCGTATCGTCGGCGTAGGATTCCGACCGGAGCACATTCACACTATGGCCGCGGGGAAGGCATAGTAAAGTTGCATCATGGCTAAACTGACGCATTTCCGGAAACGTGGCGAAGTGGCGATGGTCGACGTGACGTCGAAGGATGTGACCGAACGGACGGCGCTGGCGCGCGGCTTTGTGCGCATGTCGCCAGCCGTGTTGCGCGCCTTGCGGCAACAAAAATTGCCCAAAGGCAATCCGCTGGAGATCGCGCGAATTGCGGGAATTGCGGCATCCAAACGCACTGCGGAATGGATACCTCTTTGTCACCCGCTGCCGCTCACTCACATTGATGTGACCGCGCAGCTATGCAAGAATGGCGTGGAGATCACTTCTCGCGTCACGGCCACGGCGCGCACCGGCGTGGAGATGGAAGCGCTCGTGGCGGTCTCGGCGGCGGCCCTCACCGTCTACGATATGTGCAAAGCCCTGGACAAGGGCATGGAAATCGGCGATATCGTTTTAGTCGAAAAAATCGGCGGCAAGAGCGGACATTACCTGCGCCGCGGTAAATAGCGTTTTCCAATGAAAGCCCCTTCACAAGGCGTGCAGGTTTTGATTGTCGATGACAATCCGATGATCCGCGACCTCATGTGCCGCGGCATGGAATCGCACTGCCTGGTAACTTCCTCGGGCGACGGCGCGGACGCCCTGCTGAAATCCATCGACAATCCGCCGGACTTGATCATCTCCGACTTTCGCATGCCGGGGCTGGACGGGCGCCAGCTCTACGAAAAATTGCGCGGCCGCGCCAGTACCCAGAATATTCCGTTTGTGTTCGTGGCCAGCCGCGGCGACATTGAGGAAAAATTGCGTCCCGCGGTGGGAGGCGGCGTGGAGGAATTTATTCCCAAGCCATTTTTCGTGGCCGATCTGGTTCGCCAGGTAAAGAAAATCGTGGATCGCCTGCACCTGGAAAAAATGCAGCGGCAGGCGTCGCGTCCGGGAGTGATCCAGGGGCGCCTCGAGGAAATGAGCGTAACCGAGCTGATGCAGTCGCTGGAAATGGGACAAAAAACCTGCAGCCTGACGCTGCGCCGCAATGGGGAAGAGGCGCAACTGTATTTTGTTGCCGGCCAGTGCAAGCACGCCGCGCTGGGTGGGATCGAAGGCGACACCGTGGCCTATCAGGTCATCGGGTGGCTCGACGGCGAATTTGAAATTCAATTCGGCGCCACCTCGGAGCGCGAGACCACCACACTTTCCACCACCGGTCTGTTGATGGAAGCCATGCGGCTGATGGATGAAGCCAACGAGAGCGTGCAGGGCTAGTGGCAAAGGCTGAAGCCTGGGGATTTTCGTTCCAAGATCTTTGCGCGCATCGCCGCAACCGAAATCCACAGGCTGAAGCCTGCGCCACTCAAACCAAATGAAAATGCGAACCATCGGTTTCTTATGCGCGTCACGATTCTAACCATCAGCGATTCCGTGGCGCGAGGCACCCGCGAGGATGCTTCCGGGCCCAAGTTGCGCGAGCGTTGCGCGCAACTCGGATGGGAGGTAGTCGCTGCAGCTGTGTTGCCGGATGAGCCCGCCGAGATCCGTGATCGCCTGGTTTCCATCGCCGACGCCGGCGCGTCCGACCTGATCCTGACGACGGGTGGAACCGGGATCGGTCCGCGCGATTCGACTCCTGAAGCGACCGCGGAAGCTTGCCGGAAACTTTTGCCCGGAATTTCGGAGCTGATGCGCGACGAAGGGCGGAAGAAGACTCCGCGTGCGGTGCTTTCTCGGGCCCTGGCGGGTGTTCGAGGGCGCACATTGATCGTCAATCTTCCGGGTAGTCCGCGCGGCGCCGTGGAATCGCTCGATGCCGTTGCTGATTTGTTGCCCCACGCTTTGCAAGTGCTCGGTGGCGCGCGACACGACTGAGTACACTCGAAGCTGCAGCCTGTCGGCTTTTTTGCCGCATCACTCACATCTAAACCAGACCGGATGAAGCCATCCCGCCTTGACGTCTGGCTCACCCTCGTCAACAATGCTGGCACCATGAAAACTTCTCTTTCGGAAAAACGGCTGGCCGTACTGGGCGCGGGAAAATAGGCGGCATCCTGCTGCGCGCATTTCTGGAGCAAAAACTCGTCCAGCCGAAACGCGTGCACGCCACAGTGCGTCATGCGGACGAAGGCGCGCTGCACTCGCCAAGCAATTGGGCATCGAGGCCTCGACCGACAATCGCGCGGCCGTACATGATGCGGATATTATTTTGCTTGCCGTGAAGCCTCAGGCCGTGAAAGAAGTGCTCGAAAAATCAAGCCGGAGATGAAGCCCGGAAAGCTGATCGTTTCGGTGGTGGCCTCGGTACCACGCAACTCATGGAAAAACAGCTTGGCATGGATATGCCGGTGATCCGCGCCATGCCCAATACGCCGTGCGCCATCGGGTGCGGCATGACGGGCCTGGCGAAGGGAATTCACGCTAGCAAGAGCACCTGGAAATCGCCCAGGCCATGTTTCAGGCCGTTGGCCGCGTCGTGGTAGTGGACGAAAAACAAATCGACGCCGTCACCGGACTTTCCGCCAGCGGTACGGCGTTCATTTACATTATTCTGGAGTCGCTGGCCGAAGGCGGCGTCAAGGTTGGCCTGCCGCGCGATGTTTCTACCTTGCTGGCGGCGCAGACCATGATGGGAGCTGCGCGCATGGTTCTCGACACCGGCGATCATCCCGCCCTGCTGAAAGATGCCGTGACCACGCCCGCCGGGATCCACGATGGACGGCATTCTCGAACTTGAAGACGGCAAACTGCGCGTGACGCTGATCAAAGCAGTGATGAAAGCGACGCAGCGCGCCAAGGAATTAATCGTAGAGTCGTAACAATGAAGTCCGCACGAGACGCTTCGTGGAACAGTGGTGATTAGTTCCTCGTGACAGCTGAATTCATCGCGGGAATCTTACTGGCTTCAAACTCGAGACATAGAATCGCACAGGAGGAAATCAAAATGCTACGAAAAGCTTCGGCAGTCTGGAATGGTTCGCTCAAGGAAGGAAAGGGAAAGATTTCCACCGAGAGCAAGGTTCTGTCCAACGCGCAGTATTCTTTTTCAACTCGCTTTGAGGATGGCATCGGCACGAATCCCGAGGAGTTAATCGCCGCCGCGCACGCAGGTTGTTTCAGCATGGCGCTTTCGGCGCAACTCGGAAATGCGGGAATGACACGCCGAATCAATCGAAACGACCGCCGGCCGTTACGCTCGAAAAAACGAGGCCGGATTCACGATCACGAAGGTTCATCTCGATGTGTCCGCCAACTTCCCGGAGCGAATGCCCTGCCTTTGAAAAGGCGGCCCAAGATGCCAAGGCGGGCTGCCCGATTTCGCGCCTGTTGAAGGCCGAGATCACGATGACCGCGAAACTGGTCGGCGAACGCGCGTCGAGCGCGTAGAGAATTTTGTGGCGCCGGCGGCTCGCCGGCAGTTTTTTGACGTCTCCCCGCGCGCTCACAAAATCGCCGGCGAGACGCCGGCGCTACCTGAATCGCACTACGTCAAATGAAATGAGAACCATCGCCCCAGCGTAATAATCCCCAGCCAGGCGACAATCGAAAATGTTCCGTAAATTCTTGCCCCAGCGGCGCAACTCTGGCGTGATTCCACGTGCCCACGTGCTTATACGCCGTCAGATCAAAGATCAGGGCGTTTATGCCGACCGCGAGGAGCAAGGCCATCTTGTACCAAAAAAATGAATTTACGGCGGACCGCGTAGCCTCTGCCGAAAACATCAGCACTCCCGTTATCACCTGAAGCGTAAAACCCACACAAACCCAGGGCAGAATCCAGCGGGCCAGTTTGTCAACCGGTTCATCCCGCATCGGCCCTATGCCAAACAGCCGGAGATCGAGCAGGAAGGCCGAAATCACCAGGTAAACAATCCCGAACACGTGCAGCGTCTCCACCACGGGGAGCAGATAGAGGGCACTCGCGCATCAGGTGACCGAAGGAAAGTCTGGTCCAGCCACTGGGCAAAATGCATCATCCAAATCGGCAACCACCCGGGCATTTTCGCACCTCATTCTCGTCGCAACCGGGTCAGGTGACGCAAACACACAACTACAGAGCATCCGTTCTTCCTCTCGCAAGCGATCACCCGATACTCATTTATCGGCTTGCGTGCGGCTTTTCGCCGTGACTTCGAACACCGGTGGTTGTGATTCGGGTCACATCTCCCCGCGAGCCGTGACTCGCGCTTGACGGATGTGTTAGGATTCCCGGCGATAAGGGTGCTCGCTCTGCTCCGGGGGAGTTGGGAAAGAAATCAGGCATGCCGGCCCAGTACATTCCGATCTTTATTTTTGCGGCGCTAGCCGCGGCGTTTCCGGCGTTGTCGCTCATCGTTTTCAAGTTCATTCGTCCGACCCCCGAGCCGTGGGAGCCAAGCTGAAACCGTACGAATGCGGTGTGGAAGCGGAAGGCGATACGCGCGGAAGATACTCGGTTCGGTTCTATATCGTGGCCATTCTTTTCGTAATTTTCGACGTGGAGACGACGTTCCTCTTTCCCTGGGCGGTGCTGTTTTCCACTCGCGACCAAGGTTTCCGTCTGCCGGAGATTTACGCTCTGGCCAGCATGTTCGTGTTTCTGGGAATTTTGATCATTGGTTATGTCTGGCTTTACCGGAAGGGCGCCCTCGAATGGGTGTAGGTTGCGCCGACGTTCGGATGAGTTTGAGTCCCGGCCACGGATCGTGACCGGGATTTTTTTTGACTGCCGGCGGAACGCGAGAGTGCATGGGATAGAACGCTCGCGGAACAGGTTGACTCTGTTTTCCGCCGTGTGCTAAAAGCTACAACTTAATATTGGCTGCGCGAATTCGTGCGGCCGCACTACTCCTAATTCATGGCAAACGATCCGGAAGAGAAGCAGCCTTCTGCGAGTTTACCGAGAACCGTCTGCGCCGAAAACGCCAGCCGCAGACGGGGGAAGCCGCACCCAAACCGCCCGCTCCTCCGCCTGCCGCCGCTGCGAAACCGCCGGCAGCCCCTGGCGCTCCGGCCGCTAAACCTCCCGCTGCAGCCGTTCCGCCCCGTCCTCCCGCACCCCCCAAGGAAGGTCCGGTGGCCCTGGATAACGATCTGGTTAAGAGATACAAAGAAAAATTCGGGCCGGCCATTCTCGAAGCGTGGACGATCGCAAACAGGCGATTCTGGTCGTGGCGCGGGAATTGCTCGGGGAAATTGCCATCTACAGCCGCGATGGTGAAAAGTTTGACTGGCTGAGCGATCTGACCGCCGTGGATTGGCCGAAGCGTGAAAAGCGCTTCGACGTGGTCTTGAATTTGTATTCGTTCGAGAAAAATGAGCGGCTGCGTTTGAAGGCGCAGGCTTCTGCCGACGAGCGCGTTCCCAGCGTGCAAGGAATTTGGGCCACCGCGAATTGGATGGAGCGCGAAGTGTAGGACATGTTCGGCATTGTGTTCGAAGGACATCCGGATTTGAAGCGGATTCTGCTGCCCGATGAATGGCAGGGTTTTCCCTTGCGCAAGGATTACGACATTTTGACAGCAGGACACCGCCTGGGTGCGCGAAAACCTGGGCATCGAAAGCGGGCAATAGCGGCATGCGCTGACCGAGCGTATACCGATTCGCGACGCATGCCGAGACCACACCGTTCTGGGCGCCGACGAAATTGTCCTGAACATGGGGCCGCAGCACCCGTCCACGCACGGCGTGTTGCGCGTGAAACTGCGGCTGGACGGCGAAAAAGTGATTGGCATCGGAATGCGTCATCGGCTATCTGCATCGCGGCGTCGAAAAAATCGCCGAGCATCGCACCTACCAGCAATATCGCGCCGTACGTGGACCGCATGGATTATGTCGCGGCGGTTTCCAACGGCCTGGGTTACTGCGAAGCGGTGGAAAAACTGCTGGTCGCCGAAGCGCCCCCGCGGGCGCGCGTGGATCCGCACGATTCTCACCGAGTTGCAGCGGCATCGCCAGCCACCTGTTCTGGCTGGGAACCCACGCCCTGGATATCGGCGCGTTGACGCCGCTGTTTTACTGCCTGCGCGAGCGCGAAGAGATTCTGAAAATTTTCGAGAAGTTCTGCGGCGCGCGGCTGACCACCCATGCGTTCCGCATTGGCGGCCTGCAATATGAGGCTTATGACGAGCTTCGAGAAGGACGTTGAGCGTTTCTGCAAGCCGTTCGACAAGCGCGTGGACGAGTACGAATCGCTGCTGACCGAAAACCGCATCTGGGTGGGGCGCACCAAGGGAATTGGAATTCTCACGGCCAAGGAAGCGATCGACTAGGCGCCTCCGGGCCGGTCCTGCGCGCCAGCGGCGTGAAATGGGATATTCGCAAGGCCATGCCTTATGCTGCGTACGATCAATACAAATTCGAAATCCCCATTGGCAAGAACGGCGACACCTACGACCGGTATCTCGTGCGCATGGAAGAGATGCGCCAGTCGCGGCTGATCTGCCTGCAGGCGATCGAAAATATTCCCGCCGGGCCGATCATGGGCAAAGTCGGCAAAGGTATTGAAGCCGCCGCCGGGCGAGGTGTATCACGCCATCGAAGCGCCCAAGGGCGAGCTTGGCTATTACATCGTCAGCGACGGCACGACGCAGCCTTACCGCGTGCGCATTCGTCCGCCTTCGCTGATTAATCTGGAAGCGTTTGACAAGATGATTCGCGGGCATCTGGTGGCGGACGTCGTGGCCATCATTGGCACGCTGGACATCGTGCTGGGAGAAGTGGACCGCTAGCGCCATGCTGATGAACCTCATCCATTTCGTGATTTCCATTTGGGTGCCGCTGATTTGCGCGGTGATCATCGTGGCCGTACTGCCGCTGGTCGCCGGATATATCGTATTGATGGAACGCAAAGTCATGGCCGACATGCAGGCGCGCCTGGGTCCCATGCGCGTTGGCCCGCATGGATTGTTGCAGCCGATTGCCGACGCGGTGAAGTTGCTGATCAAGGAAGACATTATTCCGGATGAAGCGGACAAGGCGATTTTTTGGTTTGCGCCGCTGATTTCGGTTACCGCCGCGATGCTGGCGATGTCCGCGCTGGCGATCGGCCCGTGGTTTCAGATCGCCGAGCTGAATGTGGGCATCCTGTTTATCGTGGGCATCAGCGCGCTGGGAATTTTTGGAATTGTGCTGGGCGGATGGTCCTCGAACAGCCACTATTCGTTGCTGGGAGCGTTGCGCAGCGCGGCGCAACTGGTGAGCTACGAAACCGCGGCGGGTATGGCGATCGTGGGCGGCGCTGCTGCTGGCCGGGACGCTCTCGACTCGCGAAATTATTCAGGCGCAGGACGATTACGGCGTCTGGTTTGCTTTTGCCGCGCCTGTTGGATTTTTTATTTACATTGTCGCGTCCATCGCGGAAACCAATCGCGCGCCATTTGATTTGCCGGAAGCGGAATCGGAACTGGTCGCCGGCTACATGACGGAATACAGCGGCTTCCGCTGGGCGCTCTATTTCCTGGCGGAATACACGAACATGGTTGTGGTCGCGTCAATCGCCACGACGCTGTTTCTGGGCGGCTGGCTGCGGCCGTTTGCGGGCACCGCGGTGTTCAATTTTCTGGATTTCTTTCCATCGCTGCTTATGCTTGTTGTCGGCGGCGTATTGTTTTTATCGCGCTCCCAAACAGCCGGTGAAGGTGCAGAGCCTGTTTATGGTGGCCGTGGGCTTGCTGATGTTTTTAGCGGCAATCATTCTGGCGGCGCCGCTGGTTCCCGCCGTCAATGCTATGCTCCCGGGTTTGAAACCCGGCCTGCACGGGGCGTTCTGGTTCCTGTTCAAGGTCGGGTCGTACATCTATCTGTTCATGTGGCTGCGGTTCACGTTTCCGCGCTACCGC
The DNA here is from genome assembly GCA_963695945.1 of uncultured Acidobacteriota bacterium. GTDB lineage: Bacteria > Acidobacteriota > Terriglobia > Acidiferrales > UBA7541 > Palsa-360. The sequence goes on along the minus strand of CAVOIX010000090.1, from coordinate 59,374 downwards.
TTCGATCAGTTGATGCGCCTGGGCTGGCAATTTCTGATTCCGCTCTCCATCGTCAACGTGATGGGAATCGGCGTGGCGCTGGTGCTGCACCGGCACTTCGGATGGGGGCATTTCCCGGCGTTTGGACTGACCACGTTGCTGACGCTGGCGGCAGCCGGCTATCTGGGTTGGGCGGGCGAGAAGAAAGATAAAGAGCACGTATTCGTGGGAGAAGCGTAGGAATCGGCAAAGACGATGCTTGATCAGATCGTATTTTATTTTTTTGCGGCGCTGGCGATTGTTTCCGCGATCCTTGTGGTAACGCGGCGCAACGTGGTGCAGAGCGCGATTTTTCTGATCACCGCGCTCTTGGCCACTGCGGGCATTTTTTTGTCAGCTGAATGCGGAGTTCCTGTTCATCGTGCAGGTGATTCTGTACGCGGGCGGCATCATGGTGCTGTTTGTGTTTGTGATCATGCTGATCAACATGGATGTTTCGCTGCACCAGATTCAGTTCAACAAACAATGGTTCGTAGGCATTCTGATCTCGCTGGTGGTGGGGGCGCAATTGATCGCTGGCGGTGGTGGTCAGTGAGTCCAAAGTGTCCTTCGGGACGCCGGCGCCGGCTTCCGGCGCTTGAGCCCAGCACGCAACTGGTGGGACAAGTTCTGTTCAGCGAATACATGCTGCCGTTTGAAATCGCGTCGATCCTGCTGCTGGTGGCCATGATCGGCGCGGTGGTGATGGCAAAAAAGACGAATTTGAAGAGGAGAATGAGATTGATTCCGATCACCATTATCTGTTCTTGAGCCTGGATTGTTTACGATCGGCGCGATCGGCGTGGTCACTCGCCGAAATGTGATCATTATTTTGATGTCCGTCGAGCTGATTTTGAATGCCGTGAACATCAACCTGGTGGCGTTTTCGCGGCTCGTCGGTTCTGCGGAAGGACACGCCTTCGCGATCTTTATCATTACCGATGCGGCGGCGGAAGCGGCCGTGGGCTGGGCATTATCATCGCGTTTTTCCGCAATCGCGAGACGTTGCTGGGCGATGAAATGGATTTGTTGAAATGGTAGAGGCACTGATGATGACTAGGACTGGTGAGACCTGAGTCCAGCGTCGACGTAGAGCCTAAGTTTGGACGGTGCGGCGTCGAACATTGATGATGCCGACGGAATATTTTCTAGCGCATATCTGGCTGATTCCGCTGTTTCCCCTGGCGGGCGCGGCGCTGATGCTGTTCATCGGGCGGCAGCTGCCGAATGCCGCGCGTGAATGTGATTTGCGTTGGCAGCGTTTTTCTGGCGATGTTCTATGCCTTTGGCGCGATCTGGCAGCTCGTCGCGCGGCCGGTTTCGGAGCGCCGTGGTCGAGCTACAACCTCTTCGATTGGGTGCCCGCCGGCATGATGCACACCAACGCCGGAACGCTGATGCAGTTCAACGCGCCGTGGGGCTTTCTGATGGATCCGCTGACGGCGGTGATGCTGCTCGTTGTCACCGGCGTCGGATTCCTGATTCACGTTTATTCCACCGGGTACATGGCGCACGAGGGCGGCTACTACCGCTTCTTCGGCTACCTGAATCTGTTCATGTTTTCGATGCTGACGCTGGTCCTGGCGAATAATCTGCTGCTGCTGTTTGTCGGCTGGGAAGGCGTCGGTCTGTGCAGCTATCTGCTGATCGGATTTTATTTTCTGCGGAAATCGGCGTCGGACGCGGGCAAGAAGGCTTTCATCGTCAACCGCATCGGCGACGCGGGATTCCTGCTGGGACTTTTCCTGATGCTCGGTACTCTGGGCACGATTCAGTTCACGGAAATCGGTCCGGCGATCGCGGCTGGACATTTTGCGATGGGTGACGCCACGCTTACGGCCATCGCCCTGTTGCTTTTCGTCGGCGCGACAGGGAAGTCGGCGCAGCTTCCGTTGTATGTCTGGCTGCCAGACGCCATGGAAGGCCCGACGCCGGTCAGCGCATTGATCCACGCAGCCACGATGGTGACGGCCGGCGTGTACATGATCGTGCGCACCAACGCCGTTTTCGCGATGGCGCCGAAGGCGCTCGCCGTGATCGCCGTGGTCGGAGCGGTCACGTCCATCTTCGCGGCGACGATAGCATTGGTGCAGAACGACATCAAACGCGTGCTGGCGTACTCCACCGTTTCCCAACTGGGCTATATGTTTCTGGCGTGTGGCGTTGGCGCGTTCACCGCAGGGGTATTCCACTTAATGACCCACGCGTTCTTCAAGGCCTTGCTGTTCCTCGGATCCGGCAGCGTGATTCACTCTCTCTCCGGCGAACAGGACATGCGCAAGATGGGCGGCCTGTGGGGCAAAATTCCCACTACGGCGCGCACCTTCGTCATCGCCACCATCGCCATTTCCGGTATTCCACCGCTGGCGGGCTTCTTCAGCAAGGATGCAATTCTGGGCCACACGTTTGAATACAGCCCGGTTTTGTGGTTTGTGGTGTACGTCACCGCGGGAATGACAGCGTTCTACATGTTCCGCCTGGTGAACCTGACGTTCTTCGGCAAATCTCGTATCGATCACGAAGTCGAGCACCACATCCACGAATCGCCCGGCTCGATGACTGGCCCGCTGATGATTCTTGCGACGCTTTCCGTGGTCGGCGGCTGGGTGGGCTGGCCGAGCTCACTGGGCGGCAGTGACCACTTCACGAAGTTCCTCGAACCGGTGATGGCCAAGCACGGCACGGATGTAACTGACGCGGCCTCCCATGTCGCGTCGGAATATTTGCTAATGGTGCTGTCGATCGCCATCGGACTTGCCGGAATCTGGCTGGCCTATCGCTGGTATATTCAGCGGCCGGAAGTTCCGGACGAGATCGAGGCAAAGTTTCCGTTCGTGCACAAGCTGCTCTACAACAAGTATTACGTGGATCAGCTGTACGACGCGCTGTTCGTAAATCGTATGAAGGATTTGGCGCTGACGCTTGGCGAGTTCGACGTCGGGATTATCAATGGTCTCGGCGTGGACGGTTCCGGATGGCTGACGCGCGTCGCTTCGAGCATTTCCGGCCTGTGGGATTCTTGGATTGTCGACGGCTTGGTGAATTTGGTCGCGCGCATCGTGTGGCTTTTCAGCTGGCCGGTGCGGATGCTGCAGACCGGGCGCGTGGCGAGATACGCGCTGTTCATGCTGCTTGGTGTGATGATTTTTCTTGGCTACTACTTGTGGACGGCAGGATTCCGGCTCTGATTGTAGCGCCCTCTTTTAGGTGGGCGTTCCCGGCGCGGTCGAAATCAAGGCGCCGACAAATCGGACGCGAACCGAGACAATGGCGCGACACGGATTCCGATTCGTTGCAAGGGTCGATTTAGAAGAAGGCGAGGCGGGGAGATGGACTTTTACAACACTCATATCCTGACGGTGGTGCTGTTCACGCCGCTGGTAGGGTCGCTGCTGCTCCTGTTCGTGCCGCGCGAAAGCGCTACGGCTCATAAGGTCATCGGCAACCTGTTCGGCGTCCTCGGGCTGATCGTTTCTCTGCCACTGATGTGGCGCTTCAGCCTGGACCCATCGGCGCCGCGCTATCAGTTTCCTGAAACTCACGACTGGATCCCCTCCATCGGCGCGCACTACTCGCTTGGCATCGACGGCATCAGCCTTCTGCTGGTGATGCTGACCACCCTGCTCGGAGCGATTTCCATCCTCTCTTCGTGGAGTTCCATCAAAATTCGCACCAAGGAATATTACATTCTGTTCCTTTTGCTGCAGGTCGGCATGCTGGGCGTTTTCATGTCGCTCGACTTTTTCCTGTTCTACATGTTCTGGGAAGTCATGCTGGTGCCCATGTATTTCCTGATCGGCGTGTGGGGCAGCGACCGCCGGCTGTATGCCGCGATCAAATTTTTCCTGTACACGTTGGTTGGCTCGGTGATCATGCTGCTGGGAATCCTGGCGCTGTATTTCAAGGCCGGCGGGGGAACATTCGATATGCCCACCCTCCTGGCCGCGGCGCCGCAGTTTGACACGCATACCCAGGTTTTGCTGTTCTGGGCGTTCTTCTTCGCGTTTGCGATCAAGGTGCCCATGTTCCCGTTCCACACCTGGCTGCCGGACGCGCACACCGAAGCGCCCACGGCCGGTTCCGTCATCCTGGCCGGCGTTTTGTTGAAAATGGGCACGTACGGATTTATCCGCTTCTCGCTGCCGCTTCTGCCGCAGGATGCTGCCGCGCGCCACAAGATCGTAACCATCATGCTGGTGGTTTCGATCATCGGCATCATTTACGGCGCGCTGGTTTGCATGATGCAGAAGGACATGAAGAAGCTGGTGGCCTACAGCTCGGTGAGCCACCTGGCCTTCTGCACTCTCGGAATTTTTGCGCTGACTCCGAACGGACTTTCCGGCAGCGTGATCCAGCAGATCAACCACGGCCTGTCCACCGGCGCGCTCTTCTTACTGATCGGCGTGCTGTATGAACGCCGCCACACGCGCTTGATTTCGGAATTCGGCGGCCTTTCGACTCCCATGCCGAATTTTGCCGCCATCTATATGATCGCCACGCTCAGCTCGCTGGGCTTGCCTCTGCTCAATGGTTTCATCGGTGAGTTCGTCATTCTGCGCGGCACCTACGAGGTCAATATCAAATACGTGGCCTGGGCGGTCATTGGCATCGTGCTTGGCGCGGCGTACCTGCTGTGGCTCTACCAGCGAGTGATGTTCGGACCGGTCACCAATCCAGCGAATGAGCATTTGCCGGATCTGAACGCGCGCGAATATGCCACGCTGATTCCGCTGATTACTTCTTGGCTTCTGGATCGGAATTTATCCGAAGCCGCTGTTTCGCGTGCTGGAGCGGCCCGTGCAGCAGATCGTCGAGCAGGTGAATCCTGGTTATTACGGCGCCGAACGCGCGGCGCCTCTCCAGTCCGCTGCGCCCGCGATGACTCCGGCGGAAACCGGCACGGCCATGCAGATGCCCGGAATGAATATGCCGTCGGGAACCGAGGCGCCGCCCGCTCTGCGGAATCGGAAAAGAAGTAAAAGAAGCAAAGCGCGCAACACATGAAATGTAAGTTACGACCAGCGCACAGAGCCGAAGATGAGCCAAAACAATGCTTAAGGCCTTCCAAACATTCATGCAGGTCGATGGCGGGGGACTGCTCCTGCCGGAGATGATGCTAGTGCTGTTTGCCATGGGCATCCTGCTCACCGATTACCTGCTGGAGGCTCGTGACAAGTTTTTCAACGCCTTAATGGCCATGCTGGGCGTGGCTTTCAGCGGCATCTGCCTGTGGCAATTGCGCGGCGTGGCTGAACGCGGAGCCATAGGCTTCAGCAACTCGCTGCTGGTTGACCCGTTTTTCCTGTTTTTGGGGTTCATTTTTCTGATCGCAACCGGCCTGGTGATCATCCTTTCCGTTCGCTATCTTCGGCTGGAGGACGAAAATCACGGCGAGTATTACGCCCTGATGCTGTTCGCCACTGTGGGCATGATGTTCATGGCCTCCGGCTACGATCTCGTCGTGCAGTTCCTCGGCCTGGAAACGATGGCCCTCAGCTTCTACGTGCTGGCGGGATTTTTGCGGCGTGACAAGCGTTCGAATGAAAGCGCCGTGAAGTACCTGCTGCTCGGCGCGTTCAGCTCGGCAATTCTGGCCTATGGTTTTTCGATCCTGTACGGCATCGGGGCCATGGCTAATCTCAGCTCCATGGGCCAGGCGCTGCCTCCCAGGACCAACCTGGACGTGATTGCTGTGGCCGTAGAGTCCCGCGGCCATACAGACCTGTTCGTTCTCCTGGCGCTGGCTACGGTGGCTGCCGGGCTATTTTTTAAGGTAGCCGCCGTGCCGTTCCACCAGTGGGCCCCAGACGTCTATGAGGGCGCTCCCACGCCCATCACCGCGTTCATCAGCGTGGCGTCCAAGACCGCGAGTTTCGCCCTGCTCCTGCGCCTGCTGCTCACCGTGTTCTGGCCGGTGCGCGTTGATCTGGGAGATGCTGATCGCCGGCGTAGCCATCGCGTCCCTTACCGTTGGAAACCTGGCCGCCATCACCCAGACCAACGTGAAGCGCATGCTGGCCTACTCCTCGATATCGCATGTAGGCTACATTCTGCTAGGAATCGTCGCGGCTGCGTCCAGTCCGCTGGGATTCATCACCGGAATGAAGGGCGTGGCGTTTTACCTCTTCGTTTACGGATTCATGACCATCGGCGCATTCGCCGTGTTGATTGTGCTGCAACGGCAGGGAATCATCGGCGATGAGCTGGACGATCTGAACGGTCTTTATCAGCGTAGCCCGCTGTCCGCGCTGGTCCTGTTGATTTTCATGCTTTCCCTTGCCGGGATCCCGCCGCTGGCGGGCTTCGTCGGAAAGTATTTCATCCTGCAGGCGCTGATCGAAACCGGCCACAACAAGCTGGCGCTGTTCGGCGCGCTCTATATCGTTCCCGCGCTGTACTACTATTTCCGCATCGTGATGCACGCGTATCTGAAGGAACCCGGCAACGCGCCGTTGCCGATTATCACCATCGGGCAGAGGGTGGCGTTTGCCATCTTGTGCTTCGTAACCGTGGCCGCCGGTGTTTATCCCGAGCCGTTTGTGAAATTGGCGACCTACTCTCTATTCTTCCCCACAGGCTTCAGTGGCCACTGACGATTCAGGTCCGGGCTCTTCTTCTCCTTCGCCGCGCAAGCGGCCCGCGGAAGGCGTGCGGCAATTATCCGATATACTTGAATTACCCTTCATGCTGATCGCCACCATCGCCATTGGCGGAGGAGTCGGCTATTTTCTGGACAAGCATTTCCATACTTCTCCCATATTGACCTTAGTTCTTGGCTTCTTAGGGTTTGCCGGGGGCATGATTCAGCTGGTGCGGCGCTTGTCAAAGGATACTCAGTGAGCATGCCGGACTCCGATTCCATTTACGTTGCCGCCGAGCATCGCATCGAGTGGATGACGCTGGCATTCGGCCTGGCAGGGGCCGGATTTGTTGGTATTCGATGGGGGTGGCGCGCCGGGGCGGGAGTGGCCCTGGGCGCGGTGCTGGCCTGGCTGAATTTTCGCTGGCTGAAGCAGGGCGTCAATGCGCTGGTGAAAATCTCCACCGCGCAGGCGGAATCAGAACACGCTCGTGTGCCTATGGGCATCTACGCTAAGTTCTTTGGACGCTTCGCGTTGCTGCTGCTGGTCGTCTATGTTATTCTTTCGCGTTCCCTGTTGCCTGGCATTGCGGTTCTCGGAGGGTTGTTCGCCGTCGCCGCCGCCGTGATGCTCGAATTAATGTGGGAACTGGTGCGCGGCAAGCCTGGAACGGAAACACACACTTGAGCCTGGTTTCGTGAGGCTCGCTCCCGGGGTCAACTGACAAAAATGGAAGAGCAAGTCTTAGGTGTGACAAAACTGGTGAACGCGCTGCTGGCCAAGCCGGTGCTGGCTTTGCTCATGGCGCTGCACATCCAGCCTGAGAACCGCGAATACCCGATCCCCAATCACATCGCCATGGAATTCGTGGTGTTCCTGGTGGCCATCGTTTTCTTTACCTGGCTCAAGGGGCGGCTCTCGGTGGAAAATCCCGGCGGCACGCAGCAGTGCATGGAAGCGCTGCTGACCAATTCGATGGGCGTTGGCGCGCGCGACCTGCTGGAAGACACTGCCGGCCACCACGCGCTGGATTATTTGCCGATGATCGGCAGCATCGGAATGTTCGTGCTGATGTGCAATCTGATCAGCCTGGTCCCTGGACTTTCCTCGCCGACGGCGGAAAAATCCGTGCCTTTGGGCTGCGCCATCGTTGTGTTCCTCTATTACAACTTCGCTGGACTGGCGCATCACGGGCCGCTCAAATATGCCAAGCAATTCCTGGGTCCGGTGCTGGTGATGTCTCCGATCATGTTTGTGGTGGAAATTTTCAGCCATCTCGCGCGGCTGCTTTCGCTGACGGTTCGTCTCTGGGTGAACATGCTGGTGAGCGAACTGTTGTACGTGACGTTTCTCGGCCTGACGCTGTCCCTGTTCATCTACGTGGAAAAGCTGAATGCGCTGGGCTATGCGCTGGCGCCGCTTCCACTATTCGCTCCAGCGGTTTTTATTCTCCTGCACATTTTCGTGGGGTTTGTGCAGGCGTTCGTCTTCACCCTGTTGCCGATCATTTATGTGGGCGGCGCGGTGGCTGACGAGCACTAGGCCGCAGCGGTTGTAAATCGTAATGCATTCATAAATGTCCTATCGGCATGATCCGCTGTCTCGCGTGAGCCCGGCTGCAAGAGGGATGTCCGGGAACCACCTCCGAGCGGCTATTCTTAGCGAAGGAGAAACACGATGAGGAAGTATCTGGTGATTCTATTTGCACTCGCGGCGGTTGCCTTCGTCGCACCGGCGGCGTTCGCGCAGACCGGCGCAATGCCCGCGGCAGAGGGGACCAATTGGGTAGCCATCACTTCGGGCTTTGCCATGGCGATCGCCTCGGCAGCTTGCGGTATGGCCCAAGCCCGGGCGACGTCCTCGGCCTGCGAAGGCCTGGCGCGCAATCCGGGCGCTGCGGCTCCAATCCGCTTCGCGCTCCTGCTGGCGCTGGTGCTGATCGAATCGATGGCGCTGTACACGTTTGCCATCATTTTCGCAAAAGTTAAGTAAGCGATTTCGCTACAAAGTTTTTCAAACGGCACGCTCTCGGGAAAACGAGGGCGTGCCGTTTTGCTATTAGCGGCACAGAGTTCCGACTGTGGATTTTGAGGTGTATCGCGGAATGAAGACGAACTGATGAAAACGAACTCGACCTCTAACGCGCGTTTCGGGATCCTACCACACGCCGCGCCGCGGCCCAGAAATCCCACAGACGGAAGTCTGTGCTACCGATTGCTATCGAATGTTGAGGCCAGCCTTGGCGGCGAAATCGATGATTCTTCCCGGGAACAATCCGGCGTATACCGTGCCAGCCGCGGCGATCCACAACACGACGGCCAGTGACAACGGCACAGGCGCGACGGATACTTCCGTGGCCGGTTCACGCATGTACATGGCGACGATCACGCGCAGGTAGTAGTAAGCGCCGATCACGCTGTTCAGGGCCAGCAGGATCGCCAGCCAGATCAGGTTGGACTCCAGCGCCGCGTTGAAGACGTAAAATTTTCCGAGGAATCCCGCTGTAATCGGCAATCCCAGAAGCGAGAGCAGAAACAGCGATAAGCAGGCAGCCAGCGCGGGTTGCCGGCGTCCCAGGCCTGCGAAATCGTCAATGTTCACGTGGCGTTCGTCTGGCCCCAGATGCCCGATAATCAGGAACGCACCCATCTTCACGATCGCATACCCTACCAGATAGAACAGAGCGGCGGCGATGCCCTCGGCTGGATGATCCGGTGGCGGCCGCCGCCGTGAGCGCGACGAGAATGTATCCGGCATGCGCGATCGAGCTGTAGGCCAGCATGCGCTTCACGCTGGTTTGCACGATGGCTGACAAATTTCCGGCGAACATGCTGAGCGCGGCGGCCACCCATAGCGCCCAGAACCACAAGGGCGCGGCGGCGTCCACACTCGCGAGAATGCGCAACGCCAGGGCGAATGCGGCGGCCTTCGGTCCGGTGGAAAGAAGCGCGGTGACCGGAGATGGCGCTCCCTCGTAAACGTCGGGAGTCCACAGCTGAAAGGGAGCCGCGGCGACTTTGAACGCCAAACCGATAAATATGAATCCGAGGCCGATCTTCAGGAGCGTGTGCGCGGAATCGTTGCCGAGCGGCGTCATCATGTCCAGGTGCGTCGATCCCGTGGCGCCAAACGACAGCGCGATCCCGTAAAGGAAAAACGCCGTCGCGAATGATCCAAGCAGGAAATACTTCATAGCCGCTTCGTTGGAACGCGGAGCATCGCGGCGGTAGCTGGCCAGAATGTAGGAGGCGATGGAACTCATTTCCAGGCCGATGAACGCGGTTAGCAATTCGTGCGCTCCGGCCATCACGCCCATGCCGGCCGTCGCAAACAGAATCAGCGCGCAAAACTCTCCGGCATCCAAATCCTCACGCTTGAGATAACTGATCGAGCCGAGAATTACCAGGAACGCCACCCCGCACACGATCCAGTGAACAAACAGGCTGAACGAATCGGCGCGGAAGAGCCCGGAATACGCGAGGCCCGGGTGGGTCGGGGGAAATACGTGGCGACCAGCGCAAGGGCGGCGCCCACGAGCGCGACTCCCGCGAGCAGCGCCTGGCGCGCCTTCGGCACGATGGGTGAGAGAAACATGACCAGCATCCCGAATCCGCAGAGCACGATTTCGGGCGCAATCCTGTACAAGTCTTGGATGGGTGGGAACATTTATTTCGATTTCACCGAGTCCGCCGAGTTGCCGTAGGCCGCCGAGTTCAGTCCGGAAGGCGTGACCGCGGCACGATCCAAATCCACGCCCGTCGGGCTCGTCGCACCACGAGTATTTACGCCGCCCGCGTCGTAGGCCTGCGGGCGCTGCATCAGTTGCAAAACGTTTTGGGTGTAGGCCTCGGTGCGGCGGGTGAAGAACGGCGAGCCGATGCCCATCCACAAAATCAATACCGCCATCACCACCAGAATTCCGCGTTCTCGCGTATCCAGATCCGCCAGCTTGCCATTCTTATCGTTCGTCACGCCGCCGAAGAACACGCGCTGATAAGACCACAGCAGGTACACCGATGAGAAAATTACGCCCAGCGAGGCCCAGGCAGCCCAGGCCGCATGTTTTTCAAATGTGCCGGCCAGAATCAAAAACTCGCCGACGAAATTGTTGAGCAGCGGCAATCCGGCCGACGCAAAGCAGGAAAACAAATAGAGCGCCGCGAGCACCGGCATCGGAGTGGCCAGGCCGCCGAATTCCGAGATCAAGTGCGTATGCCGCCGGTCATACAGCATGCCGACGCCAAGGAAAAGCGCGCCCGTCGAGATGCCGTGGTTCAGCATCTGGTAGACCGCGCCCTGAATGGAAATCGCGTGGAACGCGAAAACTCCCAGCACCACGAAGCCCAGGTGGCTCACGGAGGAGTAGGCCACAAGGCGCTTCAAATCCACCTGCACCATCGCCACCAGAGCCCCGTACACGATGCCGATGATCGCCAGCACCGCAATGACCGGTGCAAAGTGGCGCGCCGCGTCCGGAAATAGCGGCACACAGAAGCGCAGCATGCCGTAGATGCCCATCTTCAAGAGCACGCCGGCGAGCATGACCGAACCAGCCGTTGGAGCTTCCGTATGCGCGTCCGGCAGCCAGGTATGCAGCGGGAAGAGCGGCACCTTGATGGCGAACGCCAGAAAAAATGCGCCGAAGAGCCAGTATTCCGTGTGCAGCGGCAAGGTGACGCTGCCGTTGGCGAGCAGGGCCTGGATTTGCGCGACGTCAAACGTCGGATATCCGGCGGCGGCGGTTACGCGGAACAGCCACAGCATGGCCACCAGCATCAGGATCGAGCCGAACATGGTGTACAGCACGAATTTCAGCGCGGCGTAAATGCGGCGGCCGTGTCCCCAGATGCCGATCAGGAAGTACATCGGGATCAGCATCATTTCCCAGAACAAGAAGAACAGGAACAAGTCGAGCGAAACGAACACGCCGATCACTCCGGTTTCCAGTACCAGCAGGCAAATGAAGAAGCCTTTCACGCGTTGGTCAATCGATTTCCAGGACGCGAGAATCGAAATCGGCGTGAGCAGCGTGGTCAGCAGGACCAGGAACAGGCTGAGCCCATCGATGCCCATGTGATAGTGAATCGGCGGCTGGGGAATCCAGGCGCGGAATTCCTCCCACTGGTAGCCGGAGGCGTGCGCGTCAAATCCGTGAAGCAGCAGCAGGGAAAGCGCAAACTCGACCGTGGCTGTGATCAGCGCCAGGCGCCGGATCCATACATGATCATCGTCGCGCAGCAGCAACAGCGCCAGCGTGCCGGCGACGGGCAAAAACGTGAGTACCGTAAGCAAGTAGGATTGCTGCACGTCAGTCCACCATCCAGAGCAGCAGGGAAGTAAAAACCACCACGCCCAGGACGATCCAAGTGGCGTAGCTGCGAATGTTTCCGGTGTTCGCGCGGCGCAGGCGGTCGCCCGTTTCCCGGGAGACGGTCGCTACGCCGTTCACCGTGCCATCGATGACGCCTTCGTCCACGATGTGCCACAAGAACTTTGTCGGACACCCAGACCAGCGGGCGCACGATCACGGCCCGTACAATTCGTCGACAAAATATTTTCCAGAAAGAAGCTTGTACGGCCCGGAAAGCGAAGTCGCCAGTTTTTTCGGCGTCTCGGGGCTCTTGATATAGAACCACCATGCCAGCAAGAATCCGAGCAGTCCGGCGATCACCGGCGCTCCAAGCAGCGCCGTAGCAATCGCTGCCGGTCCGCAGCCGACTGGCAGCTTCGTGACCGGTCCCAGAGGCAGGGAGCAGCACCGGCGCGAGAAAATTCTCGAAGTGGTTCACCCCGCCCACGATCTGCGGCGCGGCCATCCATCCGCCACCGACGGACAGAATCGCCAGAACGATCAGCGGAATGGTCATGCTTTTCGGTGATTCGTGCACGTGGACATGATGTTCGTCGTAGCGCTGTTCACCGAAGAACGTGAGAAAGAGCAGCCGGAACATGTAGAACGACGTGAGTCCCGCGGCCAGGACGCCCAGCCAACCGAGGACTGGGCTGACGCGCAAAGCTTGCCGTCCAGAATTTCGTCCTTGCTGAAGAACCCGGAGAAGCCCGGGGTGCCGGCAATGGCCAGCGTGGCCATGAGCATGGTCCAGAATGTCACGGGAATTTTCTTGCGCAGGCCGCCCATCTTGCGCATGTCCTGCTCGCCGCCCATGGCGTGAATCACGCTGCCGGCGGCCAGGAAGAGCAGGCCCTTGAAAAATGCGTGCGTCATCAGGTGAAAAACGCCCGCGCCGAACGCGCCCACGCCGCAGGCCAGAAACATGTAGCCGAGTTGCGAAACGGTGGAGTATGCCAGCACTTTCTTGATGTCCGTCTGCACCAGGCCGATGGATGCGGCAAACAGCGCGGTCAGGCAGCCGACAATCCCGACCGCTGCCATGGCCACCGGCGCGTTCAGGAAAATCGCGTGCGAGCGCACCACCATGTAAACGCCCGCGGTCACCATGGTCGCCGCGTGGATCAGCGCGCTGACCGGCGTGGGGCCCTCCATCGCGTCCGGCAGCCAAACGTACAGAGGAAGCTGCGCGGATTTTCCGGCGGCGCCGACAAACAGCAGCAGCGCGATCGCGGTAAGCGTGCCAATGCGCCCGCCGGTTCGGCGGACATCTTTGCGGCGGCAGGCAGCACATCGGCGAAATCGAGAGTGCCAAACGTGCGGAAAATCAGCAGCACGCCCAGCAGGAACCCGAAGTCGCCGATGCGGTTGACCCAGAACGCCTTGTTTCCCGCATTGGTAGCAGATTGTTTCAGGAAGAAGAAGCCGATCAGCAAGTAGCTGCACAGTCCGACGCCTTCCCAGCCGACGAACATCAGCAGGTAGTTGGCCGCCAGAATCAGGATCAGCATGAAAAACATGAACAGATTGAGGTAGGAGAAAAACCGGCGGTAGCCGGGATCGTCATGCATGTAGCCGGTGGAATAAATGTGAATCAGCCAGCCGACGCCGGTGACGACGAGCAGCATGATGACGTGAGTTGGTCGACCTGCAGGGCGAAGTCGGCCTGGAAACCTGCCGGCCGAAATCCAGGTGAAGTACGATTTGATCCAGGGAATCTGGCCGGCGGGAAGCGACAAGAAATTCGCGCACCGCTTCCAGCGCCGCGAGAAACGCGAGCGTGGTCGAAGAAAGGGCCACGGCGGAGATGACGTTCTTGGGCCATCGCCCGCCAAAAATACCGTTGGCGGCGGCCCCCAGAAGCGGCAGCAGCGGAATAATCCAGAGATAAGAGAGGACAGGCATCAGTCTTTCAGCGAATCCACGTTTTCCACGTTGAGCGTTCTCCGATTGCGATGAATGAGGATGATAATGGCCAGGCCCACGGCAGCTTCGGCCGCGGCCACGACGATCACGAAAAAGACGAATACCTGCCCCTGCAACTGCCCCAGCAACCGGCTGAAGGAAACGAAAGCCAGATTGACGGCGTTGAGCATCAATTCGATGGACATGAAAATAGTGAGGATATTGCGTTTAAAAATAAACGCAATCACGCCCAATCCGAACAACACCGCGCTCAACACCAGATAATACGAAGTCGGAACCACTACTCCCCCAGGGTGTATCAATAACCGTTGTTCAGTCGGCACGCTTCGCGGCGCGCCAGTACCAAGGCGCCCAGAAAGCGATCAAAATCAGAAACGATGTCAGTTCAAACGGAAAAACGTAATCGCGGAACAGCAGCGCTGACAGGTCGCGCGTCGATACCGACTCGGGCGGCGCCGAACCGAGATGCGCCGTGGCGCGGGCGATCCAGTACGTCACTTCCACGAGGAACACCGCGCCCAGCGGCACTCCCACGTACCGCGCCATGACGGCTCAGGTTGCTGCGCTCTTCCTCGCCGGCATTCAGCAGCATGATCACGAAAATAAAGAGCACCATGATCGCGCCGGCGTACACGATGATCTGCACCGCGGCTACGAACTCCGCGCCCTGCAGAAGATACAGTCCCGCCAGCGCGACCATCACCACGATCAGCGACAGCGCGCTGTGAATCGGATGCCGCTGGATGATCAGGCTGATCGCGCCCAGCGCCGCGCACAGGCACCGCGAGCGCCAGACAGATTCCATTGGAGCGTACCATCAGCATTGCCATCTTGCGCATCATTTGGGAATCGATTTCATCGTTGTGTCAGCACGATCGCCAGACTGGTGATCACCACGTTAACAATGGAAAGGGGAAGCAGCACCTTCCATCCGAAATCCATCAGTTGATCGTAGCGGAACCGCGGCAGCGTCCCGCGCACCCACACATAAATGAAAAGGAACACAGCGATCTTCAAGAAACCAGAACGGACCCTGACGTAGCTGATCACGCCCGGCTGGCCGCAAAACACGCCCAGGCCGCACAACAGCAGTCCCAGCACCGGCAGCACGATGCGTCCCCAGATCGTGATGTAGCGCACGCCGTGAATGATCAACGCCAATCCTGCCAGGGCGAAAACCGCGGCCGGAATGAAATGCGTCCAAGCCCAGATCGGCGTCTGCGGGAAGGGCGACAGCCATCCGCCAAAAAACAAGATTGTCGCCAGGCAGGAAACGGTAATCATGCTGGCGTATTCAGCCATGAAGAACATGGCGAATTTGAAGCTGGCATATTCCGTGTGAAAGCCGGCCACCAATTCGGATTCCGCTTCGGCCAGATCGAACGGCGCGCGATTGGTTTCGGCCACGGCCGAGGTGAAAAACAAAAGGAAGCCGAGAATCTGGGGCAGGGGACGCCGATCACATTCCATCGCGGCAGAAATCCCCAGACAAAACCCTGCTGTGAGCGTAACGATTTCGCTCAGGTTAAACGTCCCGGCCATCAGGATCACGCCCACGACGGACATGGTCAGCGCCAGCTCGTAGCTGATCATCTGCGCCGAGCTGCGCAGCCCGCCGAGCAGCGGATATTTGCTGTTGGACGACCATCCGGCCAGCGCCACGCCATAGACGCCCATCGAGGTGATCGCGAATAAAATCAGCAGCCCGACGTTACAGATTGGCGATGCCCATCGGTGTCGGTCTGGCCGAAGATCGTAATCCTCGAAGGCCCAAAGGAATCACCGCGATCGACGTGATGGCCAGAGACAACGCCAGAAACGGCGCCAGAAAATAGGCGAACTTGTCGGCGGACGCCGGCGTTACGTCTTCCTTGAACAAAAATTTCAAGCCGTCAGCAAGCGGCTGCATCAACCCATGCGGCCCCACGCGATACGGGCCCCATCGCGATTGGATATGCGCGACAACTTTGCGCTCAAACCAGGTGAGATAAGCGAGCGCCGTAAGCAGGACGAAAAGCAGGACGACGATCTTCGGCAGCACGATGACCAGGAACGGATGCTGGGCGGCAAATTCGTTCAAGGGCGCGCCTCCACTTCCATCGGATCTTCCGCGGCTTCCGGCAGGGAACGAACCATGGTCAGGTACGGCTCAGGCTGCCGCTGGTAAAGAGAGTGTCGTTGGAGGAAAAGATCGAGCCAACCGGAACGTCGAATTTCGCGTTGCCGTTCAGGCGTGGAAATCGGCGAGGTACGTTCAGATTCTCCGAGCAACAGCTGTGGCCATGGACAGTTCATAGCCCGGACACCGCATGGCGAATCTCGTCAAAGGCCGCTTCCGGCGTGCGCAGGCCAATCGTCTGTCCCAGCTTGTGCTGTGCGAGCTGGAAGGAAAGAATTCGCAGAATATCAAAATCGGAACGCGTGCCCATCACGTCGCCGCCCTTGCGCACCAGTTGCACTTCGCCGGCGGAATTCGTCATCGTTCCGTTCTTTTCGTATGCGGAAGCCGCCGGCAGGACGATGTCGGCAAGCGCCGCGGTTTCGGTAAGAAAGAGGTCCTGGACGACGAGCAAGTCCAGTTTGCCGAGGCGGCCGGAAACAGGAACGGCGCCGAAGGTCTTCACCGGATTCGCGCCGACGACATACAGAGCGCGCAGATCGCCTTTGACCGCAGCCGCGACCATCGCGCGCGCGTCCATTCCCGGCTTCTCCGGCAGCGTGGCATTCCACAGCGCGCCGAATTTGTTACGCCCGTTGACGTCCGCCACGGAGACGTAGCCGGGCAGCAGGTCCGGGAGCAAACCCATGTCCGCCACGCCGCGCGAATTCGCATAGTCGCCCAGCGCCATATAGCGCGTCTGGCCGGGGAGGGTAGAACCGAATTTCACGAGATCGCGAATTGCCGCACCCGTCAGCTCCGCACCAAACACGATTACCACGTTGCTTTCTTTTTCCAGCGAGGCCTTCAGCGAAGCGAGCCGCTCGATTGTGCCGGCCTCCAATTGGGATTCGCCGCCGGCCAGCCAGCGCACGGCGGTTCCTTCACGTCCTTCGGGCACTTCGGCAAATCCGCGGGCCTTTCTTAGCAACCTGATGGATTTTGAATTTACGATGTAGAGACGCGCGCCACGGTGGCGAATCGCGGAACGAATCTGCCAGGCCACCAGGGGACTTTGCTCGGTGGGATCGTGGCCCACCAGCAGGACAGCGTCGGCCTCATAAAGTTGCGTCATCGTGGCGGAGGCGGCGCCGGCCTGCGTTCCCAGCGCGGCAATCAGGCTGGCGTAATCAGCGGTGCGATGGTGATCGACGTTGTTCGTGCCAATGGCCGCGCGCGCAATTCGCCCCAAGAGATAATTCTCTTCGTTCGTGGTGCGATTCGAGCCGATAAAACCGATCGAATCCGCGCCCGATGCCTTATGCACTTCGGCCAGGCGACGCGAAACTTCGGCCAGAGCGTCTTCCCAGCTGGAGGGCAGAAGCTTGCCGTTGTGGCGCACCAGAGGCAGCTTCAGGCGTTCCGGGTGACTCGTGAAATCAAATCCGAAGCGGCCCTTCGCGCACAGGAAATCTTTGTTGAATCCGGAGAGATCGCGATTATTGGCGCGCAGAATTTCGTTATTGCGAACGCTCAGCGTGGTCTTGCAGCCGTTGGAGCAGTGTGTGCAGACGGTCGAGACATATGTCATTTCCCACGGGCGCGTCTTGTAGCGGTAGGTACCGCTGGTGAGCGCGCCGACCGGGCAGATATCGATGCACATGCCGCATTCTTCGCAATCCAGATGATCCTCGCCGTTGGGGATGATCACCGACTGCGATCCACGCGCGCCAACGCCGAGGGCTTTGACGTCCATGCCCTCGTCGCACACGCGCACGCAGCGGAAACACAAGATGCATCGCGGGGCGTCGTAGTAAACCGCCTCGGACCACTTCTGCTCGGGCACATGCCGTTTTTCTTCGTTGAACCGGCTCTTGTCCGCGCCGTAGGTGAATACCATATCCTGCAATTCGCACTCGCCGCCCTTGTCGCACACCGGGCAATCCAGCGGGTGATTCGCCAGCAGGAATTCCAGCATGCCCTTGCGGGCTTCGTGCACTTGCGGCGTGCTGGTGCGCACCACCATGCCGGGCATCGCCACCAGGGTGCACGCGGTCTGCAGCTTCGGCGCTTTTTCGACTTCGACGAGGCACATACGGCAGGCCGCCTGCAACGACAGGCCCGGGAAGTAGCAGAACGACGGAACCTCGATGCCCATACGACGTGCAGCTTCAATCACCAGCGTGCCTGGCGGGACTGTGACGTCGCGGTCGTCTATTTTCAGCGTGATGTCCTTTGAATCTGCCATGTTTTTCCGGGATCCTTAGTGCGCCCCGACCAATACATCAGCCGGCTTGTACGGACATTTTCCTGACAGGTGTGCTTCAAACTCGTGCCGCCACTTCTTGACGATGCTGACCGTGGGCATGGCCGCGGCGTCGCCGAGCGGACAGAATGTGCGTCCCAGCATATTCTTCGCCAGGTCGCCAACCATCGTAATGTCTTCCGGCCGCCCAAAACCCGCGTGGAAACGGTCCAGCATCTTACGCAGCCAACCGGTTCCTTCGCGGCAGGGGATGCACCAGCCGCAGGATTCGTGCGCGTAAAAGTGCATGATGCGCCGCGCCAGATCCACCATACAGGTATCTTCGTCGATCACCACGAGACCGCCGGAGCCAAGCATCGAGCCAGCCTTGGCCACAGAATCGTAGTCCATGTTGATGTCAATTTCCTCGGCGGTCAGCAGCGGACAGGAACTGCCTCCGGGAATGACGGCCTTGAGCTTCTTGCCGTTGCGCATCCCTCCGGCAACGTCTTCGATGAGCTTGCGCAGCGGAAATCCCATCGGCAATTCGTAAATGCCAGGCTTGTTGACGTGACCGGAGACGCAGAACAGGCGCGTGCCGCCGTTTTTCGGCGAACCGATTCCCGCATACCATTCTCCGCCGCGCCGCAGAATTTCGGGAGCCGAAGAGAGCGTCTCAACGTTATTGATGACCGTGGGAGATCCGTACAAACCAACGACAGCAGGGAACGGAGGGCGGATGCGCGGGTAGCCGCGCTTGCCTTCGAGCGATTCCATCAGCGCGGATTCCTCGCCACATTCGTAGGCGCCCGCACCCGTATGAGTGATCAGGTCAAAATCGAATCCGCTGCCCAAAATATTTTTGCCCAGGTAGCCTGCTTTGTAGGCTTCCTCGATGGCGCCGTCCATAATGTCCAGCACGTAGCGGTATTCGCCGCGAATATAGATATACCCCTGATGGGAACCGACGGCGCGTCCGGCGATGACCACGCCTTCGATCAACTGGTGCGGCATCATTTCCATCAGCGGGCGATCCTTGCAGGTGCCCGGCTCGCTCTCATCCGCGTTGCATAGAACGTACTTGGGCTTGGCCGATTCCTTGGGCACGAAGCTCCACTTCATGCCGGTAGGGAATCCCGCGCCGCCGCGCCCGCGCAGATTCGATTTTTTCACTTCCTCGACAACCTGCTCGGGTGTCAGTTCCTTTAGCGCTCGCTCCATGCCTTTGTAGCCGTCATTCGCAACGTAGACGTCCAGCTTGTGCGAATCCTTCACGCCAAACAGGCGGCTGATCACCGGAACTTCGGCGGAATGCCGTTCTTTCACGGAACCGGAAATTGGCGTCGAAGGTTGCGGTTTCCGTCCGGCTTCTAGCGCCTCGAAAATCTGCGTGGTACGTTCCACAGTGAGATTTTCGTAGAAATCGTAGTTCACTTGCATGGCTGGCGCGCCGGTGCAGGCGCCCAGGCATTCCACTTCTTCCAGCGAAAACACGCCGTCCGCAGTGGTTTCCTTGTGGCCGATTTCCAGTTTTTTCTGCACAAACTCGTAAAACGCGTTGCCGCCGCGCAGCATGCAGGACACGTTCGTGCAGACCTGCACGTGAAATTTGCCGGCGCGCTGGCGGCGCAGCATCGAGTAGTAGGCCATCGTTTCCGTCACCTGCAGGGTGTTCAGACCCAGCCGGCGGGCGATCTCCGCGATCATTTCATCGCTGACGAACCCGAATTGATCCTGGGCGTACAACAGCATGGGGATCAGCGCCGAACGCTTCACCGGGTAGCGGTTCTCCAGCGTTTGGAATTTGGTTTCCAGTTGCGGAGGCAAATTCATCAGCGGTCAATCTCCCCGAGAACAATATCCAGTGTCCCGATGCTGGCGATGGCATCCGCCACCAGATGGCCTACGATCATCTTCTGCAGCGCCTGAAGGTTCACGAAAGACGGCGTGCGCATTCTCATCCGGTACGGTTTCGGCGAGCCGTCGCTGGCAATGAAGCAGCCCAGTTCGCCGCGCGGCGATTCAATGCGCTGGTACACTTCGCCCGGCGGCGGCGCGAAACCCTCCGTAAAAATCTTGAAGTGGTAAATCAGAGATTCCATTTCCGTCTTCATTCTCTCGCGTTGCGGCGGCACGATTCCGGGAGCGTCGGCCTTTACGGGACCTTCCGGCGGAATCTTTTCCAGCGCCTGTTTCACAATTTTCAGGCTTTCGCGCATTTCCCCAACGCGGCACAGGTAACGGGCATAGCAATCGCCCTCGGTGCGCACTTGCACCTGAAAATCAAACTCGTCGTAACTCGAATACGGGAAATACTTGCGAACATCGTAGTCCACGCCGGAACCGCGCAGCGAAGGTCCGGAAACGCCCATGGCAATGGCGTCTTCCGCGCTCAACACGCCGACGCCCTGAGTGCGAGCGATCCAGATGCGGTTTTTGGTAAGCAATTCCTCATACTCGTCGAAGCGCGCAGGAAACGTCCGCACAATGTTTTCCACGTGTTCGGTCCAGCCAACCGGTGGCTCCAGCGCCAGGCCGCCAATGCGGAAATAGCTGGTCATCATGCGCTGGCCGCTGACCAACTCAAAAATTTTGAGCAATTCCTCGCGTTCACGGAAGCAGTACAGGAACACGGACATCGCGCCCAGGTCGATGGCATGCGTGCCGAGCCATACCAGGTGCGAACCGATCCGCGTCAGTTCGGTGAGCAGAACGCGAATGTATTGCGCCCGCTTGGGAACTTCCAGGCCGAGCAATTTCTCAACTGCCAGACAGTACGCCAGGTTGTTCGAAAGCGGCGCCAGGTAATCCATTCGGTCGGTAATGGTTATAGCCTGCGAATAGGTGAGCGCCTCGGCCGTTTTCTCAATGCCCGTGTGCAAATACCCGATATCGACATCGGCCTTGATGATGTTTTCGCCGTCCAACTCCAGCAGCACACGCAGCACTCCATGCGTCGACGGGTGCTGAGGGCCCATGTTGAGGACCATCGTTTGTTCTAGGCCGGTAGCAGTCTGTACAGTGGTCATGGCGCGGGTTTGCTCTTTTCCAACTGCAAAATCAGCGAGGGCCCTCCACGGGATAATCCTTACGGAGGGGATAACCTTCCCAATCTTCCGGCAGCAGCATGCGTCGCAGGTTGGGATGTCCTTCGAAATGAATGCCCAAGAGGTCAAAAATTTCGCGTTCGTGCCAATTCGCGGTGGGCCACACCGGAATCACGGAGTCGGCCAGAGGATCTTCGCCCGGCAGTCGCACTCGCAGCCGAATCGCCTCGCGCCGCGACATCGACAGCAAATGATAATTGAGCTCAAAACGCGGCTCGATCGGGAATCGGTCTACCCCGGTAACGTCCGAGAGGTATGTAAACTTCAGTTCCGGATCGGCATACAGAAACTCGGCAAGGGACCGGAGATGTTCCCGGGGAACAACCACGGTGATTTCGCCACGAAACAAGATCAGGTCCGTGATCGCTTCAGGCCGCCCAGCGCGGATTTTCGCGATGATGGGATTTTTCTCGAGGTCAGGAGTCTCCGTCACGAAGTGCGGTCCCGGCGCGCAGCCGGCCGGTTCCAGTCGAGCGCCCCTTTCTTCCAGAGATAAAAGTAGCCAACCAGCAGGATCCCGATGTAGAGCAGCATTTCAACGAACCCAAACCATCGCAGCGACCGGAAAATAAAGGCCCACGGATACAAAAAAATAGCTTCCACGTCGAACAAAATAAATATGATGGCCACCAGGTAAAACTTCACGGAAAAGGGCTGCCGCGCATCGCCGGTCGGCGTAACGCCGCATTCGTAAGCCTGCGATTTCACCTTGGATGGGCGTCTCCACCCCACTACCGAGGACAGCGTGAGAAGGATACCCGAAAGCGCCATGGCCAGGATGAGGTGTAAAAGTAGCGGCGCGTATGCTTGGAGGTCGTTTCCTGTCATCGGAGCACAAGCTATAATAACGACGAAGCGGCAAGCGGTCAAATGCACCAGAAAAATAGTTACGTATTTCATCGATTCGGTTACGACATTAAAGGGTTAACGTTGCGTTCATCGTTGGGTTCGGGAAAGGCTGGCGACCATGAACTTCGGTTTCAACTCCAATGTTCGCGTCGGAAACGCCATATATCACGTGCAAACCGAGGATCGCGGCCCGGCGCATCCCTTTCTCGATACGGTCGTGTATTTATCGGGCCGCGTGGTTTACAAGCGCAGCACGAACTACCAGCAGTTTGCGGCGGATACGGACGCCGCAAGCCTGGTACACAAACTCCACGAACGCCTGGCGCAGCAGCATCGCGAAGTGATCGCTCGAACTTGAGGCCGGACGCTCGAGATTCACGGCAATGAAAGCGCGCGTCAAGCGAGGAAATTGCCGGCGCCTCAAACGATGAGCTCGATTTGCGCCTGACTGAATCCGAAGATTTGGTTCGCTTCGGGAAACGTGATTCTTGAAATCGAACTGTGCGAGAACGATTTCCAAGCGGCGGGTCGAAGGAGCCGAGGTCCAGGCCTGGACATTGAGAAGACCGCCGCATTCCTTGCGCGGAAGTGCACACCGATGCCGAGGGCCGTGCGACGCTCAAGTTTTCCATGCCGGCCGAATGTCGAGCGGACGGTTCGTCGCTTGTGATTCGGGCGACCGACGGAGCTCGTTATCGGCGAACTGCGATTCACGCTGAAATCAAAGCCCACGAGAAAACTCCGGCCCCGGTCTCATGATGAATATCGAGCAATCCAAATTGTGGTCAATGGCGAAAAGCGCGAAGTGCCGGAAGGACTCGAGGTTTCCGCACTGTTATCGCATCTGGGTCTTGCCCGCAGGTCGGGTAGCCATCGAGCGAAACCTGGAGATCCTGCCGCGTTCACAGTGGGGCGCGACCTCCGTGCAGTCCGGCGACCGCTACGAAATTGTTCACCTGGTTGGGGGCGGTTAGCGGGGCCCGATCGAGAATGGTTTACTTCCGCTTACGTGTAGAGAGATACGCCTTCCACGGTTCCCAGTAATACTTCACCCAGCCCTTGGTCACGCCTTCGTGGTCATATTGCGGGAACGCCAACGTGGACCAGTTCCACGCGCGCGCCGCCTCCCGCTGACTTTTCAAAGTTCACGACCAGGATCGAGTCGGGATCCGCCTTCTTCCATTCCGATGAGCGCCACGTCTGCACGATCCTGCGATTCGGAATCAGCACCAGATTTTTCCCCAGAATCATTCCGCCGAACACGGACCACTTTCCGCCAACCTTGGGGCTGATCTTGGCCGGCATGCCGGTGGACGCAGTGTGCTTGGCCGAGTTCATGAACAGTTCATAGAGTTTCGCAGGCGTGGCATTTTCAAAGGCCGAGCCGGAGTGAATGACGGGCGTCATAGCGATCCTCCTAGAAGCAGCACTCCGATCACAGGCGATCGAGCAGATGACCCAGCTTGGTGCGTTTGGTCTCCATGTAGGCTCGGGAAGTGTGCGAGATTCGGGGGCGGCAGGGAATACGTTTACAACTCGAATTCCCGAGTTCTCCAGTTGCTGCACTTTGTCCGGATTGTTAGAGAGCAAATGCACCCGGCGCACGCCCAGCAATCGCAGGGTGGAGGCGGAAAAGCCGTAGTCGCGGGAATCGGCGGCAAAGCCGAGTTCTTCGTTGGCTTCGACCGTGTCCATACCATGGTCCTGCAATTCGTACGCGCGCAGCTTGTTCATCAGGCCGATGCCGCGGCCCTCCTGAGGCAAATACAGCAGGACGCCGGAAGGCGCAGCAGCGATGCGGCGGAGCGAGAGTTCCAATTGAGCGCGGCAATCGCACCGCTCCGAAGCCAGAACATCTCCAGTGAGGCACTGCGAGTGGATGCGCACCAGCGGCGTCTGGCCGCGAATCCGCCCGTGAACCAGGGCGACCGCGCTTTCGCTTTCGTTTTTGCCCTCGATGCCGAGGATTTCAAATGGGCCAAAGCGCGTGGGCAGCTTGGCGCGCGGCGACAATTCGTATGCCTGCGTTGGGCTCCTGTTCGCGACGAGCCCGTTTTCTACTTCGGTTTTCGTTCGGCATGAAGAGCCCGGTATTATAGTCAGGCGATCGCCGCAAGCGGAGCTTTACATCGGCACGAGTGATTGGCTAACGTAGCCGCAGCGGGCAAGGTCATGAAAACGCTTACTTTTGGCGGAGATTTGCTGCTCACGCTGCTGCTGCACGTGGGAGCCGCGGCGTCGATTTGCGCCTGGCTGGCGCGCTCGGCGACTTTTCGCAAAGTGCTTTTCACCGAGCTTCGCGATTCCGACCAGAAATTGAAGCTGATGCTTTTGTCACGCCGCCGCTGGCGTTCGGCGTGATCCTGCGATCTTGGGACAGCCTTATCGCGCTGCTGACCTGATGCTCGAAGGCTCGTTTCTGCTGGGCTTGTTGGCGGGCGCGTCGTCGGTCCGCTGGGCGGATCGATCATCAGCCTGCCCGCGTTTGTGCATCACGAATGGTTGTCCATGCCCGTGGCAGCGACAGCCGGGCTCGTGGGCGGCTTGATTCGCCAGTTCATGCCCAACACCGAGGAGATCTGGAGGCTTGGCCCTTACACATTTCTGAGCACGCCACGCTGGCTGGTGCGGCTGTTTCGCCGGGCAAAAGTCACTTGGGAGATGCTCCCCTTGGCGCATCGTCGTACTGGAATTAGCCCGCCAGGCGCTGGGGCACGCCACGAAGCCGCAATGGTTGTTTTACCTGAACGCCGGAAGAGTTGGGGCATGGCTCTGGTGCTGCTTTCCACGGTGATGGCCGTCGCCGTTCCCATGAAAATCTGGAGCAACACGCGCCTCGAAATGAACCTGGAGCAGCACCAGCAATTGCTGCTCAAGGCGCGCATGGACGCGCTGACGGCGCAAATCAATCCCCATTTCCTCTTCAACACTCTGAATACGGTTTCTTCCCTGATTCGCTACGATCCGGATATGGCCCGCGGCGTGGTCATCAAACTGAGCAACATTTTGCGGCGCCTTTTGCGCAAGCACGAAACTTTCGTGCCCCTGCAGGAGGAACTCGACTTTATCGACGATTATCTGGATATCGAAGTGGCCCGCTTCGGCCGCGACAATCTGATCATCCACAAGCAGATCGATGAGAGCACGCTGGACGCTTTTGTTCCCAGCATGCTGCTGCAGCCTATTGTCGAGAATGCCCTGAAGCATGGTCTGGCTGCCAAACTGGGCGGGGGTGAACTGACCATCCGTACCGAATCGCTCGACGGCCGGCTGATCATTGCCATCGAAGACAACGGCGTGGGAATTTCCAAGGAGCGCATGGCCCAGGTGTTCGAGGACGGAATCGGCATCAGCAACGTTCACGAACGCTTGCGGGTGCTGTACGGCGCTGATTTCCGCATGGACATCTCCAGCCGCGAAGGCGAGGGAACCCGCACCCGCATCGAAATACCCGAGCTCGTGCCTACGGCATCTGAGCCCTCCATCATCTTTCCCGCCAGTAAAATATGATCGCATGGAGGCGCGAGAACTCGAACGGCGGCTACGGTCGTTGGAAGTATCGGCTTTTGTCATGCCCAGGAATGCTCTCAGCCGAGGAACCTCAGTTTTCGCACGGATTGCGGCACCGGAAGACTCCTCGCTGCTCTCGGAATGGCAGTTTTCAAGATTTTTCCCCGGCTGCCGGGCCATTTTGCCACTCAATCTGACTTCCTTGCGGCAAAATCTTGCTCACGCTAGACTGTGCAAACGATTATGCCGACACGCGGGAAATTGATTGCCATCGAAGGGATTGATGGCTCGGGTAAACGCACGCAGCTGGATCTGCTGGCCCAAGCCCTGGAAGCGCGCGGCGTTTCAACTTTTCGTATCAGCTTTCCGCGATACGAATCGTTCTTTGGGTTGCTGGTCAGCGCCTACCTCAATGGTGAATTCGGTTCGCTGCAAGGCGTGGACCCTCACTTTTCCGCATTGCTCTACGCCGGGGACCGCCTCGAGGCGAGGTCGCAGATCGAGTCCGCGTTGTCGGCGGGGAAGATCGTGCTCGCGGACCGTTATATCGGCTCCAACATGGCCCATCAGAGCGCGCGAGTGCCACCAGAGAAGCGTGAAGAGTTTTTGGCATGGCTGAAGCGTCTCGAATACGCGGTGTACGGACTTCCGGCCGAGGATTTGGTTATCTACCTGCGAGTGCCTGTCGCCGAAGCGCATCGCCTGGTGGGCTTGAAATCAGCGCGCGCATATACCAGCCTGAAACGAGATATTCAAGAAGCCGACATCACGCACCTCGAACAAACTGCGATAATTTACGATCGTTTGGCAACCGAAGCGAATTGGCAGCGCATCGACTGTATCAATACCACCACCGGAGCTTTGTATTCGCCGGAGGAAATTCACCAGGCCGTCCTGCGGCGCATGGAGTCACGAATTTTTTCGCAAACGCAAACCGAGCGACGCGCATAATACGTTCAAGAGTGTAAGGTCATCAGAAAAGGATCTCGTGAGCTTCTCCGACTTTCTCGGTAATGCGCGGATCGTCACCGCGCTTCGCGGCATGCTGGCCACGGAGCGCGTGCCGCATGCCATGCTGTTTTCCGGACCGCGCGGCGTCGGAAAATTTACGCTGGCGCGCATGTTCGCCCAGGCCGCGAACTGCGAGCGTTTGCCGGATGATTTTTGCGGCGAATGTGAAGCTTGCAGAAGGATCGGCAAGCTCGCCGATCTGCAGCCACTCATCGAACAGGGGCTGGCGCAGCGCGGCGAGCGCCCGATGCCGCGACGGTCGAGCGCGTGCCCCTGCTGATTGAGACGCGTCCCGATGTGTGGGCGATTGTTCCCGATCCCGTGCGCCTCAAAGATCCGGTGGCGCGCCCCGTATTGCACGTGGGACAGTTGCGCGCCGTTCAGCGAGCCGCCTATTTCAAGCCGCAGGGAAGGCGGCGGGTATTCCTGATCGACGGCGCAGACACCATGCGCTGGGATCTGGCCAATATTTTCCTGAAAATTCTGGAAGAGCCGCCGGAATCGGCGACGCTGATTTTGCTGGCGCCCAATCCTTTCCACTTGTTGCCCACCATCCGCTCGCGCTGCCTGCAATTTTCTTTTACGCCGCTCGGGACACCCGAAGTTGAAAAGGTTTTGAGCCAGCGTACGAATCTGAAGCCGGAAGAGCGCAAGCTGGCGGCGCAGTACGCCGAAGGCTGCCCGGGCGCCGCCATCGGACTCGATCTGAACGCCACGGCAAAGCTGCATCGCGACGCGCTGACGATTCTGGAACGCGCGGCGGACGGGCGTGGCGTCTCCGATCTGTTTGCCAGCACTGCGGCTCTTGCCAAGAGCCAGGAAATCACGTTTGAAAATGTTTTGGAAGTGTTCTATAGTCTGCTCACGGACCTGCTCGATCTGTCCAGCGCTTCCACGACGAAGGTGTTGCGAAATCCAGCGTTAAGCAGGGAACTCGAAACACTTAGCAAGAAGATCGATATTGCGTGGATTGCACGAGCCGTCGAAGGCTTCGATGTACTTCAAGCCAGGACGCGACGGAACATCAACCGGTCATTGGGATTGGACGCAGTGGCCATTTCCCTGAACCGCCCCTCGTTGGGCAAGAAAAAATCTGTTTCCCGGTAACGAACACGTACCCTGATTCGTCCGTGGCGCATCATAGCTGGTGAGAATTCTCATCGCACCCATGCCATTTTATAATTGAAGGAGCTGTCAACGTGAACCGTAAGCTGTTTCGCCCTACTCTGACGGAGATGAAAGAACCTCACACCAACTCGAACCGTTCGCACTCGACCACCTCCGGGCCGCAGCCGCATAAGAAGCCGGCGCCTCCGGAACAGACTCACGCCGAAAACTTCTACTGGATCAAGCAGATGCAGGCGCGCACTCCGGTCGTGATCGTGCTGTCCGACGGAGAAACGCTGCACGGCAGCGTGGAGTGGTATGACCGCGACTGCATCAAATTGACGCGCACGGGCAGCCCAAATTTGCTGATTTATAAACAATTCATAAAGTACATCTACAAAGACGGGTCGGAAGCGGCCCTCGGCGGCTCAAACGGGCAGTAGCCGGCCCTAGGACAGGCTTTCGGCTGCCGAATTTCGTAATCCCCGGATAGAATTGAGCCTGAAAGCGGAGGCGCGTCAAATGGGGTTCTAGGACGATCGGGGCGCCAGAACCGAGAAAGTCATAAGAGCCTTGCTGACCAACCGGCCATCCTGATCGGTCACGTCGCAATCCACAACGCTGGTGGTTCGACCTTGCCGCAAAACGCGGGCGTCAGCCTTGATGGCCCCGTTTTCCACAGCTTCGAGGAAGTTAATCTTCATCTCGATGGTGACCACGCGGGAGCCAGCAGGAGCGGCCAGAAACGCCGCGAAACCTCCCGCCGTGTCCGCCAGCATCGCCAGAACCCCGCCATGGACTACCCGGTGGATCTGCTTGTGCAGGTCAAGCACCGGCATGCGAAAAACGGCCCTGCCGCGTTCGGCCTTCACCAGTTGAAAGCCGAAATGGTTGATGGGATTGCTGTGGCGCAATCGTTCCGCAGCCCGCGCCAGGTCGGCTTTGGATAATTTTCTTCCCGGTTTCATCGGCTTTTTGCTCATCCCTCCCCAATCCATCCTTCCGAATTTCGTCACAGTCGGGCAGGCTCATCCGACAAGCCAAGCCTCCGGGTGGCCCTTCGTTGGCGAAATGTTGGGCCGGATCCGGAATCTAAAAACCTGTCACCCCGGAGCCTCCCGGTGCGTCCAATAGGCGAATGATCAGGTGTGTCCGAGGCTCGGGAACTTAGCACCCCCTTCGGGCGGGCGCAACAGAATCTCTGTGTCGATTGAGACTCGGTTTGTTAGACTTCCGCCGGGTGAAATCTCGCGGGGATAGTTCTTCAACAGTTTACGGATGGCATATTGAGGAGTCATCAGGCGTCCTGCCTGGATTGATATGAAGATCGGGATCACATGCTATCCAACGTACGGCGGGTCCGGCGTTGTGGCCACCGAACTGGTATGGAACTTGCAGCGCGGGGCCACGAAGTCCATTTCATCAGCTACGCTCCGCCCATCCGATTGACGGACACCAACGAGCGGATCCAATTTCATGAAGTGGAGATTTCCAGCTATCCGCTTTTCGATCACGCTCCTTACGCGCTTTCACTCGCGGTAAAAATGATGCAAGTGGCCGAGGCGGAAGGCCTGGATCTGTTGCACGTTCACTACGCGATTCCACATTCGGTAAGCGCCCTGCTCGCGCGCATGATGGCGGCGCCCAAGCGATTGCCGTTCATCACCACGCTGCATGGAACGGACATCACTCTGGTGGGCAACGACCGCAGTTTTCTCCCTATTACGAAATTTTCAATCGAGCAGTCCGACGGCGTCACGGCGATCTCTCACTACCTAAAGCAGCGGACCATCGAGGAATTTGACATTAAGCGCTCCATCGAAGTGATTCCTAATTTCGTGAATTGCGATCTCTATTGCCGCAAGCCCAACGCGGAACTGCGCGCCGAGTGGGCCCCCGATGGGGAACCCATCCTGATGCATCTGTCCAATTTCCGGCCAGTGAAGCGCATTACGGACGTCGTCGAAATGTTCGCCATCGTGCGCGAGAAAATGCGCGCCAAGCTGGTACTGATCGGGGACGGCCCGGATCGCGGCGCAGCGGAATACCTGGTACGCAAGAAAAAGCTGACCCGCGACGTTCATTTCCTCGGCAAGCAGGACCGCGTCTACCAGCACCTCGGACAGGCCGATTTATTCCTGCTGCCTTCGGATATGGAGTCCTTTGGACTCGCGGCGCTCGAAGCCATGGCCTGCGAAGTGCCTGTCGTGGCCACCAATGTGGGCGGCTTGCCGGAGGTGGTCGAGCACGGAGTTGACGGTTATCTTTTCACGCCGCGCGAAGTGCCCATTGGCGCGCGATACGCCTTGGAAATATTGTCACAGGCGGATCGTGGACGCGCCATGGGCAAGATTGCGCGCGTCAACGCCAAGAAAAAATATTGCGCCAACGATGTGATTCCGCTATATGAAGCGTACTATCGTCAGGTCATCGGAGCTTTGACCGCGACGCATGCCTAAATGGGGTTGGCTGTGAACCGCTGAGGGGGAATACGTGTCTATGGGGTGCAGTCTTTTGCGTCTTCGCAGGAATTTCCGTATCTCCATTTTGATTCTGGGACTTCTCAGCCTCTTCGGGACGCCCGGAAGTCTGCGCGCGCAGGTATCCGCTTCTATCGTCGGGACAGTAACGGATCAATCGGGCGCAGTGATCGAAGGCGCGGAGATTACCGTCAAGAGCCAGGAAACCGGCTCGATGCGAGTGGTGATGACCAACGCGGAAGGTTTCTACCGGGTTCTGTCTTTGCCCTTGGGGCAGCAGGACGTGACCGCGAAAAAACAAGGATTCGAGTCTGTCCCCCGAAATAATCTCGACTTGCGAGTCGGCCAGGAAGCGGTCATCAATTTCCAGCTTTACGTCGCCTCGGTAAACTCTCAGACATGGCTGTTGGTGGCGAAGTGCCCATTGTTAACACGACCACCGCGTCGGTTTCCGGAATCGTGGACGAACGCCAGATTAAAGAACTCCCGCTCAATGGCCGCAGCTTCGATAATCTGATCGCCCTCAATCCCGGCTCAATCAACTATGCGCTGAAAAGCCCGAACACCAGCACCAGTAACGGCAATACATTCTCCGTCTCCGGCCGCCGCACCACCGACAATTTGTTTCTCCTCAACGGCGTCGAATACATGGGGTCGAGCCAGTTAACCGTTACCCCGGGAGGCACGAGTGGTTATTTGCTGGGGATTGATGCGGTGCGCGAGTTTAACGTCCTCAGCGACACGTATTCCGCGGAATATGGCAAGCGCGCTGGAGCGCAAGTCAGCGTGGTCACGCAATCCGGCACCAATCAATTTCACGGCACAATTTTTGAATTTCTCCGTAACAGCGCACTCGACTCGCCCGGACCTTTCGATCAGGACACTGTTCCTGCATTCCGCAGAAATCAATTCGGCGGAGCCGCGGGCGGTCCTCTAAAAAAAGATCGCCTATTTCTGTTTGGCAACTACGAAGGATTCCGGCAGTCGTTGGACGTGAGCAGCGTAAGCGTCGTACCGGATGCCAACACTAGGATAGGCAAGTTGCCGAACTCTTGCACCGGAGTTCTCACGGCCGTCAAGAATGCAAATGCAACGATGGAGCAATACGCCTCGCTCTTCTGGCCGGCGTCCAATGGACCGGAATTAACCGTGCCTGCGTCGGGAACGGGTTGCGCCAGTACGGCGCAAGTCGCCAGCGGGACGGCCAAAGCCTTTTACAATCCCAATGAACATATCCGCGAGGATTTCGGCACTCTGCGGGCCGATTACAACCTGGCCAAGAGCGATACGCTTTCCAGTGCCTACACGATCGACGATGGAACGAGCCTGATTCCACTGGCCGATCCGCTGTTCGCATCCTTCACGCCGCTGCGCATGCAGGTGCTAAGCGTGACGGAAACACATATCTTTTCGCCGGCGATACTGAATACGGCGACGCTCGGATTTTCCCGGGCATCCTTCGCATCTGGTGTCAGTTCCGCTGACCTCGATCCCAGCAAACCTTTCCTTTGTGACCGGACTTGGTCCTGGGGGCATCGTCGTCGGGGGCGGGGCAACCACAACGGCCAATGGCACGATCACCTCCGCCGGTCCGAACAACGCCGCGGGCGTGGATAATCACCGCAACCTTTTCACCTACCAGGACGATTTGCGAATCAGCCACGGAATCCATCAGTTCAGCATGGGCGTGTGGTTCCAGCGTTTGCAGGATAATGAGGACAGCGCATCGCGCCAACTGGGCCAGGTAACATTCGCGAGCTTAACTACATTCCTGCAGGGAACTATCGGCAACTCGCCTTTTCAAATCGTGCCGCAACACACCGAACTGGGCTGGAGGAGCTTGTTCGGCGCATGGTACGTTTCAGACACCATTCGCGTGCGGCACAATCTGACCATCGAAGCCGGACTGCGCCAGGAATTTACCACTGGATGGAATGAAGCGCAGGGACGGGCAGCGAACTACATCACCAATTCGCAAGGCATTCTGCAAACAGCTCCGATCGTGGGCAACTCCGCCTTCACACAGAATAACGCCATACGACTCTTCAGTCCTCGCGCCAGTCTGGCTTGGGATGTTTTTGGAAACGGCAAAACCGCTGTTCGCGCCGGCTATGGAATGTATTACTCGCTGATTGACGATCTCGCATTCCTGATGAATTCGCTGACTCCGTATAATGGCTCTGCTTCGTTTGCCAACATTTCCTTGTTTGCCATTCCCGGTTTTCCGTTTACGCCGGGCGTAGCGCCGCCACCGTCCTGTGGCCCCGGAGTGCCCAGCCCCTGCACGATCTTTTCGCCGCAGGGAATTCAGGCGAACGCGAAAACTCCAGCCGTACAGGAATGGAATCTTGCGATTGAACAGCAGTTGAGCCACAACACTTCACTGCGCATCGCCTATGTAGGCTCGTTTGGCGTGCACGAATTGGTTAGCGTCGATCCCAACACCATCTCCGCGCAGGTCTGTTCTCAGGCCACTTGCCAGGCTGGCGGTACCGCAACGCTCGCCAGCTTTAACGAACATCCCCCCACGGTGCCACAGGGAACGCTGTACATTCCCGGCCCAGGCGCGAAACGGCCCAATCCGTTTCTCTCTGCGGGATTTTTTTGGCTCACCGAAGGCAACAGCAGCTACAACGCCCTGGAAGTGGACGTCACACACCGCATCAGCAAAGGCCTGGAATTTCGCGGGAACTATACGTGGTCAAAGAATCTCGATATCAATTCCGGGCTGACCGGAGCGCAGGCCAATAATCAGGCGCAGATGGTACTCAATCGCAACGATCTTCGTCAGGACTGGGGGCCCTCCGCGTTGACGCCCGTGAGCCAGGGAACTGTTTCCGCCAACTACGAGCTTCCCTTTGGGCACGGTCAACGCTGGCTGAACGATGTGCCGCGCGTGGAAAGCAAAATTATTTCCGGATGGCAGTTCAACGGAATCGGAACATTTCTCTCGGGATTCCCGTTCACTCCGCTGATCGGAGCCAACCGCTCCGGCGACGGAGACACCAGAAATCCCGATCGCCCTTCCCTGAATCCATCCTTCAATGGTTCGGTCATAACGGGAAATCCGAATCAATGGTTCAACCCGGCGGCGTTCATCATGCCGGCTGCCGGAACGTATGGCAATTTGGGAAGAGGAACATTTGCCGGGCCGGGCCTGGCCGATGTCGATTTGTCGCTCTTCAAGAACACCACCATCACGGAAAAGACTAATCTGCAATTCCGCGCCGAATTCTTCAATATTTTGAACCGCTCGAATTATGCCACGCCGAACACCACGATCTTTTCAGGCAGCGCCGTCAGTCCGTCGGCGGGCCTGATCACCACAACGGCAACGTTCCCGCGGCAGATTCAATTGGGTCTGAAGCTGCTTTTTTAAATCAATTGGCCGTGACGCGGGCTTTTACCCTGTCTCGGATTGAGGCAGCCTGCGAGTTTTGATGCAGCATCGCGAAGATGTGTCCCTGGAACTCGTCGTCTCCAAAAGCTTAATGAAATTCGTCATTCCGAGCGAAGCGAGGAATCTCTCTTGGACCTCGTGCTAAAATTCGCGTAATGCCATCCGCGTCCACGCAATTGAGCGACAATTTAGCAGCCGTTCGCGAGCGCATCGCTCATGCCGCCGCCCGCGCCGGCCGTCGCCCCGAAGAGATTACTCTCCTGGCGGTCTCTAAAACGCACTCCGCGCGAAAAATTCAAGAGTTGTACGAAGCCGGAGTGCGCCACTTCGGTGAAAATCGGGTGCAGGAACGAGAGTCAAAAGTTGCGCAGCTCTCCACACCCGCCGTGGTCTGGCACATGATCGGCCACCTGCAGAAAAACAAGGCCGCGCGCGCCGCAGCGCTGTTCGATAGTGTCGACTCCCTGGACAGCATCGTGTTAGCCGAGAAACTCGATCGCGCGCGAAGGGAAGTGGGCTCAGAAGCCGCCCGAGACGGCACATCGGAGGGACAATCCGATTCTTCCGGTTCCCTGAAACCACTACGCGTGCTGATCGAACTGAAGCTCGACCCGGAGCCGGCAAAGTCTGGCGCAGATGATGATAACGTGCCGCGCCTGCTTGAAGCGGCGCTGCGCCTTCCACACCTCGATTTGCGCGGCCTGATGGGCGTCCCGCCCTATTTCGACAATCCCGAGGAGGCCAGGCCCTACTTCCGCCGCCTGCGCGATTTGCGCGATCATCTGCGCACGCAATTCGGAACGCAAATTTTGCCGGTGCTCTCAATGGGCATGTCACATGATTTTGAATTTGCCATCGAAGAGGGCGCCACGGAGGTACGCATAGGAACTGCCCTCTTCGGCGTGCGAGAAAGGGCCTAACCGGCCGTGCTGATTACCGAGAAAGACGGCATTGTCAGTTTCACGGTTCGCGTCCAGCCACGCGCCAAGCGCGACGAAATCGTGGGTGAATACCAGGACGCCTTAAAGATCCGCCTAACCGCGCCGCCACTGGACGGCCGGGCAAATGAAGCATTGTGCCGGCTGCTCGCATCGCGTTTGAAACTGCCAGAGGCCGCTGTTAGAATCGCGGCAGGCCAGCGCAGCCGCACCAAGCGCGTGGAAATTTGCGGCGCTTCAGCGGCAATGATCCGCGCGCTCAAGTAGGTTAGCCTTCAGCTAGTTGCTTTTGAAGCAGACCCGAGAGCAAAGCTTCGACAAGCGAAAGCGACCAACGAAGTAACAGCAATTGCAGATTCTTGGCAATCCAGATTCGCTCAAGCATCACGCTCTTGAAAAAAAGTTCCTCTATGCCAAACATCGAAGCCATCCAGGCCGCACTTCGAGAGCAGAAGGTCGACGGCTGGCTCTTCTATGACATTCTCCATCGAGACCCCATCGCGTATCGGGTTCTGGGTCTGGATCACGCGCTGGCCAAGCGTCGCTGGTTCTATATGATCCCGGCCAAGGGCGCCCCGCGAAAACTGGTTCACCGGATTGAAGCGGCAACCCTCGATGCGCTGCCCGGAGAGAAAATGCTTTACGCCGCGGCGGAGGAATTGGAAAAAAATCTCAAGAAGCTGGTAGGTCGCGCCAAAAAAGTAGCAATGCAATATTCGCCCAAGAATTCGATCCCTTATATTTCCCTAGTGGATGCGGGCACTGTTGAATTAATCCGTGCGCAGGGCTGCAAAGTGGTCAGTTCGGCGGATCTGGTCCAGCAGTTCGAGGCCGCTTGGACTCCCGAACAACTGGAATCGCATCGCACGGCGGGACGTGTAATCGATGCGGTTACGCAAGCGGCCTTCATCGAGGCAGGGAAACGCGTCGCGGCCCGAGAATCGTTCACGGAATTTGATTTGCAGCAATGGATCGTGGCCCAATTCGCCGCCAACGGAGTGGCCTCCGATTCGCCGCCCATCGTGGCCGTCGGCCCGCACTCGGGCGATCCCCACTACGAGCCCCGCGAAAAGGGTTCGGCGACCCTGCGTCGTGGGGACTTGCTGCTGCTTGATATTTGGGCCAAGACGCTCACGCCGCACAGCGTCTACTACGACATTACATGGGTCGGATACCTCGGACCGAAGGCCTCCGGACAATACGCGAAGATCTTTCAGGTGGTAAGTGCTGCGCGCGACGCCGCGGTGGAATTCGCGAAGGAAAATATCCGCAAAGGCCGCACCATCGAAGGCTGGCAAGTGGATCAAGCTGCGCGCGAAGTCATTCGCAAGGCGGGGTACGCAAAATATTTCGTTCATCGCACCGGCCACAATATCGGCGAGGAAGTCCACGGCGCGGGTGCGAACATGGATAGTCTTGAGACCCGCGACATTCGCCGCATCATCCCTCATACTTGTTTTTCAGTCGAACCGGGGATCTACTTGCCGGAATTCGGTATTCGCAGTGAAGTAAATGTCTACGTTTCGGAAGGTAATGCGGAAGTTACTGGCGCAGCGCAGACTGAAATACTGAATCTGCTCAGTTAAAATAAAGGAATCCATCGTGGACGAAGCAATGGCCAACGAACAAGCGGTAAAAGGGAATCAGGGAATGGGGATTGTGGCCGCGGTCGCTGGATGGATTGTTCCCGGCCTCGGACATCTTCTGCTTCGCCGCTGGAGCAAGGCGGCGGTTTATTTCCTATGCGTAGGAGGTCTGGCCTGCGCAGGACTGGCCATGCGCGGGGGAGTGTTTGGCGCTGGCGCGGAAGACTTGTTCGATCGCCTGGGATTTTTTGCAGATCTCGGCGCGGGAATTTTTTATTTTCTATCGCACCAGCTTCAATCCGCGGGGCCCGACATCGCCCATGCCACTGGCGATTATGGTACTCGCCTGTTCGCCGCGGCAGGCATGCTCAATCTCCTCACGGTCCTCGAAGCGTATGATATTGGCCGGGGACGTGAACCAAAATGAATTTTTTATTTGGCAATCTAACGCATTTCGGAGCAATGGCATTTTTCGCCCTGGTCGTTTCAATCACTTTCGCGTTTCTGTCCAAACCGGATTTGATCGAGCGCGGCCAGATACACCGTGTGGGCATTTCTGGCATTTCTCTTGGTCGCAGTCGGTATCGGCTGGCTGATGTTTCCATTCTCGCAGTAGGCTGCCTGTATTGAACGTCGCGGGCGTGACCGAGTTGGATTTCACCGCTTCAAATCTGGCAATCAGGATCGACCACGGGCGGAAGTACGAAAGAATGCCTGGAAAGTGGCGAGATTTAGAGGCCTGAAGTGGGAACCGCGGGGAGAAAGCGCGTGCCGAACAATTCCCGCAGGGGAGGCGCAAACGATTCACAGGCATAACGCCTTGGTTGTGTCTTCGGCCATCCGATTTGCCCCCGCTGCACGACTTTGCTACACTCACATTTGATGTCATCGATTATCCAGGAAGCCGGCGAAACATTTATCACCTTAGTGAAAGGCTTTCGCGTGACGTTCCGCAATATGCTGCGGAAAACTGTTACCGAAAACTATCCGGAAGAGCCCGTTCATTTTCAACCCCGCTACCGTGGAATTCACGTGCTGCATCGCGACGAAGGTGGCCTGGAAAAATGCGTGGGTTGTTTCCTGTGTGCCGCCGCATGTCCGGCCCGCTGCATTTACATCGAGGCTGCCGAAAATACTGATGCGCAGCGCATTTCTGCCGGCGAGCGCTATGCTCGCGTCTACAACATCGATTATTCGCGCTGCATCTTTTGCGGCTACTGTGTCGAAGCATGCCCGACCGACGCCATCACGCACGGTCACGGTTTTGAGCTTGCCACGTCCGATATCAACACCATGATCTACCGCAAAGAGAAATTGCTCGAGAAAGTCCCGTCGACCTCCTAGTTTTTCCGAGTCTTTCGTTTTGTTTTTCGCAAAGGTCGCTGCAGGGGCGCCGTAGGTGAAGTCATTCGCGTTATATCCAGAATTTCTCGCAGAGTTTTTTCATCGAGTAGCTTTCTTTCCAATGCAATCTCCGTAACAGGCCGTCCTGTCTTCACACTTTCCTTCGCGATTACGGCCGCCGCTTCATATCCGATGTACGGATTCAATGCTGCGGCGATGGAAACCGTAGCATTCGCGTAGAAGCGGCATCGTGCTTCGTTCACGGTGATGCCATCAACGCACTTGGTCGCCAGCGCCCTGATCGTATTCTTCAGAATTTTCGCCGAATGCAGCACATTCCACGCCATAGCCGGCATCATCACATTAAGCTCAAGTTGCCCCGCCTGCACCGCCATCGCCGTAACCGTATCCGCTCCAACCGCCTGAAATCCCACCATCGCCGTCAACTCCGCCATCACCGGATTAACTTTTCCTGGCATGATCGACGATCCAGGCTGTAAAGCGGGCAATTCAATTTCGGCGAAACCGGTGTTAGGGCCGCTGGCCAGCAGTCGCAGGTCATTGCTGATTCGGATCAACTCAAGCGCCAGATTCCGGAGAGCAGAAGACGCCTCGCTCATCGCCAGATTCGATTGCATGGCATACCGCAGATCGTCCGTTGCACGAAGGTCCTCGCCGGAGATCCTGGATAAGTGACGCACCACCAGCTTCTGAAAATTAGGATGTGTATTCAAGCCCGTCCCGGCAGCGGATCCGCCCAAACCAACTTCCTTGAGCAATCCGACTGCGAATTCCAACAGCCCCTCGCATCTTCGCATGGCAGTAGCGTAGGCCGCGAATTCTTGTCCCAGTCGAATGGGCACGGCATCCATCAGATGTGTGCGTCCCGCCTTCAAGATCCGGTCAAACTCACTGGCCTTGCGGGAAAATGATTTCGCGAGCCCTGCAACAGCATCAAGCACATCGGCGAACAAAAACAAACAGGCCAGACGCATCGCGGTCGGAAAAACATCATTCGTAGATTGCGAACGGTTCACATGATCATTGGGGTGAACGACAACATAATCCCCGCGCCTTCCGCCAAGAAGTTCGATCGCCCGATTTGCGATTACCTCATTAACATTCATGTGAAACGACACCCCAGCTCCAGCCTGATAGACGTCGACCACAAATTCGTCATCCCACTTTCCCTCGATCACCTCGTCAGCCGCAGTCGCGATAGCTTTGGCGAGTCGCCGATCAATCAATTTCAATTCACCATTCGCCCGAGCGGCAGCTTTCTTGATCATTCCGATCGCACGAATAAGCTGGCGATCCTCGCGGTATCCACTGATTCGAAAATTCTCAACCGCCCTCTGTGTCTGAACCCCAAAATAAGCCGTATGCGGCACATCGTGCTCGCCCAGTGAATCGCGTTCCATCCTAATTTTCATCGCAGAACTCCCACGTCGAAACATCCGATAGCACGGCTAACAATGAATATAGCCCCCCCAAGACGATGTACGAGACATAGTACGAACCGCATCGCGAAGATCCACGGTCCCCCCTGGAAGCTCGGAGACAAAATTGTATCGTCATATTCCTTCCGGAAGCCTTGAGTGGAAGCTATAAACCGCGCCACTGACATAGGTTACTACGATTTCTTTGAGTTGAAGGTGATGGTCTTATTTTGGTTTGGAATTTCGTTCTTTTGTTGAGTTCGATGCTCTCTTTGCGTGGTTTGTTTTTGATGGCCCATTGGTTCTGTTGTCAACGGGACTGGTTACTGGGGTTTGAAGTTGTTAGACGCTTGACGCTTTTTTTTTGGCTTTGCTGGGTTTGACGGTTGCATTCTTCTTTTGTTGGTGGGTTTTTACATTTTTGCTTTCGTTGTGCACGATCGGAACATTTGCGGAGGGCACGGCAATTGCATGCTGGGGCTCGGAAAGATTCGGAATGGCTTGCGGGCTGCCTTGTGCTTAACCTGCTGCGGATTGTCTCTGCTTTTGCGGCTTTCGCTGGATTGCCGTTTTTAGCGCTGAACGCTCGGCGGCGAAACGTGGCGGGGCTGGAATTATTTCAGATCGCGCTGGCCGGCAGTTCGGGAAATGGCGCGGTGTTGGAATCGGTCAGCGTGCGTACTGCTTCTGGGGATGGAACCGACGCCGGTTGCAGAGATTTTGGGTGGTCCAGCATCCAGCGCGCCAGCATGGCTTCGGAGGTCTCTTGAATCCATTGGTCGATCAGGGCGGCGATCTCCTGGCGCAGGTTGGAGGCGTGGTTGAGGCGCGACAGTTCAAAACTTTGCAGCGACGCACGCGAAGCTGCTTGGAGATAGTCCAGGGGCGGAGTTCTAGAAATGGTCATGGCCAAAGCTCCAATCTGAAGGCTGGGCCGAAAGGGCCGGCCACTAAGATGATTAACACTGTACTGAGTGGTCACGGTCCGTGTCTAGTCTTGCTTTGTGGATATGCTGTGGATAACTTGCGCCTAAATAGAAGGACCAGTCGCGCCAGGGAGTGTAACAGAGAGATAGCTAACGCACTTGTTATGTCTCGCGACGCGGTTGCGATCACCTTGCCTGAGTGCGACGGAAGTTTTACGGCGACTGATAACTTTAGCGTGTCACTCCACGGGGCTTGCTTTTCCGACTTCGGAATGAGGGCTGGGATGTTATGGGACGTAAACATTGCCTCGCCGTTCGTCGCCGCTCCGGCAGACAAATGGCGTGAACATAAGCGGTAAGCGTAGCGGGACGCGGCGAAAGGATGAACGGCCCACCGCCCGGTAAACAGAATAGTGTTTTGGGCGACGGACCTGGCGAGTTGAGCTAAAAGAGCCCTGGAAATACGGAACATTATGGGACCTCGGCAATTGCAGGGCAGTGAGCTAGAAACGCAGTGTTTTCGCGTGCGCGCTGCTGTTTTCGCCAGTGCGCATGGCCGGCCAGACGGCATGCCCGGAAGAATCATCGGCGCGCGCGCGAAAGGACTGCAGACGGAGGCGGGAGTCGCTGGGGCGCGATAAGTTTCGTCTCCGGACAATTATAGAAGCGCCGGTATCGGAGCGCGGGTCGGGAGGACTGAGATTTGAGATTTCACGTTTGTACATTTCTTTCTGGCGCGCTGATTTGTGGATCACGTTCGGACTGTTTTATTTGCGGACTTCGGGCAGGTCGAAGGCGGAAATTTGCTTTTCTTGGTTGTTGGCATTCTGTTTTTTATTAAAACTCAATTCTGGAATGAGGAGGCAGCATGAACGACTTCGGTAATTTGATCGGGACGGACGAACGAGTGTTGGACCAACGTGTTTCATGCCTGGCGAGTGGGTCCGCCCAGCCTGGGGGAGGGATACCAGGGAAATGGTTACGGATAAAAGCGTTGCGGAGCGTTCTGGCATTCCGAAAGGTGTGTGGGATTGCGCGCGTCCGGGGGTTGGGGAATATGACTCACGGCGATTGCGGTCGCAAATGGAAGTAATTCGCGATGTGATGCGGTCCGCAGCGGACTGCGACACGTGGCTGACGCTGGGAGAATTGCGCGGGCTGACGCGGTTTGGCGAGGCTTCGATCTCGGCGCAGTTGCGGCATCTGCGGAAATCGGAGAATGGCGGGTATGAGCTGGTGAAGCGACATCGCGAGGGAGCGCTGCCAGAGCGGGCAGGGGCGGATGGGCGCGGTGAGTGCGTTTGGGAATACCGGCTTGGGAGCAGATCCACTGTGCGGGTAGATGCCCTTGCGAACGATGCGCGTGAAACCAATTCAATGGGCGCGGACGCAGCGGGCTGATGCGGCGATTTTGACATTCGTGTTACCGACGATTTGTTGATGAGGTTGGACTGATTTTTGCAGCGGCGAATTCTCTGGAGGTTCGCATGCCGAAACGTGTGATTGATTTTGACGCTATGTGGGCGTCAGACAAGTTGGCGGCTTGTGCGGATTGGGCGCAGGCGGAGTACGCGTGGCTCTACGGTCTGGCGGATGCCTAGCGGCTGTTTTGAGATCACGAATTGCGAGTGATCTGGGGCACGCGTTGCGGCCATTAGTTGAAACCTTACCGATTGAGCGGCTGGAGCAGGTGTTTGACGAAATTGCAAAACCAGGGCTTGCTTTTTCGTTTGGGAACACAAAGAGAAAAAAGTATGGGTACTGGACCGGGAGTGATGTTCCGGGACGGTTGCCGGCGCCTTCGTGGGGGAGAGGCTGGAGCGGTTTGCGCCGCCGGTGCCGAAGCAGGCGCTGGCGGAATATATGGCTCGTTTTTCGCGCGGGCGCGCGACTCTGGGGGGCGGACGTTTTCGCGGAGAGACGGCGCAGGAGGCGGCTTGTCAACCGGAAAGCGGCCGGTTTAAATTCCCGGACGAGCGCAATTCGGAAGATCGTTGGCACGGCGGCGGTGCCGGCTTTTCAAGTCTGGGGTTGAGGAGATCAAGCACAGGATTTGGGTTTGAATTTGAATCGGAATTTGGAAGGGAACTCGGGAAACGGGTTTGGGTGGGCAAGCGAATGGCGCGCCTTCAGATGGCGAGGGCGCTTTCCGCGAGGCAAAGTCAAATTAGAAAGCAAATTCACATGTCTAAATTCAACCGCCAATTCAAATTCAAAAACCCCGGCTGATGAAACTTCAAATGCAAATTTCAAGGGCCAATTGAGCGCCGAGGCAGCCTGGCGAAACATTCGGGCGAGTTATGGTGGGCCGTCGGGTCCCGAAAGGACGAGCGACGGCGAAGCTGAAGCTGGCGGAGTGGAACGGAAGACCGCCACGGAGTCGGGGCCGGGAGGCGCGGCGCTATGCGGCGGCACTGTCCTGGCGCGAGAAGGAACTTGCCACGGCACGCGAATTGATGGTGGGGCAAGGGCCCGTGTGCGGTCCGAAGGGTGTTCGGCGGGAAGTGATTGAGCGAGACCGAAAGCGCCAGGCGGCAATCGCCGCGGGACGCGCGCCTTAGGGATTTATGAATTGCAGCAGGCGAATTGGTCTGGCGCGGAGATTGGCAGGGGAGAAGCTTCGACTGGAACCGAGCGATTCGCTGTTTGGAAAAGCCGCAGACTGTTTTTCATTTTAGTCAGGATGAAACGTCTGCTACTACGTTTTTACGAATCGCAGTGGCGGAAGTGTGGAGGAGAAACCATGCTGGCTACGTTTGCATTCGATGTTTGCCATGACGTGTACCTGGCGGCGCGCGAGGCGATTGACTGCAAAATTCCCACGCTGAATACGGAGGCTTCCGGGAAATATTTGTGGCGTCCGGACCGGATGCCGCGGCTGGCGGAGTATGTTTGTGATTTCGCCTTGGCCGGGGAACGGGCTTTGGAGGCGGATTCACGTCGAATGCAGAATCACGGAGGACAAGCCCATGCTGATGACGGCGGGGCTGGTCCCTCGCAGTGGGCGCTCAGGACAAGCCCTTCTCACACTTCGTTCAGGGCGAGCCGCGTGGCTATGTTTCGGTTGTTTTATCTGGGCGGGGCGGATTATCAGGTGGCGCGGCGGCACATGGGAATTAGCGAGCTGACCTGGGCGGATTGGGCGGAGGAAATTCGCGGGCGCGTGGGACGCGAATTGACGCGGGCGGAATGTTTCCGCCGTCCAAGTATTTTCAGGAGCCCGCGGTGCGGGCGTCTTGATTACGGGCGGGAGGGGAACGGCGCGATCGCCGATCACTGCGGTCATTGTGTTGGGTCATGGAGCGATTATCGCGCGGCGATCGGGAGGCCCACGCGGCGTGGGCACGGGGCATTGCGGAGGACGCAATCAACGGAATTCGTTTTCGGGATCGTCGTTGAAGGAGAGGCGGTAACGGTGCCCACGGAGACCAGGAAAAAAAAGACGAAGATCGCTGCGATACCCAGCGCGAATCGCAGGATATTTCCGGCAGTGCTGCCGTGTCCGTGAATCGCGTGGGTGATGAGAGCGATGGCAAAACCGGCAGAGACGGCTGCGCCAGCATAGGAGCCGAGCAAAACCAGCCAGTAGGAACTTGCACGAACGTCCGACCGCATCCATCCTCCGACCTACCGCCTGACGTT
Organism: uncultured Acidobacteriota bacterium; assembly: GCA_963695945.1. Lineage (GTDB taxonomy): Bacteria > Acidobacteriota > Terriglobia > Acidiferrales > UBA7541 > Palsa-360. Next base: position 15,817 of record CAVOIX010000090.1, on the reverse strand, counting down.
CCGTTGAGTATAACAAAAAATAGGAAGCGGCAAGGGCAGGGGCCGTTAGACGATCATCCGCTAGGAATAAATTCCGTGGAATAGGTGATGGTAAATGGCTTGTAACTTTCTCCAATGCCGCTGGCTTTGGGCAACACAGAGCGGCAGAGATTTCTCGACGAAGAACATGATGGTTCACGGTGAACGTTCACCGTGATCGGAATGAGAACCTAGAGGCCCGGTCCGATCGCTGTGCGATTTGGTTGGCCGGTTCTCTCGTTTTCACTTCCTGCATGAACTAAATTCCACAGGCTGAAGCCTGCGCCACTTTTGTTTCGCGCTTATTTCTCCTGGAGTGAGATCAGGTAGTCGCACAGATTTTTGATGCGCTTCTGGACGGCGGCCTGATTGTAGTTGTCCATGTATTGAAAGATGCCGCCCCAGGTGGGCATGTCCGAGGATCCGTGAGCGGCTACGCCCGGACCGAAGCGCAGAACGTTGGTGACGAGATCATAGGGAAACTCTCCGCCGTGGCGCTTGGTGAGGGTGGTGAGATCGGCGGCGGGAACTTTCAGCGCGGCGCGTGCGGGGCCGTGTCCCTTGGCATCGAGTCCGTGGCAGGCGGCGCAATATTGCTTGAACATGGCCTTGCCGGTTGGGACGAAGTTGGCAGGGATCTGGTCCTGGGCTGAGGCGGGTGAACCAGGATGTGCGGCGATCGCGGGCGCAAAAGCGGCCAGGGCCATTGTGACGATTAGAATGAAGTGACGCATGGCGGTCCTCCTTCGAGTGGGCTTAGCTTTAGGTTGTGAATCGGCAATGGGCCGACAACCCTTGAATGAAAGTTTTTTATACAAATCGCTTGACAAATAAGTTTCGCTTATGATACATTTCCAAGTGCAGAGTTGTACCCTCTTGCCGGACCCCCCCCGGCGCTTTTCCAAGATTTCCCTTACTTGCTTTCTCATTTTTTAGCCCCTCGCCTTCGGGCAAACGTGTGTTTCAATTTCGGCGTTCTCCCGAAGGCGGGTCCTACCCATGCTGCTCATCGCTTCTTGCGTCGCGTCTTCTGTTTGCGCGATCTTGCTGTCGTTTTACGTCTGGACTGGCTGAAGCCTGTCCTACTGGAGAACTTTATGCCCGCTTACAGCAGTAGCACTCCGCCACTTTCCTTGTTTCCCGGCGACGTTGGGTTCAGCTTCAACGCCGAGGCGTTTCCGGCAAACGGGACGGCTGGGACGCAATTCGCGATTCCGGAGCCGGCGGGACTGCCAGACCAGGGACACACGGTGCGCTGGCAAACAATTTTTGGGACGGCGCCCAGCGCGATCAGCATCGTGCTGCAGGAGCCTCGGCCGACGTCGATGCGGAATACTTCCTCATTGATACCTCCACCGCCACGGCGGGTGAAGCGCGGACCGTGCTTGGGGTGCGGGCGCGGTTCTTGCGCATTAAGGTAATTTCGTCAACCGGCGGGGCGTCGCTTACGGCGAAGATGCTGCCGTAGCGCGGTGACTGGTGACCTTTCAACCCTGACTGGTGGGGCATCATTCGCGTTCACGCATGCATTGCAATTGCTGGTGTGATGAAAGGCGTTGGACTTTTTATTTTCATTCGCCACCTGGCATCGTGTTGGTGAATTCAGGGCTTGCCGGTCACTGCATTCTTATCCCCGTTTGCCGCGAAAGCCGCTGGTCGAGTGCTTGCGCACTTCTTGTTTTTTGTGGAAGAACTCGGTGCCTTGTTGGCCCAGTTTTTTGCCGCCTCGGCGCTCCAGCTGACCTACGTATGCGTTGGTTGGGAATTTGTTTTTCATGGCTGGTGCACCTCCAGGGTCAGGTTATCGCCGAGGGGATGTGGCTGTATGTGACGCGGGTCACGTGGGTGGTGGCGGAGCATGACCTGTGACTGGTGAGGCGCGGATTTGGTTGCGGCTTGGCTTGCGGATGGCGTCAGCGTGTTCTACTTCAGATTTTAAATTTCAGATTTGAGATCGTCAATTTCAGCATTTTATTCCCTTAGCTGGCCCCGGACTTCTTGCAGCTTCGCTTTTGGCACGATTTTTAACTCTTTTATGTCCTCCAATCCAAATTACGTCAAGAAGCAGATCACTTTGGACACGGTTTCGTGGACTCCGGTGGTAGCGCCATTCGATTGCATGGCCGTGTCCATCAAAAATTCCGTGTTTGTGGATCTGCGCATTCGGACGGATTCCGGGGACGCTTCCACGCAGGACACGATTTCGGCGGGCAGCATCGAGGTGGTGGCGGCGCCGCGGCATTCGGGAGGAGTGCAGGATGGCGGGTCAGGGACGCGGTTTCTGGCCGGGGATACGGTAGCTTATTTGCAGGTGGTCAGCGGGACGGGGCCGGCGCTGCTTACGTTTGTGCGCTGAGAGGGTCGAGCTGGCGATTCGCGATTTGTGTTTCTACTGCCAGAACTTGTGCGAAAAAATGGTTATTTAATTGTTTCGCCGAGCATGGCTTGGAATCACTTTTCAGCGGTCTGGTTATTGTAATCCGAAAGCCCTCGGAAATATTCCTGGTCTGCGGATTCGGTCCGTTCGCGGCGAACTCTTACCGTTAGCAGGGTGGCGAAGGGATGACAGGCTGCCAGAATCGGCTAGTTTCACGCGTCACGAACTCGGAATCACGGGTCACGAAATTCCACAGACTGAAGTCTGTGCCACTTTTCTTTCTTACCGCTGGCTGCTTCCTTTATGCGAATCAAAATTATTGGCGATAACAATTGTGCGCGGGCTACCCGGCATTTGCTGCGGCTAGGTGGGTTCGCGGTTACGGAATATTTGCCCGCGGACGCGCTGGCTGGCGGTCCCCTGGCGGGCTACGCCATTACCATCGATCTTGCCCCGGCCAATCAAACCCCTGACTCCTGCCTGCGGCCGGATTTGCCCACGCTCGACGCACAGTCCTCAACCAGGGAGGAAGCGGCCCGGAGTGTTCGGGACGCTTCCTCTCCCGCCTGTGGCGATGGGTTGGATGATGGGGCGCTGGGTGATGGTGCGGTGGGCGGCGGCGTCAGTGGTGGCGGGTCGCGGATTCATTTTGATTCCGTGGACAGCGAGCTGGAGGCGGCGGTGTTGCGGCATGTTAGACAGCTGGCTGCGGCTCCAGTGGTTGTTGATCCGCGTGGCGGCCTGGTGCACTCGGATCGTGAATTGCGGATTGTGGTGCCGAACAGCGGAGATGCCGCGGCGGACGATGCGGCGGCGGTGGCGGTGGAATTTGGAGTTTTGCGCGGATTGCTGGATTTGACGGCTGCGTCGGGTGGACGGCGCGGACGCGGCGGGGCAGTGACGGGCGGAGATCGTAGCGAAGATCGCGGTGACGAACGCGGTGCTTCGCGCGCTGCTGGATGGCGGCCGCGGTGGTGGCCTTTTGCGGTGGTTTTACTTTTTGGTGGGCTGGTTTTTTTTAGGGCTGTGCATGCGCGGACGGTGGAGATTGCGCCGGTGGTCCGCGGTTCGGTGCTTCGGTCTGCCGGAGTAGCTGGCTCCAGAATGCCTGTTCTAGTTGCTCGGGGTGAAAAGTCGGTGCTGCTGGAGACCAGGGCTTTTGCGCTTGCGCAGGGGCAGTTTGATACCGGGCAGGGATTGAAGATTACGGACGGAAATAATTTTTTGGTTGTGGATCCTTGCGCGGGGCAGACGAAACTTTTTGCCAGCATTTCGCAGACGACGAATACGCAGCTGGTGGCCGGAACGGTTTCCAGGAAAATCTATGTCTGCTCGATTCATTTGGTGGCGGCCGCGGCTACCAATGTGGCGGTGGTTGAGGGGACTGGATCGGTTTGCGGTACGGGTACGGTTGGCGTCAGCGGATTTGGTGGGGCCACGGCGGCTACGGGCTGGAATTTTGCGGCCAATGGCGGGATTGCGCTGGGGAATGGAGCGTCCGCGCTGGGGGCGGAAGGAAATAGCGGAGACAATTTGTGCTTGTTTAATTCCGGCTCGGGGCAGGTGTCCGGCGGGATCAGCTATGTGGTGCAGTAGGGGATTTTGCGGGACGGGGTGGCGCGGCGCAGGTTTTTCGCCTTGGGCAACTTCGAGGGGCAGGCTATGGGCGATGGTTGCAGGATGGCACCGGCTTTTAGCCTCGCAAATTCCACAGGCTGAAGCCTGCGCCACTCGAATTGCGGCCGGCGTGCTGATCGTTACAGTCGTGATGGTGTTTTCGGCGGCTGCGGCTGGGGCTACTACTTATTTTGTTGCCGCCGCCGGCAGCGATTCCAATTCAGGGACGGATTCCGGACATCCCTGGCAGACGGTGGCCAAGGTGAATGCAGCCACGTTTGCGACGGGAGATTCGGTCTTATTTAATCGCGGAGATTCGTGGTATGGAACTGCGCTGGTGGTTCCTTCGGGCGGCTCGAGCGGATCGCCGATTACGTTTGGGGCTTATGGCAGCGGCGCGATCCGATGCTGAAGGGTTCCACGCTGCTTGGCACCGGCGGATATACGCTGGCACCGAATCAGACGGTGACGATATTTTCTTTAACCGATTCGGCGACTTCTTCCACGGACAGCGGGACTCGCAACTGGCGCGAACAGATTGCGCACGCACAGATCTCTAACAGCGTGGTGTCGGTCAGCGTTACGGTGAAGGCTTCGCCGACGGCGGCTTTGAACATTACCGGCGCGGCGATTGGCCCGGTGAATACGGCGCCGAATACCAGCGCAATGACGCGCATTACGTGGAGCGGCGGAAGCAACGGGACGACCGTGGCGGCGGGGACCAGCGCCACGTCAGATGTGATTACCTACAGCCTGAACAACAGCTTGGACCAGATCGTGGCGATGTACACGACCGCGCGCAACGTGGAATATTTCGGAAACAACGGCACGACGCTGTGGTCAGACGCGACCGTGTCGGATCAGTCGCAGGCGACGAATGTTTCGGGCGACGGATTTGCCACCGGCGGGAACAGCGTGGTGGGATCCATCACAGGAGCGATTCAGACGGCGTTTACATATCGCAATACACTGGGCGTCGCGCCCATGGCGGTTTGGGAAGATGGGTCGCTGCTGCTGAGCAAGAGTTCGCAGAGCGCGGTGGAAGGCGCGGCGGGATCGTGGTTTTACGACGGGACGTATTTGTACCTGCACGCTTCGGATGGAACGAATGTGGCGACGAACGGGAAGACGTACAGCTATGTGACGGCTTCCAGCCCTTCGTTCACGGCCTGGGACAACGGCAAGTCCTGGCTGATTTTCGATTCTCTGGACCAGTCGGAAACGTACAACTCGAGCACCGCCACGCTGGGCGGGCTTTATCTTACGGGCAGCAACAGCATCGTGCGCAATCTATCGTTGCACGATACGTTTCGGCACCCGCTGACGATTTACGTTGGGGCGACCAATAATCTGGTCACCAATGTGACCGCTTATCACGCGTACGGCACTTCGCCGCTGGCGATTTATGGGGCGGGAACCACCGGCAACCTGGTGCAGAATTCCACGTTTTACAACGACACTTCGCTGGCATCCGCTTACGTGGCGGCGGGCGTTTGGGCGGTAATCGTGGCGCATGGCGGCTCCGCCGCGAATACCGTGGACAGTTGCCTGATCTATAGCATCGCGCACGCGGCCGGCGGTTACGGACTGCTGGTGGGCGATTCGGGAACCAACATTACGTTCTCTCACAATTTTATTTATGGAACCTTTGGTTACGGCGTGGATGTGGGCAGCGGCGGGAACTCCGGACTGGGAACCGGCGCGGCGGTTACGCTGTGGGACAACCTGGTGGATATTTTGGCGGCAAATAATGTGGGAATTCTGCTGACGGGAAGCGTGGGAAGCATCTTTTACAACAACACGTTGTTTGGGCCCGGCAATACGCACGCAGCGCTTAGCCAGGCTTCTACTTCTACCGGGGCGCTGGTGAAAAACAACATTTTTTATACCGGGGCTTATGCCAGCGTGGATGCTTCGTCCGAGATTCCACCGCTTACGACTACAACGATTATTTTTCGGCTAGCGGATCGCCTTTCAGCTGGGGCGGGACGGGCTTTACGTTTTCAGGTTGGCAGAGCGGGGCTTCGCAGGACGCGCATTCTTTTAGCCTGGATCCGGGGTTGGTGAATGCTTCAGCTTTGTCTTCTACCGGGAATTTTTCTTTGCTGGCGGTTTCGCCGGCCATTAATACTGGATTGAATCTTGGGAGTTCTTTTCAGATAGGGCTGGCGCCCGCGGCGGTTTGGCCTGGCGGGGTTTCGGTGCTGAACCAGAACCTGCTTGGTGGCGGTTGGGAGATCGGTGGGTATGTTTATCCTGGCGGGGCTGGGAGTACTTTGCTGACGCGCGGGTGCTGCGATTAGGAAGGGGAGTCTGGGGCGTTCAATTGATCCTGGCTTTCGCCTTCAGCCTGGGACTCTCTTACGGAGCACCACAGACTGAAGTCTGTGCTACCTGGTGTTGCTTCTTCATTTGATTTGGGAGGGATTTGATCATGGCTGTATTGACTTCGGCGCTTTCTTCGCAGTCGCTCGGGCTTTATTTGCAGATTGCTGGAGGGGTCGCGTTTGCGGGCGGGGTGGTGCTTAGTTTGGAGCACTATGGGATTGGGATTTGTTTTGTGGCCGGGGCTGCGGCTTTTTTTGTTGGGGAGAAATTGCGCGGGGTTTAGGTTTTAGTGGCGCAGGCTTCAGCCTGCGGGGGTTGGTTGACCGGAGCTCGCTCCTTGGCACAACTAAAGGCCACAGGCTGAAGCCTGCGCCACATCGATCTCATGGCTTCCAATGACGGCAAGACACCGGAGTCGCACTGCATTCGCTCGTTCTCCAAATTTCAGGCTGCGTGCGGGTACAAGCCTTTTCCGCAGCAGCTGAAATTTCACAAATCGAAAGCGAAATACCGGCTGTTCGGCGGAGCCGCTGGGCCTGGAAAAACCAAGGCGCTGCTTTATGAGGCGATCTACCGGGCGCATTTGCATCCGGGCGTCGACACGCTGCTTTTGCGGCGCACATTTCCGGAGCTGGAGGCTTCGCTTATTACGTATTTCCGACGCGATGTGCCGCGCGAGTTATATGAAAAATATAATGAGGCCAAGCACATTGTCACCTGGCTGAACGGGTCGACTACCCGTTTCGCTTATTGCGATACGGAGAATGACGTTTACCGCTACCAGGGCGCGGAGTATTTATTTATCGGAGTGGATGAGCTTACCCACTTCACGCTGAAGCAATGGCAGTTTTTGACCAGCCGCAACCGCTGCCGCATTAAGAATGCGAAGCCCTGCATGGCTGGGGCTACGAATCCAGGCAACGTGGGGCACGCCTGGGTGAAAGCTCTGTGGGTGGATCGCGTGGCGGCCTGGGATGGACCGCGCGGATCAGTACGATCCTGACGATTACGAATTTGTTCACGCCACGATCGCGGACAATCCTTACTTTGCCGGCGACGACGAGTACAAGAAAACTTTAGGGCAATTGCCGGAGGCCCTGCGGCGGGCGTTTCTGGATGGCGAGTGGGACGTTTACGCCGGGCAGTACTTTGATATTTTTTCGGCGGGCCGGCATACAGTGCGCGCCGAGCAGGTGCAGCTGGAGCCGTGGACTCCTCGGTGGATTTCGATTGACTGGGGATTTGAGCATCCCAGCGCGGTGTACTGGCACGCTACGCGCGCGGACGGCGTGGTGGTGACTTATCGCGAGTTCGTGCAGAACCGGCTTTCGCCGCGCATGCTGGCCGCGGCGATTGCGGAGCGCAGCGTGGATCGTTTGGGGCGCGGGGACGCATTCGCGATATTTATCTTTCGCCGGATGCGTTTGCGCAGCGGACCGCGGACGCTTCGATTGCGGATCAGCTGGGCGATGGGCTGGCGGCTGCGGGGTTGCCGCGGGCTACTCCGGCAGACAACGATCGCGTGGGCGGCTGGATGCTGATGTACCAGGCGCTGGAGGCGGATCACTGGTTGATCGCCGACAATTGCGTGCGGCTGATTGAGAATTTGCCTATGCTGACGCGCGATCCGGTGAATGTTGAGGATTGTTTGAAATGCGATGGTGATGATCCGGCGGATTCGGCGCGGTATGGGTTGAAGTCAGCGCTGGAGCCTGGGCGCGCGCCGGCGGAGGTCTTGGCGGCTGGACGGGTAACGGCGGTGGATCCTACTTCGCGGGCGATCTGGCTTAGGAAATTTGCGGAGGAGGAGACGCGGCGGGTGGCGCCGGTGGTGCCAAGGAGATGGCGGCCGCAGGGGTGGTGAGGTGGGGACATTTTAATTGCTTTAGTGGAACAGATTTCAGTGGATCAGCCTTCAGTGGCACAGACTTCAGTCTGTGGGGGTTCGAGCTTGCGAGGCCTAAACCCCACAGACTGAAGTCTGTGCCACTCATACCTGTGCCACTGTTGGGCCTTTTTTACTTTATTGGGTGTGAGGCGCTGGACCACGGCCAGTCTTCTGGTTGTGCTACCAGTCCTGCGGCTACTGGATTCCGTTCTATGTAGATTTTGATTTTTAGCCACTCGGCTGGATTGCGCACCCATCGGTCGAAGGACTCATCCTGCCAGAAATGGTTCCCCGTCCGTTCTAACAGCAAATTTGCCTGCCGGGCGGCGCTACCTTTGATTAGGCGCATGGATTGTTTTAGCGCAACGATTGGGGAAAGCAGGAGGTGGATATGATTGGCCATGATGGCGTACGCGTGCAGTTGGACCAAGCGTTGCTGCTGCGCGCCTTGCAACGCGGCCAGGGCGCACATTGCGATGCGCGGGTCCTGCCGCCAAAGCGGCCCGACATCGGCGCGATCGAGGGCTTGGTCAACAGCGAGAAAACGTCTGCCGGGAAGTTGTTTTAAGGATTTTTTTTGGAACCCAGGGGGAAGTGAATCTTTCAGGCGCCAGGTTAGAAAAATGTCCTGGCCAAACGGGTGCCAGTGGGGCAGGGTGCGCTGGTAGTAAGTCATTATACGTGACACGCTAGCATAAGATTGATGTTGAGGAAAGCGGTGCAGACTTCAATCTGCGGGTTGTACCTCGCTCTCACCGAACCCCACAGGCTGAAGCCTGCGCCACTTGATGGGAGCGGACGGCACGTTTTCTGTAGGAAGGATCGGGGCTGGCGAGATTATGTGGGAAGAAATTATGAGCGGAATTGGGCGGCGCTTGCGCTCGCGTTATGTGGTTTTGCTGGAGGAGGAATTGGCTCGCTTGCGGGCTGAAAACCGGTCGCTGGTGAATTCGCTTTTGGGGACTGCTGGATTTCCGCCGGTTTTGCCGGAGGATGAATCGCGGCGGCCGGGCTTGGGGTTGGCCGCGGTGCGGCGGAGGACGTGGTCGCAGATTGCCCGAGAGCGGGAATTTGCCGCGGACAGAATTCGGCGGGGCGGAACGGTGGGGAGAAGTAATTTGGTCGGAGGGCGAGCCTCGCTCGCAGGTTGCAGATTCATTTACGGTGCGTATCGATGGACGTCGCGGATCGATACACGTTGGAGATCGACGAGCGGACGAGAAAACTTGTGATCAGACTGCGGTCTTATTAGAGCCTTGCTCGGACGAAACCCCACAGGCTGAAGCCTGTGCCACTCGGTTGGCTTACGAAGCGGAATCACCTAAAGTAATTGTGCCATTGATCGTGACGCACTTTTCTTAAGCACCCTCTCCAGAGCTCAGGCGTGTTTGATCAGGCGGACCAGCCAGAGCAGGAGGCAGGCGCCTACGAAGGCTACCAGGATCGAGCCGATGATTCCGCCGCCGGGAAAGATTCCGAGCATGTTGAACAGCCAGCCGCCGATTACGCCGCCGACCATGCCGATTACGATGTCCATCAGGACGCCGAAGCCGCCGCCTTTCATTACTTTTCCGGCCAGGAAACCGGCGATTAGTCCGACGACGATCCACATGAGCAAGCCCATTTATTTCTCCTTGAGTGCTTAGAGGTTCTACCACAGATGGGTGTGGATAAACCTTGGTTGTCAGATTTTGGCGGCACAGACTTTAGTTGGCGGCATTTCGGCCGGCGCTGAGGGGCTTCACACTAGCGGCTTTCCCGCGCTCCTTGTTCCGTTCGCTCTTCTTTGCGGTGTTGTCTTCGGTTCCAGCGTCTTTGCCAAGATCTTATGACGAATTCCACAGACTGCCCTTCGGAACTGCTCAGGGTCAAAGGCCTGTGCTACTTAAAAACATGACTACTCAGCTTAATGATGCTCACGAAATGGCCATTTTGAATGGTGAGGTGGAAGCGCCTAACGATGGGATTGTCGCGCCGCTGGATGGAGCTTCGTCTTCGCACACCGCGAGTAGCGCGCGCATGCCTCTGTCGATCGACGGCAAGCCTGCGGCTTCCGCCCAGGAAGCACTGGCTAAGCTGGCGCTGGGAGCGAACAACGAGCGGCTCGAGGAGTTGCGCCCGGATCTGGTGAATGCGCTGCGCGAGCTTGTTGTGGAGTACCGCCAGGAAGGCATGGTTGCGCGGCGGCATGAGATTCGGCGGATTCGGCAGGCGCGTCTGTTCTGGCAGGGACTGCAATATGCCTGGTGGAATCCGCAGGACATGACCTGGCATTTGCCTTACGAGTCAAAGATGTATGACGACAGCGCGGCGGCGGAAATGCCTCGCTACCAGTTTGTGACCAATCTTTATCGGCGTTTGGGCTGTCGTTTATTTCCATTCTTTCGCAGGATGTTCCGGCTACAGATGATCGACCAGCAACTCTCCCAGCAAAATAATATGAACCAGCAGATCTATCGATCAGCCAGGCGCTCGGATCGCAGGCAACCGGCGGGTATCAGAACCTGCTCGCCAATCCCGGCTATTCGCAGGCGCAGCAATCGGCCATCACCAATGCCTCGCAGTCGGCGCTGTCGTCGTCCTTCGATGCGCTGGCGCAAAACGCCGCGAACCGCGCCGCGCGAACGCGCAACTCCGCGGGTTACGGAGAGCTGATCGATTCGCTCGCTCGCACGCAGGGACAGGACCAGGCCGACCTCGCGCAGCAAAACCAAATTGCCTTCGCCAACGCCTCGCGCTCGGGCACCCTGTCGGCGCTTTCCGGCCTTTCCGGCCTGTATGGCACCGATGCAGGCCTGCTGGGCCGCGCCCTGGGGGTGCCTGCGCTACTGCTGGACGCCAGCGCGCGCAACGCGGCCTCCAGCGGCTTCAACATCGGCCTCGGGCCGGGCGGATTATCGTTCGGATTTAAGGGCTAGGTCCGATTCGCGGATGCGGCACAGACTTCAGTTTGTAATCGCTATTCACTTGACCATCGGAATCGTATCGCTAACCGGCAACCGCACGCGCAACCCAAACCTTCACAGGCGACGTCTGTGACCCCACCCTATGAATCCTTACTGGATCGTTGTTGGCTTTCCCGCGTTCGTCCAACTATTTCTCTTCATTCGCTGGCTGCACCGGCGCACACGCGATGACGAAATTCGCCGCGCCTTCGTTCGCGACATGGCCATCAACCACCTGCCGCACCTCTATCACGCTATCCGCCAGATTGCCGGCCACCTGGGCATAGAGCTGGAAGAACCGCCGCCGGTGCAGTTCCTGGAACTGAACGGCCACGAAAGAAAACAAAGGTAAATGAAGAGTTGAGCGCTGTCGGCGAGCGTTGACGGTGGGGATCGAGGAGCGATTCGAGACGTCCAAAAATCAGCTCGTTGATCGGCTCCGCATTGAAAGCACCCGGCGCTTCATAATTCACAAATCGCAAAACCAAAATCAATCGCCCGATTCACGAGTCACCAGTTACGAGTTAGGATTTCCTGCCATGCCTGACACCGTCCCAACCGAAATCATCAACCTTGCGCGGCGCGTCGCCTCCGAGCACGCCCTGGAACCCGCGCTGGTCTGCGCGGTGATCGAGCAGGAATCCGCCTGGAATCCGTGGGCCATGCGCTACGAGCCCAGCTTCCTGTCCCGCTACGTCGCGCCGCTGTATACCGCCGGGAAATTGAGCGCCACGGGAGCCTACACGCGAGCCATGTCGTGGGGACTTATGCAGGTGATGGGCCAGGTAGCGCGAGAATTCGGCTTTCAGCAGGCATCGCTTTCGGAACTGTGCGATCCCGCTACGGGTATCGAATTCGGATGCCGTGTTCTGGCCAACCGGCTTTCGCGAGCGAAAGGCAACGTCTCCGCGGCCTTACTGGCCTGGAACGGCGGCGCCAGCGCGAACTATGCCGCGGAGGTGCTGGCCCGCAAGCGCAATTACTCGTCCCGCGCGGTCTGAGAAACGCCCGCTGATTCACAGGCTGGGAGGCAGGCGATGATGCCACAATCCGACACAGATCTCCGTGACGGCAATTCAATTTAACTCCACTTTCTGAATTCTGAAGTGCGGAGATCTACAGCGCACTCGCAATAAAGAAATCAACCGCCGCAATCTGAATCGCACATTTCACGAATTGATTTCCAACTCCGAATCTTGAATTACAAATCCCGATGGTGAAGTTTCGACGATCCGCGGCGTACCCGATGCAATTCGCCCAAAAGCCGGCAGGGAAGTAAGCTCATGATTGCCTACGAAGCCGATCCGATAAGCGAATTCCCCACCAATGAAGCCCAAACTCGACATCGTCATTTTCGGCGTAGCATTGATCGCCGCGGGGTTAATGGCCGATGCCTGGCACTCCGCGCGCCACGACTCCCAACAATTAGCTGCCACACTAGCCGCACAAAGCGCTCAAATCCAGCAAGCACACGATCGCGAAAACGAGCGCGACTCACAGTTGGCCGCAGCGTTAGCGGCAATCAAGGAACAAAAGCGCGCCGTTCGCACCCCGGAGCAGGCGGCCGAGCAACTGGCATCCGTGCTACCCCCTCTTCCCCTGCCGGTCTCGATTCGACTGTCAACTTGTCCCCACTAACTCCATCTGCGGAAACGCCAACAGAATCGACAATCATCTCCATTCCCAAGCCAGACCTGGTGCCGCTGTACGACGCGTTGCAGGATTGCCGCGCCAACGCGGCCCAAAACAATTCTCTGCAAAATGATCTGTCCGACGAAAAAACACGCAGCACAGCCCTGCAACACGAACGGGACGCGGCATAGCGGCCGCACACGGAGGAACATTTCTACTGCGTCTCAAACGAGCCGCAAAATGGTTTGCCATCGGCCTAGCCGCAGGCGCAGCCGCAACAGCCGCAACCCGACGCTGAACTTCGCGGCGTCCGCTCCATAACGTCTGGCCGTCACTCATAACGTCCAGCCCTAAGTAAGGATCAACGCGACGATGCAGCCGAAGTTCACTAGCCAGTCACGCGTCACGCTACGAACTGCTGGGCGTCGAAAAGATTGCACAGCAACGCCAATCGAATAGGAGATCTGCACTCAAAACCCGCATAAGAGCACCCGGGCACGGAATCAACGCCCCTGCCAAAATCTTAGCTTGACGAAGGCACTCGAGAAGGAGTAATTTGGGTGGAGCGCCCGATAAGCTATATTATGTTTATAAATGCGCCGGAACAAACGCTATGTATTGTTCTATCATGGATTTATCTGGACCCACGGCTCGACGACCGTTTATGAATGTCGTGGGCGTGGCTGTTACCGCTACTGCGTGACCTTCTGCTATTGTTGATTTTACTTCTTCTGCCGTTTGTGGATTGATCATGCAGGACTTATAGGTTTCTGCGTTCAAACCTTCCTGATTCGCCAGATCTTGCATTTTGTCCCACACATTTTGCGGGCTTATTACTTCTTGGGCGTCGTAGATCGCGTCGTGCATCTTCCAGAACGCGTGGGGATTTTGGTGGAAGGCGCACAGACTCGCTATTGCCGCGGTCATGGCCCAGGGGTGGATCTCGGTTAAGGGGTAGTTTTTGAACACTAGGCGCACTTCGGGATGTCGCGGGAGCAGGTCCCGAAGCACTAGATCCAGCTGGCGGCATGAGGGACACTCAAAATCGGCGAATTCGATCAGCGTAATCTTGGCGTCTTCCGGTCCCATCGATGGAGATGTCCCTGCATGCAGTTTGGCACGCGTCGCCGCGAAGGGATCGATTGACATGTCCGTCAGTTCTCCGCGCATTAGGAAGTCTCCCGTCTTCGAGACGTAGACTACCGCGGTATCGGATTGTTCTCCCATGGAGACGGTTACTGCAACTTCCAGTAGGTCCGCAATGGGCGATGGCTTCGGCGGCCCTACTTTTACAGTGTAGGCCGGCCCCCACGCGTACAAATTCCTCAAATATTGTTCGATTCGTCCCTCGACGGTTCCTGATTTGGCCGGTGTGGGATTGGCCGCCTTGGAAGTTTGGGATGCTTCTTTTGGCGACGGCGTCTGAGCTGCTGCTGGCAATTGGCTCATCGCCAGGCAGACGGCAAAATAAAAAGTGACTTTTCTCAACACGTTGAAACTCCTCTCACGGTTTGAACTTTTGAACAATCGGAAGGGCCGGCCCAATCCAAAGGCTCGGGAGGTAATTTTCAGTCCGGGCGGAGCCTGGCGCCTTTTGTATTCATTGCGATCGACCTTGCCGGCAATGGAATGAACGAGCTCCAGATTGAAGCCAAATTGGGCAGCGATTTCTTCCGGACTTTTAACGTCTTCTATATATGCCTTCAGGATCTTGTCCAGCACATCATAAGGCGGGAGGGAATCCTGATCCGTTTGATCGGGCCGTAGTTCGGCGGAGGGCGCCTTTTCGATCGACGCACGGGGGATGAGTTCCCTTTCGCGATTGATCCACTCGGCCAGCGCATAGACCATGGTTTTTGGAACGTCGGAAAGCATCGCCAGACCGCCAGCCATGTCTCCGTAGAGAGTGCAGTATCCCACGCCCATTTCTGATTTATTCCCCGTGCTTAGCACCATGGAGCCGAATTTATTGGAAAGCGCCATGAGAAAATTACCACGCACGCGGGCTTGCAGATTTTCTTCCGTCACGTCCTCGGTCCTGCCCTTAAAAGCGTCCGCTAGTGTATGGCGATAGGAATTGAAGACTTCCGCAATCGGAAGCGTCACAAATTCGATTCCCAGGTTTTCTGCCAGTTGCCGGGCGTCGGAACGGCTGCCATCCGAGGAATATGGGCCGGGCATGGAGACGCCCAGCACGTTTTCACGACCCAGCGCCGCTACCGCAATGGCGGCCACCACGGAGGAATCTATTCCTCCACTGAGCCCGACTACCACCGCGCGAAAGCCTGATTTGCGGACGTAATCGCGGGTTCCGCAAATGATTGCCGCAGCACGAGATCGATTTCGTCCAGGGGTTGTGGATGAAAATCGCCTGTCTGTGTCTCGCTATCGAACAGGACCAGGTCTTCCTCAAACAAACTCGCCTGCGCCGGAATTCGGCCATCGGGAAGCACCACGACGCTGCCGCCGTCAAAGACCAGGCTATCATTGCCGCCAACTTGATTCACGTAAACTACCGGTAAACCGTGGGACTTGGCCAGGGAACGCAGCATGTCCAGCCGCAAGGCGCGCTTATCAAGCGTATAGGGAGAGCCCGAGATATTAATGATCATCGTAGCGCGGCGGGCGATCAATTCGGCCACCGGGTCGCGATCATAGAGAGGTTTGGCCCAGAATGTTTTGTCGTTCCAAATGTCCTCGCAAATAGTGATGCCCAGGTTGTGCCCGCCGAAGGTAAAAACTTGTTGCGTCTCAGCGGGCTGAAAATATCGGGACTCATCGAACACATCGTACGTGGGCAGCAGCATTTTATGCTGGACAAACTGAATGTTTCCGTCAGCCAGGAGGGCTGCCGCATTGGCGGCTGATTTTCCCGTAGATCCCGTTGCGCGAGCGGCATACCCAACGATGGAGGGAATCGGCAACTGCTCTGCCAGGCGAGCCAGTTCCCTTTCGTTTTGTTCTATAAAGTGAGGACGCTCGATCAGGTCCATAGGCAGGTATCCGCACAGA